>JBIKJA010000007.1:0-208607 GCA_044361315.1 Crocinitomix sp. | reverse complement strand
AATTGATAAGTTTGAAGCGTGGGGCTTAGATATTGAACAGCACCGCCTTAAAATGAATACCCGTGACCTTGAAAAAGAGTTCAAGGAAAAAGACAATCCATTTCGAATTGCAATCGTTTGCGCAATGTGGATTACGGGATTTGACGTGCCGAGTTTGTCCACGCTATATTTAGACAAGCCAATGAAGTCGCATACTCTAATGCAGACAATTGCTCGAGCAAATCGTGTAAACGAAGGGAAGAACAACGGGCTAATCGTTGACTACATTGAAACATACAAAGCCCTATTGGAAGCATTGGCAATTTATGGTGATAGCGACAACAAAGGAAAAGGTCAGAATGGAGAAGACGAAGCACCTGTTCGTGAATTGGAAGAATTGGTTGCGGACTTGAATGAAACTGTTCTTGCAACTGAACTGTACTTTCAAGACGAATGTAACTTTAGTTTAAAATCAATCATCGAAGCAGAAGACAACCTATATCGCATAAAGTATATTCAGGAAGCCTACAATGCTGTTTGTCAAAACGATGAAAGCAAAAACAAGTTCGGTATATTGGCTCGTGAGGTTTTCAAAAAGTACAAAGCCTTAATGCCTGACAACGCAATTTATCAATTCAAGGAGAGACGAGACGCTATCAATGCAGTTTACTCTTTGTTAAATGACAAGATTGACGAAGCAGATATTACCTCCATTGTATCGAAAGTTCAATGTGTGGTAAACCAATCGATTGAGAGTTTAAACATTGCGTTGGAACAAGCGGAAGGTTATGGTCAGAAGATTGACATTAGTGGACTCGACTTCAAGAAAATAGAAGAAGAGTTCCTGAAAGTACAAAGTAACAAGAATGTTGCTGTTCAATCGCTGAAAGACCGAGTTCGCAAGAAACTTGACAAAATGCTCGACTCTAATCCAACCCGAATTGACTTCCACGAGCGTTATCAGGAAATCATTGAGAACTACAATAACGGGAAAGAATACACCACAATGAAGGAACTCTTCGACCAATTGATATTATTACTTGGTGATTTGTCCGAAGAGGACAAACGAGCAGAACGTGAAAATTTAGAAGAGGACGAATTGACTGTGTTTGACCTTTTAAATAGTGGTAAGAAAGTAACGGACAAGGAAAAGCATAAGTTGAAGGAAACCGCCCAAAGATTATTGGAGCGTTTAAAAAGCAACGAGTTCAAAGTCGATCATTGGGTGGATAAAATTCAAACCTCGTCAGCTGTTAAAAAAGCAATCAACGATTATTTATTCGAATCCTTGCCTTATCCGACGTATGGCGACGGAGATATTGTTGTGAAAACAGAGATTTTATTTAACTACTTTAAAAACAGATACGCTGATTTTGGTAAGGTGGCTTGATTTATAAAGGATATAGAAACAAATTTTTAAAGAAGGAAAACAAACCATTATGGAATTTACTGACGATAAAACGGGAATAAAGTATCAAGCAATTTTTTAAAAATGGAGAACACGATTTAAAAGAAGGCAGTTATTGGACTAGTAACGAAGAAAATGAAGACCTTGCGTTGTATTATATATTTTATGGACAAGGTTTTTCTGCTAAATGTTACAAAGATTATTCCCTTTATGTTAGACCAATAAGAATTGAAGCAGTCAAAGACAGTGTCATTGTTAACCAAGAATGACGAATCACTAATTTTTAAATGGCTTCATTCATTTGATAAACAAGAGTTGGCTAAAATTGAATCGAGGAATGATTATAGACTTTAATGTTTTGGCGCATGGCGAGTGGCGGATTTCGAAGCACTACACTATCCAATCTGAACAAAAGGTTATTAGATGGACTAAACTTAAAATATGCACACCGCCCGCCATTGCTGCCATAGCCTGTTATGGGCTGGTTTTATTTTCTTTTAGCATTCACTTTGATGGTTTGTGTTGTCACAATTCCACCTGTCAAACCGCTAATTAGAAAATCTCCAACGTTAAATCTTGTAATAACTTCACAGTTTCCGTCACCTGGAGTATTTACACTTACTCTACCCAAAGGCATAAGTCCCCAAAATAACCAAATTTGTTTTCCTTTGGCGTAAGTGTATTCATTTCCTTGGGTTTCTTTGTATGCTCCTACACTTGTTTTTGTTGTCATACAAGAAGTAAGTGTCGATGAAACTGTGATTGCTAAAAGTCCAATTAGCATTAGTGATTTGATTTTCTTCATTTTTTTTTTAGTTTAGTCTGTCTTACTCGTTTGGCTTTTCAGTTCCGCCCCGTTTATTTGGTTTCTGGTCTCCAATTTTTTCATGGTTGTCAATGTCTATGAAGTATCGTAAAACTGAATAAATGCTTATACTCCCGCTTTCACGTTTTGGTATCTTTTTAAACTTGCCCGTAACACATTACTAACAACAGTAGTAATGTGGTAAGAATTGATTTCATATTTTAAACTTTAAGCGACGAATATAACAATAATGTACAATAATAATGTACAAAGTTGTAAAAATATACAAGCGCTTGTTCTTAAAAATAACACACAATGATTTTGATTTTTGTGTATGAATAAAATTAACATAGGAGAAGAGATAAAAAATGTACTCGACAGTTCAGATTTAAGTGTAACTGAATTTGCTAAAAAGATAAATAAATCAAGAGGTAATATTTATTCAATATTCTCAAGGAATGCAATTGAGACGGATTTGCTATCAACGATTTCAGAAGTGTTAAACTTTGATTTTTTTCAACTATACAGTAATAGCAATGCAGAATTGAAAATGAAAATTGCAGACTTGGAGAAGCAAAATCAATTGTTGTCACAATTAAATCATCTTTTAATGGAAAAATATGGAAACGATAACAAACTCAAATAAGTTGTTTCACTTTGTAAACGGTATTTCTATGTTTTCCCGTTAGTCTGCAAATTTCTGAAATTTTCATTTTCGCAATAAGACAAGAAATGATGTCTTTATGTTTTTTCAAAGTTCGATTTCTATCATCAGTAGTTCCTTTTTTTCTTCCGACATAAATCCCATTAGCCTTTGCTACCTCAATTCCCCCTTTGCATCGTTCTTTGATTACTTGACGCTCGTGTTCAGCAAGAGTGCCGAGCAGACTAATCATCAAATCAAAAAATGGACTTGAATTATCCATTCCAAGATTTGTGATTTTTAGAACATAACCATTCTTTTTGAAAAACTGAATTGTTTGTAAAATATCTAATGTAGAACGACCAATGCGGTCAACAGATAAAATTTCAGTTTCACAATTCGGGTTTAATTTTAAATAGTCTAAAAGTTTTTTGGCTTGGGGTCGTTCCATAAAAGGAACAGCACCCGAACATTTATCAATGAATGAAATTTCACCATTCACTAACTGTCTTGCTTCATTTTGTTCGAATGTTGAAATTCGCCCATATATCACCTTCATAGTGTATAATTTTAGGTTAGTATCTTATTTTTTGACTATTTGCTTTGTAAACCCAATAAATCGAATTGGAATAATATATTCGATTAAACTATAGCCTATTTGTGTTTAGTTTCCTTTTATTGCGGAACTAAAGTTTTTAAATCCACGAACAGCAGAAGCCATTCCATTGGCAATTCTTCCTGCAACGTAAATTGCACCTATTGCAACTGCTATATATGCTACTTTTTTTATTGGAGGGTTTTCATCTAAGAACTTTTTAATTTCTTGGAGATTGACTTTCGGCTCTTTGTTTGTCTTCATTGTGTTTTTTTATTAGTCTATAAGCGAGATAAGCACTTACTACTACTCCAATGATTATAAGTGCTGTTTTTAATTGTTCGTTGTTCTTACCCAACCTTGTGTTTGCTGTTTGTAATTGCGACAACACAGGTGCAACAGGAAAGGTCTGAATTGTGGTAATATCAATCATTGGTTGTTGTTTTTTATCCGATTAAAAATCAATTGGTCATTTTCACCTACTTGTATAGTAAAGTGATAAATACAGGCAGTACGTTTTCCTTCAAAATTTTCATAGTGTGTAAGCACATCAAAAGAATAGCCTTTACCGAGAAGATACTGCTTGTGGAAGACTCCTTTGGTCTTTCCCAACATAATCTCGTTTAGGATTCGAAGGTTCCTCTGAAGAGGGGTGTTAACGAACATAACACTATGTCGAAGTTTATTTGCCTTTTGATTATGAAATTTAATTCTGTTCTCTGCACGTGCAAACTTTTGTGTAATTCGGTTTGGGTAAAAACCCTCCCCTGTAAGTAAATCATTCAGTTTCATTTTTTAAAATTTTTAAAATTCAGTCTCAAATGTATTGTAAAAGCGACTTGATGCATAGAGATTTAGCGAGTTAGTTCATTTTCGTGCGATTTCGATACATTTAGAATGTGTAACAGTATCTATTTTAGACCGATGAATTTGCTTTACTACGTATTTAATGCGTTTCTATTTGCAATTTTGAACTCTTTTGACTTGCCGTAGGTGCGTTGTCTCTTAACACCAAACAATTCTTTTCTTGTTAAGTATGCTTTTAGTCCATTGGGATTTCGCATAAATTCAACATCAAAATGTGAATGGGTTTTTTTAGAAAATAATTCTTGAAACATTTTTGCTGTAATTCGTGAGGTCGCAATAATGACGTGGAAGTGGCGGTCAAACTTTATCTCTCCAACATCACGAACCCAAACATAACCTAATTTATCAACTTGTTTTCTGCTCAATTTTTTTCCGAGCATATTGAGAAATTTGGAAACTGAATCATACTTGGATTCATTGACTGCGAATGAAAGTATCGAAACATCTTGCTTCTTGAATAATGTTTTATATGTATTAGTGAAATTGATTATGTGCTTATTGCGTTTAAACTTTCTACTGTCAAGGTCAGTAATTGAACTTACTTCTGCCGTGTCAAGATTGACAAAGTGTTTTCTGTACTTTGCCTGTTGAGGGGTTTGTCCCAACTTATCACTTTCTATAGACGCTCCCGAAAGGAGGTCAAATTTCCATAGTTTATAGTTGCTCATTTTTTGTGTTTTTGTGTTTTTCGATTAGGTTTAGAATGGATTGAGTCGAATAGAATTTTCTTGCTTTAATTTTAGAAACTTCAAGGCTGTATTCCTTTTCAAGTTGACGCATTTGCGTTTCGCCATAATCAAAATACCTTAGAACTGCTTTTTTAGGAAGCCAAACGTCGTACAACCCTTTTTCCGAAAGGTTATCCAATTTGTAATTGATTTCAAGTATCAATTGTAAAATGTCTATTTGATTGGGAGGATGAAATTTGTCCTTTCCGTTTCCCGTTAGTTTCATTACAAGGGTATGATTGCAGATTCCACCTCTGAACGCTTGTAATAAACCGCCCTACCGATACCGTATTTGATGAGGAAATCTTTTTTAGTCCAATTCTCAATAGTGTCTTTGTGTCGCTTGAAAAACATTGCGACGTCATCGGGTGTCATTAACTCTTCCTTAACGGATTCCACTTTTTGAGTATTTGGAATTTTTTCCGAGAGTTCTTTTTTTAATTCATTCAGTTTACTGAAAAACTGCTCAGAACTAATGTTGTGTAATAAGGTACTTTCTTGAGCCATAATAAATAATTTTGTTTATGGCTACAAATTTATATACAAGGTTATAGAATACATGGTTTTAGTTATTTCCTTTTGGGAATAACTATTCAATCCTTTTGGGAATAACTATTCAATCCTTTTGGGAATAACTTTTATTCCCAAGCCTTAAAATTTAATGTTTAATCTTCCAAATTTTGAACAGTGCCTTCAATGTATTTACATCATTTGTAGCAGGTTGATATGGGAATTTTTCACATCTATCGGGTATGTTGGCATTATGTACCTCTTTTAGGTATTTTATAAAAGGTAAGTGTTTCGACTCGGGGTAGATAATTGATTTTTTTTTCAAAAAGTTGAAAATCGTACTATATTTTGATAATTCTGAGGATGCAGAATTTTCTCCTTTTTGAGTTCTATAAGTTCTTGCTTTTAGTGCCGATTTACAATCTAAGAAGAAGTTGTACTGATCGGCACCGCTAAAAAATCTCGCATCAAAACCGTTTAGTGGAGTGTTTATTTGATTCGATTTCTCTGTAATTTGGTCACTTGGAGTGTCAATTGTGGTTTCATTTTTTTGTTCTGAAGCAGCACTCGAATTTTGTCTTTTAGACTTTATACTTTTTATAAAACGGAGCATTTGATATACTGTGGTAATCATCACCTCAGGCAAAACAAGGTTCTTATCGTGGTATATGCTTTTCGGACTTGGAACAGCGTCATATTTTGCTTTTACACCATTGATAAAACAATCTGTCTTGTGAATAATCATTTCTTGATAATAGGAATGGTCGAATGTTCGATTTTCATTTTCAATTGGAGAGTAACAAATCCCTCCACTGCACACATATTTATTATTCCATAGTGACCTTAATGACTTAAATTCTCTCTCAATGAATGTTTTAGGAAACATTGAAGATTCACATTTGGTTAAGAAGTCTTTCGTCGTTATATCAAGTCGTACCTTCAGCATTTCGTTAAAAAGGATTTCTTGTTTTTCTTGAATTTTCACCTTGTCTTCATCGTTGAAGTTATCCCAAGAAACAAGAATAGGTTCGCTTACTTCTTTGCTGTTATATTCTCGGCGAGAAAAAATCAGAACAACGTTCCCGTTTAACCAATCATAATAAGAGTATTTTTTTGTTGTCATTGGAGTGAAAATACTATCGTGTAGAGCAAAGATAAAAAATGAAGCATTTCCCTATATGTTTGGAAAATGTTTGGAAAATTTAAAAACAAAAACCCTCAATTCCAATAGAATCAAGGGTTTTCATTATTTAAAAGTACTCAAGGCGGGACTTGAACCCGCACGTCCTAATGGACACAAGATTTTAAGTCTTGCGTGTCTACCAGTTCCACCACTCGAGCATCCTTGTTACTGAGAGCGAGAGACGGGACTCAAACCCGCGACCTCCACCTTGGCAAGGTGGAGCTCTATCAACTGAGCTACTCTCGCTTATTTTTGTTTTAAGTTGAAAAATATCTAAGTGACTAATTTCGCTTTAAAACGTGTAAAGAACTTTTTCTTTACGGGCGACAAATATAAGACTATTTTGTTTGATATGAAAAATAAAAACAAAGATATTTTAATAAAAATTCTCTACTTCGTCAGTTTTTTTCTTTTTTCGACGTGTTTTTTATGCATTTCATGAATCATACCATCTGATAATCCAACCTTTGGAACAAAAAGCTCGATACTCTTTAAATGCTTAATTATTTTTAAAAATATTTGCGAAGCAGGCACAATTACATCCGCTCTATCTGGTTTTAATTGATATTGTGCAATTCGTTGGGATAAGGTTAATGCCTTTAAATCTGCATATAAAACTTTCAGCTCTTGAGTATTAATAGGTTCGTTCCCTCGTTTTCCAAGCAATTTATGGATGTTATTGATGTTTCCCCCGGTACCATATAGTAGATAATGAACATTTTCCCTTGTGTTTTCGTCGAGCCAAGTTCGAATGGTGTCCCAAATATCAACATCTACTTTCTTTTTGATCATCCGAATTGTCCCAATTTGAAACGATCGAGAATGAGCTTTTTCACCTTTATAGAAAATTGAAATCTCTGTACTACCCCCGCCAACATCCACCACAATAAAGGGGTTGCTTAAGTCGAATTGAAACAACAAGAATGACGAAAAAATAACATTTGCTTCTACATCTCCATCAATAATCTCAATCCCAACGCCTGTTTCTTTTAAAATCATTTGTTGAATTTCAAGACCATTTTTGGCCTCACGCATTGCGGATGTTGCACACGCACGCAATTCAACCACATTAAAAACTTCTGCTATTAATTTAAAAGCCATCACAGCCTTTTTAAACGCCTTTGCCCTTTTAGGTGAAATAATCCCATCTTCAAACACATCTAAACCCAACCGAAGTGGAATCCTTACATAAGATATTTTTTTTACGAGCGATTGATCGCCAGTTTTCATTACTTCTCCAATCAATAAACGCGCAGCATTCGTTCCAATATCAATAGCTCCAAATTTCATTCAATTTCTATGATGGGTTTCCCCTTTAAATTAGTAATTTTTTATGTAGTCAGACAAAGTATTTTAGATAAAACCCTCTTATACTTGTTTCGCTTTGAAGTACGTATAAATTTCGTGTTGTGAATTTATTTTTTTCTGAATGTCAGACTTTACATTTTTATTTTTTTGCAAAGCATCGATGGTTCGTGCTTTTTGGTTATCTGCTAGATACATATTAATCATGTATTTCAGATCTTGCTGAATATTTTTATCTAGTACAGGGACGGTTACTTCAATTCGTCTATCCAAATTTCGCGTCATCCAATCCGCCGAAGAAATAAAATATTTTTCAGCACCACCGTTTTTAAAGATAATTATTCTGCTATGCTCCAAATATTGACCAACAACACTGCGAATAGTGATATTTTCACTCAAACCTGCTACACCAGGAATAATCGCGCAAATACCTCTGACAATACATTTAATTTTCACCCCTGCTTTCGAAGCCTCGTATAATTTTCGAATCATTTTCGAATCCACTAAATTATTTAGCTTGATAATAATTTCTGCTGGTTGACCTTGTTTAGCAAAAGCGATTTCAGCATCAATCATAGCGGTCATTTTTCTCCTTAAATTAAATGGAGATACCAATATTTCTTTAAAAATACTTCGTTCGATATTATTTTTAAATAAACGGAAAATCTTGTCCACATCTGAGGTGATTATTTTATTTGATGTTAACAAAGAACAATCTGTATAAACCTTCGCCGTACGTTCATGAAAATTGCCCGAGCCAATATGCGCAATACTTTGGATTTTATCGCCTGCTTTCCGTTTGATTAAAAAGAGTTTTGAATGGACCTTTAAATTTTGAACTCCAAAATAAACATTCACCCCATTCTCTTCTAAATAATTCGACCATGCAATATTATTGGATTCATCAAACCGCGCTTTTAATTCAATAATAACGGTGACTCGCACCCCATTTTTAGCTGCACTTATCAACGCATTAACAATTTGAGAGTTTTTCGCAACCCGATATAAATTGATTTTGATCGAAATTACTTTTGGATCTATTGCAGCTTCTCTTAAAACATCAATTACATGCTGAAAGGGTTGAAATGGATACGACAACATAATGTCCTTAGAAAGGATTTTTTTCAACAATGGCTCATTATCTTTAAAATCAGGATGTACAGTTGGTTTGCGTTTAGGAAACACAAAAGCTGGATTATTAAAATCCGGAAATCCCATAAAATCTTTGAAATTGTGATATCGACCGCCAGGAATGATATTTTCGCCTGGTTTTAAATGCAATGCGTGCATTAAATATTGCAATTGATCCAACGGCATCGACGAGTCATAAACAAATCGAACCGTATCACCAACTTTTCGCATTTCAACACTGTCTTGCATTTTTTCAAGGTAACTTTTTGAAATATCGTCATCCACATCAAGCTCCGCATCTCGTGTAATTTTTATCGCATGGGCTTGAATTAAGTCAAACTTAAAAAGGGTAAAAATTTCAGGTAAATTCAATCGAATAATATCATCTACCAGCATTAATTTAACAGGCGAATTCGCCACGGTTGGCAAGGTGTAAAATCGTGGTACATTTGTTGGAATTTCAATCAACGCATATTTTACCCTCGTTTTTGCGTAATTTGTTAATTTTATCGCCAAATAATTGCCTCCATCCTTTAAGTGAGGGAACTTCCTGCGGGGGGAGAGTAAAATTGGGACTACTTCAGGCCGAATGCTTTCGTTAAAAAATGACTGTACTTGTTCTATCTCTGGAGCAGACAAATCAACTTCTGTCGTATGTAAAATATTAACTTCTCTTAACTCTCGTAACAACTTTTGGTAAGATAATTCGAACAAGCGTTGTTGCTCCATCACCACTTTTTTAATCTCTCTTAGCAATTCACTTCCACTGCCAGAAAAACCTTCAAATTGAACATCGCCAATCGCAATCAACCGTCGCACCGAGGCAACTCTAACGCGATAAAATTCATCCATATTATTTGAATAAATCCCTAAAAACCGCATGCGTTCGGCCAAAGGATTCGATATATCCAATGATTCTTGCAAGACTCTTTCGTTAAAAGACAGCCAACTTAATTCTCGATTAAATAATTTCATTGAAAAAAAATGATAAAAATAGAACGTTATAAACTAAAAACACCAGCCATTTAGATAGCTGGTGTTTTCACCTCAAAAAACTATGTTTCCATGAAAAAACATGCTTCAAAGATATAAGAATTATTTTAATATTCAAGAAAAAAATTAATTTTTAACAATAATTTATTATTGAACTAATAAATTGCACCCTCTAATGTCGGTCAAATCATACCTTCCAGCGATTTCAAAAACTTCTCCATTTACCCTTCCAAGGTCTTGCGTTGCAATAAACGAACACGAATAAACATTTGCCAAATCAATCACATTAATTCCACCTGTTTTGCCAGCAATTAATTCAAAAGGATCAGTGTAAGACCGGGTGAGTATTTTCATCCAAGGGGGTGTAATAAACTCTAATCCAACACTGTACGCTTGTGATAATAATTCGGTCATTCCATATTCCGAATGAATTTCTGTTGTATTATAAAATTCCTTGAGGGTGAGATGTAATTCGCTTTTTATCATTTCTTTTCGGCGACCTTTCATTCCACCAGTTTCCATAACAATACATCCAGACAAATCTGGTCGGTACAGCTCCCCAAAATCAAGCAAAGCATAAGCAACTCCTATTAATAAGATGTTTTTTCCTTTGCAAGCCTTTATCCGTTCATTTAATTCGTCAAAATTTGACATAAAAAAACCACTTTCTGGATGGTTGGATTTTTGAATAAAATGATCAACCATATAAACTAACGAAGAACCTCCTCTTTCAAGGTAACTTGGTAATAAACCAAAAACGACATAATCTTCAATTGGTCCATAACGGAATTCAAATCCTTTTGTAAAAGAGGCCTGGTATAATTCAAGATCTTTTACACGATGTAAGCTTGGAATACTGCCCGTTGTGCCACTACTCGAAAAAATAATTGATGGATCACCTTCAAATGATACCACGGCATGATTTTTAAAAAATTCAATTGGCAAAAATGGAATCTTTGAATAATGCGAAACTAGCGCGTCGGTAATATTCAGAAGTTCGCAATATCGCTTGTAAATGCGATTGTTTGCCCGTTGAAATTGAAAAGTCAAAAGTGCTATTTCGTTAAATGACGTTTCTGAATCAATCGTAAAAATTGATTCTTTCTCAAAAGGTAATTTATCTTCGTATTGCACGTTCGCTAAATTATTAATACTTTTATTCTTTTAACTAGATCGGGTAAAAAAAATCAAATTTGATTAGATGAGCACAAAAGTACGTTTTATTTTTTCCTTATCACTGATTTCGATCCTACTCTCGTCTTGTTTTAAAAATCAGGAATTCCCAAATGAACCAATCATTTCCGATCCTTCCTTTATTTTAGCAGGAGACAGTGCCCTACTTAATTTTAGTTTTACAGATGGGGATGGAGATATTGGTTTAGATCCAGGGGATACGCTTAGTCCATACGAACCAGATTCCTTTTATTACTATAATTTGTATATAGATTATTATGAAAAAAAAGATGTTGGAGGTTGGCAACGAGGCAGAAATTTGGCCGGAGATTCGATTGTCTTTGAATACCGCATTAAAACAATCAATGTGAAGGGAAAATCTAAAGCCATAAAAGGAACGATTGAAGTAAATATGAAGTTATTTAATAATCCTTTGTCCACCGATTCAGATACCGTAAGGTATGGCATAAGGCTAATAGATAGGGCTTTAAACATTAGTAATACGATCGAGACTTCGCAGGTGGTTATCAATTGATTTGAGGTTTTCTTAACTCCCCTTTGAAATCCGAGTTTAAATAAAAAAATTCTTTTATTTTTACAACCATGAGTGGAATGAATTAAGGCCAATTGAATGGGGTTAATTTTGTGGAGAATTACCATGCACTTTGTTAATTTTAAACTAGGTGAATTCGATGAGAATTTATATTCTTTCTCGTGGTGCACTTCTCTATTCAACTCGGCGAATTTATGAAGCTGCAAAAAACGCTCATCATGAGGTTCTGATAATTGATCACATGCAATGTGATTTATTGATTCAGGAAAATACGTATCAAGTAATATATAATGATCAGATTATTTTGAAGCCAGACATTGTAATTCCTCGCATTGGAGCTTCTGTAACTGCTTATGGTATTACGGTTGTTAGACATTTTCATGACATGGGAGCTACCGTGTTAAATATGGCAGTAGGAATTTACAATTCGCGCGATAAGTTTAGAAGCATGCAACTAATGGCTTCAAACAATATCGGTTTACCGATTACTTATTTTTCACACGATTTGCATCAAGCGGAAAAAATTGCAGATAAAATTTTAGGATATCCTTTCATAATTAAGGTGATTGAGGGCACGCAAGGTGTTGGGGTTCATTTGGTGAAAAGCAAAAAAGAAGCGCATGAAATGTTTGAGGCGTTTTTTGCATCTCGTACACAAATTTTATTGCAAGAATTTATTGAAGAATTTAAAGGAAAAGATTTGCGGGTATTTGTAGTTGGTGATAAAGTAGTTGCTTCGATGATGAGGGTTGCTGGAGAAGGTGAATTTAGATCCAACCTGCACCGAGGTGGGATGGGGCACAACGTAGAACTAACTGCACAAGAAAAAGAAATGGCAGTAAAAGCAGTTAAAATTTTAGGATTGAATGTAGCAGGGGTCGATATTTTGAGATCAAAAAGAGGCCCATTAATTATTGAGGTTAATTCGTCACCCGGCCTTGAGGGAATTGAAGGAGTTACAAAAGTGAAAATTGCAGAAGAAATAATTCGTTTTGCAGAACTAAAACATACGCATGAAGATTTATAATAAAACGATTGAACCTGGTCAAAATATTACAGTGCAAATTCCTGTTGCAAATTTGCCATCGGGAACTGAAATCAACCTTTTTGCCCATGTTTTTAGAAGCAAACATCCTGGACCAACGCTACTTGTCATTGGCGGTGTGCACGGGGATGAGGTGAATGGAATCGAAATTGTGCGTCGAGCTGTGCGTGAAAAAATGTTCAATCATTTGAAATTGGGCGCTGTCATTGCAGTTCCTTTGCTTAATGTGTACGGATTTATTAATTATGCCAGAGGATTTCCTGATGGGAAAGATGTAAATCGGGCTTTCCCTGGTACTAAAAACGGGTCGCTTGCCTCACGTATTGCTTACGTTTTTACGCAAGAAATTCTTCCTTTTGCAGATTTTTCTTTAGACTTCCACACAGGAGGAAATAGTGTGTACAATTACCCTCAATCTAGGTATTCAGTCGAAGATAAAGAAAGCTACAAATTAGCACTTGAATTTAACATGCCTTTTACCGTTAAATCGGGTTTGATTGCGAGTTCTTTGAGAAAATCTGCCTTTAATAAGGGCATTCCAATGGTAGTTTTTGAAGGAGGTGAATCGATGAGAATTGATGAGCATAGTATTAAAGAAGGATTACGCGGGTTAAAAAATGTGTTAATCCATCGTAAAATGGCAGCTGGCACTGAAAAAAAAGTTGAAACAAAAGAACTGGATAAAAAAATATGGGTCAGAGCCAATCGTTCTGGTGTGATAAGTTTGGAAAAATTTTCCGGGGATTTTGTCAAAAAAGGAGAGGTGTTGGGTAAAATCACGAATCCATACAATACCTATCAGTCTCGCGTGATTTCTAAAATGGATGGTTATATTTTTGGACACAATAATAACCCAGTCGTTAATAAAGGGGACGCTTTATTTCATATTGGGATAGATTAATCCAAAATGAAATAAACTTGCGAGAATGAAACTTCGGAACTTCCTAACCTTAGTTCGATTTTAAATTTCATTCAGATCGCCAAGAAAAGCTTGAGTTTGAGAAAAAGCAACGAAGTAATAGCGGGCTATTTCGAGTTGTTTTGACGAAAAAATCATGTTTTTCTATGCGAAAATTCGGCTGACATTATTTTAACTAGCCTACTAATTTTAATAAATCGACTCCTTAACACAGAGAAAATGGCTAATCCATCAAATTTTAAAAAAAATCTGAATGGTAATTTAGAGTCGAACTGAGGTTCCTAATAAAGCAGAATTTTCTTTTTTTTTGAGCACGAAGATCAATTAATTTTTAGCCTATATTTTATGACCGACTTATCCGGAAATATGAGGACAACAAATCAAAATTCGGGCTTGATCTTTAAACGAGTTTTGGATTTTTTTACAGAAAAAAATTAAGATAGAAAATCAACCACCGTTTGGTAAAAACCAACAGGTGATTCTGCATGAACCCAATGTCCAGCTTCTTCAATCGTAATAATCTCTGAAGATGTAAATTTAGAATGGATCATTTTGTAATCACTTTCTAAAATATAGTTTGATTTACCTCCACGGATAAAAAGTGTCGGAAGGTCGATATGGTCGAATACTATTTCATCCACAATTTCACTAATTTTTCGACTCAACACAGGTAAATTAATTCGCCAAGCCAATTGTCCAGGTTCAATCCAATATAAATTTTTGAGGAGAAATTGTCTCACACCAACATCACTAATTGTTTGAGATAAATATAAATCCGCTTCCGACCGAGATTTTATAGTAGCTACATTCATAGAGTTCATTCCATCTAAAAGCGCATCATGGTGCAATGGATACCCTTTTTGCGAAATATCAACAATAATCATTTTATTAATCAAGTCGCTGTGATTTTTTGCAAATTCCATACACGTTTTTCCTCCCATCGAATGTCCAAGAAGATTCACTTGAGAGAGACCTAAATCGGAGATCAATTCATATAAATCGGCCGCCATTGCTTCATAATTGAACTCCTCCGTATGCGGTGAATGCCCATGATTCCGTTGATCCACAAAATAAACAGAAAAATTTTCAGCAAATTTTTTACCTAATGTTTGCCAATTGTCCGCTGAGCCAAATAGTCCATGAAGAATAATCAATGGTTCACCTTCTCCAATATTTCGGTAATGTAACTTCATTAAAAATTCAGTTGGTGTTTATACATTCTAATGGTATTTTCAATCCCCAAATACAAAGCGTCCGAAATCAATGCGTGACCAATTGAAACTTCGAGCAGATTGGGTATATTTTCTTTAAAGTAACGGAGATTTTTTAAATTTAAATCGTGTCCAGCATTAATTCCAACACCATAATCAGCAGCAGCTTTAGCGGCTATTCTATAAGGTGCAATCGCAGTGGATTTATTTTCATCAAATTGGGAGGCATAGGGACCTGTGTAAAATTCAATTCTGTTTACACCCAATTTGGTTGCCGCGATAACACTTTTTTCATCCCCATTCACGAAAAGTGAACTTCGAATTCCCATGGCATGAATTTTTTCAATAATAGGTTTTAAAAATCCTAGATCATTAGATAGATCCCAACCCGTATTTGAGGTTAAAACTCCGGGAGGATCCGGAACTAAAGTAGCTTGTGCAGGTCGATATCTTTCCAATAACTGCATAAATCTATCATCAGGATACCCTTCAATATTAAACTCAGTTCGAACAATTTTTGCCAAATCACCAACATCTTTAGTTGTAATATGCCGCTCATCCGGCCGTGGATGAATTGTAATGCCATCAGCGCCAAACAATTCACAATCCTTTGCAAACTGGACTAAATCTGGTAAATTTCCTCCTCGCGAATTTCTTAGGGTGGCAATTTTATTAATATTTACACTTAATTTTGTCTCCATTTGTAAGGCGATCTCATTTTTGTCTACAAATTTACAAAGGTTAGTACAATATTTGCGTAAATTAGCACGTAATTTAATAATAAGAAAATCCAGATGAGAGCAGAAGAACTCATATCAGAAATAATTCCTCCCCTGAAATACAAAGAAACAGGCGAGAAAGCCCTCAATTGGATGAACGAATTCAGAGTCAGTCATCTCCCTGTCGTAAAAGGAAATCAATATATAGGATTAATTTCAGAAAGTGATGTTTATGACATGCCAAACCCAGCAATGCGGTTGGATGAATGTTTTGTGAATCTCCCAAACCCTTTTATTTATTCAAATCGTCATGCCTACGAATTGATGAAAATGATCGCTGATCTGAAAATTACGGTGGTGCCCATTCTTGACGAAAATAACGAATACATGGGTTGTACGGATTTGTTGTTTTTAATGTCTCAAATCACAGCGGTAATTTCGATTAAAGAACCAGGTGGAATTTTGGTATTTGTTATGAATACCCACGATTATTCCTTAACTCAGATTGCACGAATTGTTGAAGAAAATAATGCGAAAATTTTAAGTTCATATATTACATCACTCCCAGATTCAACAGAAATCGAAGTGACGATCAAAATAAACACGCTAGATTTAGATCGGATTATCGCAACCTTTAGCAGATATGACTACACGATTAAGGAAACGTATTCAAAAGGGAATTTTCAAGATGATTTGAAAAGACGCTACGATGAATTAATGAATTACCTAAACATGTAATCATGAAAGTAGGAGTTTACGGGCGAGTCTTTGACGATTCATTTATCCCCAACATTCAAGAATTATTCGATACCTTACTAGCTTTTGATTGGAAGATTTCCATATATCAGCCTTTTTGGTCCTTTCTTGCTCCACGTATTGAAATTCCAGAAGTTGAATTATTGTTCAATAAACACGCAGATATTAAGGACAATATCGATGTGTTGATTTGTATTGGGGGTGATGGGACTTTTTTGGAGACAATTAATATCCTAAGAGACAGTGAAATCCCTATTTTGGGCGTAAACACTGGTCGCCTTGGGTTTTTAGCCTCTACCTATAAAGAAGATATTGTTGAGGTGTTAAATTGTATCAAAGATGGTAAGTATCGATTGCAAAATCGTTCGATGTTAACCTTAGTTACGGATGAAGGATTATTTGGTGAAGATAATTTTGCGTTAAATGAGTTAACGGTGCATAAAAAGGACACCTCCTCGATGATCACGATTCATACCTACATTGATGATTTATATCTAAATAGTTATTGGGCAGATGGGCTTATTGTTGCTACGCCAACTGGTTCAACCGCCTACTCACTCAGTTGTGGTGGGCCTATTATTGTGCCTGGCGCTAAAAATTATGTGATAACACCCATTGCGCCACATAATTTAAATGTCCGCCCTGTTGTCGTGCCAGATGATCGTACTATTCGACTAAAAGTTGAAGGAAGAGGAAAAGAATATTTGTGTTCGCTTGATTCGCGATCAGTAACCATCGATGCAGCAGTTGAATTAACGATTAAAAAAGCAAATTTTCTGCTTAATGTAATTCAAACTGAAAATCAAAATTTCTTAAATACAATTAGAAATAAAATGATGTGGGGCTTAGATCGCAGAAATTAATAACAGAATATTGATTTATTATAACCCCTAATCAAACCCAATTTTTTTGATAAAATAACTTTTTATTAACTTTTTTGGTGATTTTTTTAATTTTTATTGTTTGAACAATTTATTTTCTTTATATTTGGCGAGTTGATAACTAACAACTTAATTAAATGAAAAAAAATTACAAATCTAAACTGCTGATAGCGTTATCTTTTGGTTTAACCATGTTTTATGGCAATCAAGCAACTGCGCAATGTGCAATTACTGGTCTAGCTGATGTTTATTGTCTTGATGCTGTTCCAGTTGTTCTTGGCGCTACTCCTGGTGGAGGCGTATTCTCTGGACCTGGTGTCGCAGGGGGAATTTTTGATCCAGTTGATGCTGGAGTAGGAACGCACACAATTAATTATTCTTATGTCCCTGGTGCCACAAAGTACTATATTAAATCTAACATTGGAAATCCTTGGGGAAACACATCTAATGATGCAGCTATGAACTTAGCATTTGGTCCTGGTGGATGGACGTTGCAATCGTTCGAGTCTGCTCCTGTTGCAACTGTTTTTTCTCCTGCTACTTCTTTCGTATTTCTTGATGGAAGCGACAATCATGCAACGGAATTAAACACTTTCTTAACTGCAAACCTTCCTGCTATCGAGGCCTGGGTTGCTTTAGGTGGTTCCTTAATTATTAACTCTGCTCCAAACGAAGGTGGTTCTTTTAACCTTGGATTTGGTGGAACTACTTTAGTGTATTCTTATTATGCTAATAATGTTACGGTTACAGCCTTAACACATCCTGCGTATTTAGGCCCACACATGCCTACTTCATCATTTATGTCAGGTTTTAGTTATAGCCATGCTCGTATAACCGGAACTGGATATACAACTGTTTTGAATGATGGTGGTAACGTGATTTTGTGTGAGAAACCGTGGGGTGCAGGTCAAGTAATGATGGGTGGTATGACAACTGTTAACTACCATTCTCCATCTCCTCACGCATCTAACTGGCGTGCAAATTTATTTGAATATATGGACGCGTTAGTAGTTCTAACTCCATGTATAACATCAACAACTGTAACAGTGATCGATGAAGTTTCTCCAGATTTAGTGGCAACTTCTTCTGCTGATCAAATTTGTTTAGGTGAATCATATACCTTAACTGGTTCTGGTGCTGCTGACTTTTATTGGGGTGGTGGAATTGTTGATGGTGAGCCTGTAACGCCAGCTGCTGCTGGTGTTTATACACACATCCTTTCTGGTACTTCTGATGCTGGTTGTGGAGGCGCTGATTTTGTTACTGTAACTGTTCACCCAACTCCAATTGTTGAAGCTGGTCTTGATATTGCGCAATGTGCTGGTATGGAAGTAACTTTATCTGGTTCAGGTGCTGAAACTTATGAGTGGGATCCTGCCGTAACAGATGGAGTTCCTTTCGTAGTGGAAGATGGTGCTACAACCTACACTGTAACTGGTACAGACGCAAATGGATGCGAAGATACAGATGAAATAGTTGTAACTGCTATTCCTTATGCTGTAGTGACTGCTGTTATCGAAGACGAATTCGCTTTATATGGCGCTTCTATTGATATTACCGTAACAGGTGGAACAGGTCCGTTTGGTTATACTTGGTCACACGGCCCAACAACTCAAGATGTGAGTGGTTTGACCGCTGGTACATATACTGTTACAGTTGATGATAGTGGTGTTGAAAATGGTTTATGTCCAACTATTGAAGAAACATACACAATCGCAAGTTTTGTTGGAGTAGAAGATTTAACTCTTTCTCAATTAACAGTTTATCCAACTCCAGCGACAAATGAAGTTACGATCTCTTTTAAAGGTGCATTCGCTTACGAATTAACCGCTTTAAATGGTGACATTATCTCAACCGGAAATGGTGTAGATAAAAAAATTGTTTCTGTACAAGATTTAGCTGCTGGAGCTTATATCATTAATGTAAAAGTTGATGGAAAAGTGAACACTGTTAAAATTGTGAAACAATAAATAAATCTCATTTTTTTCAAAAAGGGCTGTATTGATTGATACAGCCCTTTTTTTTAAAATACTTTTTTGTAATTGATAAAGCTAAACCAAATTACTTTCTATCCATTCACATGGATTCAAATATTGAAGCTCGAATTAAATCTATTTAGACAATAGACATTTAAATTAATTTCTTTACATTTAAACAATTAATACGCTAAATATGAAACAAAATTACCTTTTGAAATACACTTTTTTCTTTGTATTTGTAAGTTTTCTTGGAGTTAACTGGGCTCAAACTACATTTAATTTTACAGGCGGGATGCAGACATACACTGTTCCTCCAGGTGTTGGGAGCATTCAAATTGAGACTTGGGGAGCCGAAGGTGGCACAGGCACTTATGCTGGAGTTACGCCAAGCGGCGGACTGGGAGGTTATAGTGTTGGAAATTTAACCGTTACACCGGGTCAAATATTAAATATTTTTGTTGGTGGTCAAGGAAATTCTACTGGTCCAGGTGGATATAACGGTGGTGGAATGGCCGCCACGAATTATGGTGCAGAAGGCGGAGGGGCTTCTGATGTTCGTGTGTCGCCTTATGGGTTAAATGATCGTGTAATCGTTGGTGGAGGAGGCGGAGGCGCTGCTTTTGGTTCTACACCTAGTAATGGTGGTAATGGCGGAGGATTAATTGGTCTTGCTGGTTCAAACGGCGATGAATTTATTGGTGGAGGTGGGGGTACTCAAGTAGCGGGTGGTGCAGCTGGATGTTGTTATGGGATGGCCACTGGCGGTACGTTTGGATTTGGCGGCGGACCAGGGGATTATCACAATGCTGGCGGCGGCGGCGGTTGGTACGGTGGCGGTTCAGGTGCTGGTCAAGCAGGTGCTGGTGGCGGATCTTCGTATATTGGCGGAGTTACCTCTGGAGTTACAACACCAGGTTTACGCGAAGGGAATGGTCAAGTAATTATTACGGTATTATGTGCTCCAATGACACTAGCAGTGTCAGATGCAACAATCTGTTTAGGGGAGTCTTTTACACTTAATGCTGACGGTGATGGTGTCGTAACTTGGTCAGGGGGAGTTGTTAATGGGGTTCCTTTTACTCCATTAACAACAGGGATCTTCAACTACACAGCTACGAGTAGCGATCCAGATGATTGTTCCGTTACTGTAACAATAGGTGTTTTTGCAATTCCAACTGTTGTAGCAAACGTTACCGACACAGAAATTTGTTTGGGAGAAACTGTCGTCTTTACAGGTAGTGGAGCAACTTCATATACTTGGGATATGGGTGTGGTCAATGGTGTTCCATTCGAACCGCTGACAATGGGAACCGATACATACACCGTAACCGGAACAAATGGTAGTGGCTGTTCTAATACTGCGACCGTGGATGTAACAGCTCTATTTACCCCAACAATCGTTGCAAACGGATCAGAAACTGAAATTTGTTTTGGAGAACCACTTACACTTTATGGTACTGGTGGTACTACTTATGTTTGGGATATGGGCGTTACTAACAACGTTGAGTTTACGCCTGATGTTTCGGGAATAGTTACCTACACTGTCACTGGAACTTCTTCTTTCTCTACTTGTACTGGTACGGATAGTATTGATATTACCATTTCAGCGCCTATCGAGATTACTTACACAACGGTTATCGAAGATGCTGGAAGTGATGGTGAAATTGATATTACTGTTACAGGTGGTGTGCCTCCATACATTTACGATTGGGATAATGATGGTACTGGTGATTTTGATGACACAGAAGACCTAACGGGTTTAATTGGTGGCACATATACAATTGTGGTTAAAGATGATATTGGATGTTTTGGAGAAGAGGAAATTGTATTAGGTGCACTTGCTGGTTTAAACGAAAACAATGGTTCGTCAATTCAAGTATTTCCAAATCCAACATCAAATAATATCACGGTTCAATTAGCGGGAGCTTTTGATTACGAATTAATTTCTTTGACTGGAGCTATTATCTTAAAAGGTAGTGCAACTAATCAGACTCAACTCTCAATGAGTGATTTAGCAGATGGGGTGTATTTTGTAAAGGTTCTCTCAGCGAATCGTACAAATACTATTAAGGTTGTTAAAAAATAGTAAACATTTATGTTTGGATGGTCGCTCGATTATGAATAGGGAAACTATTCATTACTTTTGTTTAAATAATTTCAATTAGATGAAAAACATCAAGATAAAATTAAGTTTACTCCTTATTCTGGGAATTTTTGGTTCGTGGGCTCAAGTGACAACTTTTAATTACACTGGAGCAATTGCGACATATATTGTGCCTGCTGGGGTGACAAGCATTTCGATCCAAGCATATGGAGCTAAAGGTGGAAATACCAATGGAGGCCTTGGTGCTGGAATTTATGGTGAATTTACGGTAGTTCCTGGAACTCTGCTAAACGTAGTTGTTGGCCAACAAGGAATCGTCAATAATTGCGGTGGCCCAGGAGCTTCCGGCGGTGGAGGCGGTGGCTCATTTGTTTGGGATCCTGCTATGGCTACAACCCCATTGATCGCTGCTGGCGGTGGTGGCGGTGGTAATACCAATTGGGCTGGTGTTTGTGTGATTGGTGGACCTGGCCTAGCTGGCGAAAATGGAGGACCTGGTGATGGTGGAGCCGCACTTGGAGGAGTTGGTGGAAATGGTGGAAGAGGTGACGCTCCTTCTGGAACTGGTTCTGGTGGAGGCGGATGGCTTACCCCAGGTCAAAATTCGACTTGGGGTGGTGGATGCACTGGGGGTACAACTGTACCAACTTTTTTAGGTGGTTTAGGTGCATCTGGTTTTGGTCCTGGTGGTGAAGGTGGATTTGGTGGTGGCGGTGGTGCTGTGTGTGGATGCGGCGGAGGCGGCGGCTACTCTGGTGGTGGTGGTGGTAACGGTTCATCTTGCCGTGCTGGTGGAGGTGGCGGAGGTTCTTTTAACGATGGAATCAACCAAGTAAATGCTGCTGGCGTAAGAGTAGGAAATGGCCAAGTAATTATAACGGTGCTTTGTTCAGAAATAGATGTCTCGGTTACTGCAACTGAAATTTGTTTAGGTGAATCGCTTACAATTACTGGTGAAGGAGAAGGTACAATTTCATGGGATGGTGGTGTTATAAACGGTGTGGCATACACGCCTGCTGCAGCAGGAACTTTTACGTTTACCTCTACAAGTTCTGATTCTGATGATTGTGGCTATTCGGTGGAAATTGAAGTAAAACCTTTACCTGCCGTTATTGCTAATGTTACTGAAACTGAAATTTGTTTAGGTGAGGCTGTGACTTTTACTGGGTCTGGTGCAACCACTTATACTTGGGATTTAGGTGTTACAAACGGCGTAGCCTTTACACCTGCTGCAATTGGTACAACTACCTATACGGTTACAGGTACTTTAGCTGCAACTGGTTGTGAAAACACAGCATCCATTGATGTTTTGGTGAATGATTTACCAGCGGTAAATGCGAATGCGGATGACGATGAAATTTGTCTTGGTGAATCTGTTACCTTGTTTGGTTCAGGGGCTTTGGTGTACGAATGGGATCCTGCAAGTGTAATCGATGGTGAAGCTTTTACGCCTATTGAAGTTGGTTCGACAACCTACGAAGTGTCAGGCACTGACATAAATGGATGTAATAATACAGCTACCATTACAGTTAATGTGTACGAAGTATTGGTGTTAACTTTTACAACAGTCGAGGAATTGGCTGGATCAGATGGAGAAATTGACATCACGGTTACGGGAGGAAATCCCCCTTATTCCTTTGATTGGGATAACGACGGAACCGGTGATTTTGATGACACAGAAGATTTATCAGGTTTGTCTGGAGGAATTTATATTGTGGTCGTAAAAGATGAAGCAGGTTGTGAAATTTCTCAAAACGTTGAAGTTGCAAGTCAACTTGGAGTTGAAGAGTTGACATCGGAGGAAATCTTGATTTATCCGAATCCTGCATCTTCCTTTGTTATGATTCAGTTAAATGGATCGTTTAATTACTCCTTGTTGACAGTTAATGGGGATGTGGTTATCACAGGATCAGCTGTTGATCAAAAACAACTTGATTTAAAATCATTAGCAGCAGGTGTGTATTTCGTAAAAATCACAACTGATTCTAAATCACATACCGTAAAAGTGATTAAACAATAAACAGTTAAAGAATAATTTTAAATCCCTATCAATTTATTTTGATAGGGATTTTTTTTGATATGACTCTATAGCTCTGATGGTTATGTTGTTGCTTGAGTTACTTTAACATTAATTGTAGATAGATTTCATAAAACAATCCTTTAATTTCCTACCTTTGTCGAAATAAATAATAATAAGTTATGAAGAAAAATTACATTTTTAAATTGTTTGTTCTTTTAGTGGTTGGCTTTGGAATTTCAACTGCTAATGCACAAGAAACTTACAATTTTACAGGGGCTTTGCAGACCTATACGGTGCCTGCAGGTGTTACAAAAGTTCAGATTGAATGTTTTGGAGCTCAAGGATCGATCGGTGGTGGTGTTGCTGCTGGCCTTGGTGGCCTTGGAGGTTATTCAAAAGGGATCTTAAATGTTACTCCAGGACAAGTATTGAACATACTCGTTGGTGGTTCAACTGGATTTAATGGTGGTGGTACTGGTGGTAACATCGGTGCTGGAAATGGCGGTGGAGCTACTGACGTAAGAGTTGGTGGTTTGGCTTTGGCTGACCGAGTGATTGTTGCTGGCGGCGGCGGCGGTGGAGGAAGCACTGGATGTGTACTTTCTCACGCTGGTGGAAATGGTGGTGGAGGAGGTGGTCTTGCCGGTACTAAGGGTGTAGACAGCCCGAATGGTGGTGGTGGTTTCGGTGGTACACTTGGTGCTGGTGGTGCTGCAGGTATCGGATGTGGTGGCTTTTTAGGATCTCCAGGTTTAGGCACTGGTAACGGTGGAAATGGTCAAGGATGCTGTTGTGCAACCACTCCTGGTGGAGGCGGCGGTGGCGGAGGATTCGTCAACGGCGGCGGTGGCGGCGGTGGTTCTGCAGGAACTGTTGGCTGTTCAGGAAATGACAAAGGTGGAGGCGGTGGCGGTGCCGGTGGTTCTTCTTCAACTGGTACACTTTTAGAGCCTGTAATGACAAATAACGTTAGAATTGGTCAAGGACAAGCTATTATTTCAATTGTTTGTGAGCCGTTAGTGGTAACTTCAACTGATTATGAACTTTGTCTTGGTGAAGGTTTTACTGCACTTGCAAGTGGAACTGGTGTTTTAACTTGGGATGGCGGTTTAACTGATGGTGTTGAATTTATCCCTGCAACTGCTGGTGTAAATTTATTTACAGTTTCTGCCGTTGCAGGGATTGATGAGTGCATTACTTCTCAAACTTTAGAAATTATCGTGAACGAAATACCTAATGTCACTGCAACATTATCTGACAACGAAGTTTGTGAAGGTGATGAAATTACTTTCAATGGTGGTGGAGCTGAAACTTATGTTTGGGATCCTGCCGATATTATTGATGGTTCAGGTTTAATTTTTGAAACTGCAGGTACTTTTGCAGCAACGGTAACTGGTACTGATGTTAATGGTTGTGTAAATACAGCTTCTGTTGAATTTACAGTTTATCCGGCTCTAGTAATTTCAACTACTACTACTGATGAAACAGCTGGTAGCGATGGTGAAATTGATGCAACGATTACCGGTGGAAACCCACCTTATGCAATTGATTGGGATAATGATGGAACTGGTGATTTTGACGACGCCCAAGATTTAACAGGCCTAGTCGCTGGTACTTATGTAATTATTGTAGAAGATGCCGCAGGTTGTACTGCGGAAGATGCGATTGTTGTGGGTAGCCAAGTGGGTATTTCTGAAAACAACGCAACTGGTGTTAAACTTTATCCAAATCCAACTTCAACTGATATTGTATTGGAACTTGCTGGACAATTTTCTTACGAGGTTGTTGCTGTTAACGGTGATGTTTTATTGGTCGGTTCTGCAGTTGACAAAACAAATGTTTCACTTGTGAATTTAGCAACAGGTGTTTACTTTGTTAAAGTTAAAAACGCAAGTGCACAAAGTGAAATAAAAGTGGTTAAGAAATAATACTTACCCCTTAATCTTATTGTAAGGTTGTTTTATGATTGGTTCGCCATGATTAAAACAACCTTTTTTTTGTTTATTTATTTTTAAAATTGACTTGTCGAATTGACCTTTACCCGATGGATTATGTTTATTTTTGCATAAAATTGATACGGTTTGTATGAAATTAAATTTGGTGTTAATCGGTCTGGCTTGTTTTGTCTTTGCCTGTGGAAGTGCTGAAAAACCAACTGAGATCGAAGAAGAAGTAAAAGGATCTGGTTTACCTTTCTTGGGTTTTCATGATTTTGGTCCTACCATTAAAGATGGTAAGGAAGTGATGGATACCATTTACCATACCGTGCCCGAGTTTTATTTATTGGCGCAAGATAGCGCCGCGTTCACAAATGCGGATGTTGTTGGAAAAATTCATGTTGTTAACTTCTTTTTTACCAGTTGCCCGGCCATTTGTCCTGCGATGATTGGTCAAATGAAACGTTTACAGGAGAATACAAAAGACATTAAAGAACTTATCTTTTTGTCGCATACGGTTGATCCTAAACGCGATTCGATTCCAAAATTGAATACTTATATTAAAGAAAGATCATTAGATACCCATAATTGGTTCTTTTTATATGGTGAAAAAGAAGAAGTGTATGAATTAGGGAGTAATGGTTATTTAGTAAACGCCATGGAAGATGAAAAGGCAGATGGCGGTTTTTTACACTCTGAACATTTTGTACTTGTAGATCGGGAAGGACACGTAAGAGGTTTATACGATGGTACTCAAAATGAACAAGTCGACAAACTTGAACAAGATATTAGATTGCTCTTAAAAAAAGAATATGGCCAATAATATGAATGCTCCTATCGCATACCGTCCAGAACTGGAAAAAAAATACAAACCGCTATTTATTGTTTTATCGATTATCATTCCTGTGGTGGTGGCCGTGCTGTTTAGTACAGACAAAATTGAAGGTTTTGACACGAGTTTTTTACCGCCAACGTACGCAGCAATTAACGGAATTACAGCAGTTTTATTAGTTTTTGCCGTGATTAGCATTAAAAACGGGAATAGAAAACGCCACGAATTATTAATCAAACTGGCAATTGTCTGTTCATTACTTTTTTTAGTTGGATATGTAGCCTATCATTTAACTTCCGATGCCACTAAATTTTTAGGAACTGGTGCGGTAGCCATCATTTATTATACCCTATTGATTTCTCACATTTTATTGAGCATTGCTGTGATTCCTTTGGTATTATTCACCTATTTAAAAGGATGGGCTGGTAATGTAGAGGCACACAGAAAATGGGCAAAGATTACCTTTCCGATTTGGTTATACGTGGCTATTTCTGGGGTTGTGGTGTATCTGATGATTAGCCCTTATTATGTTTAATTGCCTTTGATATCCTTGCAAATGTTGTATTGGAAGGGTTTGAAGGTGAGCATAAATCCGTAAAAAACATACCAATCTTTGTTGTTCGGATTACCCCGATTGACTGTTGTCTCGGTATTCAAACTTCGGTTGGCAAGGGTAGCCGCTAAAGGACCATTTTCAACGCGTAAGATTTCTGAATTCACATAATTCCCTGAAACATCATCCAAATAATCCGTAAATGTTTTTCGGATACCATATTCGAACGAAACGGCCCAGCGTTTTTTTAAGGTTATTTTTACACCCAAGCCAAGTGGCACAGTTAATTGGTTTAAACTATATGGCCGTTTGTTATTTGCACTTGTTCCTTGACCTTCGGTTCCAAGTGGTTGCAAGGCAATTTCGTTTCCTTCAAAATTTGTAGTTGGATTCATTCGAGTATAAGCTACTTGGTAAAAAAAGTAGGGACTTATTGGATACTTCATTGAATTAATCGTGTATTTACCAAGGCACAGTTCGTACCCGACTGCAATTTCAAGAAGATTAGATTTAAAACTTAAATTTCGGTTCACTTGAAAAGGATCGTTGGAATTTGCATCAGAAGCTTGCACTCCTCCGTAAAATCCTGTCACACGAAATGAATGGCGTAGCGATAAATTGTAGCGATAAATGAGGCCAAATGCAGGTTTGGAATCCACAAAATGTCGCGTTAAATTTAAATCACCGAGGTAATAAGATCCTCCTCCATACACCCCAATTTCTGTAGATGTTTTATAGGATTGAGAATGACCTAAATTGATAAACAAGGTCAAGCAAATAATAAAGAAAGAAAAATTAAACCTTGACATTAAAAAAAATTGAATATTTCAATACCAACGTCTCTTAATCCAATTTATTGTTATTTTATTTCAGCAATCAAGTGAATACGAGCCAAAAATTTGTTTCGCTATTTTAAAACAAGTTTTTTTCCGGAAAAAAACGCAAGAATTAATTTAAAAAAAAGTTTTTGGTAGATTCTTAGGCTTCCATGCATTATTATTTTCGTCTAAAAAACTGAATAAAAGGATTGTTATGTGCGAAAATAATTGTACTTTTCTCAACTTTTGAGCTGCTGCTGACTTTAATAAACTATTATGAATAACCGCTTTTTGAATTTTTTACTCAATCGATTAACTAAAAGGTTAATGCTTTTGGTTGTTCTTTTTATCTGTGTTTCAAACGAATCACAAGCGCAATTGGATTCTATTCATTATTTTCCACCGGTACATTGCCGTCAAAACAGTCAAATAGCTGAACAATACGCTTATCTAAGTACACCCGAGGTTACTCCTTTTGACGTAACAATTGTTGATGGCGCTGGAAATTTGATTGGTACAGTAACCATTTCTAAAGATAATCCAAATTCAATTTTACTTGGAGTTGGACAATCACCAGCAACAAATACTGCAGTGCCAATTGATAGTTGCGCAGTTGTCTTAAAAGCTAGTGGATTTATAGCGAGTGCTCCTTATGATTTTTATTGTAATGTTCGAATGAAAGCTGCTAATCATGCCACTTCGGTGGCATGTAAGGGAAGAGCAGCACTGGGAAAAGTTTTTTATGCTGGTAGTATGCCTCAAGTGGTTTCAAATAACAATCGGAATTTTGTCACCTCGGTAATGGCAACAGAAAATGGAACAATTGTCACTGTAAACGGATATAATCCTGGAGTAGTTTTTCAAAGTGGACCAGGGCCAATTTATGCTGATGCATTAACCTTCTTCATGAATGCTGGAGATTGTTTCGTTTTAACGGGCTACACAACTACTTCGGTAGTCAACATGACTGGATTTATTGGCGCCAAAATCACCGCCACAAAAAATATTGTTGTAAATACAGGAAATTATTTGGGTTCAATTAGTCCCGAAGGATTTCAAGATGCAGGAATGGTGCAAATTGTGCCAACCGCTTTGCTTGGGAAAGAGCATGCAGTGGTTGCTGGTGGCGGTGGCACTGTGCTTGAACGACCATTGGTGGTTGCAATTACAGATGGAACGAACATTTTTTTGAATAACATTGTTGCACCAGTAACCACCTTAAATGAAGGAGATTATTACCTGATTCCTGAATCTTATTACGCTGGCCCTTTACATGATAATATGGGGATTCGTTCGTCCCAACCAGTTTATGTTTTTCAAGCGACAGCCGCAAATACAAGTTCTGCCACAAGTGAGTTTAATTTTATTCCTCCTTTGGCTTGTTACCTTACCCGTGAAATTGACGCAATTCCTGACATTGATAGGATTGGCCCAACGGTGTTTTCAGGAATTTTATACATTATAACTGCCTCCGGCTCGGCAGTGACGATTAATGGTTCTGGGTTGCCAGCATCCGCAGGGCCTCAGGCAGTTTTAGGCTTGCCTGATTGGCAAACTTACAAAGTGAGTATGGGGGGCGATGTCAAAATCCAATCAACCGGCGCAATGGCAGCTGGTTATATTTCAGTGAACGGAAATGCTGGTGCTGGTGCATATTATGCAGGGTTTAATTTTGAATTCCAAGTTGATGCAGGTCCAGATTTAGAGGTATGTGAAGGAGATGAAGTCATCCTTTATGGAACTGGTCCTCCTGAAGTAGCAAGTTATACCTGGGATTCTGGCGTATTAGATAGTGTAGCTTTTATTCCTGCTGCAACAGCAATGTATGAATTAGTTGGAGCAGATATTTCGGGTTGTGAAGACAATGACTCTGTGTTAGTGACTGTGCATGTCATGCCAACTAGTAATGCAGGTCTTGATCAAGAATTATGTGATACCAATGCAACCACATTGGTTGGAAATACTCCTTTAATTACAGGGAGTGGTTTGTGGACAATGGCTGCGGGTCCTGGGATAGTTACTTTCGAAGTAGATTCCATACCAACTACCGATGTTTCAGATTTGATTGAAGGAACATATACATTTGTTTGGACAGTTGGCAATGGCAATTGTCCAACTGTATCCGATACCCTGCTAGTGACGGTGTACGATCAACCTTCCGCCAACGCTGGCCCTGACCAAGAGTTGTGTGACAGTTATTCTACTGTTTTAGAAGGAATCGCTCCCATTGGAACAGCAACTGGTCTTTGGACAATGGCTTCTGGTCCTGGCGCACCAGGATTTGCTGATCCAACAAATCCAAACACAGCAATTGGTGGTTTGGTTGAAGGAACTTATGAACTAATTTGGACGGTTAGCAATGGAACATGTACCTCAGCGGCTGATACCGTTTTGATCAATGTATTTGAATTTCCAACAAGTGATGCTGGCGATGACCAATCTTTATGCGATGAAACTGCGGCTGATTTAGAAGGAAATATATTCGATGCACTTTCTTCGGGTTTATGGACTATGGAATCTGGTCCGGGAGCGGTGACTTTTTCAGATGCTACCTCACCGTTTAGCTCGGTTTCAGGTTTAGTTGAGGGAGAATACTATTTTGTTTGGACAGTCTCTAAAGGATCATGCGCACCAGCAAAAGATACTATTTTGGTCCAAGTGTTTAATATGCCAACAGCAAACGCTGGATTAGACCAAGATTTGTGCGAAGTGGAATCGACAGATATTATTGGAAATGCTCCTCTTGGGACAGCAACAGGCGAATGGACTTATGTTGCTGGACCAGGTGCTCCAACGATTTTAGACATCACTGATCCAACAACTTCCGTGAGCGACCTATTCAGCGGAACGACAACACTTGTTTGGACAGTAATTAACGGTACTTGCCCTTCTGTTTCTGACACTGTTTTGATCAATATTCGTGCTTATCCTGTAGTTAATTTTGAAGCGAATCAGGTGTACGGTTGCGAACCGATGTCTGTTGCTTTCACCAATTTATCTGCACCTTTAGGTGATGATTGTTTGTGGAATTTTGGCGATGGAAGTAGTGAAACTGGTTGCGGCGATGTGTTACACGTTTATGCAGAAGGAACGTTTGATGTTTCGTTGACAGTTACTGCTAACGGATGTACAACGACCGAAACTTTTTCAGATTATATCACAGTAATTCCTGTACCTATTGCAGATTTTACAGCCTTGCCTTCTCAAATTTCTATTTCCAATACCTTGGTGACATTTGATAATACGTCAGACCATGCCACTACTTATTTTTGGAGTTTTGGAGATGACGGCGCAAGTTCAACTGAATTTGAACCATCTCATTTGTACCCTGAAGCACTAGGTGGTGTTTATGAAGTGGTATTAATTGCTACCAACGATTTAGGTTGTGCCGATACAGCGTATGCAACGATTGTTTATCAAGATCAACTTATTTTTTATGTTCCAAATATCTTCACACCTAATGGAGATGGAATGAATGATGTGTTCAATCCGTCTTTTACTGGCCGTATTAATCCAGCTGATTTTAATATGAAAATTTTTAACCGTTGGGGAGAAGTAATTTATGATACGTACGATATCAACGCTGGTTGGAATGGTAAATACCTTGAATTATTAGTTGAAGATGGTGTTTATATTTGGCGTGTAGAGTTCGGTGATTCAACCAATGGTGAACGTTACACATTTGAAGGACACGTGACGATTTTGAAATAGAATTCTGTCGCAGCAATATCGAATTAGTTTGGTTTTGGCACTAAAGTGAATCTAGTCAATTTAAAAATGCATCCTTAATTTGCTGAACCTACATATAAAGCTTATTGGCGTCTCTGAATTTTATATCTTTGTGTCATGTCTTTACGCAAAAAGCTTAAACTTGCCGAACTTAGTCGGATTTCGTTAGAAGAATTTAAAGAGGCGGATAAAACTCCCTTAATTCTAGTGTTAGATAATATTCGAAGTTTGAATAATATAGGTTCTGTTTTTCGCACGGCGGATGCTTTTCGGGTGGAGAAGATTTATTTATGCGGGATTACTGCCCAACCTCCTCATCGTGACATTCAAAAAACAGCACTTGGCGCCACCGAATCTGTAGTTTGGGAATATGAAGAAGATACCACTGATTTGATTTTGAGGTTGAATGAAGATGGGGTAGAAACTTTCGCCATCGAACAAGCTAAAAATTCGGTTTTCTTGGACGAATTTTCGCCCAAAAAAGGTGTTAAAATTGCCTTAGTCATGGGGAATGAAGTAAATGGCGTTCAGCAAGAGGTGATTGATGCGTGTAAAGGTGTGATTGAAGTGCCTCAAATTGGTACTAAACACTCGTTAAATATTTCAGTTTGCACCGGAATTGTGGTGTGGGATATTTTCAGTAAAATCAAAAATAATGTCCATTAAAAAAGCTTTGTTAATTGGTGCCACCGGTTTAATTGGAAAGGCCCTTTTGATTCAATTGTTGGAAGATCCTACTTTCTCCGAAGTAAGTGTCATCGCACGAAAAAAAACGGGGCTTCAACATCCAAAATTGCGTGAGTACCTCATTGATTTTACTAAAATTGAAGAATCCAAAGCCTTATTTGTGGGTGATGTTTTATTTTCAACTTTGGGAACGACGCTAAAAACGGCAGGAAGCAAGGAAAATCAATATGCCATCGATTATAACATGCAATTTTTAAGCGCAAAATTCGCTTTTGAAAATCAAACACCTCAATTTATCTTATTATCGTCTGCAGGAGCAAATGCTCAATCGAATCTGTTTTATCCAAAAATGAAAGGTGAATTGGATGAAGCGGTTCAAAAATTAGGTTTCAAACACGTGGCAATTCTTCGTCCCTCCATGTTGGTTGGAAATAGACATGAATTTAGATGGGCAGAGAAAATTTTTACCCCAATAATGTATGGCGTTACATGGATTCCTGGTTTACGAAAATATCGTCCGATAAAGGATCGTGTTGTCGCCAAAGCGATGATCAATGCGTGTAAATTGGATAAAAATTCGAATAAAATCTATGAACTTGATCAACTTTTCGCACTAGCCAACGAAAAGTAAGCGTTAAAAAAGGCCTTCAATCAATTGATCATCCACCAAATTAGGTAAGGTGACTTTTAAAGTTGGGGTGCGTTCCATTTCTCGTTTAATGGCAAAAACGGCGCCTTCGTTCCGTGCCCAACTTCTTCTTGAAATTCCGTTGTTTACATCCCAATGCAACATCATTTGTAAACGACGATCGGCATCTTCACTTCCATCCAGCAGCATTCCAAAACCTCCATTGATAACTTCTCCCCAACCAACTCCACCGCCGTTGTGAATCGAAATCCAAGTTGCCCCTCTAAATCCATCGCCAATTACGTTTTGTATCGCCATATCAGCAGTGAATTTTGATCCGTCATAAATATTCGATGTTTCACGAAATGGTGAATCGGTACCAGACACGTCGTGATGATCTCTTCCTAAAACAACTGGACCAATTTTGCCTTCTTTGATTGCTTTGTTAAAAGCCAAAGCTATTTTAATTCGCCCTTCCGAATCGGCATATAAAATTCGTGCTTGTGAACCTACGACCAATTTATTTTCTTGTGCGCCTTTAATCCAATGGATATTATCCGCCATTTGTTGTTGGATTTCTGTTGGCGCACCTTGCTGAATCTCTTCTAAAACGTCACAGGCCAATTGATCTGTCACAGCTAAATCTTCTGCTTTTTCAGACATACACACCCATCTGAACGGCCCAAAGCCGTAATCAAAACACATAGGTCCCATAATGTCTTGCACATACGAAGGATATTTAAAATCAATCCCATTTGGCGCCATTACATCCGCACCAGCACGACTAGCTTCTAATAGAAAAGCATTACCATAATCAAAAAAGTAGGTGCCTTTGGCAGCATGATTATTTACCGCATTGGCGTGTCGGTTAAGCGTTTCCTGAATTTTAACTTTAAACAAGGCAGGATTATTTGCCATCATTTCATTCGCCTCTTCGAAAGATAGACCAACTGGGTAATAGCCACCTGCCCAAGGGTTGTGGAGCGAAGTTTGATCGGATCCAAGGTCGATATAAATATTTTCTTGATCAAACTTTTCCCAAACATCCACCACATTTCCTTGATAGGCAATCGATACAACTTCTTTGGCCGCTTTAGCCGAACGCACACGAACACACAGCGCATCCAAATCGGTAATCACTTCATCTACCCAACCTTGACTGTGTCGGGTGTGGGTTGCTTTTGGATTAACTTCTGCTGTCACCGAAATGACCCCTGCAATATTTCCTGCCTTTGGCTGCGCGCCACTCATTCCACCTAAACCGGCAGTGACAAAGAGTTTTCCGCGCGTTGTTCCATCGCCTGCTATTTTACGGCAAGCATTTAACACCGTGATGGTTGTTCCATGCACAATTCCTTGTGGACCAATGTACATGTACGAACCTGCGGTCATTTGTCCATATTGACTCACACCAAGGGCGTTCATTTTCTCCCAATCATCTGGTTTTGAATAATTAGGAATTACCATACCATTTGTGACAACCACCCTTGGGGCATCTTTATGCGACGGAAATAATCCCATGGGATGTCCTGAATACATGGTCAAGGTTTGCTCTTCGGTCATTTCGGAGAGGTATTGCATGGCCAAGCGATATTGTGCCCAATTTTGAAACACGGCTCCATTTCCACCATAGGTAATTAATTCATGTGGATGTTGAGCCACGGCATAGTCCAAGTTGTTATGAATCATTGCCATAATAGCTTTGGCTTGCAAACATTTTCCAGGATATTCATCAATGGGGCGTGCATAAATTTTATAATCTGGGCGGTAGCGATACATATAAATTCGCCCATAAGTTGTTAATTCTTCTGCAAAATCTTTTGCCAACTCTTGGTGTTGATGAGCTGGAAAATAACGCAAAGCATTTCTTACCGCCAATTTTTTTTCTTCCAACGACAAAATTTCTTTTCTTTTTGGCGCATGGTTGATGGTGGGATCATATTCTTTTTTAGGTGGAATTACCGAAGGAATTCCTTGAATAATGTCTTGTTTAAATGCTTCGTTTGTCATACCATTTCATTTGGTCCAAAGGTAAGGATTTTAAAAACTAATTAAACGTCTAAAAACGAAAAACGCCCCAATTTACATGGAGCGTTTTTCAAAATTTTAAAATTCGATTAGCGTCGATTTAACAAAACGATGATCCAATAAACCAAGGTTGCAACAGCGGCAAGTGCAGCCACTACATAGGTCATTGCTGCCCATTTTAAGGCATCTTTTGCGCCGTCGTATTCCGAAGCGGTTACAATTCCATTGCTGTTAATCCAAGCCAAGGCCCGTTTACTCGCATCAAATTCGACTGGTAAGGTAACCAAAGCAAATAAAGTAATGGCGGCTTGGGCTGCAATAATAACATAAATTAATGTTGGCACATACGCTCCTAAAATCCCACCCGCAAAAGCCATTGCTATCACGATAATATTCATGATCATACCACTCGCATTTTGAATTGGAACCAGTTTCGAACGCAACTCAAGCGGTTTGTAGGCATTCGCATGCTGAACGGCATGTCCACATTCGTGGGCAGCCACAGCTACAGCCGCAGCGTTTGCATGATTATACACCGCCTCACTCAAATTCACTGTTTTATGAATTGGGTGATAATGATCGGTTAATTGACCAGGTACTGCGATCACCTTTACATCATAAATCCCATTATCACGCAACATTTTTTCGGCCACTTGTTTACCCGTCATTCGATTCGCCAATTGAACCTTCGAATATTTCTCAAACTTACGTTTTAGAGTATTTCCTACCAACCAACTGATGAGCATAAAAACACCCCCAATGATCATTGGTCCCCAATAAAACGTTGCCATTCCTTCTCCCATCTTTTTATTGTAATTAACGTTTGTAAAAATTATTCACCCGTGAATCTCAAAATCGATAAAAACAAGTTAATGAATAACATGTATAGGGTTAAACCACCCATTAATTCTTGCTTTTTTCTGTCCTCAACTGATAAAGAAGTGTTTACTGCCAAGGCTTTCATTCGTTGCATTTCCCAGGCTGTCAATCCAGTGAAAACAAACAAACCTAAAAAGGAAATCACGTAGCCCATAGTATCACTTCCTAAAAAGACATTTACAATTCCCGCGATAAACATTCCAATAAAAAGCATGTAAAGTAAACTTCCCATTTTACTCAAATCGGTTTTTGTATAATAGCCCATTAGCGCCATCCCTCCAAAAGCACCAGCAGTTACAAAAAACGTAGTGGCAATTGACCCAGAAGTATAGAGTAAAAAGATGAAACTTAAACTCACACCAATTAAAACTGAGTAAAGGATAAATAATCCCATCACACTGATAAAAGCCATTTTTTGATAGCGAAATTGAATCAATAATACTAGGGCAAGAGGCGCAAACATGATGACGTACCCCATTGGTGAAAGTCCTGTGGAGTTGAAAGCAACACTTAAATACCAACCTGACTTAGCTGACATGTAAGCTAAAAAGCCAGAAATTGAAAGAGCCAAAAACATGTATTTATATACATTGGCAAAAAAGGATCGTGACAATTCAATCAAATTTGAATCATTGTCAATTACTTCGTAATTATTATGATCGTAACTCATTTTTTTATGTTTTTTAGATAATCAAAATTAATAAAAATTAGTTCTAATTTTGTAGATAGGTAATGACAATTATCTTACCAAACTGAATTAACTGACAAATTGACTTAAAACTGAGAAAAATGATAGTAGTTACAGGTGCAGCAGGCTTCATTTCGTCATGTCTTGTAGGAGAATTAAACCGATTAGGACATGCTAACATTGTGGTAGTGGATGATTTTTCTCGCGCTGATAAGTTGGCAAATTTGGAAGGGAAATCGATGGTGGCGAAAATTTCACGAAAAGATTTTTTTTCGTGGGCGGCTGTTTTTGTCAAAGAAATTGACTTTGTTTTTCACCTTGGTGCGCGCACAGACACTACCGAATTTGACGTTCGTGTTTTTGACGAATTAAATGTGAAATACTCGCAAGACATGTGGGAATTTTGCGCTAAAAATGAGATTCCCTTGGTGTATGCTAGTAGTGGTGCTACCTACGGCATTGGTGAAAATGGTTATTCTGACAGCCACGAATTGGTGGCAAAATTAAAACCTCTTAATCCTTACGGAGATTCAAAAAATAATTTTGACAAATGGGCTTTGCAACAAGAAAAAGCGCCTCCGTTTTGGGCAGGATTGAAATTTTTTAACGTGTACGGTCCAAATGAATATCACAAAGGACGAATGGCTTCGGTGATTATGCATGCGTTTAATCAGATTAATGCCACTGGAGGAATGCGTTTATTTGCCTCTCACGCATTAAATTACAAAGACGGCGAACAACTCCGGGACTTTGTCTACGTAAAAGATGTGGTGAGCGTTTGTGTTTTTTTAATGGAAAATAAACCAAAAAGTGGCTTGTATAATTTAGGAACTGGCACGGCACGCACCTTTTTGGACCTCACAAAAGCTACGTTTAAAGCCATGGAAAAACCTGAGCATATTTCGTTTGTTCCAACTCCTGAAGACATTCGTGATACCTACCAATATTTCACTGAAGCAGATATGACGAAATTAAAATCGGTAGGATATTCGAAAGAATTTTATACCTTAGAGGAGGGTGTACAGGATTATGTCACCAATTATCTAAAAAACCACCAATACAGTTAAACTTAGCTAATGTCAGAAGCAAACGATATTCAACAACGCATTTTTGAAACTATTAAACTAAAACTTTCCAAAGAAGAAAAATTGGCAACTGTTTTAATGGGCAAACTTTTTTTGAGTCCAGATGCGGTTTATAGACGTTTACGCGGTGAGGTTCCGTTGACGATTTACGAAACAAAAACCCTTTGTGAAGCCTATCAAATTCCATTTAATGAGATGGGAGGTTACAAAAGGGGAATTGTTAATTTTTCATATTCGCCTTTGGATCGGATTGGTTTAAACTTCGAGGATTGGTTGATTGGGATTCGGGATGGATTAATCCATATTAAAAAAATGGAGCAAGCACAAATTACCATGAGTATTAATGATACCCCAATTTTTCAACTTTTTAACTTGCCACATTTAACCCGATTTAAGTTTTTCTTTTGGGCGAAAACATATTTAAAGATTCCTGCCTACGAAAAAGAACTTTTTAAGCGTGAAAAAATAAACAAAAAGGTTTTGATGATTGGCATTGAGGCCCACAATATTTACAATTCGATTCCTACCACCGAAATATATTCAAATGAAACTTTGATAGGAACTTTGCGGCAAATTCAATATTATTATGAAGCACATTTGTTCGAAGACCCTTCTTATTCGTTAGAATTATTGGAGAATTTATTGGATTTAATTAAGCACCTGAAAGCACAAGCAGAAATTGGACGAAAATTTGCGTTTGGCAACGAAGCACCAAATGCTGGCAATAAATTTGACATGTATTACAATGAAACTTTTGTTTCAGACAATACCTATTTGGTAAAATCACAAGCAGGAACGTTGGTGTACTTTTCGCACAATATTTTAAATTACTTGCATACAAAAGATCCGTATTATATTCAAGAATCTGAATTTGTTTTGTCTAAATTGATCAACAATTCCACCCTGATTTCGGAAGTTAATACCAAGGATAGAAATCGCTTTTTTGCAGAAATCTCGCAAGCGGTGATTCAATTAAAAAAACGAATTGAATCGGAATTAAACCTTTAAAACCTGATTTCGACTCTAAATTACCCTACAGATTTTTATTAACATTTGATGGAATAGCCTATTCTCTGGATTTACGAAATTAATTCAACTGCATCTTGAAGCGCGTGGTTGCGCGAATATCATTATTTGCTTGCTGGCCACAATTTGAAATCATGTATTTTAAATCAAATTCAACGGTTTGATCAATTTCAGAATCAACTATTACCGCAAATATTTTCTTTTTAATTAAATTCGTTTAACTGACTTTGGTACTTATATTGCAGGGTGGTTTTTTTGTTAATTTTTTTTCATCACAAACTGAAATCAGCTTATTTAACTCTACATAAGCTTTGCTTAATACGTTGCCATTGCCCTCAATTGTTCACCGTTAAATTTTCTTGATCTCCTTTGATTAAAATATTTTTTTCGGTAAATTCTTTTCCATGGCATAAGCCGAATTTTCAGTTGATAGATCCACTAATTGTTTTTTCAAAATTTCAATTGAATTTTTTACCACCTAAATTTGTGGATTTTGATCAGAAACCCAGATATTATCAATTTCTGAACTTAGCGGAACCAAATTTATATCAACAGAAGCGTTGCATTGTAAACTTTTAACGTCGGCCACGGTGCTAATTTGAGTAAAAATCACCTAAAAATGTCTATTACTTCAAAATAAACTATATCTGTGATTCAAACAATAGGTAAACAAGAATTTACCAAACACTTGGCAATTATTATGAATTCCCAGAATTTACTTAGCGAACGAGGATCGTTGTTTTTCCGCAAAAGGGATATGAGTGGAGCTCATTTTTTTGTCTTTTAACGACAAAAAAATAGCGGGAACGTTAGCCCGGTGTGACGACGCTCCGACTCTTCGGAGTGTTGGAGCATTTGCCCAACTTTTAAACCCACACTTTTGAACCCTCTGAACAATTAGCACAAATTGAAATTCCTTGGCGGTGCCGTTGAAGTTTTTTTCTAAAATCGCTATAAATCGCCGATTTCCAGATGGTATCAAAATCAGTTTGTTTCACCGAGCCCATCTGAAATTCGGCATCCTTGTCAAAGCAGCAGGGCACCACTTTTCCATCCCAAGTAAACACAACCGAACTCCACATGCGCCAACATTTATTTTTAAACTTATTTTTTAATTCGAACCCTCCATTTTTATTTTTGCGATACCTCGAATAGTTCAGATTTGTTGGCAAAAGATCGTTTTCATGTTCAACATCGTAAATTTGGATTGTTTTTAGCCGCACCTCATCCACGCCAAGGTTGCTCGCCAGTTCGTAAAGCGCCTCAATTTGATGCTCATTTGCGCTGGTCACCAAAAACTGAAATACCACCCAAAGTTGCGATTTTGGGACTTGTTTTTTAGCCGCAATCATGTTTTTTGTGCCCGAAATTACTTTTTCCAATTTGCCATTAATGCGATAGGTTTCGTAGGCTTCTTGGTCCAAACCATCAATTGAAATAATGAGTTCGCTTAACCCAGAAGCCACAATTTCATTGGCTTTTTCAGGACTAATAAAATGGGCATTGGTAGAAGTGACTACGTAAATATTCCGATTTCGCGCTTCTTTCACCAAGCTTAAAAATTCAGGGTGAATAAATGGCTCACCTTGAAAATAGTAATTTACATACCCCAATTGCGGTCCTAATTGATTTAAAATCAACTTATTTTCATCTAAAGAAATACTTCCCGTTGGGCGGGTAAAATTACGCAAACCACTGGGGCATTGCGGACATTTTAAATTGCAAGTCGTGGTGGGCTCAATGGAAACTGCCATGGGTTTTCCCCAATGCACGGGCCTTTTTAATAGGTTTGATATTGAAAATGAGGATTTTAGCAAAAAATAGTTCCACCCTCTTTTCAGCGTCATTGTTTTTAATATGGCTTTTGTCCTAGCTTTCACCCAAGTGTTTCTTCTGTAAAGTTATACCAAATCTAATTATAAAATTGATGGTTGAATCAGCATTTTTATTTGGGCGTTACCCCGACGCTGTTGTAATTACTACACTGTGTGTACGTAATTCCAACAGGTCTGGGTCGCGTTTTCCATTGTAGTCCAAGACATCCCGACGTGTTTTGTCGGGATCGTCAGAGAGCTGTCATTTCAACCGCTAACGCGAAAATTTAGTATGTTTTAAACTTTTGAATTAACCTAATTGGATGGTGATCGCCCAATGATTTGGGTAAATCCGTTTTTAAGAGAATTTTACGAAATTATTATCGATTAAAACGGTTAAAAAATAAAAGTGAGTTATTTATTACTAACCTCTTTTTTATCTCCCTCGTAATGATAAAAAAGGTTTAACCAAATTAAACGGCTAAGTCGATATGCCAGTGGAGAAAGTAAAACAAGACCAATCAAAATTGCTGCAATATATACTTTATAGGATGCACTTGGAAAGAGGACAAGGATGGCGACTCCAATAGCAACCGCAAAGGCCACTGAAAGCGCATAACTCACAAACATAGCTCCAAAGAAAAAACCAACTTCACGTTCGTATCGCAATCCGCAATGCGAGCACGTTTCATGATTTTTAATGAAGTTCTTTAAATCATAATTTTTCTTAGTTACAAAAAAATCGCCTTCATGACAGCGTGGGCATTTGTACCTTAAAATACTATAAAGTCGATTGCCTTTTAATTTTTCTAACATGCCACGTAAATTTTGACAAAATTAACTTAAAAAAAATCATTGATTGGTGACTTTCGTCACAATATGAAACTAAAACATGGAATAAAGGCATAATGTGATAAAGTTTTCGCAAGATTTTTTAATTTTACCCAAGTGAAAGGGCAACTTATATTTTTTGGGAAATTAATTCTTATTTGGTTAATCGTTTTTCTATTTCAACGGTTGCTTTTTATCTTTCATTTTTGGTCCGACTTTTCTGGAAATTTTGGTGAGTTAATTGTGCTTCCGTTTCATGCCCTTCGTTTGGATTTATCAGCCATTGGCTACCTTATGGGAATTTCCTTTTTGCTTTCTTTCTTCAGTTTTTTTCTCGGAGAAAAAGGTTTAAGGTATCTTCATGGTTTAATTCACGTTTATTTTTGGGTGATTTTTACCCTTGCTGCGCTGGTTGTTTGTGCAGAAATTGTGACCTATATTGAATGGAAAACAAAACTGTCCTCTAAAATATTTATACATCTAAACACTCCTTCCGAAGTTTTCAGGACAGCTTCTTTTTCTTACACTGTGTGGTTTTTTTTCTACCTCATTTTACAAGTCGTTTTTGTCTATTTCTTGTACGTCAAACTCTTCAAAAAAAATCCGATTAAGTCCCTTGTTCAGTCTTGGAAAAAGCGGATTCTTTATGGCTTCTTCTATTTGATTTTGGGTGCAACCATTTTAGTCTTATTCATCCGAGGTGGTTTACAACAAATTCCTGTCAGCTCAACGGATGCTTATTTTTCTAAAAAACAAATTGTTAACGATGTTTCGGTGAACCCAATTTGGGGTTTTATTCATACCTGTTATGTGCATTTCAAAGTAGATTTATCCGTTTATTTTCAAAACGTTGATCTTGTGGAAGGCGAGCGAATTATGAATGAATTATATGCCAGCGAACAAGTCGATTCTGTAAAAATATTTGATATCGAACGTCCCAATATTATTTTGGTAACTTTAGAGGGCTGGTCGGCACAAATGATTGAACCATTGGGCGGCGAACCAAAAATTACCCCCAATTTTAACAAACTCTGTTCAGAAGGATTGTTGTTTACCAATTTTTACGCAAACGGAGGGACCTCAGAAACAGGAATTTCGTCCATAATTAGTGGGTATCCAACAATATCAGGCATTTCAATTTCAACTGAATCTGCCAAATGTCGCCAATTGCCTTCACTCAATCAATCGCTAAAAAAAGAAGGATATAATTCGTTTTATGCTTTTGGAGGTTCATTGTCTTATGGCAATATAGGTGGCTATTTAACCGATGTCGGATTTGATCGGGTGGTGGATGAAAAAGACCTTGATTTGACCCCAAAAGGTAAATTAGGAATTCACGATGAAGCCATGTTTACTTACTTTTTGACAGAAATTCAGAAAGCCAAACGTCCTTATTTTTATAATCTTTTTACCCAAAGCACCCATTCGCCTTACGATATGCCAGCTCCTACATTTCCGGGGTATAATAATGATGGTTATGTGACTAGTATGAATTATGCCGATAAACATTTGGGCTTATTTGCCGAAGCGCTGAAAAAACTACCTGATTTTGAAAATACGATCGTAATTTTTGTTTCCGATCATGGAAGATCAAATATTTTTAATGAAGATACCTACAGCGAAAAATACTTTCACATTCCGTTGTTGTTTTGGGGCGGCGCGCTTAAATCCAACTATGCAGGCGTAAAAAATGACAAAGTAGGTTCACAAGCCGATCTCGCAAAAACCCTTCTTCTTCAACTTAAAATTGATGCGAGTGAATTTCATTGGAGTAAAAATCTGTTTGATCCTACTGCAAAAGCTTGGGCGATTTGTACCTCAACTTTGTCTTATGGCTGGAAAGATCAAGATGGATATACCGTTTATCACATGATGGATCAGCGACTCATTAGGTCGCCATATCCAGACCAAAGCTCAGTCGATTTGGCACTTTTGCGCTGTCGCTCCGTCATCGAAGCCCAATACCGCGAATTTATAAAATTATAGTTGAGTCCTCATTACTAGCTCAATCCTCAAAATTGAAGATCTACAATCGTTTTTTTTCTTCATTTTAATTTTGTAGCTTTGTCACTATTGTAAATTATTTAACAAAAAAAACATGAAAAAAATCGTACTATTATTGTCTCTCTGTCTTTTGGCGACTGTCGGAGAGGCTCAAGTTATCTTTTACGTAGAATCCCCTTCGCCAAATGAAGGTAATTATGACATGACCTATGCTGAGCCAGGCACTTGGGGAGTCGCAGATCTAGAAGATCCTTTAAACTCTGTAAGCGGTTTGATGGTGCTTGTGGATGACGGATCTGGTTTAGCTAACCCAACAGCTTGTGCTGCATTGGATGATTTAACTGGGAAAGTTGCATTTTTATACCGTGGTACTTGTGAATTTGGAACAAAAGCATTAAACGCTCAAAACGCTGGTGCAATTGCCGTAGTAATGGTAAACAACTTGGCAGGTGCTCCAGTAACAATGGGTGCAGGTGCTGATGGTGCTACAGTTACTATCCCGGTTATTATGATTGATGCCATTGATGGCGCACTTTTAAGAGCTGAGGCAGAAGCTGGAACGACAGAAGTATTTATCGGAAGTAAAAACGGTTTATACGCAAACGATTTAGGAATAAATGATGGAGATTTCTTGAGAGCTGAAAGATTCGGTAACCTACAACAACTTTCTCAAAGTGGTTCTGAGTTTGAAGTTGAAATGGGATCTTGGGTAAGAAACTTTGGATCAAATGCACAAACTGGTGTTGTTTTAACAGCAACAATTGGAATAGAAGGGGGTGAAATTTATAACGAATCATCAGACCCTGTTTCTATTCCTTCTGGCGATAGCGTTTTTATTCCACTTCCAACTTTCACACAAGCAACGTATGCAAATGGATATTATCATGTAGATTATTCAGTTGAAGCAGATGCTGCAGACGAATCTGATTATGACAACACAGCAGAAGCAGATTTTAATATGAGCGATGATTTATTTTCAATGGCAGCTTTAGATGAAGCTACTTCAATTCCTGTTAATTCAACTAACCAATTTAACGGAACTACTGATAACTTATTTAGTTGCTTATATTTCCAAGATCCAAACGCAAGTAGATTGGGTATATTATCAATGAATTTTTCAGCAGGCACTTCTCAAAATCCTGATCCAACTTCTATCGATGGACAAGCTTTTGATATTTATGTTTACGAATGGAATGATGAATGGGTGGATTTAGACGATCCTGGATTTACTATTGCTGACATTAATGATATCGCAAATGGTGAATATATTTATACCAGCGATGCTCAAGGAGAAAATGTAAATGTTCTTTTTGAAGAGCCAGTTTTATTAGAAGATGATCAAAAATATTTATTCTGTGTTCAAATATACGGAACAATTATTTATCCTGGTTATGACACAAAAACTGACTATGGATGGAATGTTGAAACGTATAGAATGCCTACTTCACCTGCCTACACAAGCGGACAATGGTATGCTTTAGGGTTTGGTGCTGACTTCAATCCTTCAATTTCAGTTGAAATGTTTAATGCAGACGAATTAAATTTAGTAGAGGTTCCTGAAATGGAATTAACCGCTTTCCCTAACCCTTCAAACCACATCGTGCATATTCCAATGGCGGTAAAAGAAGGAAATATCCACATGACAATTGTAGATGTAACTGGAAAAGTAGTTGCTGTTCAAGATGTAACCATGAACGGACCAAGATTAGATGTTGACGTAACAGCATTCTCAGCTGGGTTATACATCATCAACCTTGAATTTGCTGACGGTACAAAAGGAAAACTTAACGTGGCAGTTTCTAAATAAGAAACTTTACATGTCATTTAAAAGCCTTATCGAAATTTTTGATAAGGCTTTTTTTATGCTTAAAATTCAGATGGCTGCAGATTAGCAAAGTGTTAACAATTATTGATAAATGACCCAAAAAACGGATGAAAATCTAATAGGTAATTAATATATTCGTTCTTCCAAATAAGTAGTAGAGTGTCTAAGAAAACAACAACAGAAAACACAACGGAAACGCCGTTGATGAAACAATACAATCAAATAAAATCAAAGTATCCGGATGCTTTGTTGTTGTTTCGCGTAGGCGATTTTTACGAAACTTTTGGACAAGATGCCATTCGTGCTTCGAATATCTTAAATATAATTCTAACTAAGCGCGGAAAAGACAGCCCTTCTGAAATTGAATTGGCAGGTTTTCCGCATCATTCGTTGGATACTTATTTGCCAAAATTAGTGCGGGCGGGCTTGCGCGTGGCCATTTGCGATCAATTAGAGGATCCTAAAATGACCAAAACCATTGTAAAACGCGGTGTTACTGAGTTGGTCACTCCGGGCGTTTCTTACAATGACAAAGTATTAAATGGCACCGAAAATAATTTCTTAGCCGCCATCCATTTTGATGGTGCTAACGCCGGAGTTGCTTTTATTGATGTTTCTACAGGTGAATTTTTAGTTGCCGAGGGAGGTTTTGATTATATCGATAAGTTAATCCAAAGTTTTTCACCAAAAGAAATCTTATTTCAAAAAGGAAAACAAAAAATATATTTTGAGCACTTTAGCGATAAGTTTTACACCTTTAAGTTAGAGGATTGGGTATTTACAAAAGAATATGGGCGCGAAAGTTTGGAAAAACAGTTTGAGGTAAAATCTTTAAAAGGGTTTGGTGTCGAAAACCTCGAATTGGCCATAATAGCCGCAGGCGCAGTTTTGTATTACCTATCACAAACGCAACACGACCGTGTCGGACACATTACCACCATTTCTCGTTTGGAAGAAGATAAATACGTATGGCTCGATCGGTTTACCATTCGTAATTTAGAGCTGATTTATTCTCATAACGAAGGTGCCGTTACTCTCATTCAAATTTTGGATCAAACCTTAACCCCGCCAGGTGGAAGGTTGATGAAAAGATGGATGGTTTTACCCTTGAAAGATCTTGGTCCTATTCGCGAACGGCATCAAATTGTAACTTATTTAATCGCTCAGCCACATTTTAAAGAAATAATCGAAGTCCAACTTAAAGAAATTGGTGATTTAGAACGGATCATCTCTAAAGTTGCTACCACACGCATCAATCCGAAAGAAATTATTCAATTAAAACGTGCGTTGCAAGCCATCGAACCAATTAAAGAAGCATGTGCAACTGCGGACGAAAAATCGCTTAATTTATTATCTGCGCATTTAAATACCTGTCAAGCTTTGCGTGAACGCATTCAAAATGAGCTCGAAGAAGAGCCAGCTATTGCGATTGGAAAAGGACAAGTAATTGCCGGTGGAGTAAATCCCGAATTAGACGAACTGCGATTGATTTTGAATTCAGGCAGAACCTACCTCGATCAAATGCGCGAACGTGAGGTGGAGCGAACAGGTATTACCAGTATCAAAATTGATTTTAACAATGTCTTTGGCTATTTTATCGAGGTTAGAAATTCACACAAAGAAAAAGTACCCGATAATTGGGTTCGAAAACAAACATTAGTAAACGCCGAAAGGTATATCACCGAAGAATTAAAAGAATACGAAGCAAAAATTTTAGGCGCCGAAGAAAAAATTTACAAATTAGAATCTTCACTATTCACTGATTTGATTTATGCCATGGCGGATTTTATCACCCCTATCCAGCATAATGCAGCACAATTGGCAAAATTGGATTGTCTCCACGCGTTCGCAAAAGTGGCAATAGCAAATAATTATTCGTGTCCAGAAATGAATGACTCTTTGACCATTGATATTAAAGATGGTCGCCACCCAGTCATTGAAAATCAATTGCCAATTGATGTGCCGTTTATTGCTAATGACGTTTATTTGGACAATGAAACGCAACAAATAATTATGATTACTGGACCGAATATGTCTGGTAAATCTGCATTGTTACGGCAAACGGCCATCATAAGTCTCATGGCGCAAATGGGCAGTTTTGTTCCTGCTGCCAAGGCTGTACTCGGAATTGTCGATAAGATTTTTACGCGCGTTGGAGCGTCCGATAATATTTCGTCTGGCGAATCTACTTTTATGGTGGAAATGAATGAAACAGCTAGTATTCTAAATAATCTTTCCGAACGCAGCCTCATCATTTTGGATGAAATTGGACGAGGAACCTCTACATATGATGGAATTTCAATCGCTTGGTCGATTACGGAATACTTGCATCAAAATAAATTGGCGCATCCTAAAACTTTATTTGCTACGCATTATCACGAACTTAATGAAATGACATCGTCCTTTCCACGCATTAAAAATTTTAATGTTTCGGTCAAAGAAGCGGGTAATAAAATTCATTTTATGCGAAAATTAGTTCCAGGTGGTAGCGCACATAGTTTTGGGATTCACGTGGCAAAAATGGCGGGAATGCCAAAAGAAGTGCTGTCGCGAGCCGATCAAATTCTAGTGCAATTAGAAAAAAATCATTCGGGCGATTTAAAAGAAGAAATGAAAACGATTGCCACCGAATCGGCCATGCAACTGAGTTTTTTCCAATTAGATGACCCTGTTTTAATGCAAATTAAGGAGGAAATAAAAAATATTGACATCAACACCCTGACCCCGGTCGAAGCTTTGATGAAACTCAATGAAATTAAAAAATATGTTGGGGGATAGCTGAAAAAATCACTTGAATTTTTCGCCATCTTTTCAAACCAAGCCAAATAAATTTTGATTAAATCGTTAAAACTTGCAAAAATTACAAGTTTTAACGATTGTTGCTTTTTAGCTAAATTTGATTGAAATATGACAAATCAAAAATATAGCTCACAAAACGATTATTTCTAGCTCAAATCAACCAATTTTTGAGCCAAAAAACAACGTCGCGTGAGCCAGAAAAAAATAATACGTAAAAAAGGGAGAATCCCTACATCGCATTCGCAATCCGTTGAATAATCGTCATCAATGGCGTTAAACTTGGGTCCGCATTATACCCATCAAAACCACCAGATACGTAGGTACTGTCTTTCGTAGTCAAACTTACCGATCCAAACGGTGCTGCATCCGTTTGTCGTCTGTTTGTCGGCGATGGTAAATCAGCTAGTGTTTTCAAATTTACCTTTTCAACACTTAGTTGTAATTCTGCCCATTCTTCTGGCGCAGTAGTGCGCACAATTCTGTTCGATTCCATTCGCCCGCTATAATTCGAAACCACCGAATCTTTAGTAATCGTTACTGTTCTAGTTCCCATCATAGTGGTTGAACGGTATTCGTATTGTACAATTTCATACGATTTACAAGAAACCAATAAAACTAACCCAACAATAATTAAAAAATATTTCATTTGTTCATTTTTTAAAATCACCCCTTACTCCACAATCAATAAATAATTATCTTTTTTGCCTTTTCCTAAAATTACAAATTTACCCTTTATCAAATCATGTTTATGTAATACAAAATTCTCGCCAACCTTTACCTTGTTTACAGATACTGCATTTTGTTGTAAAGCACGTCTCGCTTCACCGTTCGATGGTAAAAAACCACCTTTGGCCGCCAAGGCATCAATCACGCCCAAACCATTTTCAATCACCTCTAAACCAATTCGCGTGGTTGGTACACCCTCCAAACCATCCAAAATATCCTGTTCACTCAATTCGTTCATGTCGCCAATCGTCGAATTTTTATTGAACAAAATTGCCGAAGTTTTTATCGCACTCGCCACCAATTGATCGCCATGTACCATTCGTGTAATCTCTTCTGCCAATTTTTTCTGTAAAATTCGGGCACCAGGATCAACACTATGTTCCTTTACACAATTTTCAATTTCATCTTGCGATAAAAATGTAAACGTTCGAATATACTTTGGAGCATCCTCATCAGAAGCATTTAACCAAAACTGGTAAAAAGCAAAAGGCGATGTTCGTTTAGCATCCAACCAAATGGCACCACCTGCAGTTTTCCCAAATTTGGTACCATCGGCCTTTGTCATTAACGGACAAGTAACCGCAAAACCTTCTCCTCCACCAATTCTCCGAATCAACTCAGTGCCTGTGGTAATATTCCCCCATTGGTCGCTACCTCCCATCTGAATTTGGCAACCCATCGCACGGTATAAATGCAAAAAATCATATCCCTGCAATAATTGGTACGAAAATTCGGTGAACGACATCCCCGTTTCAATTCGGTTTTTCACCGAATCTTTTGCGCTCATATAATTAATCGTCAAGTGTTTCCCAACATCCCTAATAAAATTCAGGAAACTAAAATCCTTCATCCAATCGTAATTATTCACTAAAATAGCCCCCGTTTCCGAATCATTAAAATCCAAAAAACGTGCTAAAACACCCTTCACTCCTTCAATGTTTTTTGCCAAAGTACCCTCGTCCAATAAATTCCGCTCATCCGATTTTCCTGACGGATCACCCACCATCCCTGTAGCACCACCAACTAAAGCAATTGGCCGATGACCAGCCCGTTGAAGGTGCTTTAACATCATAATCGGAATCAAATTTCCCGCGTGCAACGAATCCGCCGTAGGGTCAAAACCACAATAACCTGTCACAATTCCTTTTTCCAATAATTCTTCCGTTCCGGGCATACAATCCTGTAGCATCCCCCTCCATCTTAATTCAGCAATGAAATTTTTCGACATATTATTCCGTTTTTCAATTCGCTGTAAAGATAGTTTTTTTCACTCCTTTTCCAACATTCAAATCGATATCCATCCGATAAAACCGCTGAAATTATAGGTGTCATTAATCCCTCTAACCTGTTTATCAAGTTATTTTGGGCAAATTGTTTGTTGCTTTCCGCTTCGCTCCAGTAACAAACAATCGGGCTTTCCGCACTCGCTTTATTGCCTTAAAAGGACAATAAGAGCTCAAACAATGCTTCCAATCCCTTTTGCGACTACAGTAAATTACAATAAATCATTCGCCAAATTTGCCAATTCAGAACGTTCGCCTTTCTCTAATTTAACATGGGCAAAAAGTTCGTGGCCTTTTAATCGATCTATCACATAGGTCAGTCCATTACTTTCTTCATCCATGTAGGGGGTGTCAATTTGTTTAATATCTCCTGTAAACACAATTTTAGTCCCTTCGCCTGCACGGGTAATAATGGTTTTTACTTCATGTGGACTCAAATTTTGGGCTTCGTCAATAATAAACATCACATTCGATAAACTCCTACCGCGAATAAATGCAAGGGCAGTAATGGAAAGTTCACCGTTTTCTTCCATTTCTTCCAATACTTTATATTTTTTTTCGCTGGCTTTAAATTGATTTTTTATAAATTTCAAATTGTCCCACAAAGGCTGCATATACGGCGAAATTTTATCTTCGGCGGTACCTGGTAAAAATCCAATATCACGGTTACTTAATGGAATAATTGGACGCGCCAAAATAATTTGGTTGTACAAATGTCTTTGCTCCAAGGCAGATGCCAATGCCAAAAGGGTTTTACCAGTTCCCGCAACACCTTGCAAACAAACCAATTTAATGTCCGGATTAAGCAAGGCATTTACCGCAAAAGCTTGTTCGGCATTTCGTGGCTTAATATTGTACACATACTCCTTATCAACCCGTTCAATTAAATTCAATCGTTTATTAAATCGACTTAATACAGATTCGCTGGTGCCATTTTTAAGGATATAGTAACCATTTGCTAATTCCAGATTTCCCAAAATTCCTTCGGCATCAATACTTCCTTTTTTGTATATGTCCGCAATTCGTTTCGAATCAATTCCTTCAATTACAGGGAATCCTTCTGAGAATTTCTCAATATCTTTTACTTTTCCTGTTTCATAATCTTCAGACAATAAACCAATTCCTTTGGCTTTTAAACGAAGGTTGATGTCTTTTGTTACTAAGACTACCTTTTTGTCCAAATTCGCGTCAGCCAGGGTAATGGCGGCGTTTATGATTTTATGGTCGTTTTTACCGCTACCATATAAAGCTTCGGCATCGCGCCCATTTACCACATTGGCCATTACAATTTTCAATTTCCCTCTGCCTTTTCCCAAACTCACCCAATCGTTTAAACCTGATTCGGCAAGTTTGTCCAAGAGGCGAATAATTTCTCGTGCTTGAAAATTTTTCGTGTCGTTACCAACCTTAAAATTATCAAGCTCTTCCAATACCGTAATCGGAATTGCAACATCATGCGTTTTAAAATTCTTAATCGATCCATGATCGAAAAGTAGTACCGAAGTATCGAGCACAAAAATTTTTTTGATTGAGCTTTTAGCCATTTTGCGTAGTTTATTTGCTGTATTAAAGTACTTGGATTTACCACCGAAAAAACAAAGATTCATCAAGAGTTATTAACGGTTGAATGTTTTTTAGAGGCGGGCGTGTCACACCAATTTTTCATTCACTTAATTTTCGTTCATGTAAAATGGGAGTGTCGGGCTTTTCGGCCTCGCTTTATTGCCGCAAGCGGACAATAAGAGCTTAAACAATGCCTACAAATGAGCGCAGTGAATTCATGAGAACTTATGAAAATCAATTATCTTTCGAACAAATCCCTCACGCAAACGAGTGAAATATTGACTCAATAAATCAAAAAAATATTTCCAAAATAGAAATTTAGATTAGTTCCGTTTGGCGTCAAATTCCTCTTTTTTCAACAATTTTAACATGTCAAAAAAGTTGCGAATATGGGTATCTGTTTTTGCACCAGTTACCCCGCGAATAAAACCTTTATCATCAATCAACACCAAACTATTGGTAAAAGCTTTTTTACCAATTTCATTTTCTTCGGGTGCTGCTGCATGATCTATGAATTTTTTCCCGTAATAATTAAAATTATAAAACGGGGTCACATCGCCAGTAGCCATCCACCAAATGCCTGATTTAGTGTATTCGGCCATTTCATCCTTTAATCGACTGCTAATTTCGGTTGTTGGGTTTCCGTTTACATCAGTTAAGATGGATAAAACCCGCACATTGCCATAGTTATCTTGGTTCTTCTCTAATTTATGAAAGAAAATCTCATTAAAATGATAAACATTTAGTCCACACGAATCAAGGTCTGGGCAATCATTTTGTATGGTTGTTAGAACTATAAATTTCCCACGAATCGTTTCGCGATTAATTGGTGTTCCATCAAATTTGTTTAATTGAAAGTCGGGAACAGAATAGGCCACAGAATCTATTTTATTTCCTTGCGCATCTAGGGTGTAGGAATACCCCAAATATGGTAATTCAATAAAATGATTACTAACTGTTTTCGAGATGAAATAAATGATCGCACCTGGACCTAAAACAACAAGCAAAACAAGCAAAATTCGTTTTGTGCTGGGCATAATTAATTTAAAATTTGTCTAGCGCCAATCAATGCTGATTAGTGCATGGTATTCCATCCGTCACCAATATAGGCTGCTTCTACTAAAATAATGAAAAGTAAATACAAAATAAAAATGATATAAGGCACCAAAACCATGTATTTTAGCGATTTTTTCTCATCACCTAAGTGCATAAAAATCAACACAATGTAACCAGCTTTAACCAAAGTTAAAACAATATAGCTGTATTTAATAATTTCCCAAGTAATTCCTGTAACTTGATCTTTTGGGAAAAACACCCCAACCACAACTTCCACAAGTGTGATCAAAGAAAGAATGGCAGTAACCATCCAAATTTTTCTTCTAACTTTTCTACCTTCTTCTTCTGAATGGTGAGCGTGTAATGAGTATTCAATAATATCGTCTCTTAACATAACTATTTGTTTTTATCGTGTGTTAAACAATCGGATCAATTAATTAAACAAGGTAGTAAAAGGTGAATACAAACACCCAAACTAAATCCACAAAGTGCCAATAAAGTCCAACTTTTTCAACCATTTCGTAGTGTCCTCTTTCGTGGTAAACGCCTCTAATTACGTTTCTTAATACAAGGCTGTTAAATAGAACCCCCGTAAAAACGTGGAATCCGTGAAACCCAGTAATAAAGAAAAAGAAATCAGCGTATAAAGTTGGGCCATACGGATTGTGTGCCAAAGTTGCGTTGTCAACCCAAGTCGAGATGTTACCGTCTGGTCCAGCAATAAAAGTAGCCCATTCCCAAACTTGTGATCCCAAGAAAATAGCACCACCTAAAACTGTCCATAATAACCATTTAATTACACCTCGTTTATCCATTCGGTGACCAGCTTCAACAGCAAGTACCATGGTAACTGAAGAAACAATCAAAATGAATGTCATAAATGCAACATACATCAATGGCAAACTTTCATGTGTAAACGGGAAATGGAAGAATACATCCTCTCCAGAAGGCCATGCCAAACCTGCTTCTGGATTCGAAAATTTAGCATAACCTAAAGCGGTTAATAATCCTCCAAATGTTAAACCATCCGAAACCAAGAAAAACCACATCATTAGTTTTCCATAACTCGTCTTTAATGGAGATTCTTTTCCGTCCCAAGCGTTTGTCTGAGTAATTTCATGTGTTGCTGCTGACATAAATCAAAAATTTTCGTTGTGCAAGTTTAATGAATAAAAATTAAAAAAGCATATAAATAGAGCCATATTATGCCTAAAAAATGCCAATAAGTTGATCCTAATGTAATTCCTAAAAAGTTGTTTTGGGTGTACTTTAATTGTAACCCTTTGATAAACATTACTAATAAAGCAATTATCCCACCAATCCAATGTAATAAATGAACAAGGGTAAAAGCGTAAATGTATGAGCTTGCCGTATTGCGTTGTGAGTTTAAATCATTCAATCGTTTCGCTGATAAAGGCAAACCATCTAAATAAAATTTTCGATTTTCATATTCTAACGGTTTTCCTCCATAATAAAGGGTAAAATCCTCCCCGTATTTTCCTTTAATAATAAAGTCTCCACGATCCTCCACAATATTTTTTGCAAAATGCCACAAGCGGTCGTGGTAAATTTCCGATAATAACACCCCATTTAATTGTAATGTATTGTTCGTATAAGTCACAAGATCTCCATCATAGCGCAATGAAAATGGAGCGCCATACCCAGTTAATTTGTAAACCCGTCCTTCCGATTTTGAACCTTCTACTAATTTTTGAGCAAAATCTTTCATTTCTTGTTTTAGCTCATCAGAAATTGGTTCTCCTTTTGAATAAAATACATTATCGTTGTAAGAAATTTCTTTCCCATCATATAACAAGGTATAATACTTACCATATTGACCATGAATATTGATAATATCCCCAGCTAAATGGCTACCTTTTTCGGTAAGTTGTCCCCAACCTTGAAATTGGAATACGCCAAAAATCGCTCCCAGAACAAATGCAATTCCTAAACTGCCTTTGGCTTTTGAATAATCACCTTTTTTAGTAAATCGTTTGGCTAAGACTAAAAAAATACTACTTGCTATAATAGCAATCGTACTGTACATAAATGCACTTGGCATTTTAATGCTTACCCAAAAAACCCCCCCTTGCGAAACAATATATCCACTTGTCAACCCAGCAAAAATCATCACCACAGCGAACATAAAACCATACAACAGGTTTTTTCTCATTTTTTCATGAATTTCCGGAGAAATATCGAATCGATTTAATGGTTGATTTGTTGGGGAAGATTCTCTTTTTTCTTGCACAATTATAACTTGTTAAATACGTATAAGAACTGTATAATTGGTAAGTAGAAGAAGGAAGCGAACATCAAGCCGCGCGCTGCTTTGTCTTCTAATCGGAGGTATAAAAAATAGGCATGGACAAAAAACCAAGTACCTGCGATAAATCCAATCAACAAGGTTAATTCGCCTGTCAAATCCCACACCCAAGGTAATAAACTAACAGGCACCATGAATAAGGTGTAAAATAAGATATAAAAGGCAGATCTTTTTGATTTTCTACTTCGGCTCGGCAACAAAGAAAATCCAGCTTTTGCATAGTCCTCATCCAAAACCCATGCAATAGCCCAAAAATGAGGAAATTGCCAGATAAATTGAATAAAAAATAACATTCCAGCTATTAAACCTGCTTCGTTTTCAAAAGTTCCAGTAACAGCAATCACACCTAACATTGGCGGAATTGCTCCAGGAAACGCACCTACAAAAACGGCCCAAGGTGTAATTCGTTTTAGTGGTGTGTAAATAAATACATAAAGTGAAAAGGCCAATAATCCTAAAATTCCGGCGTAATAATTAAGTTGAAAAAGAAGAATAGCGCCCGATATTGCACAAATACTCGAAGCAATTATAGCTTCGTTTAAAGACATTCTGCCTGAAGGAATTGGTCGGTTGGCAGTACGGTCCATTTTTTTATCCAGATCACGCTCAATAATTTGATTAAACCCGTTTGATCCTCCCGTGATTAAAAATCCACCACCAATAAGCAACCAAAAATCAACATCAAAAGCCCCACCAACAAATAAATAACCAGATAAAGCAGACAAAACCACCAAAAACGCCAAACGCAATTTGAGCAAAAGGACGTAATCCTTAACTTTTGAAGGAGATTTTGTTTTATCAGCCACCGATTCTTGTGCCACCATTATTTCTTGCTAAATTGGGTGCAAATTTAGTAAAAATGAATTAGTATCACATGCAATTTAATTTAGAAAGATTCTAAATTCGGTGAATTAAGTTTGCCTTTTAAAAATCGGTGTAGGTATTCCATATTTGCGAACGGATGCCCAACATAAAATAATGCCGATTTTCTATTCCTAATTCGTTGATTTCCATTCGCCAATTGTAATTCGCAAAAAGATAGAGGTTGATTTTTTTGGACAATGCTCGGTCAATTGTAAACGATTCGTTTAAAACATTTTTTTTCTTCCCTTGCATAATTAATTGATTGTAGTCGTCTGGTCGGTCGCTGTAGGACGAAAAAACATTTTGTCCAAAACTAATTCCTGCGCTATCTGCACCAAAAGAGGCATAGGTAATTTTATTAATTAATCGGAATTCACCGAGTTGATACGATGAAATATTTAATACTTCTATAAAATTTGCGCCAATCGGATGTGCAACAGGTGAATTCAAATGGCCATAACTTTGAAGCGATTCTTTGTGCGAATAAGTAAAAGGACGCACTAAATTAAATTCGGTTTGAAAATACAAATTTTCTATCCCTGCAAAGTTTTGCGATTTATAGCCAAATTGAAACCCATATTTATTTGCCCACCATCGTGAACGCGCACGAATTTCAGACAACAAAAAATCATCCAAAATAAATTGCCCATAAATGGATTGATTTTTATCAAATTTAAAACTCATGTTAGCGCCTAATAGAACATTATCCGCTGAGCCATTTCCATATTCAACTGGGCGATAAAACACGATTGGATTCAGGTAATTTGGGTCAAAATTTCGGTCAATTAAGGTATCCGACGACTGCCACAAAACGGTTTCAAAAATACTGAGGTTAAATTGGCGGGTGATATTCCAACTAATATAATGCATGGCGGCGAATTTCTTCCGATCCAAGTTTCGATTTGAAGGAGCAATCGTATTATCTGTCCACAATTGATAGAGGTTTACATATTTAATCGAACTAAAGGTGGTTTCAATCTTAAAAAATGGAGTTGAACCAGCATTATCGGATAGAATTAAAGAACGATATCCCTCCCCAAAAAAATTCCGCCCATGCCCGGTTAAAAAGGTAAAAAATTTGTTCGGGCGGTATAAAAAAAGCAATTCATTCTGAAAATAACCATTTTTAAACAGTTCAGGACTTGCGCCAAGGTCTTGGAATAAATTAGTTTGAATGGAATCGGCAATGTAAGGCGAATGTGTAGAATAGGGCAAAAATTTTCCACTAAAAGAAAGTTTTTTGGAGGAAAGATCTAAACCAACACCGAGCCCAGCCGTATAAGGAAAATTTCCGTCAGTTTCAACGCCAGCACTTACGTTCATTAAAGGATAAAACTGCGTTTCTAATATTTTGGAGGATTTTGAAAGCACAAGAAAACGTGAACTATCTGCAATTCTGCTGTCTGGTGCGGTAATGTAAGGAAAGACGGAGCTGTGATTATCGGTTTTATTCAAACTCGAAAGGTGCGAGTTTTCAATCCGTGCGCTTAAATCGAAAGGTTCAATATGCAATTGACCAAAAGCGGTTTGGATCCCAAAAAAAAGGAGACAATTCCAAAAAAGGTTAATTTTCACTAGCATGAACTTTCTTTTTTGCGAGTAAAAACACCAATAAAATAAATAAAAGAGCAAAACCGAGACTAATAAAAAAGCTAATGGTGGGTTCTTCAAATTGAAGAAAAAATGCTTGAACAATCATCACCAAACTAAAAAGATAAATGACCATCACCGTTTTTTTATGCCCTAGTCCAGCGTCTTGAAGTCTGTGATGCAAATGATTCCGATCTGCGCTTAATGGTGAGCGCCCTTGCATGGCACGAATTAAAAATACCCGCAAGGTATCAATTAATGGATATGCAAGAATAGACATTGTTAAAACAGGCGTAGAAACATGTTGGTACGCGGCAACTAAATGGGTTGTTGGTGATTCCACCATTTGAATCGCTAAAACACTGATAACGGCTCCAATAATGAGCGATCCTGAATCCCCCATAAAAATACGTGCGGGATTAAAATTAAAAACCAAAAACCCCAATAAAGCGCCTGAAAGAGAAAATGAAATCAACGCCCAATGTTTATCACCTAAATAGCTGAACCACAAACCAAAAGCAATCGTTGCAATTAATCCTACACCCGACGCAAGTCCGTCCACCCCATCAATGAGGTTAATTGAATTTACGATGACGATATAAATGAAAATCGATAATAAAATTCCAGCATATTCGGGCAATTCAATACTCATCCCTAAAATCCCATGAAAACTCGTGATTTTAATTCCTCCCATTAGGACTAAAATAAACCCCACCATCACGTGAGCGATTAATTTTTTAATGGGGGACATTCCAATAATATCATCTTTCACTCCCACAAAGAAAAGGAGAATCAAACTGGCCATTAAAAACATGAATTCGCGCAAACCTTCTATCACACTTGGATCGTGAACAGGAAGCCACAAAAAACTAGAAAAAATGAACGCACTGAAGATAATCACTCCCCCAATAGTAGGAATACTTGTGGTGTGCGTTTTTCGTTTTTCACTAGGCTCATCTACCAAATTTTTAAGCTTCGCCACTTTGATCAAAGAGGGGGTAGCCAACAGCACAACGCTAAAGGCAGTTAAAAACGCGAGGAATAAATGATAATCTTTCAAAAGTCGAGATACTTATTTTTAATACTAGTTCGCACACCCATATACGTGTAATTCGTTAAAGGGTTCGGCGTTGGTTGTGTTTCATTCCGATACAAATGACCAATAAATGCTTGAAGGTTATTATTCTTGTTAAATCGATAACCGATTTCGAATTGATTTTGAACCACAAAGGTGGAATGGTTTGGTTTATTTATGGTATTGGTGGGATTCAAAATATCATTTCCAATTTTTAAGGAATCGTTTTTGAATCGTTCTGCATACGTGAGTCGATTTTGGATAAAAAAGTGATTTCCTTGGTAAGAAAAGTTGGTCGTGAGTTCGTTAAATCCTGCCACCAATGGGTGAGCTAAAGGCAAGTTATAATGGCTGTAATTATATCGTTTGTCAGTTGATAGATAGGTATTTAAATCGACATGATTAAATTCAACCCCCGCACTTAATTTATCAAAAATAAAGTGGAACGTTTTTGCGCCCAACTGAAACCCACCAATACCTTCTCCGCTAAACACCGCTTGACCATAAAACAAAGCGTTGCCAAGGGTGAAACGGGTATTGAGTCCTAAAATTGATTTAAATCCCTCATTATTAAAACTATTTACTGCCGTGTTGAACAGAATGATTGGATTCGTAAACAACAAGTCTGGTTTATGCGAACCTAAAGAATCTGCCCTTTTCCAATGATTTGCTTCAAAAATCCCAATTTGTAAATTTTTAGCGACCGATACCTCGAGGTAATGATAAGTACCGATTTTCTTTTCAAATGTCGCCTCTGGTGTTGAATATTCAAACAGGCGATACAGATTTTGGTGCATGGCATACATGGCAATATATTGAATGCGTCCATCCCAAAAATTAGTTTCAATTTTGGCAAATGGATAATTGGTGCTGTAGTCTGAGAGGAGGAGCGAGCGATACCCATTTCCAATAAATTGATTCCCATTGCCTAATTGAAAATTGATGTTTTTATTCGGTGCAAAAAGAACACTTCCTTCGGCAAATGCAAAATCGTAGCCAGTGGTTTTAAATGCTTTTGTTCGGGCATAACCGGGGATAACTGCATTATTTTGCTGGTATTTTGTATTTAAACTATTCGGGAAAAATTCGCCGTGTGCATCCACAAAATCGCTTTGATATTGAGGCAAAAAGGCTTGATTTTCAAAGACACTCGTTGAAAAACCAACCTTGTCAAAAAATTTACCTTGTATGCGAATTCCTCTGGTATTCCAATAAAGCCGTTCTAATGAATCGGCCGAAAGGTCACTCCCTAATTCGAGATCAATGATTGGATCGATGCTGCACCAAAAATCCTCCCCTTCAAACACGATAAAATTCTCTTTGAATAATTTTTGGGTAATCCAATAATAGTATTTTTCGTTGTTTTCATAAATTTTCGAAAAATTTGTTCGAGAATCTGACACTGGTTTAAAACTCACGTGGTGCTGAAAATGAGAGTCTGTAAGCGTGTCATCAATTCTAACACGTTCAACCTCGTCTGAATAATAGGTATGTAAAGGCAAAAACAGTTGAGTTCGTCCTGTCAAACCAATCAAAAGGAAAAGAATAAAAAGCCCTCTTTTACTACCCATATACGAATCCACATACGTTGATGTCTGGGATAAGTTACGGCAATTAACTAATCGGTAAGCCTATTTCTAATTAAAGCTTCTTGATAAACCGACTTTATTCCTTCGTTTAATTCAATTGTGTGTTTCCACCCAAGTGATTGAATGAAAGACACATCCATTAATTTTCGCGGTGTGCCATCTGGTTTGGTGGCATCAAAAATTAAATCACCATAATATCCGACCAATTCTTTAATCAAAAGGGCTAACTCTTTGATGGTGATTTCTCTACCCGAACCAATATTGACAAATTGTTTCCCATCGTAATTTTCCATTAAAAAGAGACATGCTGCGGCTAAATCATCCACGTGCAAAAATTCACGAAGCGGACTTCCAGAACCCCAAATTTCAACTTGCTTAAGTCCTTGAATTTTCGCTTGATGAAATTTTTTCAATAAAGCAGGCAACACATGTGATTTTTGCAAATCATAATTATCATTTGGTCCGTATAAATTCGTTGGCATGGCAGAAATAAAATTATCTCCATATTGATCGCGGTAAGCCTCACACATTTTAATCCCAGCAATTTTGGCAATGGCATAGGGTTCGTTTGTTTCTTCTAAAAGTCCTGTCAACAGATATTCCTCTTTTAAAGGTTGTGGAGCTAATTTTGGATAAATGCACGAAGAACCAAGAAAAAGTAATTTTTTAACTGAATGTGCATGTGCTGTGTGAATAATATTTGCGGTGATCATTAAATTATCAAATAAAAACTCGCCACGATACGTCTTATTTGCCAAGATTCCGCCAACTTTTGCAGCAGCTAAAAAAACATAATCAGGTTTCGTTTCTTCGAAAAAATCAGTGACGGCTTCTTGATTCCGTAAGTCCAATTCAACCGAACTACGAGTGATGATGTTCGTAAAGTTTAATTGTTTTAAAAGTCGAACGATTGCAGAACCTACCATCCCATTATGGCCGGCCACATATATTTTTGATGATTTATCCACCGAAATTATTCGTTATGATTATATACTTTATGACCACCTTCCATAAGGTATTGATCGCGTTTAAAAAGTTCGAGATCGGCTTCCACCATTTCTTTTACTAATTGTTCAAAGGTATAATTGGTTGTCCAGCCAAGTTCTTTTCGTGCTTTACTTGAATCACCTATTAATAAATCAACCTCCGTAGGTCTAAAATATTTCTGATCTACTTCGACAATTAATTGGTTGGTGTCAGCGTTGTATCCCTTTTCTTGGTCCCCACTTCCTTCCCAGCGAATGTTAATATCTACATAGCTAAAAGATAGACTTACAAATTCACGAACGGAATGCGTTTCACCTGTGGCTAAGACAAAATCGTCTGCAGTGTCTCTTTGCATCATCAACCACATGCCGTAAACATAATCCTTTGCGTGCCCCCAATCTCTATGGGCACTCAAATTACCGAGGTAAAGCTTTTCCTGCAAACCCAATTTAATTTTAGCCACCGCACGGGTGATTTTTCGCGTGACAAAAGTTTCACCACGTAAAGGACTTTCATGATTAAATAAAATCCCATTACATGCAAAAATTCCGTATGCTTCGCGGTAATTTTTAATGATCCAATAACCATATAATTTTGCAACTGCATAAGGACTTCGTGGGTAAAAAGGAGTTGTTTCGTTTTGTGGTGTTTCAACTACTTTTCCATACAATTCGGAGGTGGACGCTTGGTAAAGTTTTACCTTTTTTTCCATTTTCAAAATCCGAATAGCTTCAAGTAAACGCAAAGTTCCTAAAGCATCAGTATTTGCTGTATATTCGGGGGTATCAAAGGACACTTTTACATGCGACATGGCTGCCAAATTGTAAATTTCATCGGGCATAATTTCTTGAACCAAACGAATTAAATTTGTAGCATCAGTTAAATCGCCATAGTGTAAAAATAAACGAACCCCACTTTCGTGCTTGTCTTTGTATAGATGATCGATTCGATCGGTATTAAACAAGGATGAACGTCTTTTAATTCCGTGGACAATGTATCCTTTGGATAACAATAATTCGGCCAAATAGGCTCCGTCTTGTCCTGTAATTCCTGTAATTAATGCTATTTTATTCATCTTGTTTCAATAATTGAATCTCCTTTTTTTTTGCGATAAAAAAAGGATTAAATAAATCCTTTTTATTGTAAGTCAAAGGTTCAAAGGTAATAAAATCAAGTACTTCTCCGCCTACAGCTTCGTAAATTGCATGACCTGCAGCGATGTCCCATTCCATAGTGGGTGCCATTCGAGGATAAAATTGAGCATGACCAATCACTAAATCAATGAATTTTAGCGCGCTTCCTTTTTTGATGTAGGTGGGTTCGCCATACAATGAGGTCATATCATCGATAATGGACATTGTTTTTTTGTTGAAATGTGAGCGGGAATGGGCAATGGTTAAATTACCTTGGTGCTGTAAAGGTTGAATTTTATTTTTATCCAATCGGAGCAATGCCTCATCGAAACTGGAATAAAAGACATCCATTCCTGAACCGCCAAATAGTATTTTTTGTTCGGTTGGAGAAGCAATAAGCCCAAAAACGGGTTTGTTTTCATGGATAAGTGCGATGCAGATACAAAATTCATCGTTTTTTTTGATGAATTCTTTTGTTCCATCTAAGGGATCTACCAACCAAACCATTGGGTAAGTTTTTCGAACTTCAAAACTGGGAATTTGTTCCTCTTCTGAAATAACAGGGATACCACTGTTGTTCAAGTATTTATTAATGATTTCACTGGAAGCTTTGTCCGCAAGTGTGACAGGCGAGTGGTCTTTTTTGTATTCAATTTCAAAATTCTTTTCGTAAATGGTGATGATTTTTTTTGACGCTTCAATACTTGCCTCAATGGCTAAGTTCACCGAAAATGATATGTCTTCGGCCGAATTTATCATTTTTCCAACAGTACAGTTTTCAATTGATCATAAAGCGAACTTGCACCAATTCTAAAAAGAGAAGGGGTTAGCCAATCTTCTCCTAATTCTTCTTCGATGATGTTATGATAGACCAGAGCATCGTCAATGGTTTTAATTCCACCAGAAGGTTTAATCCCGATTTTAATACCAGTGTTAATATGGTGAATTTTGATTACTTCGCACATCCAACGAACGGCATCAGGACTTGCACCTTGACTGGTTTTGCCTGTTGACGTTTTGATAAAATCTGCCCCAGATTCGATGGCTAATTCGGCCGCCAGTTTGATTGATTTTTCGGTTTTTAAGTCGCCAGTTTCAAGAATAACTTTTAATGTTTTTTCTTTCAATGCTTGCTTAATTTGTGAGATTTCATTTTTTATTTGATCGTATTTTTCATCAAAAAAATCACCTCTATTAATTACGATGTCTAATTCATCAACAGCTGTTTGGCTAATTAGATTTGCTTCTGCTATTTTAGCAGCCGACAGTGTTTGACTTGATGGAAAACAACTTCCTACTACGGCTGTTTTTATTGAAGGGTTGAGATTTTTTCTCACCAAATCCCCAAAATTAGCGAAGGCACATACTGCGGCAGGGTAAACTCCAAAACAGCTACTATTCGCTTTCTCAACAAGTTTTTTAATCGATGATTCTGTATCACAATTATCTAAACTTGTCAGATCGATCAATGAAATTAGTTTCAGTAATTGACCTTGATTTACATGATTTAATTCTTGTTCCAAGTTGTTCTTTTTTTCAAAAAAAATCCGTCTTAGTTGACTAAGACGGATCATTATATTCAATTTATTTTGATTATCCCAATTTAAAGGAGATCGGAAGAGTAAAACTTACTCGAACTGGTTTTCCAGCTTGTTCACCTGGAGTCCATTTAGGCATTCCTTTCACTACTCTTATTGCTTCTTTGTCCAACGCATCAGACACCCCTTTTCTCACAGATACTTGTTCGATAGAACCATCCTTATTGACTACGAATTTTACGTAAACCAATCCTTGTTCGCCCATCTCACTTGCTAATTCTGGGTATTTTACTTCTTTTTGAATCCAAGCAGCCATTGCAGCAGCACCACCTGGAAAACTCGGCTCCACTTCTGCAATATCTAAAATTGGTTCTTCTTCAATTTCCTCAGGAGTATCATCAGGAATTTCTGCTGGTTCTTCATCGAACGTAGTAAAATCTATTTCTGGTACTTCTTCATCATCTGGTACAATTTCGATCGTTTCAATCATTGGCGGAGGAGGAGCAGTTTCTGGTTCAATTTCTTCCGGTTCTTCCTCTTCTACAAGGTCAAAAATCATTTCCTCTTCCATCTTGTTTTTTGTAATTTTCTCTACATACGGGTCTACATACGCTTGGGTAAAGTTGATAGCCATACCAACAAAAGAGCCAATCATTACCAATCCAATAAAGAAAAAACCAAGTCTTTTATTTTCTAAGTTTGCTTCTTTTGATTTTTTTGCTTCCATTTCAAACAATTTTACGGTTGCTAAGGTAGGAAAATATTAAATACCCTCGACAACAATTTATACTATTTTTATACCAATCTGACGAATCGTTGTTGTATCAAAAACTTTACCATTTAAAAGTCATTTTTACTTCCTTTTAAAATCACAAATTTTCTTTTTTTATCCGAATCAGCCTTAGATTTCGTTCATTCAAATCTTTATATTGTTATGATACACCAATTATTACAAAAGGTTCATTTGTTGATACATAGATTTGATTTTAACCCAAATTGAAAGAAATTGGAAGGTTATAACTTGCACGAACTTTTTTACCATTTTGCTCACCAGGAATCCAATTAGGCATTTTACGTACAACTCGAATGGCTTCTTTATTAAGTGCATCTGTTACGCCTTGTTCAATTGAAACTTGTTCTATTGATCCATTTTTGTTGACCACAAATCTCACATAAACAATACCTTGTTCTCCCATTTCACACGCCATTTCTGGATAAACAACTGTTGATTTGATGAAGTTTACAAATTCTGAATAGCCTCCAGGGAAACTTGGTTCAATGTCTACATTGATATACACTTTTTCATCTTCAATTTTTATTTCGGGATCTTCAATGTCAATGATCACCCCTTCATCTACAATTGTAAGATCCAAATCATGAATTATTTTATCGTCAGGAACGATGTCAATAATATCAGGCATTGGGGGAGGTGGAGTAGATTCAAGTTCAATTTTTTCTGGTTCTTGCTCTTCTACAAAGTCAAAAATAACCTCATCTTGAAGGGTTTGATGAACAATTTTTTCGGCAAATGGATCTGCATAAGCGTCCGTGTAATTTATTGCCATCCCTACGATTGAGCCGGTCATCACCATACCAACGAAGAAAAAACCTAATCGTTTGTTTTCTAGATTTGCTTTTTTTGTTTTTTTTGTTTCCATTTTAATTTTTTTTAACTCGCAAAACACGAGGGTTAATTGTGTTTTTACGATCATGGTTTATACTTTTTTTACATCTCCTTGATGCAGTTTTACTACTCCAAACATCATGCCAAATATTTGAATGAAAGGATTATAGCTCAATTTTTTCAAATCAATGTGTTTTTTTTGATAAGTTTTTAGATCCTCCCGTTGGTGAATTAAACTCATCTCGAAACTCTGTACAAATTGGGTTAAAAAAGGTTCAATTTTAGTTGAAAAATTTTTGGGTTAAGAAGAAAATGTAAGCGTCATTCTAGCTAATTCAAACGTTTCGTAAAAGGAAAAATTTAGTTAGATCCTTTTATCAAATTGATTCTTTTTAGAGATAATTAGCTTAATCGAAATGAAATTGGAAGTGTAAAACTTACTCGAACAGGTTTTCCTTCTTCTTTGCCTGGAATCCAATTTGGCATTGATTTAACAACTCTCAAAGCTTCTTTATCTAAAGCTTCTGAAACACCTTTTCTAATAGAAACTTGTTCGATGGATCCATCCCTATTCACCACAAATTTAACATATACGAATCCTTGTTCATTTTTTGTTAATGCCGATTCAGGATAAACAACATTAGCTTGAATCCACTTATTCAAGGCCTCTGGTCCACCTTGAAAACTCGGCTCAACTTCTGCAAAATCATAAATGGTTTCTTCTTCAACTTTTAGTGAATCATCAGGTAAATCATTTATCAGTTGGTGATTTAGACCTATGTTGTGAAATAAATTTCGGTTAATCCTTCCTTTTATTGAAAAGTTCATAGCCAAACTTGTCATGGAAATCAAGGTTATGATGGTAACGGAGGCGAAAATGTTAATGCTGTTTTTTCTCATGTAATTTAGTTGATAGTCACCAAGGTACTAATTTAAATCATTCGCCAAAATTTAATTTTCGGCATTTTTATAGCAGTCTAAAGGAAAGGTATAAAATTTTATTAGGCCAGTTTAAAGGAAATTGGCAGGGTAAAACTCACGCGAACCTTTTTTTTTCGTCCTGTTCACCGGGAATCCATTTCGGCATCATTTTTACCACTCGTAAGGCTTCGTTATCCAGCGACTCGGAGACTCCTATGCGTACTTCAGGGTTGACTACAGCTCTATTTTATTGACAATAAATTTAACATACACAACTCCCTGCTCTCCCATTTCTATCGCTTCAGAGGGATAGTTGACTTGGTTCTGTATCCATTTTGCCATTTCCTCGGGACCGCTTGGAAAACTAGGCTCAACTTCGGCAATATCGTAAACCTCCTCTCCTGTACAATTGGTGACGGAATTTCATCAAGTAGAATTTCACGCTCATCTTCTAAACGTATGGTTTCATCCTGATACGCTTTCGGCTCCTCAGAAACCTGTTAATTTGCGATAATGGCAATAATCATAAAAACAGCGATAGCGGATAGCTCAAGCCACACAAATTCCCGTTTTTTCTTTTCTTCGTCCATTGATATTTATAATTTCGACTAAAACAAAGAATTCAGCGAATAATCTAAGTGATTATTCGGAAATAATTTGGTTATCAAAAATCGCAAACAGTCTATCCCAAAAAAATTAGGATTCAGAAGAGCAAGAATAACTTTCTATTTGGGAATAGAAATTATTAGCCAATTAATTTTTCGTATTCAGCAGCCGATAACAATTGATCCATTTCAGAAGCATCAGAAACAGCCACTTTAATCATCCAACCATCACCGTAAGGATCAGTATTTACGATTTCAGGATTTCTGTCCAATTCCTCGTTTACTTCGATGATCTCACCGCTGATTGGCATAAACAAATCAGAAACTGTTTTTACCGCCTCAATCGAGCCAAAAATTTCTTCGTGATTTAAGGTTTCACCTTTCGTTTCAACTTCAATATAAACGATGTCTCCTAATTCACTTTGTGCGAAGTCAGTTACCCCTACTGTGGCGATGTTTCCTTCTAATTTCACCCATTCGTGATCCTTTGTATATTTTAAATTTGCTGGTACGTTCATGTTATACGTTCTATTAATTTTACTACAAAATTAAAATAATATCGATAACTATTCTTTACACCAATTATTTTTATTCAAATTTTAAGAAGGGTGTTTTTTTTTGAGTGTCATACAAATCTATTTAACTCGATTAGCAAATCTCTTTAGCTAATTTCAAGTTTTCCAATTTTGATTTTAAATAAATTTACCAACGAATAATTGGACAAAGTCGCAATAAAACGAAAAAAAGTATAATTTTTGTACCATGATTACACAAGATCAACTGAAAGATTTCGAACGACGGGTAACTGAATTGCATAGTTATTTAAAAATCGAAGACAAGCGTATTGATGTACAAGAGGATGACTTAAAGTCACAAGATCCGTCGTTTTGGGAGGATCCCAAAGCGGCCGAATTGGTTTTAAAACGGATGCGAGGCAATAAGTTTTGGGTGGATGCCTACGAAGCATCTAAAACGGATTTGGAAGATTTGCTTATTTTGATTGAGTTTTATGAGTTGGGTGAATCGAAAGAGGAGGAAGTAGTAGAACATTATCAAAAAGGCATTAATCAATTAGAAGCATTGGAGTTAAAGAATATGCTTTCTGCTGAGGAAGATGCCTTGCATGCGGTTTTGCAAATTACGGCGGGTGCGGGAGGAACAGAAAGTTGTGATTGGGCATCGATGTTAATGCGAATGTATATTATGTGGGGTGAGCGGAATGGGATGAAGGTGAAAGAAATAAATTATCAAGCGGGTGATGTGGCAGGAGTAAAAACCGTGACCCTCGAGTTTGAAGGTGAATTTGCTTTTGGCTATTTAAAAGGAGAAAATGGCGTTCATCGGTTGGTACGAATTTCTCCATTTGATTCAAACGCGAAACGACATACTTCCTTTGCTTCGGTTTATGTTTATCCTTTGGTGGATGATACTATTGAAATTCATATTAACCCTGCTGATGTGACGTTTGAAACATTTCGATCTGGCGGCGCTGGCGGGCAAAATGTAAACAAGGTTGAAACTGCGGTTCGTTTAAGACATGCTCCTTCGGGAATTATCATTGAAAATTCAGAATCGCGTTCGCAATTAGGTAATAAAGAGAAAGCATTACAATTATTACGTTCGCAATTATATGAATTAGAACTGCGAAAACGAATGGAGAAACAAAACGCCATTGAAGCTGGGAAAATGAAAATTGAATGGGGATCACAAATTAGAAATTATGTGATGCAGCCTTATAAACTTGTTAAAGATGTTCGTACAGGACACGAAACGTCGAATGTAGATGCGGTAATGAATGGTGAAATTGACGGATTTTTAAAGGTATTTTTAATGCGAAATGCTTAAAATTTGTTAATTTAGTGTGTTGTTGGCTTGATTTTTGTGATTTATTTTTTACGCAAAAAATAGATAAATTATGAAAACAAGGTTTTACTTATTGGCTTTTTTTGGGCTATTTTCCGTTGCAAGCTGTACTAAACAAGGGCAATTGACACCTCAAGAACGTCGTTTGATTGGTACTTGGTCGTACACAAAAGTTAAATTTTTTGAGCGAGGAAAACTATCCTCCTACAATTTAACCAAAGAGTATTCGGATACGAAACTGACTTTTAAAGAAGATTTTACAGCCACATTCGTTGACGAAGAATCAGATGAAATGTATGAAGGCGTATGGGATATTGTAACGAATCAGACTGGAGAAACCGCTACTAATTCACTTTTTGTTTCGCTAACTTCAAGTTTTTCTGGTGAGGTTAAACAGGTAATTATTCAAGATATATGTTTGAATAATAAACGATTAACTGGTAATTATAGTTCAAGCGATGGTGTATATAATTATGTGCTAGAGAAATAAGTCGGAGGGAATTTGCGATTGAGGAATTTTACTATTTGTAAATTACTTAAATTTGCACCTCATTTTTGAAACATGTTGATACAAGTTCTAAAGTCTAAATTACACCGCGTAAGAGTTACGGAGGCAGATTTAAATTACATTGGTAGTATTACAATTGATCCGGATCTGCTTGAACCAGCTAATTTAATTGAGGGTGAAAAGGTGCAAATCGTCAACATTAACAATGGCGAAAGATTTGAGACCTATGTGATTGTTGGGGAAAGAGGGAAAGGTGGTATTTGTCTTAACGGGCCGGCTGCACGTCGTGTAGCTGTGGGAGACTTAATTATTGTGATTGGATATGGTTATATGGATTTTGAAGAAGCAAAAACCTTTAAACCTAATTTAGTATTTCCAAACTCTGCCACCAATAAGTTGGACTAGGCTTATTTTTTTGTAATTTCACGGGATTGATAATCACTAGATGAAAGCAAAGTTAATTTCTTCTTTAAAAATCATCCTTCCACTTAGTTTTGGCGTTTTCTTAATTTGGCTTTTTTACGATGCTTTATGCGAAGATCAAAAAGCTGAATTGTTTCAAGCGTTTGCAAAAGCCAATTATTGGTGGGTACTTTTAGCTTTACTTTTTGGATTTGCAAGTCATTTAAGTAGGTCGTACCGATGGAAGTTTTTGTTGGACCCCATGGGCTATAAAATCTCTTTTGTAAATTCGTATCATGCGGTGATGATTGGGTATTTAGTCAATCTTATTTTTCCTAGAGCGGGTGAAGCTTCGCGCGCGGGCATTTTGGCAAAATCGGAAAATGTTCCTTTTCAAAAAGGGTTCGGAAGTATTTTGGCCGAGCGGGCAGTGGATGTTTTTATGTTGGGAATTATTGTATTGATTACGATTGTTCTACAATTAGACAAAATTTCAATTTTTCAAAGTAAAATAGCTGGGTTTAATTCGCCAGGACAAAATTGTGGGAATACCGCCATTTTTTCTTTTTTAGGCAGTTTGGTGACATACGGTATTTTAATAGGTTTTGTAGTTGCAATTGTTTTATTTATCATCAAACCTAAATTCCGTAGTTTGTTCACCAACTTTTTGAAAGGAATGTTAGAAGGAATTTTGTCCATTTTCAGAACGAAGTATAAATTGTATTACTTAGGCCACACGGTGTTTATATGGGTGATGTATGTTTTGATGTTCTCCGTTTGTTTTTTCGCCGTAGATTCGACAGCTGTGTTGGGGATTGATGCCATGTTAGCGGGATTTGTGGCGGGGACCATTGGAATTATTTTGGTTCAGGGTGGAATAGGAGTTTTCCCTGCTTTTGTGGGATTAATATTAACCACTTATTTAGCACCTTTGGATAATTCGGGAATTGTGCCAGATGCCTTGGCTTTGGGTTGGATTATTTGGACCTCGCAAACCTTGTTGGTTATTTTACTCGGATTAGTTTCATTGATCTTAAGTAACCGAAATCTTAAAATTAAACAACATGAATCATCTTCAAATCTTGATGGATAAGATAGTTTCTGAGAAGGAATTAGTAGAAAGTTTAGCGGACTTGCGTGAACAAGGAAAAAAGGTTGTTTTCACCAATGGTTGCTTTGATATTTTGCACAAGGGGCATGTTACCTATTTGGCAAAAGCAGCTGATTTAGGTGGTGTTTTGGTGGTAGGATTAAATAGCGATGCGTCGGTGCGCCGGCAGGGAAAGGGAGATGACCGACCAATTAATGAATTTGACGCGCGGGCATTGGTGATTGCTTCGTTAAATTGTGTGGATTTTGTGTTGTTTTTTGATGAAGATACGCCTTTAGAGTTGATTGAATTGGTGCGGCCAGATGTGTTGGTGAAGGGGGGGGATTATGATCCGTTGGAGGAGGATAAATCTGCTAAGAAGTATATTGTTGGGAGAGAGGTTGTTTTAGGGGGGGGAGGACTTGTAAAAACGATTAATTTGGTGGATGGTTTTTCCACTACCTCAATTTTAAATAAACTGAAAGATGACAATTAAAGAAGCACAGTTATTGGTGGATAATTGGATTAAGACCTACGGTGTTCGTTATTTTAACGAACTCACAAATATGGCGCAATTAACGGAGGAAGTGGGTGAGGTTGCACGAATTATTGCCCGTCGGTATGGCGAACAATCGGAAAAGGAATCGGATAAAAATAAAGACTTGGGTGATGAAATGGCAGACGTTTTGTGGGTGTTGATTTGTTTGGCCAATCAAACAGGCATTGATTTGGAAGCGGCGCTTAAGAAAAATTTGGATAAGAAAACCAATCGAGACAGTACGCGCCACCTTGAAAATGATAAATTAGCTTAAGGGTTAAAGTTTTATTTTCTCTGGCAAATTACTAGTTTGGTAGCGATGTTTCATTCTTCTGAAATTGAATTAAAAAAGGGCCAATTGTCTACAGACAATCGACCCTTTTTATTTTGGTAGAAGTAAACTTTTAAACCTGAAACAGGCATTTTTTAATTCAAGATTTTTTTGCAAAAGGGCAAACATAGCAAGCGAAACGAAGCTAAAACGAATTTTAATACATCTTAAAAATCAATTGTGCTCATTTAATTACAAATCTTTGTGTTTAAGGTTTTCTGGAGTGTTCTGAAGACGGAGTGTTTATCACCTCCTTTTATATTTCCTGTTCCCCCGTTAAATATCTTCACTTGCCAACATCTCTCGTAAGTCCCATTATTTCTTCTCACTTTCCGTTAATTCAACTTCCAATCAAATCGCTTCATCTCCCAGCACTTCGCTTGATCTTCCGTCATTTCTTGTCAAATCTCCTCCCATACGATCATATTTTCTCACTTTCCATCATCCACGTCCTTACCAATCACACTTTTATTCGTGTCAACCTAAATTTCTTATGCATTGTACGATTTCAATTTTCACAAAACCCACTTGTTTTTTTGCTTTAAAAAGAGCTTAAAAAGTTCTTTTTAAAGCAAGTTCAGTTATTGTGTGTGGAAATTGTTACTAAGTTTTAGAGAAATTCTTCCTCAACAGTTTCTTCTTTTTTTGATTTTGAATCGATCTTAATCTCAGGGTTTCCTTGAATTAATTCAATGATTTTTGCTTCAAGCTCATCCATTAGTTCTGGGTTGTCTTTAATTAATAGTTTAACAGCATCACGACCTTGACCTAATTTGGTGTCGCCGTAACTAAACCATGATCCACTTTTTTTAATGATTCCATGATCGACAGCTAAATCCAACACCTCACCAACTTTTGAAATTCCTTGTCCGTACATAATGTCAAACTCGGCTTTTCTGAATGGTGGAGCAACTTTATTTTTAACAACTTTCACCTTGGTACGGTTGCCAATAATTTCTTCGCCTTCTTTTATTTGGCTCGCTTTACGAATATCAATTCGGATAGATGCGTAAAATTTAAGTGCATTTCCACCAGTGGTGGTTTCTGGATTTCCGAACATTACGCCGATTTTTTCGCGCAATTGGTTGATAAAAATACAGCAAGTATTTGCTTTATTGATTGAACTGGTTAATTTTCTTAATGCTTTTGACATTAATCGCGCTTGAAGTCCCATTTGAGAATCACCCATTTCACCTTCAATTTCGGCGCGTGGTGTTAATGCCGCAACCGAGTCAATTACAATAATGTCAATTGCACCTGAACGAATTAAATTGTCTGCAATTTCCAAGGCTTGTTCTCCATTGTCTGGTTGCGAGATTAATAAATTCTCTGTGTCAATTCCTAAACACTCGGCGTAATAACGATCAAACGCGTGCTCAGCATCCACAAACGCAGCAATTCCACCTGCCTTTTGACATTCAGCAATTGCATGCAAGGCCAAGGTTGTTTTACCGGACGATTCTGGCCCATAAATTTCGATGATTCTGCCTTTTGGAAATCCCTTAACTCCCAAGGCAATATCTAAAGTTAATGAACCAGATGAAATAACATCGATTTCCTCGATGGCATTATCGCCTAATTTCATTACGGTACCTTTTCCGTAAGTTTTTTCTAATTTGTCAAGTGTTAATTGTAACGCTTTTAATTTTTCTGATTTTACTTCTGCCATAACTAATAATTTTAATACAAAGTAATTGTGGCAAAACGTAATCTATTTACGTTCTGCGATTTTTTTAATTATTTTTTAATTCTTCCAAAATTTGCTCGGTGTGCGTTTTTGTCACTACTTTTTCAATGACCGCTTCTATTATCCCCTCCCCATTAATCACAAAAGTAGTACGATGAATGCCGTCAAACTCTCGTCCCATAAATTTTTTTGGCCCCCAAACTCCATAAGCATCAATAACTTTTTTGTCAACATCGCACAATAAGTGAAAAGGTAAGGAATGTTTTTCAATAAATCGCTTATGCAGTTTTTCATTGTCCATACTTACCCCTAAAACTTCAAATCCGTGAGCAATCAGATCAGAATAATGATCTCTTAAATTACATGCCTCAACCGAACAACCTGGTGTCAAGTCTTTTGGGTAAAAATAAAGAATCAGCCGTTTGCCGGCGTACGTTTTTAAGCTCACTGAATCACCTTTTTCATTGATCACTGAAAAATTTGGTGCTTGATCTCCTACTTTTAAATGTGCCATCGACGAATAATTAATCATTGTTGGACACAAAATTAATCAAAAATTTAATATCGTGCGTTTTTTTATTAATTTTTTTTGAAAATTAGTGTGAACCATAATTCTTCAAGCGCTTATATTTCATTGTCTAGGAGACGGCAGTTGTGCCGTCAACTCAGCAATATTGCAGAAGAATGATTTATGGAGGATGGTGAAAAATTTGGTCAATTTGTTTGATTAATTTTACGGAATTACTATTAATTATCATTTTATGAAGTACTGAAGGTGTCAAACGTTAGCTAGATTTTGCAAAAGGGATAAAAGCGGCAGCTCTCTTCTTGGTGGTTGATCCCCAACTTGTTGGGGTTGAAACTATCAAGAAAGGACTATAGCGGTTAGCCCGACACCCCCAACGCGTTGGGGGTGATTTGCCCAAGAAATTATTGAAAAAGCTAGACCATGCTTGATGCAATTCGGGTATAATACCGAAGACACAAATAATATGGTCCACTATCAATTTCATAGTTCTATTTATTTGTAGTTTCGGCATTAATCAAACTAAAATTATAAAATAGATTGGACTATTTTATAATAAGATTTGGTATAATTTGTACTTTTACTCAATAATGGTTTTTAGAACAACCCTGTAAATGCGAACATTTCTACATGATAAAATAGAATTAATTTATGCGCTTCATGCGGGGAGTTTGGACAAAATCACGCTTGTGATTCCGAATAAAAGAGGGGCGGTGTATATTCAAAAATATTTTGCCGAATTAAGTAGCAAACCCTTTTTTGCACCAAAAATTATTACCATTAACGAATGGATTTCGGCAAATACGCCGCAACGAATTGTATCGCAAACGGAGTTGGTATTTATTTTGTTTGAAATTCATAAACTCATTGAAAAAGAAGCTGCCGAGGATTTTAATAGCTTTATTAAATGGGGGAAAATTATTCTGAATGATTTTGATGAAATTGACCGTTACCTGGTGCCGCCGAAACTAATTTTTACGGACCTTAGAAATATTAAAGAAATTGAAAATTGGAGTTTTTTGGAGGAACATTTATCGAATGGGCAAGAAAAATTTAAGACGCTTTGGGATAAATTGCCAGATTATTACAATTTATTAGCCCAACATTTGGAAAGTGTTCATTTGATTTCGCAAGGGGCGGCTTATAAACAATTTTACAATCAATTGATTAAGAAGGATTCGGTTGTTGAACTGTCTGAACATTATTATTTTATTGGGTTTAATGCCTTGTCGATTTCAGAAGAGGGGATTATTAATTACCTGCGAAAGGAAAAAAAGGCGACTGTTTATTTTGATATGGATGAAACCTATATTCAAAATTCGGTGCATGAGGCAGGGCATTTTTATCGGAAGATTGTTGACAAATGGCAGATTAAAAGGGAGTGTGGCCAAGAATTTAACCGCGTTCCCAAAAAGTTCACCGTAATTGAAACGGCCCAACAAATTGGTCAAGCTAAAATTGCGGGAAGTATTTTGAGTGATTTATTGGAGCAGGGCATTGATTTAAATTCGACAGCGATTGTTTTGGCGGATGAGTCGTTATTGATTCCTTTGTCGCGTTCGTTGCCAGCTAAAATTGAACGGGCCAATATTACGATGGGCTATCCGCTTAAATTTTCGCATTTAAAAGGGTTGATTGATATTGTCTTTGAAATTCAGTTTAATTTTCAAAAATTTAATTCGAATAGGATTTATCATAAATCGCTTTTAAACTATTTGGATCATCCTTATTTGGCGATTTTAATTGAAAATCAAAAAAATATTGCCCTCTTTGAAAAGCAGGTGATTGAAAAAAACAAAATTTTTATTGAGCAAGAGGAATTGTTAGCGCATTTTCCTGAATTAAAAAAGATAGAAGCCTTATTTATTAAGTGGAAAAATCCTATTAAGGAAGGTTTTGTTGCCTTTAAACAATTGACTGCAGCTTTGTATGAGGCGTTGAAATCGGGACCAGCTTCGCGCCAAATTGATTTGGAAATTATTTATCATTTTGTGAAGGGGTTTAATATGTTTGATGAAATCACTCAAAATTACCCGCACGAATTAAACTTGAAGTCGTTTAAGGTTTTGTTTTATCAGTTTTGGCAAGCTGAGTCGCTTTCTTTTTTGGGAAACCCAACCGAAGGGTTGCAGGTGATGGGAATTCTAGAAACTCGGTCGTTAGATTTTGAAAATTTGTTGATTTTGGGAATGAATGAAGGAAATTTACCTCAAACTAATCCGACTATTTCTTTTATTCCGAGGGATTTAAAGGTAAATCATTCACTCCCTGTAGAGGAAGATCGACAAGCGATTTTTGCACATCATTTTTATAGCCTTTTACATCGCGCAAAAAATGTTTATTTTACGTTTAATTCAACTACCGAAGGGGTTGGCACAAGCGAAAAAAGTAGATTTATTACCCAATTGGAAAACGAAATTGACGCGGCAGCTGGTCATACGATTGCCCATTTTACCTATACCTCGGATGATATTGGCACCGAAATTTCTACGACACGTTATTTGAGTTCGCCTGCGGTACAGGCAAAAATGGGTGAGCGGTTTGCGGCAGGATTGTCGCCCTCGGCTTTAAATAAATTGATTTCGTGTCCGTTAGATTTTTATTACCGCTATATTTTGGGGATGAAAGAAAATTCGGTGGTGGAAGAAAATATTGAATCATCGACGTTTGGGACTAAAATTCACGAAGTACTTGAACGAATTTTTCGTGTAAATTTCTTGGAGAAAAAAGTAAAACTAGATGCCCATGTTTTGCAAGCCGAGCGAAAAAATGTGGAAGCTTATTTGAAAGAGGCTTATTTAAAGGAATTTAGTGAAAACGACATTAAATTTGGGCAAAACAAACTCTCTTTTGAGGTTTCGTTGGGTTTTATTGATCGGTTTTTAGGGAAACAAATTGATGAAATAAAAAGCACAGATGCCCCCATTTGGTTGATTGATTTGGAAAAAAAGATTTCTGTTACTTATCAGTGGAAAATTAAGGGAGAAGAAAAAACGATTCAATTAGAAGGGACTGCCGATCGGATTGATCAATTTGGTAGTTATTACCGGATTATTGATTATAAATCAGGGAAATGCACCGAGGCAAAGGTAAAATTGGGAGATAAAATTTTACAACCCGGTGAAATGGAAAAATTCATGAATAAGGACGACAAGGGCTACGGACGTCAATTATTGATGTATGCCTTGATGTTTCGAGCGACTTATCCCGAATACAAACAATTTACGGCTGGCATTATTTCCATGATTAATTTAGATGATTGGTTGCAAAATGTCTGTGTGAATTCGCAAGATTCGCCCATATTAACGGATGAAATTTTGGACGCATTTGAAGATGAATTGAAATGTACACTTGCCCAATTGTTCGAAAGTGGCTATTGTTTTGAGCACAACAAAGCCGCGAAATACTGCGAAAATTGTGATGTTTAAGTTGACAAAAAATTAATTTTATCACTTTAAATACCCTTCTACTGCTTTTCGGACACTGCCATATTTTTTGAGTAAAGCCGCTGCCTCGGAGTAGGGAATTTTTAATTCACTCACCACCATGAGCGTTCCGCGATCCACCAATTTATTGTTGGTCAATTGCATGTCCACCATTTTATTTCCTTTGATTCGACCGAGGCCAATCATTAAACTGGTGGAGATCATATTTAAAACTAATTTTTGTGCCGTTCCTGATTTCATGCGGGTGCTGCCTGTAACGAATTCGGGACCAACAACGGGGGTAATTGGGTAATCCGCCAATAGTGCCAATTTGCTTGAAGCATTTGAGGTGATACCCGCAGTTAAAATTTGATTTTTTTTCGCCGATGCTAATGCGCCAAGAACATAAGGTGTGCCACCCGAGGCCGCAATTCCAACCAAACTGTCTAATTCGTTGATTTCAAATTTCATTAAATCTTTCCATCCTTGTTCCGTGTCATCTTCTGCAAATTCAACCGCTGCACGAATCGCTGAATCTCCTCCTGCAATTATTCCGATCACGCGTCCATGTTCGACACCAAAGGTGGGAGGACATTCCGAAGCGTCGACGACACCTAATCTACCACTTGTACCCGCACCGATATAGAATAAACGACCACCTTTTTTCATGCGTGTCAACGCTTCATCTACAAACGCCTGAATTTGAGGAATACATTTTTCAACGGCCGTTGGAACTCCTTGGTCTTCACGATTGATATTAGTCAAAAGTTCGTGCATGGACATTTTTTCCAAATGATCGTAATGAGATGTTTTTTCGGTGATTTTTTCTTCTTTTTCCATTTGATGTTAATCATTTTTGGTCATTAATTCGGCCAATTCTTTTCCAACTAAACTGCCGATTGCTACCCCCATCCCTCCCATGCGCACACCACAATAAACCGTGTCAGAGATTTGTTTGATGATGGGTGCTTTGGTTGCGCCAACACCCATAATTCCCGACCAAGTATGTTCAATTTTGAAATGAGTGTCTGGGAGGATTTCTTCACGTAAAACCCGTTCGAGTTCGGATTGTATCAATTTGCTAGTCTCCAGTTGAGTGGTGTTTTCAACTTCAAAATCTAAGTTCCGTCCTCCACCGAATAAAACGCGATTTCCAAGATTTCTGAAATAATAATAGCCCCGATCGACATGATAAATTCCTTGAAATTTCAAGTTCGGGATTTCTGAGGTTACCACTACTTGACCACGTGCTGGTTGAACATCTTCCAAAGGCAAAAATTGGCGGGCAAAACCATTGGTACAAATTCCTAATCGATGAAAGGGAACCGAACCAAAGTCGGTCACTACTTCGTTCGGTTTAATTTCCTTGGCAGACATTCCATTTAAAATAATTACTCCTTTTGAAATTGCTAATGACGTAAGCCTATGAATCATTTTTCCTGTATCAATTTGCCCTTCGGCGGCATGGCGAATGGCATATGTGAATTCGTTAAAATTTGCCTTTTTGCATTGATTCGTATCAACTGTAAACACTTCCGAAATGCCTGTGATTTTTGAAAGTTGATCGTTTAGATAAGGCAGTTTTTCGACGCAGGATTGGCAAAGTGTTTCCTCTCCTTTGCGAAAAAGTTCAAATGAGCCCAATTGTTCAAAGCCAATTTCAGCGGTGCCGAGCATTTTTTTTAAGTAATTTAAACCTTCCCATCTTTTTTTAACTGTTTCAAAAACAATTTCTTCAGATGATTTTGTCAAATCTTCCAATAATTCGGACGGGCTACCGATACAGGCAAACCCAGCATTTTTGGAACTTGCGCCGCTTGGTAAAAATCCACGTTCTAAAATTGTTACCTTTTTACCAGGATGACGTTCTTTTAAATGGATGGATAAAGAGAGGCCAACAATGCCTGCACCAAGAATTAAATAATCGGTGTGGTTTAGAAAGGTTTCCTTTTCCCAATAACTTAGCTTGTCAAAGTCGAGCATAGTGTTAAAAATAATAGGCTTAACCTAGGTTAGGTCGCAATTTTTTTAGATATTTGTTGATTCAGATAACTGAGTAAAGTTATTAAAAACACGATTGCAATAATTTTAAGTGAAAACTAAGTTGCAAACAGTGGGATGTTGAATGAATGATTGGTAGTTTTTAGGAGCGATTTAGGTTGATTGCTTCTCCTTAAAAATGAACCTTTTTTTGAACAAGTGGTATAAGGATAATGATGAGAATAATCATTTTAGCGGTGTTTGTGTTTTTGTGCGGATTTGGTTTCGCACAAAAGACTGTTATTGAATTAAAACCAACGATTGGAGATGATGATAATGGTAAACCATTGGCAGGTGCAACTGTAGAAATATATAAAAATGGAGTTTTACTTGCATCTGAAACCACCGCCTCTGTTGGTAAATCTCCTTCTATAACCGTCCCTGTCTGTGAAAATTGTAAATACACTATTTTTATAAAAAAAGAAGGCTATGTGACTAAGATGGCTATATTGGACGGGAGTTACGATTATCCAGAAGAATTACCTCCTGGCACGGTCGAACAACGATTTGACGCTTCAATTTTTCGAACAGTAGAAGGCATTGATTTTTCGTTTTTAGAGCGAGAACCAATGGTCGAGTTTGCAATCAATTCAGAGGGATTCATTGGATTTGATCAGAAGCAAATTAATTTGATGAAGCAAAAGATAGAAGACCTCAAAAAGAAAATGGCTGTTAAGAAGGAGCAATTAGCCAAGGAAGATGCTGAAAGAGCAAAAAAAGAAGCTGATTTTAATTTATATGTTGCGGCAGGTGATTTAGCCATGAAACAAAAAGAATACGAAAAAGCTATTGGACAATATACCTTGGCCTTAGGAATTCGCCAAGATGACCAACCCACCAAAGATAAAATTGCAGATGCAAGAATAAAATTAGAAGAATTAAAATCAAAAGAACAGTTAGATAAAGATTTTGCAGCAAAAATGACCGCTGGAAAAGCAGCCTATGCAGCTAATGAACTGGAAAAAGCCTTGGGTTTAATTAGAGAAGCTTCTGCCTTAAAACAATTGGAACAATTGCCTAAAGATTTGATCGCAGAAATTGAAAAGAAAATTGCCGATCAGAAAAACAATCAAGCGGCTTTTAATAAATTAGTTTCGGAAGGTGATTTAGCAATTACTAGCGAGAAATACGACGATGCCATTGCAAAATACACAGCAGCCCTGAAACTGCAAAAAGATGCCGCGGTAGAAGCTAAACTCGCCGATGCTACCAAGAAAAAAGCAGAGAAGGAAGGAGCGGCGGCAGCGCTAAAGGCGAATCAAGATAAATACAATCAGTTCATTGCCAAGGCCGACGCAGCATTTACAGGGCAACGATATGACGAGGCTAAATTGAATTACGAAGAAGCTTCAAAGGTCTTTCCAACCGAGGTAAAACCGAAAGATCGCTTGGCTGAAATCGACAAAATTCTTAAAGACCGTGCCGCAGAAATTGCAGCAAAAGATAAGCTAGAAGCCGATTACAAAAAATTAATTGAAGAAGGCAAGGCGAAATTCACCGAACGAAACTGGCAAGAATCAAAAGCAAAATACGAAGCAGCGTTGGATTTGAAACAAGGCGATCCAACTTCGACTTCCCAATTAGCCCTTATCCAGAAAGAACTTGAAAAGGATGCCGCAAATGCAAAACTGAATGCCCAATACGAAACAGCCATGAAAGATGGGCAATTGTTGTTTGATCAAAAAAAATACATCGAAGCAAAAGCCAAATTTAATGAGGCTCATTTGCTGAAAAATCTTGAAACAGCCCCAAAAGAAAAAATCGCAGCCGTTGATTTGATTTTAAGTAATGAGGTAAAAGCAGCGAAGGCAGAGGAGGATTACAAAAAAATGATGACCGAAGGAAATACGGCAAATGATCGAAAAGATTATCCTACAGCTTTGGATCGTTACAAAAAAGCATTAGACCTAAAACCGGGTGATGCAGCCGCTCAATCCAAAATTGACGCCATTAATAAAATAGTAGCAGATCAAAATAAATTAGCCGAAGATCAGAAGAAATTTAATGCGTTTGTACTCGCAGGAGATCAGGCTAGCGTGGCTAAAGATTACGACAAAGCCAAATTGAATTACAACAATGCACTTGGCATCAAAGACGATCCAATTATCCGCAAAAAAATCGAAGATTTAAATGCCTTGATCGCTAAAAATCAAAGTGAATCAGAAACCAATGCAAAATATGATGCCGTAATTAAAGAAGCAGATATGTTAGCAAAAGGGTCGGATCTTCAAGCTGCCTTGGACAAATATTCAGCTGCTAATTCAATCAAAGAAACGGATTATGCGAAAGGAAAAATTGCAGAATTTAAAACAAGAATTACCGAACAAAATGCCTTGGCTGAAAAGGATAAACAAGTAAAAGATTTAGTTGCTGCAGGTGATGCCGCCTACGCTGCCTCGAATTATGCCATGGCTTTGGAAAAATACAAGGAATCAATTAAATCAAAGCCAGACCCGACCATTACCGAGAAAATCACCAAAATAAACGGACTTATTTCGGAGCAAGGACAAAATGCAGAAAAGAAAGCAAAATACGATGCTAAAATTCTTGAAGCGGAGAAAGTTTTAAAAGATGAAAATTGGAGTGCAGCAATTTTATTATTCGAAGAAGCAGGGCGCATTTTACCTTTAGAAACCTATCCGGGGCAAAAAGTAGCTGAGATTAAAAAAATAATGGCCGATGAAACTCTTGCTGAAACCGAAAGAAGTTATCAAAAATTAATTCAAACAGCCGACAAGCACTTCGCGGATGATAATTTAGCTGAGGCCAAAGTCTTATATCAAAGAGCCCTCACTTTCAAACAAAGCGATCCTTATCCAAAAGGAAAACTCTTAGAAATATCCCAAAAAACTAAAGAAAAGGAGGATGCTGCAGCGGCTGAAAGAGCTAAAAACGAACGGTATGCTCTTTTGTTGAAAGAAGGAGAAGTAGCTTATAATACAAGTAATTATCAATTGGCACTTACGAAATATAAAGAGGCAAATTCCTTAAAACCAGATGAAGCTTTGCCAAAATCTAAGATTGCGGAAATTGAAGGAAAGTTGGGTGCAGCAGAATTGCAAAAACAAAAAGATGCAGAATACAAAGCGGCTATCGACAAAGGAGATCAATTAGTGGCGGCAAAAGATTATACCAATGCAATAATATCCTACAAACAAGGGCAATTGGTTAAAATGGAGGCACAAGAGCCAAAAGATAAGATTAAGAATGCGGAGAATTTGATGAATCAAGCTTCAGCAAGTGAAAAAGAAGCGGCGTATCAAAAATTATTGGCGGATGCCCAAGCCAAATTAGATGCTAAAGAATACGATGCAGCCCTGCTTTTATATAATGCAGCGAAATTAGAACGACCAGCAGATCCAATTCCACCGAAAAAAATTGCGGAAATCAACGACATTTTAAGCAAGACACTTGCATCAAATGATTTAGAGAAAAAATACAAAGATTTTATTTCTGATGCCGATTTCAGCTATGAAAAAGGAGATTTTATCAAAGCAAAAGAAGTGTATACGAACGCTTACAATTTATTTAATCGAACCTATCCCGAAGACATGATAAAAAAATGTCAAACGGCGCTTGCATCAGAAACGGCCAGCAGTGAAAATAGAGAATATGATAAAATCATTAAAAAAGCGGATGAGTATTTTAACGCAAAAAATTATACATCGGCCAAAACCTATTACGAACGTGCAAAAGGATTTAAACCAACAGACCCTTATCCAACTGCGCAATTAGCCGAAATCGATCGTTTATTAAACCCAAGTGTGGTGGTAACAAAATCGCCAGGTTTAACGAATTACGGAGAGCCAAATCGTTCGGTAGATGCTGTGAATGTCGATAATATGTTGGCAAATGCGGAAGAAGAACGAAAATTCCGACGTGCAAAGAAAACTGAGCAACAAGGATTAGATGCAAGTGAAGCGTTAAAAATAAACAGCTTGGATCAAGTGGAAGAAAGTTATGATACGCGAGAAACAGTCATCGTTTTAGAAGAAGAACAAATAAATTTTATCGAAAATGCCGATGCTGAAAATGATGGCGCAGCCGATGCGGTGGAAGTAATGACCTCGGAATATAAAGAAATCCAAGGCGGTCTTGTGTTGGACAATACCAACAATTCGCAACGTCAAAACCAAATTGTCACTAACATGAAAATCGAGTTGGTTGAGGTGTATGAAGACAACGATTTAGATAGAGAAAAGTTCGAGTTAGACGCAGAAGCGATTAAATTAGAAACGAGCGAAAAAATCGGTGATTTTTCAACCGACCAAGTGAATGAAACATTTGATCAAAAAGAATACGTTGAGGATTATGTAGAAACTAGAATTGAAAGCGATCCAAATCGAGACATCAACCGAATCAATACCACAGTAAAAGTGGAGGATAAACAGATTCAATTAATCAATGAAAATAACGAATCTATTTGGGATCAAGAAAACGTGGTAATGAAAATCAAGGATGAAACCGAAACCTTAATTGACGAACGAATTGCTTCAGATTTTGAGGCAGATTTCCCAAGAGAAGAAGGTCTTTTGGAGGTAGAAAATCAACAATTAGATTTAATTGAAGAAACAACGACAGCTCAAAATAATCAATACGATGGTTCAATTGGTCAAAAAATTTACACCGAGAACATCCTTAACGAAATTGAGATAGCGTCAATCGGAAATGACATTCCTCGCCAAAAAATGGAGGCATTTGTCGAAGATCAAGTGCTTGAAATGGAGGTGGTTAAAAGTGAATTAATGGACGTTCAAGAAACCGCAACAGTGGTTACCAAAGATAAAACAGATGAATTAGAAATCGAAATTGTCGAAAATCAAATCATTGCGGACAACGAGCGTGAAGGGTATGAGCTTATCGTTACAGCAATTGCAGAGGAAACAATTGATGCACAAGATGAATTAACCTCCAACACAACAAATGAATCTTACAGCACTGTCAAGTATATTGAGGATGGGACATTTGACAGAACGACCAATGCGGACATGGCGGATCAATTAGCGGATCAAGTGGGTGATAAAACGGCACAGTCGGTGGATGAAATGCTTGAAAAAAACAAAGAAATCAACGAAAATGGCACGGAAGCGCGTCAAAAGTCAGAGGAGTATGTGCAAAGTATCAAAGACATCAACATCAACGAAATCGACGAAAAAATGAAAAACGCTTTGGGCAGCCAATTTCCAGAAGGAATGACCGAAGAAGTTTATACCAATTTAGACGAAGATGGTTTAATGGTGTCTTATGTGGTGCGCCGAGTGGTTGTTCGAAATGGGGTAGGCAATGTTTATGAAAAAGTACAAACTAAATTCGGAACAACCTCTTATTCATGCAATGGCGTTGGAATCACCGAGTACGATTTCCAAGATCAAACTCAAGCAGCCGATTTGGTAAGAAATTAGTGCTTGGCATCCTAAAAAAGAAATACATTTGTAAGATAAAACAAGGTATGAAGTATTTTTTTGCAGTTTTCATAAGTTTCGTGTTTATCGGATGTGTCGATGACAATTCAAGTAATATTACCCAATCCAATGGCGAAGAAGTAACCGAAGAAATTGCTTATTATGGCAATACCCAAGGCACTACTTTTACGTTGCTCTGCAACGATCCCATTCAATTCACTATGAAAGAGGTCACCAACATCCTGACTAATTTCGACTTTGCTTTAAGTGGATATATCGATTCTTCAATCGTCTCAAAATTAAACAACAGCGGGGTAGGACAGTTTAAATACACCGACGAATTTAATTACTTCAATCGTTGTTACCACCTTTCAAAAGAGGTTTACGCCTTGTCCGAAGGAGCCTTCGATCCAACCATTTTTCCGCTGTTCGAAGCCTGGGGATTTATGCAAGAAGTGGATAACACCCCCGATTCGGCTTTGGTTGATTCATTACGAATGTACCTTGGTTTTCAAAATGGACATCATTTTACGCTAGGTCCAGGTACAAATCTCACCGATACAGCAGGCTATTCAATCATCACCAAAAACACCGCCTTGGCAAAATTAGATTTTAACGCCATCGCTCAGGGATTAGCGGTCGACATTCTTGCCGAAGAAATTGAAAAAAGAGGAGGTAAAAATTATTTTGTCGAAATTGGCGGTGAAATTCGCGTAAAAGGTAAAAATTCCGATGGCGAGTCGTGGCGCATTGGCATCGATAAACCTATTGAAAATTCAAATTCCGATAACCGCGTTATTCAAGAGGTAATTCACCTCGAAAACAGAAGCATTGCCACCTCTGGATCCTACCGCAAGTTTTACGAAAAAAATGGGGTAAAATATTCGCATACCATCGACCCTAAAACAGGTTATCCTGTATCGCACACCCTTTTAAGCGCCACCGTAGTCGCCGATAATTGCGCCCTTGCTGATGCATATGCCACCGTTTTTATGGTCTTAGGTGTCGATAAATCAAAAGCTTTCATTCAAGCCCATCCCGAGCTTAATTTAGATTGTTACCTCACATTTGTCAACGTCCGCGGCAATTATCAAACGTATTATACCCCCGCTTTCGGAAAAATGATTCTCCTTTAAAATAACCTTATTCTCAATTTTTTGGACGTTCCCCAGACATCCCGACCGAAGCGTCGGGATCATCAGGCTCAGGCCATCTGCTATAGTCCCAGACATCGCGACCGGAGCGTCGGGATCTTTAGGGAGCTGCCGCTTCTGTCCTTAACGCGCCTCCAATCCGATACAATTTTTGGAATTAACTACCAATCTTGACAAAACATGGTTCCTAATCTTTACCTTTGTCCCGAATTTAACATTTGGAAATCGAATTATGTCATTCAAAAAATTGAACCCGCTTTTATTGGAAAAAATGCAAGACTTGGGAATTACAGAACCAACTCCATTTCAGCAAGAACTCATACCCAAAATTAAAAGTGGAGCAAATTTATTTGCCATCGCACCAAAAGGCGCTGGAAAAACGGAAGCAATGATCATTTCCATTTTCCAACGACTCCAAATGGAACCTTTAGGCGATAATCCAATTGCCGTCGTTTTTTCAAAAGACAAGGCATCGGTCATGGCCCTTCAAGATCGCTTTAAACGATACACCCTTGGCACCGACTTAAGAATTCGCACCGTGTATGAAGAACGCATTATCAACCATCAAAAAGATGAAATTTATGCAGGGGCAGATATTGTCATTGCCACCCCAAAAAGGTTGAGTAAACTTTATTTCTTAAACGGAATCAACCTCATGGAATTGCAAATGATTGTGGTACACGATGCGGCTTTTTTGGCTGGCACCCCTTTCCATACCGACATTAACCGGATTTCACAAAGTATGAAATGCCAACACCTGGTGTTTGCCGAAAAATTTGATGATAGGTTACAAAAATTAGAAGAATTGTTTATGACCAATGCGCAAGCTGTACAGGGTTAAAAGGTCATCAATTTAAACGCAGTTTTGGCAAATCCCATTCGCTTGAATTTCCAGATTTTCAACCTTAAAACCCATTAACCCAATTTCTGGAAAAGTGGGCACTTCCAGACAATAAACCTCTTCGCAAGTATTGCAATGAAAATGGATGTGTTTGTGTTCATGATGATGCTCCGAACATTGGCTTGCACATAAGGCCAATTTTTTAATATTCCCCGGCATCGTAATTTCATGAATAATTCCATTTTCTTTAAAAATTTTCAAGGTCCGATACAAGGTAATTCGGTCAAATTTGCCCAAATCATTTTCAATTTGATCTGTCGAAATAGAATTTTCATACCGACTAAAAATGTCCAAAATCGCCAACCTAAAATCAGTAATCCGCAATTTTTTCGAAAGAAGTAAATTTTTCATTGTTTGGTGGCATTAGTATTTAAAGAATTAATCCACTTGAAATAACGAAGTAAAGATATAAAATAACTCCATTAAAAAATCTAGTTATTTTTTAGTTAACATCCAAAAATTGACAAAAACAGTCTTCATCCTCATATCCACCAAAATGAAAAACCCCAATAAAATTTCAATTTTAAAGAAAAAGCGAGGTAAATTGTTAAAAAAGACGACACAAAGGACGCATTACCATTATGAAATAAGTACACAAATAAATGTTGGTTTGAAATCTCCAGCGCTCGTTTGCGCTGGAGATTTCTTTTTTTAACCGAATCCAATTGTTTGACTGCCATTGAAAACCAAATGAATCCCAACATAATTTACCCATTCTGACAATTATTTCTCCATTTTAACCAATCACTATTAAATTTTTCTTAAATTTGACCTCCACAATTGAAATTTCGATTGCAAATTCGATGGAAGCGTCTAGAGAATAATTAACAGTATAGATGGTCTTTCCAAACACACTCGCCTGAGTGGCGGAATTGGTAGACGCGCACGACTCAAACTCGTGTACGAAAGTGTGCGGGTTCGATTCCCGCCTCAGGTACAAAAAAATAACGGCTGTAGAAGTTTACTTCGCAGCCGTTATTTTTTTCTTTATTCTGCTTCTCATTCTCGCTCTTATTCCTGCCGTTATTTTCAGCGTGAGAAGCAGAACGAGAATGAGTGTAGTGAAGAGTTAGAAGCAGAATGAGAATGAGGGATGAATTTTTTTCGTCGTCATTCTGCTTCTCAATCTCGCTCTTAAACCCTTCTTAAATCCTTTCAAAAAGAATTTCCATAGTAAAGTCATTTTCGACAATTTCAAAATAATATTCATTTTCAACCACCCCAAAAGTGGTCAACATTGATATTACAACAAGGTCTTTTGTTCGGGTATCATTTTTAAATGTCGCCACCTTGTTTTTTAAGTTTGCCAATTCTTGTTTGCCAATTTTATAGGGTGTTTGATGGAATTTAATTTCAAACAAATTAATCCAATTATCATCTCTTTTTATGACAAGGTCCACTTGGGCCCCTTCGCCCGACCAACTGGAGTTTATCGAATATACACCTTCAATTTTCAAGGCTTTTTTAAGCTGAGGAATGTGTTTTAAACAAATTGATTCAAAATTAAAACCTGCCCAAGAAATGTAAGATTGTTTTTGAAAAAGGGTATTCCAAAAATTATCGCCTTGTTTTTTATTCGGTTCAATGTATTTCAAATAAAACCTCGAATATTCATCCGACAGTCGATACAAGGTTTTTTTAGATCTTGAGTCAAACGCATTGTATTTTGAAACAAATCCAGAAGCAATTAATTCATCCAAAGCCTTGGTAAAGGCACCGCCACCATATTGCCCTGATTTCTTAATTAAATCTTCTCTCATCACACCTTTTCCCACCAAGCCTAAAGCCCTGACAATAGCGATATGTGAAGATGAATGCGCAAACAACGATTTAAATATTTCATTAAATTCATTTACTAAATCCCCGTTTTCATCAAAACACAACCGTTGAATTGCTTGAACAACACTCTCTCCTTTTTTCAGTTTGCTTAAATATTGAGGCACACCACCAATGGCAATGTATAAATGAAGAATTTGATAATATCCCCATTTTATATTTTTACTTTCTAAATAGGCTTTTGTTTCGTAAAGCGTAAAGGGTTTAATTTGGAGTTTATAAGTTAATCGGGCATGTAAACCCCCTTGGTTTGAGATTACATTTTGAACCATGTAAGAAGCTGCTGAACCACAAACCACAATCACCAAATCAGATCTTTTTTCACAGAAAGTATTCCAAAAATGTCCAAAATACATTCTAAAATCAGACTTATGGGTGTCCAACCAAGGCATTTCATCAATAAAAATTACTTTCTTTTTAGTTCCTCTTAAGCCATTAATATATCGCTTAAGTAATTCAAATGCCTGATTCCAATTTGTTGGGCGGTCGTATTCGGTGAATTTTTTAGACACCTTATTTAATTCGTCAAAGAAAATAGCTAATTGATTTTCTTTGCTCCCACCATATAACCCCGTCACTTCAAATTTAATGTGATTTTCATACTCATTGCGGATAAGGTAGGTTTTGCCTACTCTTCGTCTACCGTATAAAGCAATCAACTCTGAATTAGGTGATTTCAACGAATCCTGCAATCTCTTTATTTCGTATTCTCTGCCTACCATTTTTATTATTTGCTTCCCAAATGTATTCATTTTTAACAGATTTGGGAAGTTAATAATGTTTTTATTTAGCAAATTTTTTATTTATTAGCTTCCCAAATGTATTAGTTTTTCACATATTTGGGAAGTTAATAATTATTTTAATTATTTATTAATTACTATTAAACAGCATCTTAAAAAGTATTTTACTAAATTTAAGTTTACTATTTTTTTATAAATTTTCCTAACCTCAGTACAATAGCTTTTTTAATTCTGAACTGCCCAACTAGAAAGAAAAAAATAGGCAGATGAGATCGTTCTTACTTGAAAAATCCACGGAATATAAATTTGGACAGATCAGGTAGTCATAACGTTAAAACCTTGTTTCGTTGAAATAATTTGCGACGTCTGTTTTTAATCACTAACCTAGCTGATAATTGTTTGGTGATCGCTGTCGATTTAAACCGAACTTTGAAAAGATTACACAAATAGAAAGAAAAAAGACTATGCGCAATTTAAAATGTGTCTTTATAATTATTGCAGGGATTAGTTTGACTTTAGGCAGTTGCTCTGAAAAAATTCCCACAACCTCCCCAACCGAATCCGCTATTACCGAATCTATTTATGCTTCAGGTACCATTAAAAGTGAAAATCAATATTCGGTTTTTTCAAAGGTTAATGGCATTGTCGAGCAGGTATATGTGAAAGCGGGTGATTACGTCATCAAAGGCTCACCAATTTTATCTATCTACAATGAAGCCCAACGTTTGACCAACGAAAACGCCAAATTAAATGCCGAATATTATAATTTTAATTCAAACGTTAAACAATTAAACGAGTTAAAAAATCAAATAGAAATCGCCAAACTAAAAGCGCAAAACGATTCGGCACAATTTGAGCGGCAAAAAAAATTAAGAGCTTCTAATACTGGCACCGATGTCGAGTACGAAGCCAGTCAATTAAAATTCCAAGCTTCTGAAGCGAATTATCAAACCGCCATTACGAATTACGAAGAGTTTAAAAGAAAGCTCGATTTTAATTCATCCCAAGCCCAACGAAATGTTGAAATTTCTGGATTGGCGGCTAAAGATTACACCGTTTACAGCGAAATTGAAGGAATTGTCTACACCATCAACAAGGAAAAGGGCGAAATGATCAATATCCAATCCGAATTAGCAGTTATAGGCGATCCAAAATTGTTTATCCTTGAAATGCAAGTAGATGAACGTGATATTTTAAAAATCAACTTAGATCAACGTGTTGTTATCACTATGGAAAGTTATGGCGATCAAACATTTGAAGCGAAAATCACTAAAATTTATCCGTTTATGGATACCAAAAGCAAAACCTTTAAACTCGAAGCCACCTTTATCAAACCTCCCGAAACCTTATATCCGAACATGAATTTTGAAGCAAATATTGTGGTGAACGAAAAATCAAAAACACTCTTAATTCCTCGAAAATGTTTGATCGACGATGGCTTTGTGATCCGCGAAAATGGCGACACCATCCCCGTTGTCACCGGCTTAAAAAATTACCAGCAAGTTGAAATTCTTTCAGGACTTACCATCACCGATAAAATTCGACTCCCAGAAGAATGAAAAAGTCCTTAATCTTAGAAATTGCCAAAGGCTTATTATTCGCGCGCTGGAAACAGACCCTAATTGCCGCCATTGGCGTTACCTTTAGCATCACCATGTTTATCACCCTTTTGGGTTTCATGAACGGTCTAAACGATTTATTGGATGGATTAATGCTTAATCGAACCGCCCATGTGCGCTTATACAACGAGGTTTTGCCATCGATCAATCAACCAATCGATTTGGAAAAAAAACGGAAAAACACGTATAATTTCGTTCAATCCATCAAACCAAAAAACGAACAAACCGCTATTCGTAATAGTGGCGCAATCCTAAACGCCTTGGCAGCCGATCCACGGGTAAAAGGCCAAACGCCTCGAATTGCGGCACAGGTTTATTATAATTTAGGTTCTACCAATTTGAGTGGTTTAATCAACGGAATTGATGTGCTGGCAGAAAGGGAACTGTTTAGCTTTGAGGATTATATGGTTGGCGGAAATTCAATGGATTTGCAAAACACCTCTAATAGTGTAATCTTAGGAGTTGGGGTGGCGAAAAAAATGTTAGTTGAACTAGGAGACAATGTGCAAATCACCACCACAAAAGGAGAAATTGTGCAATTAAAAGTCGTTGGGCTGTTCCAATCAGGCATTGCGGATATTGACAAAAGCCAAAGCTATGCTTCCATCGCCACCACACAAAAAATTCTAGGCGAACCAAGCACATACATGACTGATATTTTAATAAAATTATACAACATGGAAACTGCTCCAGCGCGCGCAACAGAATATGCGAATGTTTTTGGTACCCAAGCCATCGACATCCAAGCCGCCAATGCACAATTCGAAACCGGAAGTTCCATCCGTAGCCTTATTTCGTATGCCGTAGGCATCACCCTGCTCATCGTTGCTGGATTTGGAATTTACAACATTTTAAACATGTTAATTTACGAAAAAATGGACTCTATCGCCATCCTTAAAGCAACAGGGTTTTCCGGAAAAGATGTCAGTCGGGTGTTTATTTATATTGCTTTAATCATTGGTGTTTTTGGCGGTGCGCTTGGGTTAATTTTTGGTTTTGGTCTCTGCCAATTAATAGATATATTGCCGTTTGACACCGAAGCTCTGCCCACCATAAAAACCTATCCAATTAATTACGATGCACGTTTTTATATCATTGCAAGTATCTTTTCAATCGTAACCACCTATTTTGCCGGTTATTTTCCAGCAAAAAAGGCGAGTAAAGTGGATCCAGTAGAAATAATAAGAGGAAAATAACATGAGCGATATTGTATTAGAAGCCAACGGAATCTCCAAATTTTTCCACGATCCTAAAACCATTCAAGTGTTAACGGACATCACGTTTTCAATCAAAAAAGGTGAATTTGTTTCGGTAATCGGTAAAAGTGGTTGTGGCAAATCAACCCTTTTGTACATCCTTTCCACCATGGACACCGATTACGAAGGACAACTTTATATCGACGGCGTTTTACTTTCCGACAAAAATGAGGCACATTTAGCCAAAGTTCGAAACGAAAAAATTGGCTTTGTTTTTCAATTTCATTACCTCTTGTCCGAATTTAATGTCTTAAAAAACGTCATGTTGCCAGGCCTAAAATTAGGTAAACACAGCGAAAAAGAAATGGAAGAGCGCGCCTACCAAAAGCTAAAAATTTTGGGCATCGAAGACGAAGGCTTAAAAATGCCCAATCAGTTGTCGGGCGGGCAAAAACAGCGTGTAGCAATCGCCCGCTCCTTAATTAACGAGCCAATCATCATCATGGCCGATGAGCCAACAGGAAATTTGGACCAAAAAAACAGCAACATTGTGTTCGATATCTTTAAAGAACTCGCTACCGAATTTAACCAATCCTTACTCGTTGTCACCCACGACAACGAATTTGCCCAACGCACCGATCGTATCATCGAATTATTAGACGGTAAAATCATCCGCCAATAAAAACGCGTGAATTAAAATATTCATGAAGAGTCATTCAATAATTTCTTAAGTTTGGGGCTTCCCTTTTGTCATCAATTCCACTTCGCTCCATTTCCGCCAAAAGGTCGTCCTGCGGGCAGTCATTTTTTTGATCCGCTGACGCTTCCAAAAAGAATTCCAACAATGCCCTCCGTCCTAAGCCAAAAAAGAATTAATTACATCTTCAACAACCAACACCAAATCGGGCTAAATTTGCAACATGGCAAAAAAAATCAAAGACGGGGCAAATAAAAAACTCCACAGCGCACTCATCGCAAAGAAAAAGCAAAAAACAATGGATGAAAAAGCCGCACGCAAAATAAGGCTCAAGGAAATTTATGATCAGGTGAATGCAGGGAAGGGGGATTGAAGGATCATAGTGCTATAATTTCAAAATATTCTATCCCCTCATAACAAGGAAAAACGACTTTTCTAATTCGTTCCAAAAGCGCATGATTTTCTTCTCTTAGGCGTTGGACTTTATAGGAGAGTTGGCGGTAACTAAAAACCCACCTTAAATGTTTTGAGCATTCAAGGCAGGTTTAGCAAATTAATTTTATTTGAATTAGATCTGAGAAATTATTTCTTCTCCATTTTCAAAATCACCGTTTTTCCCTCAAATCCCAAGGCAGTGGCGGTTTTAAGTTCCATCATTTTTTTGTCGTTTAGTACGACAGTGTAATTCCCACTAAAATTTTGACATTGTAGAATGGCTTCATCGGCGGCATGTTCACCAGTAACTTCTGATTGGTTAGAGATAGCAAAGGTTTCGCCTTTGTTATTAAATTGCCAAGCGAAATAACCTTTACCACCTTCGTGATTTTCCCATTCGCCTGTGCAAGGACTTGAGTAGGCATCGCAATCCGAAAAATAGAGATGCGGCAATTCTTCTTCGTTGACCCCATCCACGGACAATTCGGTAACGTCCCATTCGCCATCTTCAATTCGGTTGGCGTTGGTTTTAGTTTTGTTGCATGAGTTTAAAGTGCCAACTAAAAGCACTAAGCTGAGGCTTGTTATAATTAGTTTCATGTTGAATAATAGTTAAAAAGGTTATTGAATTTTTACTGGAAAAAGAATGTCGATGTCAGTTTCACCCACACCGCATGTTCCGTTTTTTATACCAGGTTGGTGTTTCAATTCGATTTGCATCGTTCCTAAACCGCTACTTGTCGTTTTCCATTTAGATTGTAAACCTACAGGGAAGCTATTACCGTCTAAATCAGTAATTAAAACGGTAGCACTAGTCCCCCCAGGTGAGAAACAAAATAGGTGGTCGTTTGCTTCTTCCAACACTTCATTTGAAATGGTGTCGATTGGTGAGGCCGTTTCGTTGAGGAGAAGAATACTGACATACCACGTTTTAGCTGGTTCTAAACGAATGGTGTCAAAAATATCATAACTCACCCCTCCATCTCCGTCAGGATCACGGAAAGTGGCTGTTTTTATATTTGCGGCATCTGACGAGTCAATTAAAGTTAATTTCATGGTAGTAATTAACTCTTGTTCATTTACAATTGGGTCTGGCAAAGGAACGAGATCATCATCTTTTTTACAGCCAATTAAAGCTACAGCAAGTGTTAAACCTGCGAACATTGTTTTTTTCATTTTTGTTTTCATTTGTTAGATTTTAAAATTTAATTTTTGAAACTTGTATTAAAAGGCACTTTTATTCGGAAAGAGATATTTCTGCCCATGGCATCGGTAAAATACCGAAAGCGATCCATGTAATCGCGGTAAGATTGGTTAAGTAAGTTGGTTACACTCACCCCAATTTCTATTTTTTGATTGGCTACCTGAATGGCACAAGAAGCGTGCATATTGAGGAGGAAATAAGCTGGTGGAGGTGGCGCAAAATCTATATTTTGTTCGATTCGCCATTGTTTATTGACATAAAGAGCACTAGCAGAAATGTATGAATTACTGATTTTTTTTCGATTTTTGAAACGATACGTTATTTCTGTTTCAATCCGATCGGCTGGCATCATAATTAACCAATTGTTTTGGGATTTATTCCATGCCCTTAATATAGAAGCTTTTGCTGTTACCTCAACAGATTTAAATAGGTGATAATTTGCATATACATCACACCCTTTTAACACCGCATTTGCTTGGTCGTAATTAAATCCTGGAAAAGCACCACGAATGGTAAGAATCGGTGCTTCGGTGGGTTGGCGGTAGATAAAGTTGGTGATGTAATTATAATAAGGCGAAACTTCAACAAATAGTTTTTTAGAAGGCGAATAGCGGATGGTAAAGATCCCAGTATAGGCTACTTCGGTTTGTAAATTTCGATTGCCAAATTCCATTGCCGCCGCACCATGATGCAAACCATCGCTGTATAATTCGCTCACCGAAGGTGCACGCCAAGCCGAACCAAAATTGATGGAGAAATTTAAAGTAGAATCTTTTTTGAAGATTGCACCAAAATTCCCAGAAACGTTTTCAAATTGGTGGATAGGTGAAATTAGTTCGTAATTGGAATTCCCCACATATTCGTATTTGTAAATTCGTAGCCATTTGTAATCATAACGAACGCCTCCTTCAATTTCTAGTCTTTTTTTCTTCCAACGTTCGATTAAGAAAACGCCGCCGCTGTAATTTCTAAAATTAGGGATTAATGCCCGTCCACTGTAGGTGTTTCCTTGGGTGATTCCGCTGATGCCTATGCTGCCAGTGAAATGTTTCACTGTATGATGTTCCCAAATTATATCTGCTGTGTGTGAGGTGATTTCAAATTGTAGGTCGGGTTGATTGAGTGCCGCCAATGAATCATTTAAAGGCGAATTTTTGTCGTATTCGTATCGGAGATTATATTGCCTTGCGTAAATAATGGATAATTTACCAACATCGCGCGTACGGAAATAAAAGCGGGCTTTTAATAATTCGTGTTCGACATTTTGATTGGGGCGATTAATGACATAGGTAAATCCCCCAGTTTCTAGAGGAACAGGACTGTCAAAAGCGCGTTGTAAATCGGTTAAATTTCCGATGTGCGACGCTCCAAAAATTCCAAGTTTGGTATTAAATTGACTGTAAAATAGTTCGGCCCCGTAGCTTGGTTTTTTCCATTGGAGGGTGTATGAAAAATTGGTTTCTTTTAACCCAGTATTAATCATGTAATAATTAGGAGCTGAAAGTGTTCCGTTTTGTTTTAGAGTGCCCTGAATTCGCCATGATAGTGGGCTCAATTTTTTAAAATTCCCATCTAAATAAGCCGAAACTGTTCCACCTCTGCCATTGGTGGTTCCGATGGCGTTAATTTCTCCATTGATTCCAACGGAATCTCTTAATGGTTTTGAATCGACTAATATCACCCCTGCAATTGCATCTGATCCGTATCGTACACTATTTGCACCTTTGATTACGATTAATTTTCCGGCGATAAACGGATCAATTTCAGGTGAATGTTCAATCCCCCATTGTTGTCCTTCTTGACGGATTCCGTTGTTTAAAATTAAAATACGGTTGCTGTGTAAGCCATGAATGATTGGTTTTGAAATAGAACTTCCTGTATTTAAAGTGGTTACTCCTGGAACTGATTTTAAAGCATCACCAAGTGACATGCCCCTGCTTTGATTTAGTTTTTCGATGGAAACTTCATTTTTTGTTTGGGTGGTCTGATCAAGCGGTCGTTCGGCTATTACGCTTACTTGCCGCAACAATTCGGCGTGGTGTTCAGGATAAAAATTTTGTACTGTATTACCCAAAACAGTGACTTTTTGTAGGATTGTATCACAACCTTGGTGGGTGACTTTTATGGTATATATTCCGTCACATAAGTTTGTAATTAGGTAGTTTCCTTCTTCGTTGGAGATGGTTTTTTTTTGAATTTCTAAAATGGTGATGGTCGCAATTGCTAAGCCTGATCGATCATGGTCGTCCAATATTTTTCCTGATAATGAACTTGTACATTTCTGTAACAAGCTATCTACTTGTGCCACTGTGATAAATGGCATCAGGAGGATAAATAATTGAATTAATTTAATCATTTGTTTTTTGTAAGTTAAGGTGGAAACCTTTTAATTTTTGTTTTCCAATTTATAGCTCGCTTAACATCTCTTGGAAGCTTTGAGATATTTTGTTTGTTGCGTTCTATGACGTAATTTTTAGAATGCATGTGATAGATCATTCGTGCGAATGTCTGATGATTGAATTAGCGAAATATACTCATCTTTGGATTGACCGATGAATTATTTTTTAGAATGAAATTTTGCTAATTCACGAATAAATCGGGGGACCTCTTAAAGAAAAGGTATAATTGGGGCTGGATGTTTTGATGGTTTGTACTTGTTGTTCTTCCCGTTTTTCTATTGTTAATAGCCGTTTAAATTTAAAATTGACTTGATCAGGTGTTGATACGGTTGGTAAAACTAAGTCACAAAGCTCGCAATGGTGGTTTTCTGTTTCAGTAAATTCAATTTCTGAATCGTGATGCGTTTTTTCGTGGGCATGTTTTAAGTCATGCAATGTTTTTTCGACCATTGGATAAGTGACCAATGCGAGAAACAACAGCGCAATATAAGTATGTAATTTATGCAACACGGTTGCGAATATACACTATTCTTTCCGAACTTCTGCATTTACATTCGTTTTTTTTATGGTTCTGTATATAGTAAAATTATGTTCGGTGATAATACACGCCATTAATTATTCCAAATTGTGATGCTTAATAACCTCATTAAGATGGAAATTTGAATTTAATGATGGTTTTTTGTTACATTTGGATAATCCAAAAAAAAGATGTAAATTTGTTGGGAATAAACATCATTATATCAATAAATACACCATAATGACGGAAGAAAGCAGCTTATATAAAATAAAAAGAAGCGACGATGCAATTATAAAATTGATAGGAAATTTCATAAAACAACATCGGCTTCAGCAAAATATTACGCAACAACAATTGGCGACAAAAGCCGGTATCAACCGTACAACCTTATCTGATTTAGAATTAGGTAGGCGTTGTCAGTTGTTAACACTTATTCAAGTGCTACGTATTTTAAACAAACTCTACATTTTTGATTCCTTTGATTATCGTCCGCAAATTAGCCCTATTCAATTAGCCGAGATGGAGATGAAACTCCGAAAAAGAGCCAAAAATAAAAAGGGCAATAACGATGCTCCTCCCAAGAAAAAATCGGATTGGTAATGGTAACAAGTGCTTTTATAACCTTGTGGGGACAACGTGTGGGTGCGGTTTCATGGAACAGTGAAACACGGCTTGGTGCATTCCAATACGATGCGGAGTTTCTTGCCTCAGGCCTTGATTTGTCTCCTCTTTTGATGCCATTGGATCGTGGAGATGTGATCTACGAATTTCAGGAAAATAGAAATCTCTCCACATTTAAAGGGCTGCCCGGTTTGTTAGCAGATATTTTACCCGATAAATACGGAAATGCCCTAATTAATACCTGGTTGTTGCGAAATGGCCGTTCTACCAATAGTTTAAATCCTGTCGAATTGCTCTGTTTTATTGGTAAAAGAGGGATGGGTGCTTTAGAATTTTCCCCAGAAGAACCAAAAGTCTCCAACGGTTCCACAAAAATTGAAATGAATGAATTGGTTCGAATTACAGAACAAATTTTGATGGGGAAAAAGTACTTTGAAACGGATTTGTCACACGAGGAAGAAAAAGCCTTGTTGGATATTTTAAAAATCGGATCGTCTGCGGGTGGGGCGAGGGCAAAAGCGCTGATTGCATACAACGAGAAAACAGGCGAGGTAAGAAGTGGTCAAACGAATGCGGTGAATGGGTTTGACCATTGGATGATTAAATTTGATGGAGTAACGGATACACAATTTGGCGCCTCGCATGGGTATGGTAGGGTTGAAATGGCCTACTATTTAATGGCGTTGGATGCAAGGATTCACATGATGGAATCTCGAATTCTGGAAGAAAATGGGAGGGCGCATTTTATGACAAAAAGGTTTGATCGGGTAGGAGGCAAGGAAAAAATTCATATCCAAACTTTTTGTGCTATCAACCATTTTGATTTTAATGAGGTGCTTCTTTATAGTTACGAAGAGCTCTTTGAAACAATGCGTATGTTAAATCTCTCGTATCCCGAAGCGCAAGAGATGTATCGCCGAATGGTTTTTAATGTCTTGTCAAGGAATTGTGATGACCACACCAAAAATTTTTCCTTTATGATGAATCAAAACGGGGAATGGATTTTGTCGCCGGCTTATGACGTTTGTCATGCTTACAGGCCAGACAGCCAATGGGTAAGCCAACATGCCTTGAGTATTAATGGGAAAAGAAAAAATATTACTCGGGATGATTTGTTGGCCGTAGGGAAATTAATGAATATTAAACGGGCAAACGACTTAATTGATGAGGTTAAAAACAGTTGTGCTAAATGGAAGTTTTTTGCCGATACAGTCAATGTTGAACCTCGTTTACGGGATGCCATAGCAGAGACTCACGTATTAATTTGATGCCAATTTAACGCAGTAAATGAACACCGAAGTAGTTAAATTATCTTATTTTTATCCTCGATTAAACTTTTGCTAATTAGTGTCGTCTAACAGTTTTTGTGAGCCGATTTGAATTTTTAATTTAACTTAGGTTTAAGAATTATTTAATTATGAAAAAAACAGTTGCGGTAGCACTTTTTTCCTCACTAATAACTACCTCTTTTGGGCAAAGTTTATACGATGTTTCGTCCATAACCTTTGTTGAGTTGGAATTTCCAGTTTCTAATTGGGACGAATTAATGGACGAATATTACGCGGCAGATTTAGACCAACGATTGGTAGGTACTTGCACAATTAACGGTCAATTTTATGACAGTGTTGGGGTGACCTTCAAGGGCAATAGTACTTACAGTGAAACGAGTTTAAAAAATCCATTGAACATCCAGCTGGATTATGCAATTAATCAGACTTGTCAGGGGTATTCGACCTTAAAACTCTCTAATGGTTCAAAGGATCCTTCTTTTGTGCGAGAGGTGCTTTCGTATGAAATTGGCAGAGAATACATGGATTTACCGCTGTCTAATTACGCTAAAGTAATGATTAACGGAAGTTATTATGGACTTTTTTCAAGTTCTGAATCGGTGGATGGGGATTACCAAGAGAGAAGATTATTTGCAGATGATGACAATACGCGTTTTAAATGTAATCCAGTTTTGGTATTTGAAGGTGGTTCTTCGTTAGAATATTTAGGGTCAGATTCGAGTGATTATTTTGATTTTTACGAGTTAAAATCGGATTTGGGCTGGAATGATTTAGTAGATTTTACCTTTAATTTGGAAACGAATATCGCCGAAATTGAATCCCATTTGGATGTAGACAGAACCTTATGGATGTTAGCATTTAATACCGTTTTGGTGAATTTAGATTCGTACTCAGGACCGTTTAAACAAAATTATTATTTGATAAAAGATGATGAAGGAAGATTTTTACCTATTATTTGGGACCTTAACCAATCGTTTGGGAGTTTTGCGATGATTGGTGGCGGGGGACCGCCGGATTTAACGGATTTAACAGAGATGGATTTATTTGTAAATGAGGATGATCCTACTTTTCCACTAATTTACCAATTGATGTCAGTGCCACGGTATCGGAAAATGTATTTGGCCCATGTAAAAACAATGGTGGAGGAACAATTTAGCGATGATTCGTATTACGCACGAGCGGAAGAAATTCAAGATATTATTCTAGCGGAAGTAGAGACAGAACCGAATGGATTTTACACCACCGTTCAGTTTACCTCCAATTTATATGAAACCGAAGGCGGCGGCGGGGGTCCTGGTCCGGGTGGAATTTTTGGGATTTCTGAAGTGATGGGACCACGCATTGATTTTTTGACTGGTTTACCAGAGTGGGATTATGTGGCACCAAGTATTTCTGCGGTTAACGCAAGTCCGGCGATGCCAACGGCGTATGCAACGGTTACAATTACTGCCGAAATAGAGGATGCAACGTATGCTTATTTAGGCTACCGAAATGATTGGGGTGAGGCGTTTGAAAAAGTAGAAATGTTTGATGATGGCTTACATGGTGATGGGGCGGCAGGTGATTTAGTTTATGGTGCTTCTATTGCCTTGGCGGCGAAAGACATTCACTATTATATTTATGCGGACAATGCGCAAGCTGGCAAGTTTGCACCAGTGCGTGCCGAACATGAATTTTATAATTTGATTATTGGTTCTGATGTCGTTATTAATGAATTAATGCCTAAAAATGAAGTAACAATTACCGATGAAATGGGTGATTATGAAGATTGGATTGAGCTTTATAATACAACAGCCACTGACATCGATTTGTCGGGATATTATTTGTCTGACCGCCCAAATTCAATGCCCTTGATGTGGGAAATTCCGGAAGGAACTATTATTCCTGGCAATGGATACTTGACGATTTGGTTAGATGAAGACACCTTGGATGCTGGTTTACACGCGAATTTTAAATTTTCAACTACGGGCGAAACTATTTCGTTTTCTGATGCAGGTGGATTTGAAATAAGTCGTGTAAAAATGCCTGAAATGAGTGCAAGTGCCACTTATGGAAGATACCCAAATGGAGATGGCCCGTTTATGCGGATGTTCCCAACCTATGCAGCTGAAAATTCATTTACCGCTTTGTCGATTGAAACAGACCAAGAAATTGTGGAGGTGTTCATTTATCCAAATCCAACCAACGATTTGGTGACTTTCCAACTTTCCAATGAAACACCTCAACTGGTGCACATTTATTCCTTAACCGGTCAATTAATGTATTCAGAAACCATGGTTACGACTGCTCAAATTTCGGTGAATGAATGGGAAAGCGGCGTTTATTTGGTGGTTTTTCCTGAATTTGGGGTGACACAAAAACTGGTAAAAAATTAATTACTAGGTTTTGAGTTGTTTGTGCAGTGTTTGCGCGAGGGATGTAGCGGAAATCCCAAAGCTGGCGGCGTTTGCCGACTTTGGATTGAAGCGAAAGCCCGACCCTGACCGATCAAAATCCCGTAACGTAGTGAAGGAATTTTGGGAGCGTTAGGGTCACGCCCAAATAAATCAACAAGGTTTACACTGATTACTTTTTAAGAATTAATGATTTTAGGGCCTCTTCAAGAGAATCGTATTGAAAAACGAAGCCGGCATTTTTGATTTTTTGATTATCGACGCGGCTGCCTTCGAGAATGATGACGGACATTTCGCCAAAAAGGAGTTTTAAAAGAAACCCCGGAACTTTTGGTGCCCACAATTTTTTACCGCAGGTTTTTGCCAAGGCATTGACCATTTCTTGATTGGTGAGGTGTTGCGAACTTGCTGCATTATAAATTCCTACCATTCCCTCGTCGGTGATAGCTTTAAGGTAAATTTGGCACATATCCTCCAAATGCAACCAAGGCATGTATTGTTTGCCCGAGCCGAGCGCCGAGCCGATACCGAGTTTGATGGGTTTTATTAATTGTGCCAAAGCGCCGCCCGTTGGACTTAAAACAACCCCTGTACGCAAGGCCACCACGCGTTTGGCGATGTCCTCGAATTGAAAGGCTGCTTTTTCCCATTGTACGCTTACGTTGGCTAAAAAATCGGTGCCACAAGGGTCGGTTTCTTTAAATATTTGGCTAGACGTGATGGAACCATAATAACTAATGCCCGAAGCACTGATAAAACTTTTGAGTTGTTGACCCTGCATTTTGTTTAAAATGAGGTGGGCACTGTCAATTCGGCTAGAAAGTATTTTTTTTCTACGCGTGGCCGTCCACCTGCCATCGCCCACATTTTCGCCTGCCAAATGAATAATATGATCGACCCCTTCCAGTGCTTTAGGATCTATAAATTGTTCGTCGATATTCCACACAAACGTAGGGTATTTTTCGGTGCCAGTTGATTTACGGGACAAATGGCGTACGGCAAAATGATGTTGAACGAGTAATTCGCTTAAACGTCTGCCGATGATACCCGACCCGCCGGTGATTAAAATTGTTTCCATAGTGAAAATTATAAATAATATTGAAGGAAACTGTCTCCTTTTGCTTTTTTAACTAATCATTAACAGGAAACATGTCCAATGCCTGTTTGTATGTTTTTATGGCGCGGTCGCGTGCCATGGCGTGATCGACCATTGGTGGGAGATAGGTAGATGAATTATAATCAGGAATCCACTGGCGAATATAGGTTTGTTTTTTATCGAATTTTTCCGCTTGGATGGATGGGTTAAACACCCTAAAATAAGGTGCTGCATCGCAACCTGTGCCTGCGGCCCATTGCCAATTTCCGTTGTTGGCAGATAAATCAAAATCTAATAATTTTTCGGCGAAATAGGCCTCACCCCAACGCCAATCAATCAATAAATGTTTGACCAAAAAACTTGCGGTAATCATACGCACACGGTTGTGCATAAATCCGGTTTGATTTAATTGGCGCATACCCGCATCCACAATTGGATAGCCTGTTTCACCGTCGCACCATTTTTTAAATTCCGATTCGTTATTTCGCCATGGAATGTGGTTATATTTTTTCTTAAATGCCTCGTTCATAGCATCCGGAAAATGTCCCATGATTTGTGAAAAGAAATCACGCCAAATAATTTCTGAAAGAAAAGTGGCGTTTTTTCGGGCGGAATAATAAACCAAACTGCGAATGCTGATGGCACCAAAACGCAAATGGTGCCCCAAATGGGTGGTGTGATCTTTTCCAGGAAAGTCGCGGTGTAAATCATAATTTTCGACACCTGCCAATTTGTAGGCTGGGGCGATGATGTCGCTTTTTACGAACCCAAGATCTGCCAAGGAAGGAAAAGAATAGTCGCTTTTAGCGTAATTGGCGTTTAATTCGAGTTCAGGTTTAGGAATTTCTAAATTGGTTTTGGCGTATTTTTCTAACCATTTATTTTTGTAAGGGGTATAGATGGTGTAAGGCGTGCCATCCAATTTTAGAATTTCATCTTTTTCAAAAAAAACGTGGTCTTTAAAGGTGTTAAATTGAATGCCGTTTGATTCGAGTAAAAAACGAACCTCTTCATCTCGGGCAATGGCTTTTGGTTCGTAATCGCGGTTGGTAAAAACGGCTTCGAGGTTTTGATCAGTGAGAATTTTTCTCCATACTTCGATTGGTTTTCCTTTTAAAACAAGAAGGCTGGTGCCAAATTCCTGAAGTTCTTTGTTGATTTTTTCTAATTCTTGCCAAATAAAGGTCACACGGGCGTCGTTTTTTGGGAGATCAGCCAAAATGGTTTCGTCGAAAATAAATACGACTTGCACATTTTTACTTGCTCTTAGCGCGTGTTTTAGTCCTGTATTATCGTTTAATCGAAGATCGCGGCGAAACCAAAAAAACGAACTTTTTTCCATAATTGTGAAGGCATTTGGTGTTAAAATCATTAGAATAACAACGAATTCTTTTAATTGTTTAAAATGTCACGTAAGTTGGGCAGATTTTGGATCTAATCTTCTAAATTACTACTCAACCATTGTTTCATGCGTGCCAACGAAATTCCTTTTGCCATCGCTAGACGTTCTACTTGATCTTCTTTAATTTTACCCACGCCAAAATAGTGCGCTTGTGGATGGGCAAAATACCAACCACTCACCGAAGAAGCTGGCATCATGGCCATAGATTCGGTGAGGCTTACGCCTGTTAATTCGGTGGCATTTAAGAGTTCAAATAAACCTGGTTTTTCAGTGTGGTCAGGATTTGCAGGATAGCCTGGCGCAGGTCGAATGCCTCGGTATTTTTCTTGAATGAGTTCGGTTTTATCCAAAGGCGTTTGATCGTAGCCCCAATAATCTGTTCGAACCAATTCATGCAAACGTTCGGCAAATGCTTCGGCGAGGCGATCGGCGAGGGCTTTTAATAAAATTGAATGATAATCGTCGTGATCGGCTTCAAATTCGGCTAATTTTTTTTCAATTCCCAAACCGGTGGTGACCACAAATCCGCCGATATAATCCTTAAATCCACTTTCCTTTGGCGCAATAAAATCGGCTAAACAGACATTGCTGGCCGTGTCCGCTTTTTTCAATTGTTGACGCAATCCACGTTGGGTGTACAAAAGATTTGAGCGCGTTTCGTCGCTGTAAATTTCGATGTCGTCATCGTTGATTGTATTTGCTGGCCAAATTCCAACACTTGCTTTGGCAATGAGCCATTTTTCAGCGATGATTTGATCCAACATGGTATTGGCATCTTTAAATAATTTGGAGGCCTCGTTTCCCATTAATTCATGGGTGAGTATTTCCGGATATTTTCCGCGTAATTCCCAGGTGTGGAAAAAAGGAGTCCAATCAATATATTCTCTTAATTCGGCCAAATCATAATCGGCTAAAACTTTTACACCTACTAAGTTTGGCTTTTTTAAATCACTTGGTTTCCAATCGATTTGAAATTTATTTGCGCGTGCTTCGTTGATAGAAAGGAATTTTTTGAATCCTTTTTTCTTGGCATAATTCACACGAACGCCTTCATATTCGTTTTTAATGTCTTCGATAAATTGATCTCTTTTATCACCCAATAAATCGCTGACCACCGTTACTGAACGTGAAGCATCAAGGACATACACCGTTTGCCCTTTTTTATAATGCTGATCGATTTTTACAGCCGTGTGTACTTTAGACGTTGTTGCGCCTCCAATTAACAATGGAATGGTCATTCCCATCAACTCCATTTCTTTGGCAACGTGTACCATTTCATCTAACGAAGGAGTAATCAACCCACTTAAACCAATGATATCCACCTTATGTTCGACTGCTGCTTCTAAAATTTTATTGGCAGGAACCATTACGCCTAAATCGATAATATCGTAATTATTGCATCCTAAAACAACGGCAACAATGTTTTTACCGATGTCATGGACATCACCTTTTACGGTTGCCATTAAGACTTTTCCTTTGGAACGGTTATCGGTTTTTGATGCTTCGATGTAGGGCAATAAATACGCTACGGCTTTTTTCATTACCCGCGCCGATTTTACCACTTGGGGTAAAAACATTTTCCCTTCACCAAAAAGGTCTCCAACCACATTCATTCCTGTCATTAAATAACCTTCAATGACTTCGATCGGTTCTTTGACAGATTGTCTGGCTTCTTCAACATCCTCATCAATAAAATCGGCCATTCCTTTTACAAGTGAGTAGGTTAATCGTTCTTGAAGACTTCTATTTCGCCATTCTAAATCTACTACGCGTACTTTTCCATTTCCAGAAACTGTTTCGGCAAAATTTAACAATCGTTCAGTGGCATCATCTCTCAAATCCAATAAAACATCTTCAACATGTTCTAATAAATCGTTAGGAATATCGTCATAAACCATCAACATGGACGGGTTAACAATTCCCATATCCATTCCTTCTTTGATGGCATGATACAAAAAGGCCGAGTGCATCGCTTCTCTGACAATGTCATTACCTCGGAAAGAAAACGACACATTGCTGATTCCTCCGCTGATGTGCGCCCCGGGAAGGTTTTCACGAATCCATCGGGTGGCAAGGAAAAAGTCCAACGCATTTCGGCGGTGTTCATCCATTCCTGTTGCAACAGGAAAAACGTTTGGATCAAAAATGATGTCTTGCGGTGGAAAATTTACCTCATCGACCAAAATACGATACGAAGTTTCACAAATTTCGATTCTTCGTTCGTACGAATCCGCTTGTCCTAATTCGTCAAATGCCATCACTACGACCGCTGCACCGTATTGTCTGATTTTATGGGCTGCCTCAACAAATTTTTCTTTACCTTCTTTTAAGCTTATTGAGTTTACGACGCTTTTGCCTTGCACACATTGTAATCCTGCTTCAATGATTTCCCATTTAGAGGAATCGATCATGATGGGGATTTTGGAGATGTCTGGTTCGGCAGCAATTAAATTTAAAAATTTAACCATTGCTTCTTTACCATCAATCAAACCATCGTCCATGTTGATGTCAATGATTTGCGCGCCACCGTCCACTTGATCGCGCGCAATCGAGAGTGCTTCGTCGAATTTTTCTTCTTTGATTAACCGCAAAAAAAGTCGCGACCCCGCTACATTGGTTCGTTCACCAATATTCACAAAATTGGTGGTTGGTGTAACTTCTAAAGGTTCTAATCCGCTCAATTTTAAATTGGGCAAATTCGACCATTTATTATTGTATTTTCCTTTGTAGTCAGGATGTAAACTCATTTTTTTAAGATAATTTGCTTTTAATCAATAGGTAAGTGCGTATGTTTTGAATCCGAATAGGAGAATTACATTAAAACGCTCCAGCTTTCTTCACTTCCCAATCCATTCCAATCATTAAATTTTTCTTGTCCTCCACGCGCAGCCCAATCCGAATCGATGGTTAATTTGGAACTAATTCCTCCTCGTGGATTACACACCATCATGATTCTTAAACGCTCTGGCTCATAAGCTTCCATTAAGTGATCGTAAAAAATATTGATCAATCGTTCGTAAGAAACAATGATGTTTCTTAAATGATACGAATATAATTTTAGCGACTTTAGCTCGATAATTTTTCCTTTTGGATAAAAGGTGATATAAATCGTTGCAAAGTCAGGTTGCTCGTTCACTCCCAAAAATGTAAATTCAGGAATTTTCACTTTTATTTCATACGCTTCTTTCGTAGGATTTGGAAGAGAAACTAAAATCGTTTTATCGATTTCTTTATACAATTTTGCCATTTATTCTGTTATTAATTTATACTGCTATTTATTAATTCTTTGGTGAATTGGTCATGGAATCAACCAAATCTGCCATTGCTTTTATATGAGCTGGGGTGGTGCCACAACACCCACCAATAATATTTACCAAGCCTTCGTCTAAAAATGTTTTTATTTGAGCCGCCATCATTTCAGGCGATTCATCATATTCTCCCATTTCATTAGGCAAACCAGCATTTGGATGTGCACTAATATGAAATGGCGCTTTATTTTTTAAAACTTGCAAATAAGGACGCAAAGCACTTGCACCCAAAGCACAATTTAGACCGATCGTTAAGAGGTTCATGTGTTGCACGGAGATCAAAAACGCTTCGGTAGTTTGACCTGACAAAGTTCGTCCGCTAGCATCGGTGATGGTGCCAGAAACCATTATCGGAAGATCGGTACCAAGTTCTTTTTGAACATTTTCAATCGCAAAAAGTGCCGCTTTTGCATTTAAAGTGTCAAAAATTGTTTCTACTAAAAGGATGTCCGAACCACCTTTAATTAGCCCAGTGACTTGTTCGGAATAGGCCACCACCATTTTATCAAAGGTTGTGCTTCTAAATCCAGGGTCATTAACGTCTGGTGAAATGGAAAGTGTCATGTTTGTCGGGCCGATAGAACCTGCTACAAACCTTGGTTTATTTGGATTTGCTTTGGTAAACTCGTCACAAACTTCACGGGCGATTTTTGCACCATAGAAATTAATGTCATAGGCGCTTTTTTCGAGGTGATAATCGGCTTGGGCGATGGTTGTACCGCTGAAGGTATTGGTTTCGATAATATCCGCACCTGCCTCCAAGTATTCGGCATGAATTGCTTTGATAATATCTGGACGCGTTAATACAAGTAAATCGTTATTCCCTTTAAGGGAATACGGGTGGTCTTCAAACCAACCTTTTCGAAAATCGTTTTCTTCTAATTTGTACCGTTGAATCATTGTTCCCATGGCACCATCTAGAATCAAAATTCTTTTTTTCAATATTTCTCTAATCTCATTCATAAGTTGAATGAAAAGTAGCTTGACCGGAAATTCGCGTATGAAGCGAGTTGAAAACTTATAGTGGTTAACAACATGGTCAACCAGGAATTGGCACCTTATCCCCATTACGAGTTCGGTTGCCAAGGTTTCAAAGGGCCGGTCCCTCCACCTTTCTGTATAAGTACATTAATAAATTAAGAACTTCTGCAAATTTACGTGGAATCTTTTAAATTCCAAATTATTTTGTCAAGTATTCTGAAAAATCGCGATTATTTTGTTCAAAATTTGGCTCCCTCTATCTAAAAATTAGGTCGGTCTATAAGATTATCGATTTTGGTCGAATTTTATCCACAATCCATCAAAATATATTGTTTTGAGTCGAAAATTTCCATAATTTTCAGATAAGCGATAAAAATGATACCTTGCAATCTTCAAAAAAATCTATTTATCTTGTTTAATTGCGTTTGAAATATTTACCAACTAAAATCAGCTCGTATGAAAAAAATTAGTCTTTTGGTAGTTTTCTTTTCAGTGATTTTTAATAAAGGATTTGCGCAGGATTGCGGATGCGATCATGTCATCTCACCTGATGTGAATTATTTTAACGGAGAAGGCGTATTGCCTGGTGAAGTGATTTGTATCACGGCTGGCACCCGTTCGGCTTTAAAAATCAAAAATGTGCATGGATCAACATCTGATCCAATAATTTTAAAGAATTGTGGGGGAGAGGTGATTATTGAAGGAGAACCAGCTGCGCAAACCTTGTTGATTGGAAATTCTTATTTTTTCAATTTAACAGGATCGGGTGATGCGGATGTGCCATTCGGAATTCATATTGATGGGGGAAGTGAAGTAGGTTTGTTAATTAATGATTTATCGCACCATTTTGAAGTGGATCAAGTACAAATCGAAAATGTCCACGGAGTTGGGTTGCAGATTTTTGATGAGCCACGCTGTGATTTGAGTGCAAACGAAGGGGTGTTTTTATTAAAATCGATTGATCTTATCCAGTTAAATATTCACCATTGTGAAACAGGGATCCAAATTGGGCATCCAAATTATTTGGTCGGACAATACAATGACTTTTGCGGCATGCTCTATCCTTATTCATTGGAGGATGTGGTGATTTCAAACAGTTCTATCAATTCGATTTCGCCTGGCAATGGCCTCGAATTGTATTTAAAGCAGGGAATTGTTGAAGATAACTTAATCGACCAAATTACCGCAAATGGGATTGAAATTGGGCGAGGTGGACAAGTAAGTTTGAGCTCAAATAGAATCAGTAATACCGATTTGTATGGTGTGGTGTGGCATGGCTACGGTCATTTAAATGTGGTGAATTCAATTTTTTATAAAAATGGTGCAACAGGAGCTGGCGCGGCGCAACTTTCTTGTTATATGGCCATGGGAGACACCTATCCGAATAGTTTTAATTTCCAACACAATACCGTTTTAGCATCAGCGGCATTTAACCTGGAAATTGAAAATTCAGGTTCACTATCCGCGGTGTCTAAAATTCAAAACAATATTTTTTGCGAACCAGTTGATTTATTTTTGAGTGATGAACTCTATGCGCCTTATGTAAATGTTGGGGCGAGTGCCTTGCTTCAAATCGATCATAACATCTATAGTCCTGCCATTGAGGCTCAAATTTTTGTAAATGCAGGAGAAGAAAATTTTCAATTGACCACTGAATCGCCGGGAATTAATTCAGGGACGTTGACTGGGATTGAATGGGATCATCTTAACCAGCTTAGAAATTTAGCAGGTGCTCCAGATGCAGGTGCTTTTGAATATGTCCCAGAACCAATTTCCTATTTCGATAGAATACCTTTAAATGGATTGTATGTCGATGATTTTAAAAATATCTTGGGAAATCCTGCCGCCGAAACCGCTTTGTTAGAATTTGCCAAAGAGAATGGATTTAATTATTTATTGCTTTATAATTTAGCTTATATCCACGAACACACTTACGATTTGACCTTGCCATCTGAAGCCATCGTATTGGCACATTTTATCGAACGCGCAAAAAAAAATTACGGCATTGTTCAAGTAGGTGCGGTGGGCGAAAAGGATGCTTCGTTTGATAAAATCACTACGTTTAATAGTTTTTATGGAGACAATTGGTTTCGAAAATTTGATGTATTAAATTTAGAGTTTGAATTTTGGACAAGTCCGGAAAGTGCTGTCTTTGACTATTATTGCGAAAGTTATTTGATGCCAGGAGGTTATCCTTGCACGAATGCAGGAGCTTATAGTTTTTACCTTGATGAGTTAGCAATGATTGATGCAAGAGCGCACGAATTAGGTATCATTAGTGAAATATATTTGGGATACATGTCCGATCCTCAAGCGATTGAATTAGCGGAAAATACAGATCGAATTTTATTGCACCATTACCGAACCTCGGATGTTTATGGGGATGGGACAAGCATTTATAATTACCACACGTATAGAATTCGAGCAATTGCGTTGTCGGATCGGATGCCGGCTGTCATGCCTATTTTTTCATCTCGCGCCTACCACATGGGACCTTGGTTAATGACCCACGAAATTGATGAAGCGATGGAGACCTGGATGCATGGATTGATGGGGTACACATCGGATGATGCGCCGGGGGTAAGTGACTTAAAAATTTCTGGCTGTCAATGGTATTGCTATACCAGTTTTCTGGACTTGGGAATTTACGCCATGATAGCACCCGAAGAAACGGATTCTGAGGAAGAAGAAATGTATCGAATTATCGCCAATCCTGCGGATGAAATCTTGACGATAGTCAGTTTAGAAGATATTGAAACTTTAAATCTCTCGTATGAAATTTATTCGCTTCAAGGAGATTTGGTGGCTAAAAGTGCGACACAAAACGCGATCGATTTAACAGGACTTTCTAGTGGGATGTATGTGTTGAATGTGTTGGATGGAGATGTGCCTGTTTATGCTGCCAAATTTGTCTATCATTAATTAAATCACTTGCTGTATTTCGCAAAGGGATTTATAATAACCATTGGCCTCGATTAATTCTTGGTGATTTCCACGTTCGACAATTTCGCCGCTTTTTAAGACAATGATTAAATCAGCGTTTCGGATGGTACTTAATCGGTGAGCAATCACTAAAGAAGTATGGTTTTTCATTAAATTCTCGAGGGCGTCTTGCACTAATTTTTCAGATTCAGTATCCAAGGCAGAAGTGGCCTCGTCTAAAATCATGATGGGTGAATTGGCTAATACCGCACGTGCAATACTGATTCGTTGTTTTTGACCGCCAGAAAGCTTATTACCTCGATCGCCGATAATGGTATCATAGCCTTTTTCTAATTGGAGAATGAACTCGTGTGCATTAGCCACCAAGGCAGCGTTGATAATTTCTTCTTCGGTGGCATTTGGTTTGCCAAAGGAGATATTATTTCGGATGGTGTCGTTGAATAAAATGGATTCTTGGGTCACGATACTCATCATTTTACGCAAATCCTTTTTCCGGAGTTGTTTAATGTTGATATTGTCGATCGTAATTTCTCCACCAATAACATCGTGAAAACGTGGAATTAAATCAGAAATGGTTGATTTACCACTTCCAGACTCTCCAACCAAGGCTACTGTTTTTCCAATTTCAAGGTTAAATGAAATGTTTTTGAGGACAGGTTCGTCACCATACGCAAACGTCACATTTTTAAATTCGATTTTGTCTGTAAACTCCGTTTTTTCAACTGGATTTATTGGGTCTTCAATTGGATCTTTTATCGAGATGATTTCATTCACACGATCCAACGAAACCTCTGCTTTTTTTAGGTAAGTGAGGGCACTCGCGATGCTGCTAATTGGACGTAAAAATTGAGAAAACACGATGATAAATGCAATAAATTGCTCACCAGTCATGCTTCCATCTCTTTGAAGAATTAATTGCCCACCATACCATACAATCGCTATTAAAACGGCGGCACCAAAAAACTCATTTAGTGGTGATGCTAGATCTTTTTTACGAAAGGTTCTGGTGATTAAATTTTGATGGTGATTATTCTTCACAGAAAAGCGATCGACCGCCGTTTTTTCTGCTCCAAACGCTTTGATTACCCTTATCCCTCCCAAACTTTCTTCAATGGTAGACATCAATTCACCCATTTGTTCTTGACCCTTTTGCGATGTTCTTTTTAAACTTTTACGAATTCTTGATATAGCAAGAGCGCTTATCGGCAGTAAAATCAGCGAGAAAAGGGTAAGTTTTGGACTCCAATAAAAAAGCACAGCAAGGTTGATAATAATTGCAATTGGTTCTCTAAACACAAGTTCTAATGTAGAAACGACTGCTATCTCCACCTCATTCAAATCTGCCGTAAGTCGTGTGAGTAAGTTCCCTTTTTTCTCCTCCGAGTAAAAAGATAGATGCAGGTGCATCGAACGCTCGAAAAGTTTTTTTCTCAAATCGCGAACCACAGCCATTCGCAAGTAGGATTGAAAATAGACTGCCGAATATCTAAAGAGATTTTTTAAGAAAAAAGCTATCAAAACAGCAATGCAAACAAATTTTAGCGCACCAAGTTCGCCAGTTTCCCGCACATAATCGTACTGTAAAAACTCGAAGTATTCGCTTAAATACGATAAGATATTTTCTCTATTTTCCCAAACAGGTTTTTTAATTATTTCTGCTGCTTGATCAGAATTTGATTCATTTGAAGCAAAGATAATTTTTAAAAAAGGGATAAATAAAACGAGCGAAATAATGTTAAAAATTACGAATAAAAAATTGCTAACAATCACCAAAATGGTATCTCGTTTGTAGATCTTTGTTAATTTAAATAATTGTATCAGTCCTTTCACAAGCAACAAAAGTAGGATTGAAATTGGAATAAAGAAAATAAATTTGATTTGTTTTAGGATAAGTGAGCATGGAACTGCTTTTATTTGAGTAGTATTTTGCTTGTTTACCAGTTTGAAAATCTATTTTTCACAAGGATTTATTACCTTTGCACAATGAGTTCGATTAGACAAAAAAAAATAGACGCAGTTATACAAACCGAGTTAGGAAATTATTTTCGTGAAGAAGCAAGGACAGTTTGTTTAGGTGCGATGGTAACGGTTACCGAGGTGAGGGTAGTTCCTGACATGTCCTATCTTAAAGCATTCATCAGTGTTTTCGGACATAACGATCCTAAGGAGGTGCACAAAAACATCAAAAAACACAAGGATGAAATTCGTTTTGAGATGGGCAAACGTCTTGGAAAAACGTTACGTCGAATTCCTGATTTAAGTTTTTTTATTGATGATACCATTGAATATGCGATGGAAATCGACCAACTCTTAAAAAAATAAGTGAATTCTTCTTTTTTCATAGCAAGGAGGTATCTATTTTCTAAGAAAACTCAAAATGTAATCAACATAATTTCTGGGGTTTCGGTGTTAGGAATCATGATTTCCACGGCAGCGATGGTGATTATTTTATCCGGGTTTAATGGGATTGAAGGCTTGGTATTCAAAATGTTTAGCTCTTTCGAATCCGATATTCAGATTTCTGCTCAAAATTCAAAAACATTTGATAAAGACTATATTTTGCCCCAAGTGTATGAAATGGAAGGGGTAGACAAATATTCGCAGGTGATTGAGGAAATAGCGATTGTAAAAAATGGCGATAATTTTATCATTGGCACCATAAAAGGTGTGGAGCAAGATTTTCTGGAAATGAGTGAAATGAAAGATCACCTGTTGGACGGAAAGGGAATTATTGAAGATGATTATGGACCTTTGGCCTTAATTGGTGGCGGAGCGATTGAAAATTTGGATGGGTATATTTATCAAATAGAAGGCGAGTACGAGACTTTTACACTTTATTCACCCAACCGCGAAGAGAAGATCAGTTCCAATCAATTAAAAAATGTGGATGCCTTTTCCACCTCACAAATTCCAATTGCAGGGGTTTTTAGTTACAACAACGATGTCGATTTAAATTACCTAATCGTTCCTTTCGATTTTGCCGCCTCTATTTTTAATTACAAGGACGAAATCACCCAATTAGAAATCGATTTTAAACCAAACACGGATCTTATCGCCAAAAAAAACGAATTAATTCAACTGTTAGGTCCGAGTTTTAAGGTAGAAACTAATATCGAACAGAATAAATTGATTTTTGAAACCAGCCAAAGCGAAAAATGGATTACCACCTTACTTTTAGGATTTATTTTCTTTTTAGCAACGTTTAATATGATTGCTTCCATCACCATGCTGGTCATTGAAAAAAAGGAAAATATGAAAACCCTTTTTGCACTAGGGGCGAAGGAAACTCAATTGCGACGCATATTTTTTTACGAAGGACTTTTAATTAACGGGCTAGGCTTAATTTTTGGACTGATTTTAGGCTACGGGGTTTGTTATTTACAATTAGAATTTGGCCTTATCGCCATGGAAAATAGCCATGTTGAATTTTTCCCAATCACTTTCAAATGGATTGACTTATTTTTAATTTTGGGAATTACAACCGTATTTGGAATTTTGGCAGCTTATTTGCCAAGTAGATTTTTAATTAAACGAATTATACAATAAAAGATGGTAAAAATTACGTTACTCAGTTTTGGACTTTTGGTTGGATTTTTTGGGTTTTCTCAAACCAGAATGACCCCCGAACTTTTGTGGAAGTTAAAACGAATTGGTGAGGTATCCGTTTCGCCAGATGGCACGAAGGTTTTATTCAGCCTAAAAAAATACGACATCGAAAAAAATAGTGGTTCAAGTGAATTGTATGTGGTTTCCGTTTTAGGAGGCACTCCAAAACAAGTAACCAATCGTCCGGGAAACGAATTTAATGCTATTTGGCGTCCAGATGGAGCTAAAATCGGATTCCTAGCACACAGTGATTTAGACAATAATATCTCCATTTTTGAAATGAATCCAGATGGTTCAGAATTGGTTCAAATGTCGCGCACACCAGGAGATATAACTGGGTTTAACTATTTTCCTGATGGCAAAAAAATTGTCTTCACGAAAGATGTTTTTATGAATAGTGTAAATTCTAATCAACTTGATAAAGATTTACCAAAATCAAACGCACGGGTGATTAACGATTTAATGTATCGTCATTGGGATTCATGGGATCAAGGATTTAGATCACACGTTTTTTATGGGGTATTGCAAGATGGCAAAATGCAAGGCACAGGAATTGACATCATGAAAAATGAAAACTTTGATGCCCCAACAAAACCATTTGGTGGCATGGAACAAATCGCTTTATCTCCGGATGGAAATAAAATTGTGTATGCGTGTAAAAAATTAGTAGGGTTGGATTATGCCACTAGCACCAACACCGATTTATTTGTTTACGATGTTTTATTAGGAAGTGTCAGTATTCTTTCCAATAATATGAAAGGTTATGATTTAGATCCACAGTTTTCAGCTGACGGAAAAAAAATTGCTTGGTTGAGCATGGAACGTGATGGATACGAATCAGATAAAAACGATATTGTTGTACATGATTATACCACGCAATTAACCACCAATCTCACTGGTAAATTTGACCTGACGGTTTCTAGTTTTACTTGGGATGACAAAGGTGAATTTATTTATTTTGTATCTGTGACCGAAGGTACAAATCAGCTTTATGAGTATGATTTTAAAAAGAAAGAGATTCGTCAAATTACCGAAGGCGTGCATGACTATACTTCCGTACATTTTGCAAAAGACAAACTTGTTGGTGGCAAACAATCTATGAATCACCCAACCGACATATACAGTGTTGCCATTAAATCTGGAAAAGAACAACAATTAACGGATGTCAACAAAGAGATTTACGATCAATTAGAAATCGGAAAAATAGAACGACGATGGGTGCCAACCACGGACGGTAAAAAACAATTGGTATGGGTAATTTATCCACCGAATTTTGATCCGGAAAAAAAATATCCTGCCTTGCTTTATTGCCAAGGAGGTCCACAAAGTGCAGTGAGTCAATTTTTTTCGTATCGATGGAATTTTCAGTTAATGGCTGCCAACGATTATATCATCATTGCGCCTAACCGACGCGGATTACCTGGGTTTGGGCAAGAATGGAACGACGCCATAGCAGGTGATTGGGGCGGCCAACCGATAGATGATTATATTTCGGCAGTGGACGAATTAAAGAAAGAACCATTTATTGATGCCAACCGAATTGGTGCGGTTGGCGCTAGTTATGGTGGTTATTCGGTGTATTATTTGGCAGGAATGCACGAAAAAAGATTCAAATGTTTTATTTCGCATTGTGGACTTTTTAACCTTGAAAGTTGGTATGGAACTACCGAAGAAATTTTCTTTGCAAATCATGACATTGGAGGACCCTATTTTAATCAAATTGTTCCGCCTAGTTACTTGAAACACTCTCCGCACAAATTGGTTCAAAATTGGGACACGCCAATGTTGATTTTTCACGGTGAACAAGATTTTAGAGTTCCTTTAAATCAAGGGTTGGAAGCTTTTCAAGCGCTTCAAATAAAAGGAATTGACAGCAAAATGATACTTTTTCCAGACGAAAATCATTGGGTGTCATCACCACAAAACGGCGTGTTTTGGCACCGGCAATATTATGCGTGGTTGGACAAACATTTGAAGTAGGTTTAAAATCGAATGGAGGTTAAAAAATCGCCTCAATTACCTTGTCGCGGTAAGATTGACCGATTGGAATTGATTTTTCGCCTAAAATTAGGTTGCCGCCATCCAGCGCCGTCACTTTTGATTTGTTGACAATAAACGATTTGTGGCAACGAATAAATTGATCGGCAGGTAACTTCTCTTCCAGTGATTTTAAGGACAACAAGGCTGTCACACGTCCATTTCCGAAATAAAACGAAACGTATTCCCGCATCCCCTCGATGTACTTAATATCTGCATAATTAATTTTATACAATTTATGATCGGCCTTCACCGTTAAAAAGTCCTTTTTAAAGATCGATTCTTGCTGTTTTCGCAAATCAAAAATCTCCTTAGCCTTATTCATCGACTTTGAAAAACGCTCGAACGAAAAAGGTTTGAGCAAATAATCAATCGCCTCTAATTCAAACCCTTCGATCGCATAATTTTGATAAGCCGTGGTAAACACTACCAAGGGCTTGGTCGATAATAATTTAACAAGCTCCGTACCCAATAAATCCGGCATTTGAATGTCTGTAATCACCAACTCAATCTCCTCCGATTTTAACACCTCCAGTGCAAGCGTTCCACTTTTAAACGAACCAACCAATTCCAAAAACGGAACTTTTAGCACATAACTTTCCACTAAATTTCGCGCCAATTGTTCGTCATCAATTACAATACATTTCATGCAATCAAATTTATAGTTAAACGCACGGAATAAACCGATTTATCCCCCTTAATTTCCAACTTGTGTCGTTTCGGATATAAAAGTTCTAATCTCCTTTTTACATTTTCCATACCAACCCCGCTGCTTTTGTCCTTTTTAATCGGCGCTTTAGAAATTGTGTTTTCGGCATGAATAAAAAGTTCATTGCCTTTATTTTCGATCTTAATTTTAATCCATCCATTCGCTTTGTCTTGATGGTTGGCATGTTTAAAACAATTTTCAATAAATGGCAATATTAATAATGGACTAATTTGCAAAGAAGAATTTTCTAGGGTAATTTCCACCGATACATTATTCTGATCCTCATCCTGAAGGTATTGGAGTTTAATAAAACTTTCCAAGAGCTCAATTTCCGAATTTAAGGGGACAAAATGATCATTGCCTTCGTAGGTCACATACCTCAAAATATCAGACAATTGCAAAATAGCCTCCCCCGTTTTTTTATTGTCAAATTGCGACAAGGAGTAGATATTATTTAAGGTATTAAACAAAAAATGAGGATTTATTTGTGCTTTCAACGCTTTGGTTTCAGCCTCCAACATTTTATTTTGAAGCTCCAAACTTTCTTTCGTTTTTAGTTGGAGCAGGTACGTTTTACGAATCAAGGCCCCAATTAAAATAGGCGGAATAAGCGTCATTAATCGCCCTAAAATGGCAAAACCAAGCAACTTTTTTTGGAAAGGGTGAAACCCGAGGGGCAATTTTTCATCCAAATAAAGCTCTCCAAACCCAAAAATCACAGCCAATACCAATAAAATAGACGAGATCCAAAAGTAATACGCTTTTTTCCGTTTCTCCTCAAAAAAGCGCGGCAGAAAAATCAACAAGTTCAGGTAAAACACAATAATTTGCGGCAGTAAAAAAAACACCACCCGAATCATCACCACTTGCAAGTCGGCAATAGAGCTCAATAAAATACAAAAAATCAGGTAGGCGAGCAACCAAAACAGAATCGAATATCTAATCACCACTTTCATGGGGCTAAAATTATAAAAACTCCCACCAAACCAACAATTAATTCAACAAATTGACAGAGTTTGTATAGCATCAGCTTAATTTGATCTATTTGTTGTGGGGGGAAGGGCGGATTTGGGTTGGTTTTTATGGTTTTGAGTTGATAGCTTTTGTTAAAGTTTTAAAAAGCACTTGATAAGCTATTATTTCATATCTACATAAGCTTTAACGAAGGTGTGTGCGTCTGCCGAAGGTTTAGCGTATGCAGGGGGCACCATTTTGTTTTTAATTAAATTGTTACCTTTTATTGGGACGTGATGCCTCACGTCCCAATAATGGTATTGTTACCGTTTCTAGGGATGTGATGCCTCACCTACCAATAATTGGCATTGTTACCGTTTGTATGAACGTGATGCATCAGGTCCCAATGAACACAAAAAAAATGGATAATTGAAATTGATTGAACCAATCAACCGATAAAAGAATTCGTTAATAGAGGAATTTAGATTATTTGTTGAAAAATTAACGCAATCCGAAATTAAAGTCCGAAATTTGTAAGCGATTTTAGGAACGACTTTTTAAGTGGCCTCACGCTCAAAATTCAAATTATGAAAAAAATAGGATTTCTTTTCCTCTCGTTTTTTGTTGTAGCAAGTTTATTTGCGCAAGAAAAATTCACCCTTAGTGGCAGTATGAAAGATAGCGAAACTGGTGAAGATATTATTGGCGCACGCGTTTTAGTGGCAGAATTACCTGGCGTTGGTGCTTTGACCAATGATTATGGGTTTTATTCGTTGACGCTTCCAAAAGGAACTTATACCATCACCTTTAAATCGCTTAGTTTTGAAAATCAAGTAAAAACGGTTGAAATGACTTCGAATAAAACCATGAATATTGAAATGGTGGCCGAAGGTAGAGTTTTTGGAGTGGTGGAAGTGACTGGTCAAAAATTGGATGAAAATGTGACTTCGGCTGAAATGGGGGTGGACAAAATTAGTGTAAAGGATGTAGAAAATATCCCTGTTATTTTTGGGGAAAAGGACATTTTAAAAACCTTACAATTATTACCTGGCGTAAAATCCGCTGGTGAAGGAAATTCAGGGTTTTATGTACGAGGTGGATCGGCAGATCAAAATTTAATTCTTTTAGACGAAGCGCCGGTTTATAATGCTTCGCATTTGCTTGGGTTCTTTTCTGTATTTAATTCGGATGCGTTAAAAGATGTGAAATTATACAAAGGTGGTGCTCCTGCTAGTTATGGTGGTCGATTGTCATCAGTAATGGACATTAAAATGAAAGATGGAAATCTTAAAAAATTCTCGGCAAGTGGGGGGGTAGGACTGATTTCTTCGCGTTTGACGTTAGAAGCGCCGATTGTAAAAGATAAAGGTGCCTTTATTATTTCTGGAAGACGAACCTATGCTGATGTTTTTTTGCGTCTGTCAAACAACGAACAAGCACAAAATTCGATTCTCTATTTTTATGATTTAAATGCGAAAGCCAATTATAAATTGGGAAAAAATGACCGAATTTTTATTTCAGGTTATTTTGGACGAGATAATTTTGGCTTTGCCGATCAGTTTGGATTTGATTGGGGAAATGCAACAGGAACCATGCGTTGGAATCACTTGTATGGCGAACGACTTTTTGGGAACACCTCTGTTATTTTTAGTAATTACAACTACAAAATCAAATTTGGCGCAGGAAATCAAACCTTTCAAATTGGTTCGGAGATTCAAGACATCAATATAAAAGAGGATTTTGAGTTTTTTATTAACTCTAACAATACCCTCAGTTTTGGAGGTGATTTTATTCACCATACCTTCAGACCAGGCGAAATTGAAACAGGAGAGGATATTGGATTTACCTTAAATGATATTGAAAATAGATATTCCCTCGAATCGTCGCTTTATGTGTCCAACGAACAAAGTTTAAAAAAACGTTGGAAATTGGTGTACGGACTTCGTTTTTCAAATTTTACACAGATTGGTCCTGGCGATATCTTTTCGTATGATGAAGATGGCAATGTAACGGACACGGTAAAGTATGATCGTTGGGAACCAGTAAAATCCTATTTTGGATTGGCGCCACGAGCTAGTTTAAATTTCAGTTTGACTGAAAACAGCTCGTTAAAAGCTTCTTATTCGAGAAATTATCAATTTTTGCATTTAGTGTCTAATTCAACGTCTTCGTTGCCAACCGATATTTGGGTGCCATCAAGCAATAATATTCGTCCAGAAATTGCCGATCAAATTGCCGTTGGGTATTTTCAAAATTTTTATGATAATATGCTCGAATTCTCTGTTGAAACCTACTATAAAGGGATGCAACGGGTAATCGATTACCGTGATGGAGCAGAGGTGACCTTGAATCCTGCGGTGGAGGGTGAATTGCTATACGGAATTGGTCGTGCGTATGGAATTGAATTTTTATTGAAAAAAAGACGTGGGAAATTTACGGGTTGGGTGACCTATACTTTGTCAAGAACTGAGCGAAAATTCGACCAAATTAACGACGGCAATTGGTATGTGGCAAGACAAGACAGAACACACGATTTGGCCATTGTTGGAATGTATAATTTAACGGATCGTATTACTGTTTCGGCGACGTGGGTTTACAATACGGGTAACGCTGTGACTTTCCCAAGTGGAAAATATGAAATACAAGGGCAAGTAGTCAATTTGTACAGCGAACGAAATGGGTACCGAATGCCGGATTATCACCGTTTAGATTTAGGTTTAACGTTAACGAATAAAAAGTTTAAATCAGTTACGGACGCTGTAACTGGAAAAGTGACGCAAGTACCTAAAAAATTCGAATCAAGTTGGAATTTTTCTATTTACAATGCATACGCACGTGAAAATGCCTTTTCAATTGATTTTAGAGAAAATGCAGAAACAGGAAAAACCGAAGCGGTTCAATTATCGCTCTTTAAAATTGTTCCATCAATAACTTACAATTTTAAATTTTAATTTATGAGAAATGGACTTGTTTTAAGCACGGCTTTTTTAGGATTATTTTTGATGATTGCGTGCGAAAAGGTAATTGAAATTCCTTTAAATGATGCTGATCGTCAAATTGTGGTGGAAGGCGTAGGGCGCAACTTTTTAGGGGAAAGTTATGTATTGCTTTCGCGTTCAGGAAGTGTGTATGATGATGGTGGATTCGAGGTATTATCTGGAGCAATTGTTACTGTAAAAGATAAAGATGGCATCGAAACCATTTTTATCGAAGATCCTTTGCAAGCGGGAAAATATATTTCTCCAACTTTTCAAGTTACGCCAAATAATAAATATACCTTAAATGTTAATGCAGAAGGGTTGGAAATTACCGCAGCATCTGCTTCTAAAACATTGCCTACATTGGACTCATTGACATTTATCAAACAATTTGGCGGATTTGGACCGACACCTGGCGATACGTCTTATTTATTGTTCTATAATTTTGTGGATAATGTGGACGAAGAAAATTATTACCGTGTGAGTGCATGGGTGAATGGCGTTGCGGACGAAAATTTTTACATCGGTGATGATGCTTTAGGAAATGGTCAATTAGCATCAGCTCCACTTTTTGCTACTTCCATTAAATCAAAAGATACGGTTTTTGTGGAATTACTTTCTATGGACGAAGCTTCGTACAAGTATTTGTTGACACTTTCTGGAAATTTGACCTCGGGACCATTTTCGGCTTCACCTGCAAATCCTTTGTCCAATTTAAGTCAAGGGTTGGGTTATTACAGCACCTATATGATTGATACCATGTCGATAATAATTCCTTAGTAGAAACGTTTTTTGTTAGAAATAGCTTATATGAACCGAATTTTTATACTTTTTTTTGTTACGAGTTTAGCAGTGACAGCTTGTCAAAAGGTGATAGAGATTCCTTTAAACACTGCCGATCAGACCTTAGTAGTGGACATTATTTTAAAAGATGGGTTAGGAAATAATTACGGGATTCTTTCCAAAACGGGCTCCGTCTATCAACAAGGCGATTTTGAAAAAATCATAGATGGCACCATTAAAATAACCAAAGAAGACGGTACCATCGTTTATCTGGAACATCAAGGCGATGGCTATTATCGTGCAATGGATTTTGAAGTTGAACCAGGAAAATGGTACGATTTGGAAGTACAAGCTTTTGATCACACCATCACGGCCTCCTCCTACGCACCGGTAAAACCTAAAATCGATTCACTGAGTTATTTTACCATTACAGGTTCGTTCGGAATACCAGTTGGTGACACTTTAAATATTATCTCCTTCCACGCAGTCGATAACCCAGACGAAAAGAATTACTATTGGGCAAAAATTTTCATCAATGGCATCGAAAACAGTGGATATTATTGGGGAAATGATGATTTTATCAATGGGCAATATTTTGAGGCGCAGTTTTTTGGCGACCTTGCAGAAAAAGGTGATACCGTCTTAGTAGAACTAATTTCAGTAGATAAGGCCAATTACGATTATATTGTGGGATTGTCCAATAATTTAAATTCGAATAATTTTTCAGCAGCACCAGCTAATCCACCCTCCAATTTAATCGGTGATGCTGTAGGATTTTTCGGTGCATTTTCTTCAGACACCATGAGTTTTGTGGTGCCGCTTTAAAGTTTAATAGCCTTTTAAAACTGCATCTTCAAATTCGTACCCTTGTTCAAATTTTTTCTTGGCTAGTTTTTTATATTCTACCATAGCCCACAATACAAATTCCATCACAAAAAACAAATCAGCTTCTGGCAAGTGCGGTTGATATTTTTTCACCATTGCTTTTAATGGTTTAACGGTGTTAATTTCCTTTTGATAGTCGACTTCACTACTGTCCGAAAGTAATTCAAATCCGGGGTTATTGATAAACCATTCCACCAATTGGTCGATGTCTGAATATTCGCCTGTTTTTGATAATTTCTTAATCGTAATAAAAAACTCGCCAAATAAGGATTTAATCGCTGATCCAAGCAGCAGTAGCGCCACACTTTCTGACCCTTCTTGCTCGCCTTCGTACACCAATTCAACTTTGCCCGTAATGGCAGGAATGATCCCTAAAAAATCACTCATCCGAATGCAGGTAGCTTTGTCACCTGATTTCAACAAACGCAATTCGGCGGTACTATATAAGTTTTCGTAGGCAGTAATCGTCATTCGCGCAGAAATACCACTTTTGGCATCTACAAAGTCACTTTTTCGAGCTTCAAAACTAATTTGTTCGATCAAGTTCTTGGCCAATTCAGGGATATAAACCTTCGCCAACAATCCAGCTTCAATTTTAGCTTCTTGTGCAGTAATTTCTTTTGATATTTCCCGTGTAATCGGATAATGGGTCAAAATCTGCGAGCCAATTCGATCTTTTAACGGTGTCACAATACTTCCACGGTTGGTATAATCTTCCGGATTTGCGGTAAAAACAAATTGAAGATCCAATGCCAATCGCAATTTAAATCCCCTTATTTGCACGTCGCCTTCTTGCAAAATATTGAATAAAGAAACCTGAATTCGTGCTTGTAAATCAGGCAATTCATTAATCACAAAAATACAACGGTTGGCACGTGGAATCATTCCGTAATGAATCACTCGCTCATCGGCGTAAGACAATTTTAAGTTCGATGCTTTAATCGGATCAACATCCCCAATTAAGTCCGCCACAGTTACATCTGGCGTAGCTAATTTTTCAAAAAATCGGTCATTTCGATGCAACCAACTAATTGGTGTGGCATCTCCCAAGGTTTCCAAGGTTTCTTTTCCAAAAGAGGAGATTGGTCCAAAAGGATCGTCGTTAATCTCCGAACCTTCAATCACCGGAATCCATTCATCCAATAACCCAATTAAAGAACGCGCAATCCGTGTTTTTGCCTGCCCTCTTAATCCCAATAAATTAATCGTATGTTTGGATAAAATCGCACGTTGTAACTGAGGAATTACTGTGGCGTCGTAGCCAATAATACCCTTAAATGGGTTTTCATTCGCGCTGATTAAGCGAACCAAATTGTCCCTTAATTCTTGTTTAATACTTTTTGAGGTATAGCCAATATTTTTTAACTCTCCAACTGTTTTAGCTTCGTGCAATTTCATGGTATAATTTTGTTCTTTTAGTTGTTAACCTTTAATTCTTCGTTTACGATTCACTTCATAATCTTCAAAAATCATCTCTCCCAAGCCTTTCAAACCTGTATAAAACGCTTTTCCTTGATTTTCTTTCGTAAATTTTTCTACAAATTCCATTAAATATTCATCCTTCGCAATCATAAAAGTGGTAATAGGAATTTGAAGTTTTCGGGCCTGTTTTGCCATATTATAACACTTCTCTGTTATTTCCGGATCAAGCCCAAAGCTGTTTTTATAATACTCACCCGTACTTAGTTTTAAGCAACTGGGTTTCCCATCGGTGATCATAAAAATTTGTTTATTCGTGTTCTTTTTTCTGCGCAACAAATCCAAGGCTAGTTCAATGCCTGCCACGGTATTCGTATGATACGGGCCAACTTGTAAATAAGGCAAATCCTTTACCTTAATCGGCCAAGCGTCATTGCCAAAAACCAGAATATCCAAGGTGTCTTTGGGGTACCTATTTCGAATCAATTCTACCAAAGCCATGGCCACTTTTTTGGCGGGTGTAATTCTGTCCTCGCCATAAAGAATCATGCTGTGGCTAATGTCAATCATCAACACGGTGCTCATTTGTGCCTTGTGATGGGTTTCGTTGATTACTAAATCTCGCTCATTTAGCTGAAAATCATCCAAACCACCATTAATTTGGGCATTTTTAATGCTTTCCGTCATTGAAATCCGTGATAAGGAATCCCCAAAAACATAATTCCGAATTTCTCCACTTTCTTCCCCACCTTCTCCCACATGTTTGGTGGTGTGGTTTCCCCGTCCAGATTTTCTTAACTTTCCAAAAATTTGGTTTAATGCATTTTGGCGAATCGCACGTTCGGTTTTTTCTGTAATTGCGAGTCCACCGCCTTCAGGAGCATCATCATCTTTTAAATATCCCCGTTTTTTCAGGTCCTCAATAAAATCATCCAAGGTATATTCAGGCGTACTTAATTTATATTCTTTGTCCAAATGTCGCATCCAATCCAAGGCTTCTTCAACATCACCCGAGGTGTGAGTGATCACTTCTTTAAAAATATCAAAAAAAACATCAAAGGGTTCCTTTGGCTCTTCAGTAAATTCCGAAAAAACAAAACCAGAAGTACGATTTATAGGCTGCATGTTAGTCTAATCTTATATGGTAGTAGAACGTTTCAATTCAAAGAATGTTCATCTGTGAACAAGATACAGTTTTTATCACGAATTTATACCGAAAATTAGAAAAATCTAAATAAGTATTTGGGCAAATTGCCGACTTATTCTCGCATTCATGGTAATGGTCGGGATGAACTTTCCAGAACCAATTTATTGGCGTTAGGGTCACTCCGTAAATCTTTTAAGGTCTTCAACAATACCGTCATCAATATTCGCCATGCATGTCTATTGTTCTTGACCGTCAACCATTATTGATGCCTCATTTGAAGTTACTTTTTGTAAAAGAGCAATCTTTGTTTCTCTTTTTAGGACGAATTCGCCCATGGGAGAATTCGTCAAAAATATCCATGCTATTACGAACATAATCGTGTTCTGTTTTTATACCTTCATATTGAATAGGTATAATTTTTATAAACAAAAAAGCAGTCTCAGATGAGGCTGCTTTTCAAGTGGATTTGCAAGATAAATTACTGCTTAACAATTTTCTTAACGCCAATTAACTGACCTGCATTGGCATAGAATTCTATAAAATAGGTTCCATCTGCATGACTATTTTTGAGGTCAACAGAAAAAAGAGAATTCGTAAAGTGATAAACGAGAACGGTTTTTCCTAAGACATCTTTTATGATGATATCGCCTTCAGAAATTCCACCCATATTGATGTTCACCAAACCATTATTGGGATTTGGATAAAGAGTGACGTTAAATTGATCTTCGTTTGGAAGACCCAAACAATCCACAACATAAACAATTGAAGTATTATAGATACTGCACGTTCCATCCACATCATAGGTAATTGTCCACTCACCAATTCCAGCAAGAGCTGGATTAAACGCGCCAGTTACGGGATCAATACATGCACCACATGATGCCGACCATGTTCCGCCTGGTTCACTTGCCGTTAAGATAACTGGATCTCCTTGTTGACATAGGTGATCTATCGGATAAATCTCGATATCCGACTCAATCACGTTAATTGTGATTGGATTGTATTCACTGCATGTTCCAGCAACGGTATAAACAATTTCCCAAGAACCAATTCCTGCCGTAGTTGGATTAAATTCGCCGGTCACTTCATCAATACATGCTCCACATGTTGCAGTCCACGTTCCACCAATCTCACTCGCTGTTAATAGGATTGGATCCGCTAAATTACAGATGCCAGCCACTGGATCAATTGTAATTGTAGATTCGATTACATTGACAAACAAGCTGTTTAGATAGCTGCATGTGTGGGGAACGGTATAAAAAATTTCCCACGTTCCAACGCCAGAAACAGCCGGATCAAAAGCACCCGTTAATTCATCAATACATAATCCACAATCAGAAGACCATGTTCCGCCAGGTTCACTTGGACTTAGTATTAATGCTTCTCCTTCAAGGCAAACGTCATCGACAGCTTCGATTGTAATATCAGAATCATATTCAACCACAGCAGTTACAGGAATACGATCACTTGCGCAATTGAATGGATGAATTTCCCAATTATAGAAAAAATAGTAAAATTCGGGGCCTGTGCTACTACCAACAATCTCTATAGATTCAGCCAGTAGATAAGGATAAGCAGCGCCAGCATCATTCCTATACAAGTCAGGACTTGAGCCAATTTCAGTTCCTAATTGCATTGCTTCACCAATTGGCACTTCGAAATCTAAAACAACGGTACTTTCACCAGCAGGCACATCAACGGTCATGGATTCGATCACGCCACCGAGATTATTACGTAATTCAATCGTTCTTGAACCAGCGCTACCTGCATACACATCCACTGATTTTAAGAATACTGGCGAAGGATTATTGAATACAAGGAATTGATCACCACTAAAATAACCTCCTGTACCAAAGGTGTTGTCAACTGGGCCTACAAATTCAGGACTGTCATACAAGTCATCTTCGACATAATACGTTGTTGTGATTGCCAAAGGTATTGTAGTCAAGGTGTCTCCTTCGAAAAACGGAACACCTCCTGCAGCTTCAGTATACCATTTTAATGTTCCCTCGCCCGCAGCGACTAAAGTAGCAGTTTGATCAACACAATTCGTATCTCCCACCACTGTTGGTGTCTCTGGGAAAGCAACCGTCACATAATCCGTCTTAATCTCCGTATTGTCACCAACTAAGTTTGTCGCCACAAGTGTTACAGTGTAAGTACCTTCAGTTAAATATTCATGCACTGGGTGCTGCAATGTTGAAGTTCCTCCATCCCCAAAATCCCACGCCCACGCGATTGGAATATTTGTAGAAAGATCTGTAAAATAAGCCAAACCCGAACACGTGATTTCTGAATTAACGATAAAATCCGTTTCAGGAACATCATCTGGAGGATTACACGACCATTCGATATTAAATCCAGAAAGTTCAAGTCCGCCATCCGAATGAAATGCGAGTGTAATGGCCGATCCAGAAGAGGTCATGGAAGCTGGCAAGTTATTATTACAATATTTGCCAATTAAGGGCGAAAAAATGGAAGGACCGTCATAAATCGACAAATCATCATAATTGCATGTTAAGCCTGGACCAGCTTCAACACTGAAGGTTATAAAATCTAGATTTACAGAAACGGCTCCGAGCGGATCAATTGTCACTTGCGAATTTTCACCCGCACCATAATTGGCAAACGGTCCACCACTGTCATAGATTGTCCCGTCACAACCTCTTTGAACGCCTAAAATTCCGTCAGGTGGCAAGGTGATGATACATTCTGCTTCTGGATCAACTTCGATATAAGAAGCTAACACTAACTCGTCACTACCGCAGGCTCCACCATCCGCGTTTAAAGTAACAGTGTAAATTCCTGCTGCGGTATATACATGAGTAGGATTTTCTTCAGTACTTGTTGTTCCATCTCCAAAATCCCATAAATACGTGATTCCATTAAAACTTGAATTGGTAAAATTAGCTTCAAAAGGAAGTGCGCAGCCAAAAGTATCTAGTGTTGAAAATGATGCAATTGTTGTAGGATCATAAATTCCGCCAACACCAACGGCGTACCAAGCATTTGCAGTTTGCTCAACTTCATTCGAACAACCACCGTACAAATCTTGGGCCGCTTGAAGTGAAAAGAAGCGCGCGTCACTGAATTGCGAACTACTTGTAAGATAAACCGTTAAATTTCGAAATGCAATTGCACTCGAAGCTTCTATTCCGAGCGAACTAACAGAATACGCATTGCCGATATCATTCGTACCTGTGCCACCTTCTGTCAAAAGATAAAACCAAAAATTTTGAACGCCACTGTTTGTGTGCACGCCACCACTATCGCCTCCAACCAATGAAGCCCAAAAGGTTCCGAAGTAAGTATCTGGATCTCCTTTCGAATTTGGATTTGACATAGAACGGAAATGCGTTCCAATATCTTCACCTAATAGCCAATTATAATCATCAGGACGCGCAAAACGTTCGATCGCAGCTCCAAAAATATCGCTAAAAGATTCGTTCAATGCTCCCGATTCGGCATAGTAGATCAAACCCGCCGTAAAGGTCGTTAATCCATGTGCGACCTCATGTCCAGCAATGTCTAAAGATGTCAATGGAGTAATTGCGCCGCCAGGTCCATCGCCAAACGTCATGCGCGAACCATCCCAGAAGGCATTATAATAATTAACGCCGTAATGAACGTAATTATTAAGCTGAAATCCGGCATTATCGATGCTATTTCGTCCGTGAATATCTAAAAAATAGTCGTAAGTCATTTCGGCTCCCCAATGTGCGTCGGTTGCGTATTGATCTTTTTGAGGATTGATATTGTTCCAATCATTGTCTGTATCTATAAAATCAACAGATGCGCCATAAGAGGTTCCTGTATTCATATCATATGTTCGCACACCATTTCCTCTACTGAGGTCTCGCAAGCGGTATGATCCGCCAAAACTGTCTGCGATAATTTCACGATCGCCACTATAAACTGTATGTGCAGTGCCTGGAGTATCAATGTGATGAATGATTTCGTTTTCGCGAATAATTGCGCCTGTCACAGCGTCAACGTAAATTTCTGCTCGATAAACTGGTTGGTGCGCATAGATGTTAAATTTATAAGCCAATCGAAATGTTTGAGAATCGAAAGAATAATTTTGAGACACAAAAACGAGTTCACCTTTAGGAAAGAAACTTGCAGATGAGTCGCCTGTTTCTATTTTGAGGTGCTCTTCTTCTTCGCTTAATTGCCATTTATACGTTTCTGCGCCAACAGATTCCATTGCTTTTTCCAACGCTGCCGATTCACTCATGCTCGCAGCGGTCGGTGCAACGATTTGGTCATAGATCAATCCATTGAGCGCATAAACTTTATCGTTATTTGTGTGAACGATCCAAATGGCGTCCTCAATTAATTTTCCGAAATAGGTTTGTTGGTACCGGTAATGAACATGGCCTAATTCGTCTGATTCTGCACGAATCAGCTTAGAGCCTATACTCGGGTCGAACTTGAAATGATCATTCATCCATTTCTTATACTGATCAATGTCAAATTGATTGGATTCACGAAACCGAATAAAAGATGGCAGCGAGCTAAATTGGCTGTCACGCACAAGTTCGGCATTTGGAAACCGAGCAGCGGCTTCGTCACCTTGATAAATTTTTTGAGCAAATATTCCAAGTGGGAGCACCAGAAAGATGAGAGTCAAGATTTTTTTACTGCCATATCTTATCATCGGATAGAGTTTTATTTGATTAATTTTTATCCAAGAGTGTCCTAGATAAATTTCAGGACAATCAAATTTAACGATTTTATTGATAATCAAGCATTGTTTTCCTGCTTTTCCAAAATAGAACCCCCTATATTGTTTTGGTAGGTGGTTGAATGCGCTGTTGAAAGGGTTAATCTAGCCATAATTGAAGACATGTTTTGTTTGAAATAGTAATATCTTAATAAGGCAAGCCAAATCTACCTTCGATGATGTCAAGATAGGTTGGTTCTGCACAATTAATAACACTTCGAGAATCTCAAAATAAAACCTTAACCTCCCTAAAAGCGAGTTTCATTGGGATTTCTTTTGCAAAAAAAAGCAAATCAAATCCCACTCAATAAGCGATAAAAATCACGCTGAATTCCACTTGAAAATAAATTACTTTTCCACATCGCTAAAATTAATTACCACATTTTACCACTTCAGTCTTTTCGTTCAAAATACCCGTAAATACTGTAACTTAATTTAAAAAATCCCGTACATTTGTCGTTAACGTTCACGAAAGTTATCAACAATACAATTTGGGTGGTAATTTGTGGGAGTTTAATAATTATTTTTACATTTTAAAGCAAAAAATGTCAGGACTAGTAGGAGAATACGAATGCACACTTGATTCTAAAGGGAGATTTCTTTTCCCTGCGGGACTAAGAAAGCAATTGGATCCTTCTGCGAACGAAATTTTTATGATGAACAAAGGATTTGAAAATTGTCTTTCCATCTATCCCATGAATGAATGGGAAAAGGTGAGTGGGAAATTGGCAAAACTGAATTTGTTCAAACCTAAAAATCGAATGTTCTACAGATTGTTTCATCAAGGCGCTAAGCAATTAACACTTGATACTGCGGGTCGAATTTTAATTCCAACCGCATTGATGGAACGCATAGGCTTGAAAAAAGAAATAATGTTAACCGCCTACAATGACCGAATTGAGATTTGGGATAAATCAGAGTACTTCGCTGTACTGAACGAAAACATGAGTGATTTCTCTGATTTAGCTGATGAAGTGATGGGAGAAATTAACTCAGATGACGAATAACGAATACCATACACCAGTTTTATTTAACGAGTCGTTAGATGCGCTAGAAATTTCTGCGAATGATATTGTCATTGACGTCACCTACGGCGGCGGCGGACATTCTTCAGAAATTTTAAATCGCCTCGGTCCCGATGGTCTTTTATTGGCATTTGATCAAGATGATGATGCTTTGGAAAATGTATTAGATGATGATCGATTGATTTTCGCAAATGCCAATTTCCGATTCATGATCAATTTTGCGAAATATTACGAAGTAATGGGTGCAAACGCCATTCTTGCCGACCTTGGTGTGTCTTCGCATCAGTTTGATGCTGGAGACCGTGGGTTTTCTATTCGCGAAGAAGGAGTTTTGGACATGCGGATGAATCAAAATTCAATGTTAACGGCGTATCAGGTCATTAATAAATATTCAGAAAAAGAGCTTTACCGAGTTTTTAACTCGTATGCCGATTTGGATAATGTGCGCAAGGTGGTTCAGATGTTATTAAAAAAACGATCAGAAGAACCGATCAGAACAACCAAAGAATTGGTGGATCTTTTAAAAGAATTAGTAAAAGGGAATAAACAAACGCAGTTTTTAGCGCAAGTATTTCAAGCCATTCGCATCGAAGTGAATGATGAAATGGGGGCCTTAATGGATTTTTTAGAGCAATCAGTTTCAGTATTGGAAGAGGGCGGAAGATTGGTGGTGATTTCATATCACTCAATTGAGGATCGTTTGGTCAAAAATTTTATTCGTTCTGGAAATTTCACTGGCGAATTGACCAAAGATCACTTTGGTGTTGTACAAAAGCCATTAACAGGAATCAATAAAAAACCAATCATACCAGCTGACGAGGAAATCGCAAGAAATCCAAGAGCAAGAAGTGCAAAAATGAGAATAGCAATAAAAGGATGAGCAACAACGAATTCATAGATAGCGAAGATCTCCAAGCTCAAGAAGCATTACGCCAAGCTCATGACCAGGCGGACGCGGAAAGAGACAAGGAAGCCCGATCAAAACGATCATTTGTTAACCTAATGAATGGTGATTTTTTGTCGCGTGATCAATTTATTAAAAACATGCCTTTCGTTTTTTTTGTGGGGTTTTTATTGGTGATTTTAATTGGGTGGGGCTACTATGCCGAAACAATTACGAAAAAAGAGGTCCGCTTAGAAACCGAATTAGCGGAGTTGAATTCTGAATTCTTTACGCTTGGAAGCGAATACAATACAAAACGTGGGCGAAGATATATTGCCCAACAATTAGAAGGAACAGGGGTGGTTGAGAGTGTCAATTCACCACGGAAAATTAGAGTTAAAAAGTACATTTTCGAAATTGGAAAATAAAAAGGAAATAGTAGTTAAAAGTTATGTGCTGTACATTGTGGTAGCAATAGCAATGCTGATCGTTATCGGTCGGGTCATTGCTATTCAATATGGCAATGTTGTTCCTGTTCCTAAAGTGGCCGACGGTGATAGCTTAAGTTCTGCTGAAATTCCAACTCGCATCGACTCTATTTTACCAATCAGAGGCCGTATTTTATCTGACGATGGAAGCGATTTGGTGACTTCCATTCCTTTTTACAATATCCACGCCGATTTATCCGTGATTTCAGATAAACTTTTTCAAGAAGTGGATTCATTGGCCTACCACTTGGCATTGGTTTTTCCAGAAAAAACGAAAGAAGAATGGAACCGAGATTTGAGAAAAGGAAGGAGCGATAAAAGTCAATATTTTCCTATCCAAAACAATATTAAATACGACGTTTTACAGCAATTAAGAGAGTTTCCAATTTTTAAAGCAGGCAAATACAAAGGTGGTTTTATCGAAGAAATGCAATCAAAACGCCAACGTCCGTATGGAATTTTAGCAGAACGAACCTTAGGGTCGAAACGTGAAGGTGCGGCAGATGTGGGATTAGAGGGAGCTTTTGATGAATACTTAGCAGGCGAATATGGCTTAATCGCAAAACAATATGTGAGCAATGGTTGGAAACCTGTTTCAGGTGATTATTTAAAAGATCCGGTGCCGGGTGCCGATATTGTCACTTCGCTTGATATTGATATCCAAGACGTAGCAGAAAACGAATTGAAAAAACAATTAGAAGAGCAAAAAGCACTTTACGGATCAGTTGTATTGATGGAAGTAGAGACAGGATTTGTCAAAGCAATTGCCAACCTAAAACGAGGTGATGATGGCGAGTATTACGAATCATTTAACTACGCCATTGGACAAAAAACGGATCCAGGTTCAACTTTTAAATTGGCATCCTTAATGGCACTTTTGGAAGATGGGCGTGGAAATATCACCGACACTGTCAACGCAAAAGGTAAATACCAATTTTACAACCACGTCATCGATGATACGAGTCCTTGGGGCTATGGAAAAATCACCATTCAAAATGCGTTTGAAGTGTCGTCAAACGTATTTGCTGAAATCATTAACAAAGCATACTCAAAAGATCCTCAGCGATTTATTAACCGCCTAAAATCATTTGGTTTGGGAAATAAATTGAATTTGGACATCATTGGTGAACCTAAGCCCGTTTTAAAAAATCAAGGGGAAGATGGTTGGTCAGGAATTACCTTGCCGCAAATGGCGATTGGTTATGAGGTCGAAATTACCCCCATTCAATTGCTTGCATTTTATAATGCCGTTGCAAATGATGGTGAATATGTTAAACCTCAATTCGTGACCGAAGTTATTCGAGATGGTAAGTCGATTAAAAAGTTTGAAAAAATAGTTATCAAAGATAAAATCTGCTCACAATCAACCATCAACGGTTTGAAAATCTGTCTTGAAGGCGTTGTTGAACGAGGAACAGGTGAAAATTTGGAGAGTACTAACTTTAAAATTGCAGGTAAAACCGGAACGGCAAAACTCGCCAATGGATCGGAAGGATACAGTAATTTTTATCAAGCTTCTTTTGCCGGTTACTTCCCTGCAGACGAACCAAAGTATTCATGTATTGTAGTCATTGCAGGACCAACAAAACAAATTTATGGAGCGCAAGTTTCAGGAACAGTATTTGCAAGTATTGCAAATAAAGTGTATTCATCTTCATTGCAATATCATCCGAATTACAATGGATTACCGATCAACAAAAAAAGTTTTCCAAATGTAAAGGCAGGCAGTGCTGCTAAAACACAAGCTGCCTTAAATGCACTCCGCTTGGATTATGCGTATCAAGCGGCAAATGCAAACTATGTTTACACCCAACAGCAAGAAAGTGGATTAGTTATAAAGCCAAGAATTGTGGACAAAACTTATGTGCCAAATGTCTTAGGCATGCCACTTTCAGATGCCGTTTATCTGCTAGAAAACTATGGGTTAAAGGTCGTTTCGCAAGGTAGCGGAAAAGTAATTTCTCAATCAATCAATCCAGGGGTCATACTTGTGAAAGGCAAAGTAATACAATTGGTTTTAGGATAATGCAAATTTTACAGGACATATTATATAAAGTTGGTTTGATCAGTGTTCAAGGTTTGTTACACCGTGAAGTGAGTCAAATTGATTTTGATTCACGCGAAGTTCAAACAAATTCATTGTTTGTTGCTGTGCGTGGAACGCAAGTAGATGGCCATTTGTATATTGATAAAGCGATTGACAAAGGTGCAATGACGATTGTGTGTGAAGAGCTCCCACTCCCACTTAATGATCAAATTACGTATTTGCAAGTCAAAGATGCGCATCAAGCCTTGGCACTGTTGGCCGCCAATTTTTATGGAAATCCCTCTAAACAATTAACCTTGGTTGGCATTACTGGCACCAACGGAAAAACAAGCACCTGTACACTTTTACATGATGTGTTTACCGAGATGGGTTTTGTTTGTGGTTTATTGTCAACAGTTGTCAATAAAATTGGAAAAAGAGAAGTGCCAGCAACGCACACTACGCCAAATCCAGTTGCATTGAATGCCTTGCTAAAAGAAATGGTTGACGAAGGCTGCCAGTATTGTTTTATGGAGGTAAGTTCTCATGCCATTCATCAAAATCGCATTGCAGGATTGGATTTTAAAATCGCAGGATTTACCAACATCACGCATGATCACCTTGATTATCACAAGACGTTTAAAGAATACATTGCTGCAAAGAAAAAATTCTTCGACGAATTAAGTTCTAATGCCATCGCTTTGGTCAACATCGATGATTCGAATGGGTTAGTGATGGTTCAGAATTCCAATGCAAAAGTGCGCACAATTGCAATGAAAACCTTGGCAGACTTTAAGGTGAAAATCATCGAAAATTCTTTTTCAGGATTGGTATTGGAAATTAATCGCCACGAACTATGGACCAATTTGATTGGTGGATTTAATGCGTACAATTTATTAATGGTGTATGCGGTAGCGATTTCACTAGAAATGGAAGAAATTGAAGTGCTCACTACTTTAAGCAAATTAAAACCAGTTGAAGGGAGATTTGAACAATTTGTATCCACTTCTGGAATTGTAGCTATTGTGGATTATGCACATACCCCCGATGCACTTAAAAATGTATTGTCTACGATTCAAGCCGTGCGCACACGAAACGAAGAAGTGATTACCGTTGTTGGGTGCGGAGGCGATCGTGATCGAACAAAACGACCTTTGATGGCAGAAATTTCTGCGCAATTCAGCGACAAGGTGATTTTAACTTCAGACAATCCGCGTTCAGAAGACCCTGAAGCCATCATCACTGAAATGAAAGCAGGAATATCAGTAGAGAAATCTGCAAAAGTAATGGCAATTACCAACCGTGAAGAAGCCATAAAGGTTGCTTGCACCTTAGCAAAATCAGGTGACATTTTATTGGTGGCAGGAAAAGGTCATGAAAAATACCAAGAGATAAAAGGCGTACGATTCCCTTTTGATGATCTCTCACTTTTAGTAAAAACTCTTAAAAATTTAAATAAATAATGTTGTACTATTTATTTACATACCTCGATGAATTGGGCGTGCCAGGCGCTGGACTATTTCATTTTATTTCTTTCCGCGCAGCAATGGCAATTATTACCTCTTTGCTGATTTCAATGGTTTTTGGAAAAAGAATTATTCGAATGTTACGCAATCAGCAAATAGGTGAATCTGTTCGCGATTTGGGCTTGGCTGGTCAAAAGGAAAAAGAAGGAACTCCGACCATGGGGGGATTAATTATTTTGGCGTCCATCATTATCCCAACCTTGCTTTTTGCAAAATTGGAGAACATTTATGTCATCGTTATGCTGGTTGCGACAGTTATGCTCGGCACAATAGGATTTATTGACGATTACATTAAAGTATTTAAGAAAAACAAAGCAGGTCTTGCCGGACGTTTTAAGGTAGTAGGACAAATTTTAGTGGGAATTTTTGTTGGGGCAGTTCTTTATTTTCATCCTGACGTTCAAGTGCACGAAAAAGTTGCTTCATCAGCGGTAATTGCTAACAGTGTTGAAGTTTCCCACTTGCATAAAACGATTGAAGATTCGGAAGACACAAAATGGGTGAAAACAAAAGATATGACCACCACCATCCCTTTTGTCAAAGGAAATGAATTTAATTACAATTGGATTATTGGCGACACTAACAGCAGTTATGGTTGGTTGATTTTTATTCCGATTGTGATCTTTTTAGTGGTTGCAATTTCGAATGGGGCAAATATGACCGATGGATTAGATGGACTAGCAACGGGTACTTCTGCAATTATTGGAATCGCTTTGGCCATTTTTGCCTATGTTTCTGGTCACATTGAATTTGCTGATTACCTCAATGTCATGTACATTCCGTATTCGTCTGAGCTGGTAATTTTTATTTCAGCGTTTATGGGGGCTTGTATCGGATTTTTGTGGTATAACTCTTATCCTGCGCAAGTTTTTATGGGCGATACAGGAAGTTTAGCCTTGGGTGGAATTATCGCTGTGTTTGCCGTGGTGATCCGCAAGGAGTTATTGATTCCAGTACTTTGTGGTGTTTTTATTGTTGAGAATCTATCGGTTATTCTGCAAGTTGGCTGGTTTAAATTCACCAAACGAAAATATGGCGAAGGCCGACGAATCTTTAAAATGGCCCCACTTCATCACCATTACCAAAAGCTTGGAATGCACGAAGCTAAAATCGTTTCTCGCTTCTGGATTGTCGGTGTATTGTTGGCTGTCATCGCCATAGTAACCTTAAAATTAAGATAATAGAAAGCTAAAAATTAACTTGTTTGAAAACAAATTACAAACATATTGCAATTCTTGGTGCTGGCGAAAGCGGAGTAGGTGCTGCCCTTTTGGCAAAAGCGAAAGGAATGATTCCTTTTGTTTCTGATAAAGGCAAAATCAAACCTTCGTATGAAAAGGAATTGGTTGAAAATGGAATTGAATTTGAGGCTGAACAACATTCTGAAGATCGAATTTTAGCCGCCGACCTTCTTATTAAAAGTCCTGGTATTCCTGACAAGGTGGACATTATTAAAAAGGCGATTGCAAAACAAATTCCGATCATTAATGAAATTGAATTTGCTGGAAAATACACCACCAAAAAAACGGTCTGTATCACCGGTAGTAATGGTAAAACCACCACTACCTTATGGATTCACCACATCCTTAAAAATGCAGGGTTAAATGTTTCAATGGGTGGAAACATTGGGCAATCGTTCGCGCGCCAGGTGATTGAAGATTTGCCGGATGTATATGTTCTTGAATTGAGTTCTTTCCAATTAGATGGCATGTTTGATTTTAAGGCAGATATCGCTATTCTTTTGAACATCACCCCTGATCATTTAGATCGTTATGACTACACCATGCAAAATTATGTGAATTCAAAATTTAGAATCGCACAAAATCTTACCGCAGATGACTGGTTCGTTTACAATGCAGACGATCCTGAAATTACGAAAGAAATGCTCGCTAGAGATATTAAAGCCAAGCTTGCCCCTTTTTCGATTACCGAAAATAATGGCATGGCCGCTTATTTAGACAACAACCAAATCATATTAAACTTAAAACCAGAATTAATTATGTCAATTCACGATTTATCCCTAAAAGGAAAACACAATGTTCAGAATTCAATGGCTGCAGGTATTGCCTCTAAAATTTTGGAAATTAGAAACGAAAATATCCGAGAAAGCCTTTCTGATTTTAAAAATGTCGAGCACCGACTTGAATTTGTTGCAAAAGTAAATGGTATCGAATTTATCAACGATTCTAAAGCGACGAACATCAATTCGGTTTGGTATGCCCTTGAAAGTATGTTAAACCCAACTGTATGGATTGTTGGTGGTGTAGATAAAGGAAATGACTACGAGTCACTATTACCTTTGGTACAAGAAAAAGTAAAAGCAATTGTTTGTTTAGGTGTTGACAATTCAAAAATCATCAAAGCATTTGGTGGGATAGTTAGTCAAATCGGCGAAGCAAAATCTGCGATGGAAGCGGTTTCAATGGCCTATCGTTTTGGCAAAAATGGGGACACTGTTTTATTGTCACCAGCGTGCGCAAGTTTCGATTTATTTGAAAGCTACGAAGACCGAGGGAAACAGTTTAAATTTTGTGTAAGAGGACTTTAGTCATCCAACGATAAAAATCAGTGAAAAACCTGTTTAAATATCTTGGTGGGGACAAAAACATCTGGGTGATAGCACTATTATTGGGTGTCATTTCAGTTGTTTCCGTTTTTAGTTTCATCCCTATTTTGGTGAAGGTGAAAGGGCTAAGCTATGCTTACTTGTTTTTTAAACATTTTATTCTTTTAGCGCTCGGCTTTCTGTTGATGTTTGCCATCCATAAAGTACCGTTGAAAGTGTTTTCGAAATTATCGAAAATGCTTTTTTACATCTCCATTGTTTTATTGGTTTTAACAATGTTGGTGGGCGAAAGCGTCAATGGTGCAGATAGATGGCTGAAAATTCCATTTGTACCTTTCTCGTTTCAAACTTCTGATTTTGCGAAATTAAGTTTGATTATTTACCTCTCACGACAGCTGGTAAAGCGAAAGGAGCAATTTAATGATTTCAAAATTGTGGCAAGGTATATTTTATTGCCAATAGGAATTACGATTTTCTTGATTCTCCCTTCCAATTTATCAACCGCTTTATTGGTTGGTATCATTGCATTAGTCATGTTAATTTTGGCGAAATTTCCTTGGAAATGGATTGGTTTGTCCGTGAGTAGTGCGGTCGGAATATTTTTATTATTGATTACGATTGCAAAGTTTCAACCAGAAATTTTACCGCGGGTCGAAACATGGCGTTTGCGTATTGTAAGGATGTTCAGCGACGAAAGTCAATTGGATCCAACAGAGAATATGCAAATTAACAATGCGTTAGCAGCGATAAAAAACGGAAGTTTTACTTATTCGAATGGGGCCTTTCACGGGCCAGAATTACCAGGAAATGGAGTTCTGAAACATTGGATTCCTGAGGCTTATGCCGATTTTTATTTTGCAGCATTGATTGAAGAAGGTGGTTTACCAACAGCCATTTTTATTATCATGCTCTACATGTGGTTGTTTTTTAGATTTATAAAAATTGGTTTAGCTGCCGATGATAATTTTACCATGTTGGTGGTGATGGGGATTTCGATCATGGTGATGACCCAAGCGTTGGTGAACATGATGGTGAGTACCAAATTAATGCCCGTAACAGGACAGAATATGCCACTTCTGAGTATGGGTGGTACATCGGCGTGGTTCACCTGTATTGCTTTTGGGATGATTTTAGGTATAAGTCGCGAGGAGAACCGAAAAGCGCGTGCTTCGCAAGAGGCTCAAACTGAACCGGCTTAATTTAATTAGAATCGCTTAAAAAAATAAGAAATGCCAATTCAAAAAGTAATCATAAGTGGAGGCGGAACAGGAGGACATATCTTCCCCGCCATTGCGATTGCTGATGCGATCAAAAGGAAATATCCTACCGCCGATATTTTATTTGTTGGCGCCGAAGGTAAAATGGAAATGGAAAAAGTGCCCAAGGCTGGGTATCCAATTGTCGGTTTGCCGATTAGAGGCATTCAACGGCGTTTGACCTATAAAAACTTCTTTGTTCCATTTAAATTGATCGCTAGTTTATGTAAGGCGAAAAGAATAATTAAGGACAAACAACCAGATATTGTGATTGGAGTAGGAGGATATGCCAGTGCAGCCGTGCTGAGAGTCGCCTCTAAACGAAAAATTCCTACCTTGATTCAAGAACAAAATTCATATCCTGGAATTACAAATAAATGGTTAGCAGGAAGAGTATCTAAGATCTGTGTAGCCTACGAAAATCTCGATCGTTTTTTTCCAAAAGAGAAAATTGTCTTAACAGGGAATCCCGTTCGTAATGAGATGGTTTTGATTGAGGGTAAACGAGAAGAAGCCTTTAAGTTCTTCGGATTAGATCCGGCAAAAAAAACGATTTTGGTGATTGGAGGAAGTCTTGGCGCGCGCACCTTAAATAGGTGTTTTAAGAAAGAATTAAAAACCTTATTGGCGCAAGACATCCAATTAATTTGGCAATGTGGTGGTGCTTATTTTAATACGTTAAAGGCAGATTTAGGAGAAGATATTTCATCAAAAGGACTTTATTTGGCTGATTTTATTTTTAAAATGGACTTGGCCTATGCGGCTGCGGATTTGATTGTGACTCGTGCTGGTGCTATTTCAGTTTCTGAAGTTTGTTTGGTGGGTAAGCCTGTTATTTTAGTGCCGTCACCAAATGTTTCTGAAGATCATCAAACAAAAAATGCAAAAGCACTAACTTCCATTCAAGCTGCCGTTTTAATTGAAGATGCAGCGGTGGAGTTTTCGTTGATGGACAAATGTATTGAATTGGTAAAGGACGAGGAAGCTTGTCAATTACTTTCTCAAAATATCGCCAAATTAGGAATTCCTGATGCGGCAGAGCGAATTGTAAATGAAATTGAAAAATTGGTATAAGTTGACCGTTAAGAAAAAATAAACCTGTGAATTTTGATCAAATAAATAAAGTCCATTTTATAGGCATCGGAGGAATCGGAATGAGTGCACTTGCGCGCTATTTTAAGAGTCAAGGTAAAGTAGTTTCTGGCTATGATAAAACCGAAACCGCGCTCACACAAAATTTGGTTGCCGAAGGGATTCATGTTTATTATGCCGATCAAGGGGAATCGGTGTTGCACAACTTATCTCCTGAAGATACACTGGTTGTTTATACACCTGCCATTCCTGCTGGTTTTCAAGAATTAGACGTCTTGATGCAAAATGGGTTCTATGTAATCAAACGAGCCAAAGCACTAGGTATTATTTCAAGTGCTTTTGAAACTTTTGCTGTCGCAGGAACTCATGGAAAAACCACTACGAGCGCAATTTTGGCCCATGTCCTTTATTCGACAAGAGAAAAATGTAATGCCTTTATTGGCGGAATTACCTCGAATTACAATTCAAATTGTCTAATTGATGCCGATGCGAAAAGAGTCGTGGTTGAAGCGGATGAGTTTGATCGGTCTTTTTTACAATTGATGCCAAATCACGCCATTATCACCACCATGGATTCGGACCATTTGGATATTTATGGAGACAGTGAACATTTACTTCAATCATTCAACGATTTTATTAACCTTGTTGATACCAGCGGGTGGGTATTTTTAAATGCGAAACTTGATGTTTCCTCCTTTAAATTTAACCACATCCATCGCCAAACTACGTATGGTTTTGTTCCGAATGCGGTTTGGCGAGGCGAGAATCTAAGGAATATTAATGGAAGGTTTTATTTTGATATTCATGCCAATGGGCAAGTTTATGAGGCGGTAGAATTTGGCTTACCGGGGAAACACAATGCTGAAAATGCCTTGGCGGTTTTTGGTTTGTGTAAAAGTTTAGGAATCCCGGAAACAGAAATTCGGATTGCTTTCAAAACATTTAAGGGAGTTAAACGTCGCTTCGATTTCCACATTCGACGGGAGGATTTTGTGATTATTGATGATTATGCACATCATCCAACTGAAATAACCGCATTTTTATCTTCACTCCGTGAAATCTATCCAACCAAAAAAATTACCACTGTTTTTCAACCACATTTGTTCAGTCGTACACGCGATTTTATGCAAGAATTTGCCCGTTCGTTGGAGTTAACGGATGAGCTTTTTTTATTGGACATCTATCCAGCCCGTGAATTGCCAATGGCAGGAATTACAAGTCAACTATTGTTTGACCAAATTCATTTAAACGACAAATATCTCAGTTCAAAAGAAACCATTGTTTCAGATTTGCTAAAAACACCAAAAGAAGTACTGGTAATTGTTGGCGCTGGAGATATTGACACCTGTGTTTTACCAATTGTGAAGGCTTATTCTGAATGAAACGATGGCTTAAAAATACCATTTGGGTTTGCTCCATTATTGCCGTAGCAATTGGGATGAGTTTTGTGAATTCTGCACATAAACAAGTGGTGATGGGATTGCCTATTGTCAAAATTGACCTGTACGAAGATATGCTATTTCTGACAACGGATGATATTTTGAATCGCCTCATTGACCAGGATTTAATCGGCATCAATAAAAAGTATACTGAAATGGATTTGAATGAGATAGAACAATTTTTGTCCCAAATTCCAGAAGTAAAAACGGTAGATGCTTACACCCATTTGGGAGGTGCTTGGAATATCGATATTTCTTTAAGAAGACCTATTGCACGGATCTTTAATTTAGATGGAAGTAGTTGTTATTTGGACAGTGATGGGACGCTTATGCCGCTCTCTCCAAAATACACGGCGCACATTTTGGCCATCACAGGATTTGTCAACGAAAAGGATCTAACTAAAGATGTAAACAAAATAATCAACAATGACAGTTTGAAAACTATTGAAATCCTCGATGATTTGTATGAAATATCGAACTATGTTTGCTCCGATGAATTCCTATCAGCTCAATTTATGGAAGTTCACGTGAATCAATACAACGAATTTGAGCTGATACCAAGGGTTGGAAACCAACGGATTTTATTTGGAAAAGCAGTTGATATTGCTGGGAAATTTAAAAAGTTGGAAATTTTTTACGCTGAAGGATTAAGTAGAGCAGGGTGGGAGAATTATGATACGATTAACGTCATGTTTAAGAGCCAAGTTGTTTGTTCGAGAAGATGAGTGAAGATAAACTAGAAATTAAAAGTGAATCGGGTAGCTAAAAGTAGTTTCGAGTCACACATTAAAAGGTAAATATATGTCTGAAATTGTTGTAGGATTAGATATTGGAACGACGAAAATTGCGTGTATTGTTGGACGAAAAACCGCTCACAATAAAATTGAGATTTTGTCTATGGGCAAATCTGAAAGCGTTGGTGTTACCCGCGGTGTAGTTTCAAATATTGAAAAAACCGTTCAATCAATTATTGCAGCGGTAGAAGAGGCTCAAAGTCGTGTGGATGGCGAATTGCACGTTCGGGTAGTGAATGTTGGAATTGCTGGACAGCACATTAATAGCTTGCAACACCGAGGAATGTTGATGCGAGACAATACCGAAAAAGAAATCAGTCAATCTGATATCGATAATTTGGTAGAAGACATGTATAAATTGGTGATGCAACCAGGCGAAGAAATTATCCATGTATTGCCACAAGAATATATTGTTGATGCCGAGCAAGGAATTAAAGATCCTATTGGCATGGCGGGAGTTCGTTTAGAAGCGAATTTCCATATTATCACCGGACAAATTGCAGCTGCCAAAAACATTAAAAAATGTGTGGACAAAGCAGGGTTAGAAGTTGATGAAATGATTCTTGAACCGTTGGCATCTTCTGAAGCGGTTTTAAGTGAAGAAGAAAAAGAAGCAGGGGTTGTTTTAGTGGATATAGGTGGTGGAACAACGGATATTGCGATTTTCCAAGATGGTATTATCAGACACACCGCTGTAATTCCTTTTGGTGGTAATATTATTTCTGAAGATATTAAAGAAGGTTGCACCATTATGAAACGCCAAGCGGAGCTTTTAAAAGTGAAGTTTGGATCGGCCTTGGCAAGTGAGTGTCAAGAAAATGAAATTGTTTGTATTCCTGGCTTAAGAGGACGTGAGCCAAAAGAAATTTCAGTTCGCAATTTAGCTTCGATCATCCAAGCGCGGATGGAAGAAATTATCGAACACGTGTATTTTGAAATTAAAAATTCAGGTTACGAAAAGAAATTAATTGGCGGAATTGTCGTTACTGGTGGTGGTGCTCAATTAAAACATATCACCCAATTGTTTGAGTATATTACAGGTATGGACTCGAGAATTGGTTATCCAAACGAACATTTGGCACCAACGACCTTGGTGGACAATATCACGAGCCCGATGTATGCAACTGGAATTGGATTAGTAGTGAAAGGATTTCAAAACGCATACAGAAATACAACACAAGAAGTGATTGAAAAAGTGGATAATTCCGTAAAAAATCACTCGACAAAAACAAAAGGAAGCTTTTTTGAAAAAATCGTTTCTAAGAGTCGAACTTGGTTTGAAGAAGAAGATTAATTAATAGAAAAAAATAACAAGTTAAACGAGTTGATATTTTGCAAAATCGACTCGCAGAGACTAAAAAACAAAGAATATGGAATTCGATTTACCAAAAGATCAATCATCAATCATTAAAGTAATTGGTGTTGGAGGTGGAGGCGGAAACGCTGTTAACCACATGTACAATCAAGGGATCAAAGGGGTTGATTTTGTGATTTGTAATACAGATCAACAAGCCTTGGACATCAGTCCTGTGCCGATTAAAATGCAGTTAGGTGCAAGTTTAACTGAAGGACGGGGGGCTGGTGCAATTCCTGAAATTGGTAAAAATGCCGCAATTGAAAATATTGAAGACATTAAAGCTTTTTTGAAAACTAGTACTAAAATGGTTTTTATCACAGCAGGTATGGGCGGTGGAACAGGGACAGGTGCAGCACCTGTGATTGCGAAAGTAGCAAAAGACATGGGCATTTTAACTGTTGGAATCGTGACTGTTCCTTTCAGTTTTGAAGGTCGTAAAAGAAAATTACAAGCCGAAGAAGGTTTGGAAGAAATGCGAAAAAATGTGGATACTTTGTTGATTATCAACAATGACCGCTTACGTGAAATGTTTGGTAATTTATCACTTGGAAATGCTTTTGCGCAAGCGGATGATGTATTAGCAATTGCAGCTAAAGGAATTGCAGAGGTTATTTCTGTAACAGGAATGATCAACGTCGATTTTAACGATGTGAGTACGGTTATGAGAAACAGTGGTGTTGCCATCATGGGTTCTGCCATTGCTGAAGGTGAAAATAGAGCGATTGAAGCGGTTAAAACTTCACTTTCTTCTCCGTTATTGAATGATAACGATATTAGAGGAGCGAAATACGTGTTATTAAATATCACTTACGGAAGCAAAGAAATCTTAATGGATGAAATCGGAGAAATTACTGATTATATCCAAGATGAAGCTGGAGCAACTGCGGATGTTATTTGGGGACATGGTTACGATGAATCGTTAGGTGAAGGAATTTGTGTGACCTTGATTGCAACAGGCTTTAATTCATCGCCAATTACAGGATTTGAAAAAGCACCTGAAAAAAAAGTGGTGAGTTTGGACGAGAATGTACCAACAATGATTTCTAAACCAATCGAAACACCTATTCAAACGCCTACCAATACTTGGCAAGCACCAGTGGTTGAAAAACTAGCGGTTGAGCCTGTGGTTGCGCCTGAGCCGTTTTTAAAAGAAGCGGTGATCGTTGAAGAAGTTTCTCAAACGGAAATTGCTTGGACATTTACGCCAGAAACACCGAAAGTTGAAAACATCGTTGAAGTGCCTAAACCAAAAGAAGAAGAAAATGTGGTACGTCACTTTTTGACAGATGATTTGGAAGAGAAAGTTGAAATGACGGAATCTATACCAAAATCGGTGCTTTCTCCGGAGGAACAATATGCAAGAGCAAAAGAACGAATGGAACGAATTCAATCGTACACTTCTAAATTAAAATCATCTGCTGGTTTAGCAGATTTAGAAAAAGAACCAGCTTACAAACGTAAAAACGTTCAAATTGACGACTTTTCGCATTCAACCGAAGAAAAAATGAGTCGTTTCACCCTTTCATCTGATAGTGAAGGAGGATTAAGAGACAACAACTCCTTTTTACACGACAATGTAGACTAACTTCTCTAAATACACTATTGTTAAAATGCTCTTCAAATTTTGGAGGGCATTTTTTTTGCTTTTTATTGTTAAATCGGTTGGGTGAAAAATTTAAACCCCAAAACGACAGAATGTTCAGACGTGATTTATTTTCAGAACAAGAACTCTCGGTTCTGGAATATATCGCAAAGATTTTTCAATCAACCAATACCAACGAAATTATTGCCTTAAATCATTTAGAAGAAGTGTGGATTAAAAACGAAAAAGGCAAAGAAATTTTAAACTTCAATCAACGATAGACCTAAAAGAAAAAATGTAACACCGAAGACACAAATAATATCGTCCAATATCAATTTCATTGAATTATTTATTTGAAGTTTCGGCATTAACCAATAAAAATTATAAAATAGATTGACCTATTTTATAGTTAGATTTGGTATAAATTTGTAACAGAAATTTTAAACGTACGGATATGAGTTTGACAGAGAGAATAAACGAGGATATTAAAAACGCAATGAAAGCCAAAGAAAAGGAACGTTTAGCGGCTTTGCGAGATATAAAATCAAAATTATTGATTGAGGCTACGAGTGGTGCAGACGCAACAATTTCCGAAGAGGTTGAAAATAAGATTGTCATGAAATTGTATAAACAGCGAATTGATACCTACGATTTATATGTGAAAGAAGGACGCGAAGATTTGGCGGCAGATGAAAAATTTCAGGCAGAAGTGATTAAAGAATACATGCCGGCCATGTTGTCGGAAGATGATTTACGCAAAATGATTGAAGAAAAATTAACTGCAATGGGCGCAACGGGGATGCAAGATTTAAGCAAAGTGATGGGGCCAATTATGGGACAATTGAGCGGAAAAGCGGATGGGAAATTAATTGCTGATTTGGTAAAACAAAGCTTGAGTAAATAAAGTTGAATTTGATACGTGGATTTTGATTCAATTTTGGGTTTAAACACGTCTTTACAAAAAACAGGCTTTCTAAATTCATTTAGAAAGCCTGTTTTTTTAATTATTTAAAAAAGCCTCCTAATTTGCTTTTAATATTTTCCATCATGTCGCCATCTCTTAACATTTCTAATAATCCATTTCCACCTTTGTTGACTCTTTTTGCTGCTTCTCCTGTAAAACTGCTCATTACTTTTTGCATTACGGCAGATTTAATTTGATCCACAATTCTTTCGGGCATTCCTTATTTGGTTTTTAGGTTGTGCGCTAAATCACCCTCTAATTTTTTTGCCACTTGGTTAGCTTCAGGGGTGTTTTCGTCGGTTGAAAAAAGGTTGGTCATTACCTTTTCATTTCCTCTAACTTTCTCTTTATTGATGCGATATTTTAAGGCATCTGCTGCCTGAACTTTTACTTCTTTTTTATCTTTATTCGATAAACCAACCTTTTCTAGGACATCACCTAAATCAATATTTTTCATTAAATCACCTATTTCCTGCATAGTGCTTTTTTTTAAATGCAAAGCAGAACTTTTGTCTATAGTTCACGAAAACAATAATTTAATGCAGCGTCCTTCTTAATTACCGATTTTATCCATTAGCGAAAATGGGTTAAAGGGGCGAGGCAATTATTACCGATTAAAGACTAAAGTGTTTTGTTGAGCAAGTTGCTTTTTGAGGCAATTTTATGTAAGTAAGGATTTGATTGTAAGGATTGAAGCATGTCCAAATGTCCTAAGTGATGACAGTCGGATCCGATCACATCAATCCAATCCCGATCGATTAATTCTTCGGCCATGCGTTTTACCATTGGGCCATAATGTCCGGAAAGTGAATTGATGTTTAATTGTAATAAGATTCCTCGCTCACGGTATTCATCGATTTTTTTCCATTGATTATTGTAAAAAGGATACCTTTCGACATGCGCTAAAATTGGTTGATACCCTTCAGTAATTAACTCAAAAAGGGTTTCTTCAATGCCTGGTTGTTCTTGCGAAAAAGACAATTCGAATAAGATATAATTTTTTCCAAACGTAAGGAGTTGTTTTTTTTCAATGAGGTTTTTTAAATGAAAATCTAAATAATATTCTGCCGCAGCTTCTATGGTAATAGGAATACCTTCTTTTGCAATAGCTTCGCGCACAGCGACTAATCCACCTAAAATGATTTTGGGAGTGTTTTTATAGTAATCATTCATGATGTGGGGCGTGGTGATTACTTTTTTATACCCTAATTCCGAAAATCGGCGCAACATTATTAACGAATCTTCTAGTGTTTTGGATCCATCGTCAATGCCAGGAATTAAATGGCTGTGCAAATCGGTTCCGATAATGGAAAAATCTAATGGGGGGAGCTTTGTTTTTTTTGCAAAAAGATTTGAAAAAATATTCATTTTAATTGAAGTGTAGGACTGGACAAAGGTAGGTATAATGACGGAATAGCTAGCCGAAAAAATGAATCGTTACAATTTTTTAACGCGAGTGTTTTTTTTAGTGCTTCACCATCTCACCGAAATGAATTTTGAAAGGCCTTTTTTAATCAATTGCTAAAATTCGTCTTCTGATTTCAATGAACCGCTCAGCATCTATTCGAAATCCTTGTCCGCGAAAATGCACACCACATTGTTTAAGGTAGTTTTTTTCGCTAATTTCCCTGCAGAAATCGGGTTGATTTTTTGAGATGTGCCACAGTGCCTGAAATTCTTTTTTTTGTAGGATGTTGGTGAGAGACTGCCAAGATCCTCGGAAGGGATGGGGTTGATAAAGTGTTTGATGTCAGGATGGGTTTGATACGGTAAATGTTAGGGGATGGCACTTATTTGAATGGTTGGATGATTTTATAGAAGATTCGCAAAATAGTTATGGATGTGCCAATAATTGCGGTATTTCAGTAGAAACCTGCTCCCGATTTTAAATTTCATTCAGATCGCATAGAAAAGCTTGAGTTTGAGAAAAAGCAACGAAGTAATAGCGGGCTATTTCGAGTTGCTTTGACGAAAAAATCATAGTTTTCTATGCAAAAACACCGATACAAATAGTTAAAGTAATCTGTTAATTTTAATGGCTTGATTCCGTAAATGCAGAGAATATTGCTATTCCGTCAAATTTTAATTAAAATCTGAATGGTAATTTAGAGTCGAACTCAGGTTAGAAGTATAATAACACCTATTTAATAAACTAAAATAGTTTAAAACTATTGCTTAAGTTGTTATTTTAGGTGGGGTTAACCCTGAGAACACCTGTTTTGATTTTTTTAACCGATTTAAAGGGATTTTATTGGGAAGTTTGGTGTTTTATTGCAGAAATGGCATTATTTTCGTATGCTAGGTGTTGCGTTAGCGATTGAAATGGCAGCTCCCCAATGCATTGGGGACTATAATGGAAAGCGCGGCCCTGACCTCTTGTAATTATGTAAACGCAGTTGAGTAGTTACAAGAGTGTTAGGGAAACGCCCAAATAAAAGTTAAAATGATTAGTTGGATCGGTATGAGTAGAAAAATTGGTTGGTGTTTTGGTTTGTTTTTTTCGATGTCTTTTGTTTTTGGACAGGTGGCGGATGCGGATTTGAAGTTGGAGTATGCCATAATGGATAAGTTTGCTCAATTACCGCTGAATTGTATTGAAACCGAATATCCCTATAAATTGGGGCAAGTATTGTCGAGTGATGAGGATTTAAAGGCGCCGCGGGACTTGCATCCGATTTTTTATGGGTGTTTTGATTGGCATTCTTCCGTTCATGGGCATTGGTTGTTGGCGAAGGCGATTCAAAAATTTCCGAATACGGAGTTGAGCGCCAAGGCAATTGCTTTGTTTGACAGGCAATTTATAACGGAAAAGGTAGCGAAGGAATTGGCTTTTTTTAGTACGAATTTGAATCAATCGTTTGAGCGGACCTATGGTTGGGCTTGGTTGCTGAAACTCCATGCCGAATTGGCAACGTTGCCGGATGATAAAGTACATAAATGGAGTGCGAATTTGCAGCCTTTGACGGATCATATTGTGAAAGGGTACCTGGATTTTTTGCCAAAACTGGTGTATCCGATTCGGGTGGGGGAGCATACCAATACAGCTTTTGGGTTGTCCTTGGCCTTGGATTATGCGCGTGCGAGTAAAAATACGGTGTTAGAAAATATGATTGTTCAGCGTTCAAAAGATTATTATTTGCAAGATGCTGGTTGCCCGATTACGTGGGAACCTAGTGGGTTTGATTTTATTTCGCCTTGTTTGCAAGAGGCTGAATTGATGGGGAAAGTGTTGCCTAAAGTTGAATTTGAGAAGTGGTTAGTGGCTTTTTTACCGGAGTTGGTGGATCCGAATTTTAAGTTGGCACCGGGCATTGTGGCGGACAGAACGGATGGTAAATTGGTGCATTTGGATGGGCTTAATTTTTCGAGGGCTTGGTGTTTTTATCAATTGGCAGAGGCTTTGCCAACGCATAAAAAAAACTTGGTGGCGATTGCGGATACCCACGTGCGTGCTTCGATGAGTCAAGTGGCAGGAAGTGATTATATGGGCAGCCATTGGTTGGCGAGTTTTTTGGTGTACGCGCTTGAAATGCGAGAAAAAATTTAGTTTTAAGCGTTTAAGGGATTGGCTATGACATTGACGAAATTAAATGATGATAATTCGTGGTTGTGGGAACTTAATGGTAAAATTATTTTGGTGGATCCTTGGTTTTCGCCGTCGCAAGTTGATTTTTATCCGTGGTTTAGTGAGCAGTTTCATGTAAGTGCACAGCCTACATTGGACAGTTTGCCGAAACCAGATTTTATTTTTATTTCACATCCTTTTACTGATCATTGTAACAAAGAAACTTTGCTGCAAATGGATGCGAGTATTCCACTGATTGCGCGGGCGCCGATTTTGAAAAAGATCAAGAAATGGGGGCATTTTAAGCAATTAATTTTGGTGGAAAATACGCCGTTTAAAATCCAAGTTTTGCCGCCTGCGGGTTGGTTAGATTTGGTCCATTTTTCGTATTTATTTGAAAATGAAACAGGTAATTTATTGTTTGCCCCGCATGGGGTAAAGGTAAGTGTGTTGCCAAATGCCCGTTATTTGATCACAACTACGACCGAATATCGGTTGCCTTTTTGGTTGGGGGGAACCGTAAATTTGGGAATTAAAAAGGGATTGATAGCGCAAAAAAAATGTGGTGCCGAGTGGTTGATTAATACCCACGATGAAAAGAAAAGAGGCACTGGATTTGTAGAAAAATTTGCTAAAAAGCAGTATTTTGATTTTTCTTACGAGTCGGAAAAAGTGGTTGAATTAAAGGCTGGAAACATATTTAATGGATAATATTTTATTTTTTCTGAGCTTGTCGATTATTATGAATTATTTTTCTATTAATTTAGGACTTCAAAGCGAGCGATTCACTTTTATATTTTAAGCATAGATTATTTTATTTGAACGATTTAGTAAAATGATACATCCGTTTACAGAGTTGAAATTTATTTCGGAGCAGAAGGGTTATGGTGTGGTTGCTAAACAATTTATTCCTAAAGGAACAATTACCTGGGTGCAAGATAGTTTGGACATGGTTTTTGATGAAAAAAAATTAGCTGTCTTAGGTCCTAATTACGCACCAATTATTGATCTCTATTCGTTTAGAGACAACCAGGGTAATTTTGTATTGTGTTGGGATTTGGCCAAATATGTCAATCATAGTTTTAATTCAAATTGCTTAACAACACCTTATAATTTTGAAATTGCTATCCGAGACATTTATTCAGGCGAAGAATTGACGGATGATTATGGATATTTAAATATTACTGAACCGTTTGAAGCAATGCCTGAAGGTGGCACGCGCACAGTGGTTTATCCAGATGATTTACTACGGTATCACCAAATTTGGGACGATAAAATTGCAGAAGCAATGCCTTTTCTAAATTATGTGAATCAACCACTTATGACTTTTATTGATCAAGAAACACAAGATAAATTACGGGCCATTCTCGCTGGAAAACTGGCAATGGAATCTATTTTAACCTGCTATTATAATCCTCAACAAACAGCCAATTCTATTTAAACGGCAAACTACTCAACTACACGAAAAACCTACTACTATGAAACAAAAGCTACTCACTTATAAAGGATATATTAACAATCTGTATTGTTTTTCTGATGATGCAGGAAAAAAAATCAGCTTTAAAAAATCGCGAAAAGAACTCATTGAGAGTTATGATTTAACGAAAAAAACGAACGTTAACAAGATTTTTTTGGTTTCGTATTTTGTCGTCTCTGAATCAGATACGTTTATTTTGAGCGACATGGTTTTGAAAGAAGAAATTACGGAGGAGTAGGTTTATTTCGACTTCAAGTTTGATTATTTTTCTTGAAAGTTTGGCGGAGTTCCAGTAGGTCAATTTTACCGATGGTGATGATTTGGGAGCATTTCTGGGAGATGAATAACTATAGCTGTGGTAAAAAACAATCTCGTAAAAATTTTACCGAAGTATCTCCTTGGTCATGCATTATCCAAATATTTTTCCATTCTTTAAGATGTTTCAGTGCTAACGCGTTGAAAATGTTAAAGTTTTATGGGTGATTCCTTATTTCAATTCATCAAACTTAGCTTTCAAGGTTGGATTTCCGTGCGTGAGCTTTTTGATCGTTAATTCTTCTGTTTTTTCATTTGCAAGGCGAAGATTATTTTCTGAAGATAATAAGGCGTCTTTTGTTTTTTGCAGTTCTTTGATTGTTTTGTCAATCCCATCAATAGCATCTTTAAATTTGCGGCTTGCTAAGTCATAATTTCTAGCAAACCCTTCTTTAAACTTGTTGATTTTCTCCTCAAAATTGGTAATGTCTATATGTTGACTTCGGACAAGTGCAAGTTCTGATTTGTATTGCATGGAGTTCATGGCAGCATTGCGGAGCAAGGTAATAATCGGAATAAAAAATTGCGGTCGTACTACATACATTTTGTTGTATTTGTAAGATACATCGACAATACCGGTGTTGTAAAATTCACTTTCTGTTTCTAGTAAGGAGACGAGCACTGCGTATTCACATTTTTTTTCTGCACGGTCTTTATCGAGTTCTTTTAAAAAATCATCGTTTTTCTTTTTGGTGGCGGTTGCGTCTCCTTCATTTTTCATTTCAAACATGATAGAGATTATTTCGTTTCCGACTTCGTCCTTTTCGCGGTAAATAAAATCGCCTTTACTGCCCGAACGGGAATCGTTATCTTTTTCAAAATAAGCTTTTTGAAAAGCGGTGGCCCGTAGTTTATTGAATTCATTTTCACAATGTTGCTCTAAAGTTTCACCTAACATTTTAGTGGAAAGTTTTAACTTCATATCCTTAACCCGTGCAATTTCTTCCTCTTTAAATTTGATGATTTCATCTTTGCTGCGCAATTCGGTGGTAAACTGATTGCGTAACGAATTTTCCAAGTTTTGTTTTTCTAAATCTTTGGTTTTTAAATTATTTACCAAATTGTCTCTTTCTTTCTCAATTTTCTGAACGGCTTCGTTTACTGCCAATTTTTTCTCTACTTCAACATTGTCAATTTTTGATTTTAGGTTGGATATTTCCGCCTCTTTTTTATTGAGTTTTTCTGTCAAAACAAGTTCATTTTGTAATTTTAACTCACTAATTTCCTGCTCTTTTTTTGCTAATTGTTCTTGCACCGAATTTCTAATATTGGCTTCGGCTAATTTGACGGCATTTTCTTTTTCTTTATCTGCGAGTTTTAGTCGGTTTTGGATTTCCTCTTCAAATTGGTGGTCACGCACTTGTTTTAGGATCTCTGAAAAACCAGCTTCATCTACCTTAAAGGCTTTTTTACAATTGGGGCAAATAATTTCGTTCATAATTAGTTTGTATATGGTTTGTCATTTCTCTTTGTTCTCTGTCGAACCTACTGATGGAAACTTTTCAATTAAAATTGCTTTTGTAATTAATCACCCCTTACTTAACTAAAACCCATTGAATCCGCATCGATAAATGCTTTGTAAACTTTCTTAGGATTTGTGTTTAAAATTTCACGAAGGGTAACTTTATTGTCTGCCATGGTTAGGTTTTTGGAGCAAGATAATTATTTTTTTTAGATGAAATTTATTTTTTAATCGGATTTGTCGCGTCGTTGCTTTTAAGGTAAGTTTGATTTAATATGGATGAAAATCACCTGATTCTTTTTATTTGGTTCATGGTTTTACTGGTTAACTGATTTCTCCGGCTAAACTGCTCTTCGTGGTTCCATTCATCAAGTTTGGTTAATAGTTCTTTACTCACTGATGTTTCACTGACTTTATTTGAGTTGATTATTACGAAAATAGGTTTTTGCACTCCCTCTGGGAAATAATTTTTAAATCAATTTCTAATTGTTTTGCCAATTTATTTTTTTTGCATTACATTTAGCAAACTTTATATCACTACAGTAAAATCAGTCATTATGAAAATATTTTTAAGTTTTTTATTAGTATTTGTATCTTTTACTTCTTTTTGTCAACAGGAGCTAGTCTATTTTTCTGCGAGCAATGATGTTTTAGAAAATGAAATAAACTTGTTTATCGGTACAAAAAATCCTGAATCGTTAGTAAATATTCTTAAAAAAGAAATAAAAAGGTCAGAAGTCTTAGGTGGTGGAGGCCAAATTTCTTTTGTATTTAATTCAGTTGAAGAAGTAGAAGATGGACAAGTATGTGCAGCAGTTCTTCCAGAAAAGTTTTTTAATGATGTTTCTGATGATACCAGTGAAATGAATTTTAAGGGTCATAATTGTTATAAAGGCTTGATCGATGGTGTTGAAAGAATGAGTTGTGATACTTATTATTCATTAGATGATATTGTTGGCATCGTTTTTTTAGAGGGAATATCTCAGGAGAAATTAATGTCATTAAATGAAAACATGGAAGGTTGGGATCAAAATTTTTACGGGCAAGATAGAATTGGATTTGTCCGAGAAATAGATTTTAAGGATAAACTAGATTCTAACCTAGTAAACGTTCAACAATGCATTACTTTTTCAATTCCGATAAATTCAGTTGTAGAGTTAACGAAGAACAAGAATTGGTTTAAGTTATACAAAACCATGAAGAATAAAGCAACAAAAGCTTTTGACGACGAGCAAAACACAAGAAGAATGTTTTATATAGACTACAAGAACATTCAAGAAATTTCAAATAAGTTTTATCACATTTCATCGGAGGAGAGAGATTTACAATTTGGCTTTACGATTTTTAATTACTAGTTACGTATATTGTTCAGCTTAATATATTTTTTAAGGAGTATTTAAAAACATCTGTAAGTAGGTCTTCTTGAAAAGACCAGATTCTGCAAATTCAAGTTTTGAAATTCGGACTAGCTGAAAATAACTTTAGTTGTAATTAACCCTTTGTTCTTTTCAAATTTGTACTAAAAGATGCACTTTTCTGCTGATTCCAAATTTTTTATGTAATACCTGAATCAAATTTTAACGCTGTAATGAAATCAATCTTTCTTTTTATATCGTGTTTAACGTACACGATAATCTTCGGCCAATTTCCTTGATTTATTTTATCGAAAAGAAAAATAATTCGGCTTATCACCTACTAATACGTTGTCAAATCTTGCCAATTTCGCATTGGTTTCGATCTTCGCTCTTGCGAATTACTCCAATCAAAGACTTGGTATTCGCCAATCTTTGCTAAATTTGCAACCAAATGAGTCATAAATCAGGTTTCGTCAATATTATCGGTAGTCCCAATGTGGGAAAATCAACCTTGATGAATCAATTGGTGGGTGAAAAATTATCCATTATTACTTCAAAGGCACAAACAACTCGGCATCGAATTTTAGGAATTGTGAATAATGACGATTACCAAGTTTGTTTTTCCGATACCCCAGGTGTGTTAGATCCGCATTACAAATTACATGAAAACATGATGCAATTTGTAAATTCAGCCTTAAAAGATGCCGATGTGATCCTTTTTGTGACAGATATTTACGAAACTGGATTAAATCACCAAACCACTTTCGAACGGTTGCAAAAAACCAGCACGCCCATTTTATTGCTCATTAACAAAATCGATCAAGGAGATCAAAAGAAAATTGAAGATAAAATTGCGTATTGGCACGAATTAATGCCAAAAGCCGAAATTTTGCCCATCTCTGCCCTCGAAGGATTTAATATGGCGCCTATTTGGGAACGAATTCTTGAATTAATTCCTGAAAGTCCCGCTTATTACGATAAAGATTCCTTAACCGATCGCCCATTGCGGTTTTTTGTGAGTGAAATCATTCGTGAGAAAATCTTCTTAAACTATAAAAAAGAAGTTCCTTATTCAACTCAAGTGGTGGTAGAAGAATATGTGGAGGATGAAAAAATTGTGCGCATTCGTGCCGTGATTTATGTCGAACGAAGCACACAAAAAGGGATTATTATTGGCCACCAAGGAGAAAAAATAAAACATGTCGGCATTGCCGCAAGAAAAGATATTCAAAAATTTATAGATAAGCACGTACATCTTGAATTGTTTGTAAAGGTAGATGAGGATTGGAGAGAAAATCAACGTAAATTAGAAAATTACGGGTATTAAGTGATACCCAAATTCGGTGAAAACTGAGCATAAATAAAGGAAGGACCAACATGTCAAACATAGTCGCAATAGTAGGAAGACCGAACGTCGGGAAATCAACACTTTTTAACCGTTTTACAGGGGCAAGATCTGCCATTGTCGAAGAAATGAGTGGAGTAACTCGTGATAGAATTTACGGAAGATCGGAGTGGGCAGGGGTTGAATTTAGCGTGATTGATACCGGAGGATACATTCGTGGTTCAGCAGATATTTTTGAAGAAGAAATTCGTAAACAAGTTGAAATTGCCGTGGACGAAGCTACTGTAATTTTATTTATGGTGGACGTAACAGTTGGAGTTACAGATTTAGATGAATCGGTGATGAGTTTACTCCGTAAGTCGAAAAAACCATATTTACTCGTTTCCAATAAAGTGGATAATTCTAATCGTATCGCTGATTCATTTGAGTTTTATGCGCTTGGTGTGGAGCAAATTTTTAACATTTCAGCAAATAGTGGTTCGGGTACGGGTGAGTTATTGGACGAATTAATCACGCATTTTGTCGCAGATCAAGTTCCGGAAGATGAATCTGAAATTCCTCGAATTGCAGTGGTTGGAAAACCCAATGTTGGAAAATCATCCTTTATCAATGCTATTACTGGCGAAGAGCGAAATATTGTAACGCCAATCGCTGGAACAACACGCGACGCTATTGATACCCGATTTAAACTGTTTGGGTTTGATTTTAAACTCATTGACACTGCAGGAATTCGAAAACGAAGCAAGGTACACGAAGATTTAGAATTTTATTCGGTGATTCGATCGGTAAAAAGTATCGAACACTCGGATGTCTGTGTTTTTATGGTGGATGCCACCGAAGGAATTCAAAAACAAGATTTGAATATTTTTTATGTCATCGAAAAAAACAGAAAAGGGGTTGTTGTTTTAATTAATAAATGGGATTTGGTTGAAAATAAAGATACCATGTCTACCAAAGAATACGAAGATAAAATTCGTGAACAATTAGCACCATTTAATGATGTTCCGATTCTATTTACTTCTACCATCACCAAACAACGCTTACACAAAGCCCTTGAAAAGGCGATGGAAGTTTTTGAAAATCGAATTCAAAAAATCCCAACTTCGGAGTTAAATAATTTCTGTTTAGGTGTGATTGAACATTATCCACCGCCGGCAAATAAGGGAAAACACATTAAAATAAAATTTGTTACCCAATTGCCGACACATGCGCCTGCATTCGCCTTTTTTTGTAATTTACCGCAATATCTTCCAGATTCGTACAAACGCTTTTTGGAGAATAAATTAAGAGCACAATATAATTTTGAAGGAGTTCCAATTCGAATTTTCTTCCGTAAAAAATAACCGGTGTGACATTTGATGAGATCGTAAATCAGCTAAACAAAAAAGACCTCAAACCAGTGTATTTTCTGCATGGCGAGGAACCTTATTATATCGATCAATTGGTTGATTTAGCTGCAAATTCGATGCTTACCGAAGCCGAACGTGGATTTAATCAAACGGTTTTTTACGGAAAAGATGCCGCCCCTTTGGACATCATGGACACCCTGATGCGGTTTCCAATGATGGCAGAAAAACAAGTGGTGATTTTAAAAGAAGCTCAAGAGCTTAAACCTGCTTCGGCATGGGAAGTTTTTGAGAAATATTTTGAATCGCCTGTGCCCTCAACAGTTTTTATAATCGCTCATAAATACAAATCGTACGATAAACGCTCAAGAATTTATAAAACCCTTAAAAAAAATGCGGTAGTATTTGAATCAGAGGCGGTAAAAGAATACCAATTAGCAGCTTGGATCAATCGATTTATTCAAGAAAAAAAATACCAAATTACTGCAAAAGCCACAGCCTTATTGATCGAATTTATTGGGAATGATTTGTCACGAATCGCGAATGAATTGGAGAAACTCTTTATTTTGATTCCGCAAGGCAACCAAATCACCGAACAACACATCGAACAACATATTGGTATAAGTAAAGACTATAACGTGTTTGAATTGGTGAATGCTGTCCTTGAGCGCGACATCCTAAAAGCCAATAAAATCGTTTTGTATTTTGGACAAAATCCGAAGGCCACCCACATTACGATTGTTTTGGCGAATTTGTATAATTTATATCAACGCTTATTCAAGGTTCATTTTGCCAAAACCGAGGATCCTCGCCAAATTGCTTCCTTACTTGGAATCCATCCATACCCCGCCAAAGAATTGGTAACCAACAAACGAAAACATCCACCCAAAATCATCTCTAGGAATTTTAGCATTCTCAGGGAGTATGACTTATATGGAAAGGGAGTAGATAGCGCAGGTGTGCCAGAAAACGAATTATTACGCGAGCTAATTTACAAATTACTTCATTAAACCAACCAGTTATACATTCCAAGCTACAGTTAAGTATTCGAAGGGATTAAATTAATCGAGTACAATTTTAATTCCGTATATTTGGCTTTTTTAAAATTGATTTATTATGATCCGAATTTTACTTCTTTTATTGACGATTTCGATAGTGACAGGTGCGATGGCACAATCAACTATTCGTGGAATTGTAAAGGGGAATGAAGATGGAAACGCAATCCCTTTTGCGAAGGTGTCGTTGGTAGGAACTGATAAATATACAACCACGGACGTAGATGGTTTATTCTCAATTCCTAAGGTAACAGCAGGAACGTATACGATCAAAATTACAGCGGCAAATTTTGAGGATTTCACAAAAGAGGTTACAGTGGTAGGTGCGGGAATTACGGAGGTAAATGTGGAGATGATAGAAGGTAAAACCTTAGGGGTTGTAACAGTAGATTTTTTTGACAAAGAGAAAAAAGTTGATCCAGGAATTTCAGTCGTAAAAATTACCCAGAAAGACATTTTGAGAGTTCCTGTTACAGGAGGTGTTGCCGATATTGCGAGTTATTTTCAAACTGTTCCAGGTGTTGTTAGTACAGGTGATCAAGGTGGACAAGTCTATGTTCGAGGTGGTACACCAATCCAAAATAAAATTCTTTTAGATGGAATGACCATCTATAACCCTTTTCACTCAATTGGATTCTTTTCCGTTTTTGAAACAGATTTGATTCGTTCGGCAGATATTTATACGGGAGGCTTTAATGCTCGCTATGGCGGGCGCATTTCTTCGGTGATGGATATTTCTTATCGTGATGGAAACGATAAACGTTTTGGTGGAAAAGTAGGAATCTCGCCTTTTACCTCTTCTTTACTTTTAGAAGGGCCTTTGTCTAAAGCAAATAATGTATCATTTGTCTTTGCAGGAAAAGCTTCCTTACTAGAACAAACTTCTAGAACATTGTATCCATATATCAATGACGGAGATGGTTTACCATTTAATTTTTATGATTTATACGGCAAGGTTTCAGTCAAAGGAGATGGTTCGAATAAATTTTCCGTTTTTGGATTTTCTTTCAATGACCAAGTAACGTACCAAGCCATTTCAAATTTGAAATGGAACAGTTTTGGTGTTGGAACCAATTTTATTTTTGTCCCTCAAAGCACCGAATTATTCATGAAAGGTCGGTTGAATTTCTCTAAATATGATATTTCCTTGTCGGAAGAAAATTTACCAGATCGAACAAGTGGAATTTACGGAGCTGAAATGGCGTTTGATTTTACCTATTATTTACCTGGTAAAAGCAGACTAGAATATGGGTTTAGTTTAAACCTATTTGGAACAACTTTTAATACTTTCAACGAGGCAAACAAAAAAATCGAATTGTCATCGAACTCTAACGAAGCAGGGGCTTATTTTAGTTATCGAATTGTGTCAAAAAACAGGCGATTTATTTTAGAACCAAATGTCCGATTTCAAGGATATGGCTCAGTTGGTCAGGTCACACTTGAGCCGCGCTTCAGCGGAAAATATAACTTAACCGATAAAGTTCGTTTAAAAGTGGCAGGGGGATATTATACTCAGAATTTCACAAGTACCACATCTGATAAAGATGTGGTGAATTTATTTTACGGGTTTATTACTGCACCAGAAAATCTCCCACAAAATTTTGTCACCCCTGATGGTTCTGTTAATGAAGTAAAAAATGGTTTGCAAAAGGCTATTCATTCGATTGGTGGAGTTGAAATCGATTTGGGAGATAATCTTTCGCTTCAATTGGAGGGATATTATAAATGGTTTACCCAATTAACAGATATTAATAGAAATAAAATTTTCGATGATATTGCTGAAAATTCTAAAGTTGATGACGTTTATAAAAAAGATTTTGTGGTAGAAAATGGACAAGCTTTTGGAGGAGATGTCGTTTTAACGTATAACTCAGAAAAATTGTATTTGTGGGGAGTTTATTCGTTAGGGAAAGTTACCAGATGGAATGGATTTGAATATTATGCACCTGTATTTGATAGACGCCACAACATCAATTTAATCGGAACGTATACTTTTGGCGAAAAAAAGGATTGGGAAGTAACTGCACGTTGGAACCTTGGTTCTGGTTTGCCGTTTAGACAAACAGAAGGTGTTTACGAAGAACCAGTAATTAGTTCGATTGGCGATAATTATAATACTGGAAATTCAACAGAACTTACTTTCTTATATGACAGTCAAAACAATGGTCGTATCCCTACTTACCATCGATTTGATGTAAATTTAAAAAAGACCATCGAATCTAAAAAAATGAAAAACATTAAATGGGAATTAGTTGCGGGGGTTACCAACTTGTACAGTCGACAAAACGTATTTTATATTAATCGGGTGACAAATGAAAAGGTGTTTCAATTGCCAATCATGCCAAGTATCGCCGTTTCCTTTAAATTTTAAGCCAAATTTGAAATTCGGCATGTCATTTGATGCAGACAACCTAAGAAGTTCAACGTTTTATTTTTGGACTGTTTAAAAATGAGGTGTATGAAATGGATAATTGGCATTAGTTTGATTCTTTTTTTAGGTGCGGCATTTGCAAACGACAACGTTTCTTCCATCCAACCAACAGGTAAAAAAATTGAATTGAATCGGCGAGTAAAATACCCTGCAGGATTTAATCTTTATGCAATGGGTCCAATTGGAATAGGAGGTGTTTCATTTGATTATTTTATTGTTCCAAAAATAGCATTAGAAATAGGTGCAGGCGCTCGAACATTTGACAGCGATTATGGCTTTTTAGCAGGTGGACGGTATCATTTTTTTGGCAATTCCTTTGTAAATACGACTTTTTATTTGGGCGTTTATAGTGGATTTGAGTATATCAGCGAAGCGCTTCGCAATTATAGTTTATATATTCCATTTGGTTTGCAACGAATTAAAAAAAATCGACTTGCTTGGTCAATTGAAATCGCCTACAAGCGTGACGACTACAATCTTGGCAATAATTTATATGGCGGCGGAAAACTAGGGATTCGATTTTAAAATCGAACTCAAGTAAAAAGGTATTATCAACTGATTCAGGTTTTTACGAGCTTTTTTTAATAAAATGTCATTGATTATGTAATAATGCGAATAGATTTTTTTATCTTTGCTTATTGAAAATCATTCTAAATAATGATCAATTTAATATTGGCCGAGGATAACGAATTAATGCGGATTGGTTTACGAACCATCTTCAAAGATGAAGACGTCCAAATTGTAGGGGAGGTTTCAAACTCTGCCGACCTTCTCAGCCAAATTAAATCATTTGAAGTGGATATCGTGCTCATTGATTATACTTCTTTTGGGTTTTCAATTGATGTTATTCCACAAGCTATTTTATTGCGTCCATCAGTTAAATTTGTGGCAATCACTCCTGTTCAAAATGGTCAAACGTTAATTCATGCACTAAAAAGTGGCGTGAGTTCGCACGTTAAAAAGGATTGTAGCGTGGCTGAAATTGTTGATTCTGTGATGGAAACACACCGAGGAAAAAAATTCTTTTGTGGGCAGATTTTGGAGACAATCCATAAAGAAGGCATTGATGTGAATTTGTTAAGTGATTCTGAATTTTCGTGCGAGCCTATTATTCTCTCCGTTCGTGAGATTGAAGTTATCACCTTAATCGCCGAAGGTTTTACGAATGTCGAAATTAGTGATCGCTTATTTTTGAGCGTGCATACGGTCAATACCCATCGTAAAAACATCATGAATAAACTTGGGGTAAAAAATACCGCGGGAATTGTCATGTACGCGGTGAAAGAAAAATTCACAACACCCAACAAATTCCTATTTTCAACAGGATCGGTTTCTTAAGTCAATTTTCTAATAGTTATTTCCCTAATTTTAAACGTCAAATTGATCCCACAAAAAAAGGGAACCTAACGATTCCCTTTTAAAAATTTAGTTGAATTTGGTTATTACACCAATCCTTGATCAATCATAGAATCAGCAACTTTCACAAAACCTGCGATGTTTGCACCTTTTACATAATCAGTATATCCGTCTGCATTTGTTCCGTATTGAACGCAAGCATTGTGAATAGAAATCATGATATTATGTAAACGCTCATCCACTTCTTCTCTTGTCCAAGACAATCTTAAAGAGTTTTGAGACATTTCTAGACCAGAAGTAGCAACACCACCAGCATTAGAAGCTTTCCCAGGAGAGAACAATACTTTTGCTGCTTGGAAGGCTGCAATCGCTTCAGGAGTTGAAGGCATATTCGCTCCTTCGGCAACACAAATACATCCGTTTGCGATTAATGCTTTTGCTTCGTCGCCATTTAATTCGTTTTGAGTAGCACACGGTAAAGCGATATCCGCTTTTTCACCCCAAGGTCTTTTTCCTTCGTGGAAACTAGATCCTGCGTATTGCGCAACATATTCAGAAATTCTTCCTCTTCTGTTGTTTTTTAAATCCATCACCCACGCTAATTTCTCAGCAGTGATACCAGCAGGATCTAAAATATAACCAGTTGAATCTGACAAAGTAATTACCTTACCACCAAATTCAGTAGCTTTTTCAACTGCATATTGAGCAACGTTTCCAGAACCAGAAACTAAAACAGTTTTACCTTTGAAAGAATCACCTTTCGTAGCTAACATTTCTTTTGCAAAATAAACAGTCCCGTAACCAGTTGCTTCCGGACGAATCAATGATCCACCCCAGTTTCTTCCTTTACCAGTTAATACACCTGTAAATTCATTTCTTAAACGTTTGTATTGGCCAAACATATAACCAATCTCTCTTCCTCCAACACCTATGTCTCCCGCAGGAACGTCAGTATCAGCACCAATATGACGTTGTAATTCAGTCATAAATGATTGGCAAAATTTCATTACTTCATTGTCTGATTTTCCTTTTGGATCAAAATCAGATCCTCCTTTACCACCGCCCATAGGCAAAGTAGTTAATGAGTTTTTAAATACTTGCTCAAATCCTAAAAATTTAAGAATTGATAAGTTCACAGAAGGGTGAAATCTCAATCCTCCTTTATATGGTCCAATTGCAGAGTTGAATTCAACTCTAAATCCTCTATTTACTTGAATTTTCCCAGCGTCATCTAACCAAGGAACTCTAAAAATTAGTGTTCGCTCAGGTTCCACCATCCGCTCTAATAAATTTATTCCTAAATATTTAGGGTTTTCGTTCATATAAGGAATAACAGCTTCTGCTACTTCTTCAACGGCTTGTAAGAATTCAGTCTCATGACTGTTTGTTTTTCTTACCTTATCCATGAACTCACTAATTTGAGCACTATATTTTTCTGACATGGTTTATATTTTATAACTTTTAAGGGATCAAATTTAGATATTTTTTAAATAGCATAAGAATCTTTCTTTGTTTTTGATGAATTATTTATTGTGACAGCTTGATTAACCCCTTATTTTAAAGAATATTGAGTTTATTTCCAATAATTTTATTTCTCTTATTGACTAATCTCAATTATACTGCAAAGTAAATAGATTACGTTGTTGAGCATCATCTTTGAAGAAAAAAGAATGACTATGTTTTGAAAGTACAAAATCTCGGAATGGATAATTCAAGTCATTTTTTTGATTTAGTTATAAGTTTTCTTGGAACACTTTTCGGAATACGAAAGGGCTTTTATTAAGGAAGGATGTAGAAGAGGGATTGAAGTAGCGAAATCGAGTGGTATTTATATTGGCAGAAAGAATGGCACTATTGATAACTGTAATAGGGCATTAAAAAAGCACCAAGACCTTGTTACCTGTTTGAACTCGAAAAATGAAATGTGCTGATATTTGCAGATTAACAGGTAAGCATAGAGCAACAATAAGTAAAGTTTAGGCTCTTCTCTAATATTATATTTAAGAGATACATTTTTAAACAAAAAAACCTGCTTTGGAAACAGCAGGTTTAATTCGTATTAAGGCATTTTAGGGATTAATATAATCTCATAGTAGAACATCCATCTTCAGTTACAGTTACAGTGCCCGACCAATTGTCAGTGCCATCAGTCGCTGTATAACTATATGAGCCCGTCTCTAAATGATTAAAAACTGCACACCCCGAAGAACCACAAGAAGGAGCAGCATCATATTCGCTTGTAATATTGGACGTTACACCATCAATATTAACAACAGTAATGCCGTACCCACTGTCTGTTTGTTGCCAAAATGTAACATCGCCATATTTTGTTTTGTTGCAAGACGACAATAAAACGATTGTCAAAATTGATGTGAATAAAAGTATTTTTTTCATTTTAGCTTTATTTAAAGTTTTTGTTTTCAATGGATTATTCTGCTCTTTTGATAACTTTAACAACTTTATAATCTATTATCCCTCTAGTAAATGATGAACATAGCATAGATAATAGGTTTGATTTTGTTTCGATTGTATAGTGTTCAGCGTTGATTTTTTTTGCCATTTCATCAGTTTCGTAATCTGACATAACGTTTACTCCAAATACGAAAAGCGTTCCACTCTTAACGTAATCTTCACCTTTTTTTAATTTATTGGTTTTTTCACCAAAAACTCTACCTCCATTTTCAAATGGCTCAACTTCTGTATTTACAGCGAATTGTTGAACTCCACAGGACATCAAAATAGCAGATACACCAAACATAAGTAATAATTTTCTCATAATTTTTTTTTTAGATTCGTTTGTTTATAATTCTAAATTGTTTTTACAAACATATTAAAAAATTTAACAATACGGCATATATGTCGTATAATTTTTTAGGATAATAATTCACTTTTGAGGGTGAAGAATAATTTCGAGTTAGAATTAAAGCGAATTGGTCTGAGAATAAAAGGGATCAGATTAGCAAAAAAACTGACGCAAAGCAGTTTAGCATCTACATGTGATATTGATATAAGAACTATTCAACGAATTGAAAAAGGCACATTTAATATGAGCCTTAAAATTTTATTTTTAATTTCTGATTCATTAGAAATTAATCCTTCCGAACTATTGATGTATAAAGAAATGCACTAAAAAGATATTCAGAAAGGTGTTGATTGGCATAAATGATAATATCCTAATTGACTAGTCTTTTCTCCATTCCAGATCTAATTTTATGCATCAAAACCCAACTAGTCTGGTAACGCTTATACCCAAGTTTTAGCTGCATTTCCAGTGCTGAAACAACTTTTTTAGTACTGCTCATAAACGCTATGCACAGTTACCATTTGTAGAATGGCAACTTGGCTGACGCCATAATGGTTCCACTTCCTAATGTTGCTCTGAAACGGCATTCAGAACATTGCCACTGGCATTTTGATTGAAGCCAATAATGCTTTGTGCATGAACATTTTTCACATACTATCCCTTCTTGTTCACGGAATGCTTTGAAATGCATTCTACAACAGTATTCACAAGGAAAAATCTGGGTAAACGCTTATGTCTTCATCGCTTTTTTTGACAAAGATGTAACGAGAAGTTCGTAACTATTTACGATGTGGTAGAATTGAGACCAGGCTATTCTCTTATAAACTCAACCTATTTTGAGTAAAAATCGTCCTAAAATAAGTTCATATTTTTTAAAAATGTAGTATCTTGCCGTCATGACATTAATTAGGAGTGTTTTAATTTTAATTGTATCCTTGATTTCGGTGCCAAGTTGGCTTCAAGAAATTGATCATCCCATGGGTGAATTTGATTTTTTTGAAAATAAAGGGCAATGGCCAAACGGGGTTTTATATCGCGCAAAATCACCTTCTGGAAGTATTTGGTTAGAACAAGGTCGGATTCTCTATCACTTTACTGATTATTCTGACTTGCATCATGCCCACGCCAACCGAAACTACCAAGAACATGTGGCCACAGAAACTACCTTTAAACAAGCGGTCGTTACAGCAAATTTTATTGGTTCAAATCAAGAAGTAGCTACCTTAAAAAAATATGAAACACCATATTATTACAATTATTTTTTAGGAAATAACGAACAACATTGGGCTACGAATGTCCATGGATACAAACACATTACTTATCAATCAATTTACCAAAACATTGATTTATTGATGTTTGAAGATAATAACCAATTGAAATACGAATTTCACCTAGCTCCTAATGCCGATCCTAAACAAATTAAGATTCGTTACGAAGGGGAAGAAAAGGTTAAATTGGATGCCGATGGAAACTTGATTGTCTCATGTGCCATTGGGGAAATTCGCGAGAAAAAACCGTATGCCTATCAAATCAAAAACGGGAAAATAATTGAAGTTGAATGCGAATTTCTAGTGTCAAAAGATGTCGTCACCTACAAATTGGGGACGTATGACGCTTCGCTTGCGTTAATTATCGATCCAGAATTAATTTTTGCAACCTATAGTGGTTCACCTACAGATAATTTCGGAATGACTGCTACTTATGCTTATGACGGAAAAGGATATTCAGGAGGTATAATTTATGGTAACGCCTATCCAACCCCTGGCCCTGCATGGAATACTACACCAAATATTACAGTTGCCGACGTAGGTACCGTTACCACCGATGTTTTTATATCCAAATACAGCGAAGATGGAACAACGATGTTATGGACCAATTTTATTGGTGGTGGCGACAACACCCAAGGAACAGAAACGGTGCATAGTTTAATCTGTGACAAGGCAAATAATGTTTATTTATATGGAGCGACATCCAGCATCGATTTTCCAATTGAGGGTGGATTTCAAGCTTCGCATGGTGGAGGAACGCCGCTCAATATTGCCTTTAATGGAACCAATTTTGGAACGGTAGGAACAGATATTTTTATCGCTAAATTCAGTTCAAACGGTTTGAATTTAATGGGCTCTACTTATATCGGTGGAAGCGCCAATGATGGGGTCAATTTTAAAGTATCTTCAGGTTCTTATGCCTCCGCGGCAGCGTACGATTCATTGACCACCAATTACGGCGATCAATTTCGAGGTGAAATTATGATCGACTCCTTAAACAATATTTTTGTGGTGTCCAGTTCTTGGTCGGCTGATTTTCCAGTAGAAAGTGGGTTTCAGATGACCAAAGGTGCGATGCAAGACGCAGTTATTTTTAAGATTTCTCCCGATTTTTCAGATTTAGTCTGGTCGAGTTTTTACGGGGGAAACAATAATGACGCAGGTTATTCCATGAAGATTGATTCGTCTTACAATGTAATTTTTGTTGGGGGCACGTCGTCGAATAATTTGGCGGGCACAGCAGGTGGAATTCAACCTACGTACAACGGTGGGAAAACGGATGGATTTATTACAAAGATTAATGAAGATGGGGATGCTATCATTCAAAGTACATACATCGGAACTGTTTTATACGACCAAGTATTTTTTGTAGAAATTGATCGTTGGGACAATGTTTTTATTGTAGGACAAAGTTTGGGCGGAATGCCAACAAGTGTAGGCGCTTACTCAAACCCAGGCAGTAAACAATTTATTTGGAAATTAAATCCAACCTTAACAGCAACTGAATATACCACGGTATTTGGAAATGGGGGAGCAACCACCAATATTTCACCTTCGGCGTTTTTGGTGGATGTATGTGGAAATGTTTACGTATCTGGATGGGGGGGTAATATTTTACCTGGAGGTACACCAACTACAGGAATGCCAACAACACCTGACGCATTTCTTGAAGCGTCGCCAAATGGATTTGACTTTTATATGATTGTACTAGAAAGAAATGTGGCAAGTTTGTTATATGGCACGTACATGGGGGGGAGTACATCGAGCGAGCATGTGGATGGTGGTACTTCTCGATTTGATAATTTTGGAATAGTATACCAGTCTGTTTGTGGAGGGTGTGGTGGAAACAGTGATTTCCCAACGAGTCCAGGAGCTTGGTCGGCAGATAATTTAAGTTCTAATTGTAATAATGTCCTCTATAAATTCGATTTTGAAATTGTACCTGTTGCAAAGTTTGAAGTTGCGGTACTTGAAGGATGTGCTCCTTTAACCCTCACATTTGAAAATGAAAGTAACGACACCATTAATTTTGATTGGGATTTTGGACCAGGAAGCGAAATTCTAGTTGGAGGTGCTAGTCCTGTGGTGCTATTTACAGAACCTGGCATATACGAGGTTTTGTTAACGATTACCGACACAATTTGTGGTTTGACAGACACCGCTTTAAAAATAATCACGGTGTATGAAGAGTTGGAATTGGAAGTCCAAGACGATACCATTGTGTGTACCTCAGGATCCTTCGAATTACTTGCCAACTCTAACGGCTCTGCCACCTCATTTATTTGGTCTGAAGATCCAGATTTTGGGACCATGTTAAACGATGACATAATGGATTCTGTCATCACAGTAAATCCAATGATAACAACCACTTATTATATTGCAGCCTCTAATGGTTGGGTGCTCTGTGATTTAATTGACTCGGTGACGATCACATTTTTAGAAGCTGCCATTCAGGTTTTTGGCGATACCACGATTTGTTTGTCAGATACTGCTTTGCTCTTTGCTGAAAATCTATTTCCTGATTTGGTGGTTGATTTTGATTGGTCGCCAGATGCTTACATTTTGTCAGAAGTTGCGGGCTATGCAACAGCGCTACCTCCAAATTCTATGTGGTTTTATTTGACAGCCGAAACAGATTTGGGATGTACCTTGTACGATTCTGTTTGGGTAGAAGTTAAAGAAATTGATCCTTCCACCATTTATGCCACCGCCACCCCTGACATTGTTCCAGAGGGTGGGTCAACTGTCTTAGAAGCCTTTCCTACAGGATATTCTTATACGTGGACTCCAATTGAAGGTGTGGAGAATCCGAACGCACGGGTGACTGGTGCTGTGGTGGACAATACAAAAACCTATACAGTTACTTTAACAGATGGTGTGTGTACCGCTTCAACAAATGTGTTGGTGACTACATACGAATTTGTGTGTGGGGATGTGTATGTTTTTGTTCCAAATGCCTTTTCACCAAATGGGGATGGACAAAATGATTTATTGTTTGTCCGTGGACAAAATTTAACTGAAATTCAGTTTAAAGTGTTTGATCGTTGGGGCGAATTGGTTTTTGAAACCACGGATCAATTGGTGGGTTGGGACGGATCTTTTAAAGGAAAACCTGTTGATCCAGACGTGTATGTTTATCATCTTCAAGTTATTTGTTTTGATGGGCAAGAGAATCTTATTAAAGGAAATATAACGGTGTTGAAATAAAATTTTGAAAGTACTAAGTTTCATATTCTTCTTTACAACCTCTTCTATTTTGATAGGGCAAGACATCCATTTCTCTCAGTTTTACATGAGTCCTGTTCACCTAAACCCTGCGTTAACGGGAAGTTTTCAAGGCGATTGGCGATTTACGGCGAATCAACGAAGTCAATGGAGAGCAGTTTCGCGGCCATTTAATACCATTGCCTTATCGGCTGAAAACAGAGAGGGATTACTTTTGCCGGGATTGTTTCATGCGGTAAATATCTTTAATGACGCGGCAGGTGATGGAAATTATCGCACGATAGAGATGAATTTGTCCACGGCCTATCAACGTTTCATAAATACGGATTCAATTCACTCCGTGACCGCTGGTTTTCATGTTGGCTTTAATCACAAGCGGGTAGATTTCTCTAAGTTTAATTTTGACAGTCAATTTAATGGGTTTTATTATGATCCTGAATTACCAACCCTAGAAACAGCGGTATTGACGAGTAGAACGGGATTAAACTTTTCTATTGGAGCAATCTATACGTATCAGCCAGAAAAAAGAAAAGAAATTACCGCTGGAATTGGGTGGTTTAATTTGCCACAACCCCAACAAAGTTTTTATGGAAACGAATTAATTAAACGGGACAAAAGGGTCGCAATCCATGCCAAGGCAACGTATGAAATTAATTACCAATGGGATATTCAACCCGGAATTTTTATGCAGTTTCAGGGAAAATATAAGGAATTGGTGATTGGATCAAATGCGCGCTATATTTATAAAGATAAGAAAGGTGAATACATTGCTCCCTATGCAGGACTTTGGTTCAGAAATCGAGATGCTATTTATCTCACCGCTGGCGCTTATTACAACCAATGGACGGCTGGAATTAGTTATGACATCAACGTCTCTCAACTTTCACCGGCTAGTAATATTCGAGGTGGATTAGAATTTTCAGTTCAATACATTCTCTTTTTATTCAAACCGAAAGATATTCAACACCGAATTTGTCCAGATTATTTATAAAAATGAGAAAAACGGGATTTTGTTTATTGATTTTTCTTGGACTCTTTTGGGGAAAATCAACCAACGCCCAAACCTTAACCCAATTAATTGAGTTTGCCGACGAAAAGGTTGCTGAAGGAGATTATTATTATGCCCTTCAATATTATGATCAAGCTTTAAAATCGGATTCAAATTCAGTTGAATTATTATGGAAATATGCCGAAGCGCAGCGCAAATACAAAGATTATAAAAAAGCAGAGTTCTATTATGCCAAAGTTTTCTCAAAAGAAAATGGGTTGATTTACCCACAAAGCATTTTTTGGTTGGCCACCATGCAACAATACAATGCTAAATACAGCGAGTCTTTAGAAAACTGGAAAGCCACAAAAAAAGTGTATAAAAAAGATAAATCGAGTTACGAATATAAAAAGGCGCAACAAGCCATGTTGAGTTGTTTGTGGGCGATGAAAGCGGTGAATGACACCACCAATTTCATCGTAAATCCTTTGCCAGCACCTGTTAATTCGAAGGATGCGGAATTGGCCCCTGTCTTTTATAAAAATAAACTTTGGTTTACCTCCCTCAAAGCAGATTCGATTACTTATAACGAAGAATTAGTTACCAAAGAATATTCATTACAAATTTATTCCGCCGACCAATCGGATAGTATTTTCAACCATGTCGTTCCGGTGAAAGGCATTAAAGAAAAAGGAATGAATGCTGCCAACGGTTCGTTTAATTCGGATTATACGCGTTTTTATTTTTCCCGCTGCAATACCGATTATCAATGTAAAATTTTTGTAGGGAAGGTGGTGGATGGTGAAATTACTGAGGTGGATAGTTTAGGAACAATTATCAATGAGCCCGGCACAATTACCACCATGCCGCATTGCACCATGATTGATGGAAAAGAGTATTTGTTTTTTGTTTCCAATCGGGATAAAACAGTTGGAGGATTGGATATTTGGTACAGCGTGGTTTCCGATGGAAATAAATACGGAACTCCTAGAAATGCAGGGCGAGAGGTTAATTCGATTGAGGACGACATTTCACCATTTTACGATCAAAAAACAAATACACTTTATTTTAGTTCGTCTTGGTTTGAAGGATTTGGAGGACATGATATTTTTTCTGTCAACAACGAAGACATGCGTTTTACCAATCCTCAAAATTTAGGTTTACCAATTAATTCAGCCCAAAATGATACTTATTTTACCATTGATCCTGTCTATAATCGGTATTATTTTTCGACAAATAGAGAAGGGGTAAGTTATGCCAAAAATCCTACCTGTTGCAACGATTTATTTTCCGCTTATTTGCCAATTGTAAAACCGCCCACCCGTTTTGAAACCTTGACTGATTTGAATAAAAAATTACCAGTAGTTCTTTATTTTCACAATGACGAACCTAATCCAAAAACACGGGACACTACTACCAATTTAACCTATTTACAAGCGTATAACGCCTATATGGATTTGGAAGACAAGTATAAAAAGGAATATTCGGCAGGATTACAAGGTGACCAAGCCGAAGAAGCCAAAGAGGATATTGATGACTTTTTTTTACAGTATGTCGAACAAGGGGTGGTGGATTTAAATGAATTTATTCGGTTGTTAAAAATTGAATTGGATAAAGGGTATGCCATTGAAATTACCGTGAAAGGATTTGCAAGTCCGCTGGCGCAAACGGATTACAATGTCAATTTAACAAAACGCCGAATTTCGAGTTTGATTAATTACTTGCGAGTGGTTGAAAATAGTGAATTTGTTAAATACTTGGATCACACCGCTGCAAATGGAGGTGCCTTAAACTTTGTTCAGATTCCATTTGGCGAATACACAGCGAGTGGGTTAGTGAGTGATAATTTCAACGATCAGAAAAATTCGGTTTACAGCAGAAAGGCAGCTTTAGAGCGTAAAATTGAGATTCAAAGTGTAAGTTTTGCAAAAAATGACACCACCTACGCCGAACTTAAATTTGATACCCAAATTCACGATTTTGGGCCTTCTAAAAAAGGTGAGATCCTAACACACACCTTTAAATTTAAGAATACTGGCGAGGAAAGGTTATTTATTGATGGGGTTGATTTAGCCTGTGGTTGTATTTCTTATATACTGGATAAACCCGAACTTGCTCCTGGCGAAGAAGGTACCTTAATTCTTACCTTAAATACCGAATCGTTGGAGGGACTTTCAGTCAGGAAAATAATCCTTAAAGGAAATATCGAAAATTTCCAAAAAGAAATTACTGTCACAACTGAGGTTGCGCATTAAAGATAACACGCTCTATTCCGGAAATCGGAATCCATTTAGAAACATTTGTTGCAAATTAAAATTCATGTTGTCAATATCGCCAGCTATATACATAACAGACAGATAATTTCCATCAATCCACGCTTTCACTGGCCAGCTATCTCCTTCGGAATCTTCCCAATAATCAATGTATCCTTTGGCTTTGGGATTAGAGTCGAGGGTGTGGCCTCTGGCCAATACCTGTGTACGTAATCAACAATTTTACACACCTTACCATGGCTGATTTTGGTATATCGCACATGGATAAGATCAACACACTGCTCTTTTTGGTAAGGTGTTACCACTTTTTTGAATTTATCTCTTTAAGGATATCTATTTCAATTGACTGGTTCGCTAAAATCTGTTTAAGTCGTGCATTTTCTTCTTCCAATTGCTTAACTCGTTTGGGTTCCGAAAGTGTCATGCCTCCGTATTTTTGTTTCCACTTATAGAAAGTTGGTTCACTTATGCCAGATTCTCGGCAAATATCTGCTACTTTGTTACCCTCATCGGTTTCGGGCTTGGCGGAAGGTGGCGATTTTCACCACAAATATTGATGCGGAGAACCAAACTTTGATTAACCACAAATGTGTCTGCGGAGCACTGAACCGCCACTTTTGCCAAACCCGTGTTATAGATAGATTGAATCTAAATGATATTATGTCGCTTAAAAATTTCTAAATATTGCTCAGCACATTCTACTCTATCTTCAACATTTACAGATTTAGTGTTGACACCATTGTTATCAAAAAATGTACTAAAATTATTACCCCTTGGAGTTTTACTTAAATGTAGCACAGTGTATACGTCTGTATTTTTATCTTTTAAAGAATAAGTTGCTTTAGTATTTAAAATAGACTGACCAATTTTCGGACACTTTTTATCAAGTAAAAAGGAATGGGCTAATTTACCAAATACTATTATGACGTCGGGTCTAATCAAATTTAATTCTTGTTCGAGTATAATTTTATGATACTCGTTACTTATAAAAGGTCTATCACTGTAACTTCTTGTCTTTTCAGTTTTATTAAAATAATAGGTTTTGAAAATATCAGTGCAGTACACAAAATTACCAGCATTTTTAAGACCATCTACTAGTGTCCAATATGATTTACAGTCTTTTTCCCTTGAAGATTTTTCATGGAAAGCGTATGGAGTACCGAGTATAACATCACTATTTATATCAGCTTTAGCGTTATTAAACACTTTATTATTTCTCAAAGGATCAATACCTAAAACAATTATTCTTTTGTTTTTAAAATCACCATACCAAGTTGGCAAATCAATTCCCTTTAGTATAGCTTCTTTCGGGACTTTTTGATTTTCATGAATAAAATTATCCGGTATTTTAAATTTACTTGATTTAAATTCATTAAAATTTAGAATCCAATTATCGTAGTATTCATCATATTGACTTTTTTTAATATTCAATATATTATCACGAAAAATATCTTTTAGTTCTTCAAAAAAAGGCTCTTGCTTAAAATTTGACATAATTTTTTTTAAATGATTTATACAAATAAAGTAGTGAATTAGTTTTCAATTAGCGGAAAGTCATAGCTCTCTTGATCACTTATTGTTTCTGCCATTTTTTCATAATTTTTTGAATAATTCCCCCAATCTTCATCATATTCTTCATCATTTACATCAATATTCAAACAATTAAGGACATCATCTATTGCCCAAATCAGAGCATCACCAAATCCGCTAGTTTTTGATTCAATATTTCTTAGGTTCTCATCTTCAATTGGTGAAATAATTAAATATCCTATACTTTCGTTATCGTATTCTTCACTATAATATGCTTTGACGATACTTGCATAAAGAACAGTGCGTAAAATATTAACGAACTTAATGAAATGAATCTGTTCTTGGGATTTGTAATCGGAATTATAACTCTTTATTAAGTCATCTAATGTAATATCCATATCCTCTAAAATCAAGTTGAAAATACTTGTTTTATCGTCCTCATCATTCCAAGCAAAAAGTCCATTACGAGAGTCATAATACATACATTGCTTACTAAATATTTTAGTAGACATGTCTTCAGCGAATCGAGATTTATTATAGAATCCTCTAATGTCACCATCTAATTCACCATCGTCAATAAGCCCCTCAATGGAATTTAACTCATTTAAATATGCTGGTATAAGCCATAGAAATTCTTGATTTTCTCTAACAAATTTAATTAATTGATTACAAAAGTCTTCTTTAACTTCTTTTGGTTGATTTGCCAAAGTCTGCAATATTTTGGATATTTCATCGATACCTGTATGAATGTCTAAATTTATTTGGGTGCTTGAAACTGAGTCAGAATGGTTTGAATCCGTATTCAATTTTCCACTCCACTTCCCGCGCATAGGGCCTTGTTCAAGTCCTTTCTTCCATTTTCCATTGAATCCATTTTCATTGAATGTCAGTTCTATTAATCCAACCGCATTGACTTCGCTATTGTGAAAGGTTGCGCTCAAGACATTGCCATCAAGTCCGCCCGTTAGCGTTCCAGTGCTGTATGTGCCTGTGATTGTACCATTTTTCACTTCTGTAAAAGTTACGGTCACGTTTTCTTCCACTACGTGGTAAGGGGTGTTTAGTTTAATCACGATTTGGTTTTTGTTTATAGATGTTTTAAATTTTATTCTTTAAGAACAATAAAGTTCGCTGATAATATTTTCGCTATATGCTAGGTAATCATAACCCGAACTCACCGAATTCTTGAGATAATGGGTTGAATTGATCTCACTACTTCCCTCATAATCATGAATATCAAAACCCAATCCACTTAAGACATCCAAAATTTGGTCTGGAATTGCATTTTCATCGTCTGATAATGCTGAATTATTACTTGCTGAAATTGACAAAATAAATTCTGCAAGTTCTTCAGCATCATTTTGCTCGACTACATTATCCAATGAGTAAACAAAATAGCTCGATAGCAAGTTAGAAAAACGTGTGAACTCGCTGTAGTCTTCATTTATTTTTGAAATGTCTAAATTCTCCATTTTAACCACAGTATTAATTATTCCAGGATTTCTAAGCGTATCCAAACTCAAAGCGAAGCGTTCCATCATCTCTTCATCATTTTCTATGAAAAGTGAAATCCAGACGTTTTCATAATTGCCAGAAATTTTTTCAGTGATTTTCGCGAGATAAATAAATTCTGGTTTAATAACAAAAAAAGCATTCAACTGTTTGTAAAAATTATCAAGAAAATCTTCCTGATTCTCCATTTCCAATTGACTTGCTTCAGATAACGTTTCGTTTAACTTTTTTATGAAAGAGAACAAGCCATTATCTGTATATTCATTCAGATCATACATTTTGTAACCAATTAAATCCTTTTTTTCTACTTCTTCTTCCGCCACGATTGTCCCACTCCACTTCCCGCGCATAGGACCTGGCTCAAGGCCTTTTTTCCATTTTCCTTCGAATCCATTTTCATTGAATGTCAGTTCTATTAATCCAACCGCATTGACTTCGCTATTGTGAAACGTTGCGCTCAAGACATTACCTTCAAGTGTACCCGTAAGAGTGCTGTTGTTGTATTTGCCTGTGATTGTACCATTTTTCACTTCTGTAAAAGTTACCGTCACGTTTTCTTCCGCTACGTGGTAAGGGGTGTTTAATTTAATCATGATTTCTATTTTTTATTGATTTTCAAATTTAGTGTTTCTTTTCAATTTATCTCTATATCTTGCTTATTTAAAGTTATAACTATACCTTTAAATTGCCGCAAAAAAACAGCCCAGAACCTTGGCACTCAATAAAAACGGCTGCACAGACACCACCTGCAAAATACTCGCCATTTTTGAACCCATCAACATATTTTCGCAAAACAACGATGGGAGTAATGCCCTGTTTACATTTGATTTTAAAGCCGCCTCGATTGACGAATTTAATTGCCAAATTGTAGACCGATGGGGAGTGGTGGTAAATGAAATACCAAGCATTGACCAAGGTTGGAATGGCACCACAAAAAATGGCCGCCTTTATTCGGACGGCGCTTATTTTTACTATTACAAATCCGTAAGCGACAACAGCACAAAACTAAACGGCCAAGGTACGGTGCAGTTTATTCGATGGAATTAGGGGGAGCGTTAGGGATCAGAGGCATTGTTTGAGCTCTTATTGTCCAATTTTCGGCAATAAAGCGAGGCAGGCGAGCCCGCTCGAACGCCCAAAAATTTTTAAGGAAAACCTTGCTAGAAATTTCTCAGGCGAAGATCCTCCTTTAACCTTTTTATTAATCAATCGAGTGATCCAGAATTTCATCGTTTTCAAAATTTGAACCAGGAATGCGCATAAAATCATTTAAAATCAAAAAGCGCTTTTTATAATCTTCGTTTCTAATCATCACCCATAATTCACGGTCTTTTTTCTTGAAATCTAAAGGTGAAGTTTTTTTTTGCAATTGGTAATCAAAGATAAAAGGTCCTAAAATTAAACTAAAAACAAACGAACAGCCACCAATCATAATACCCAAATCTTTCACTTGCTTGGACGTCGCTTCGACAGAAATATATACACCAATAACAAAACCAATAATTGCAAAAACAGCACCTACTAAAAGCCCCTTCAAAATAGCTTTTCTTCGTTGACGTTTCATTTCTTTTAACCCTTCATTACTAAACGGAACATGAAGAATAATATATTGTAAAAGCTGTAAAATCCGCATCAAATGCCACAAAATGGAGGTGTTATAAACATAATAATCCTTTGTGGTATTGGTTTTTAAGCCTGAGAAAGGGCAGACTTCAGGAAACTTTACTTCTTTCCAATTATTAAGTTTGATCCAAGTGGTTGTTTTCATCAAAATTGTCTTTACTCCCGTTTCAAGACAAAAATTAACTGCCAAGCGCCTTCAAATTTTCCGCTTTGTTGCGAATCAAAAACTCATCTATGGTCTCAAAATGTTCAATTACTCGTTTGTCTTTAAATTCAAATACTTTTTGCGAAAGACCCTTTAAAAAATCCCGGTCGTGAGACACCAAAATCAGTGTACCTTCAAAATCTAAAAGTGCTTCTTTTAACACCTCTTTCGATCGAATGTCCAAATGATTGGTCGGCTCATCCAGAATCAATAAATTCACCGGTTCAAGCAAGAGTTTCACCATCGCCAAACGGGTCCGTTCACCACCTGATAAAACACCCACTTTTTTGTCAATACCATCCCCGCTGAACATAAATCGGCCTAAAATATTTTTTATTTGGGTTCGAATATCACCTTCCGCCACTTGATCCACAGTTTGAAAAACGGTTAATTCTGGATCCATCAAAGCTGCTTGATTCTGAGCAAAATAACCAACCTTTGCATTGTGTCCAAGGTCGCATTTACCTTCAAAATCAATCTGACCCATAATCGCTTTAATCATGGTAGATTTTCCTTCGCCATTTCGCCCAACAAACGACACCCTTTCACCTCGCGCAATCGACAGGTTTGCGTCTTTAAACACCACATGGTCGTCATACGATTTGGAAAGTCCGATAGCCGTTACAGGATAATCGCCCGAACGTGGGGCAGGGGGAAAGCGTAATTTCAACGAAGATGTATCAATTTCATCAATCTCAATTGGAACAATTTTTTCCAACATCCGCTCACGCGAATTCACTTGGTTGGTTTTAGAATAAGTACCTTTAAATCGGTCGATAAAACCTTGAATATCGGCAATTACTTTTTGTTGCTCTAAATATTGTTTTAATTGTTGCGCTCGTCTTTCTTCACGTAATTGCAAATAATGTGAATAATTCGCTTTGTAATCATAAATTCGACCCATGGTCACCTCAATGGTACGGTTCGTTATCGCATCAATAAATGCCTTATCATGCGAAATAACCATCACCGCTTTGGCTTTGTTCAACAAAAAATCCTCTAACCACACCACCGATTCAATGTCCAAGTGATTGGTAGGCTCATCCAACAAAATCAAATCCGGTTTTTGAAGAAGAATTTTCGCCAATTCAATTCGCATTCGCCAACCGCCGCTAAATTCGCTGGTTAATTTGGTAAAATCTTCACGCTTAAATCCTAAACCTTGCAAAGCTTTTTCAACCTCGGCATCATAATTCACCTCTTCAATAGCGTAAAATTTTTCCCCTAATTCAGTTACTTTCTCAATAATTTTCATGTACTCTTCCGACTCGTAATCAGTTCGAGTTTCCAATGCTTTGTTCAGCGCATCCATTTCGGCTTGCATTTCAAAAACGTGTTTAAACGCTTTTGCCGTTTCTTCAAAAACAGTGCTTTTATCTTCCGTAAGCAAATGCTGAGGTAAATAAGCAATGACAGTATCCTGAGGCGAGCGCACATTACCACGCGTTGGTTTAGAAACCCCCGCAATAATTTTCATAATGGTTGATTTACCCGCACCATTTTTACCCATTAAGGCGATTTTGTCATTTTCGTTAATTACAAATGAAACATCGCTAAACAAGGTCGCCCCACTAAATTCAACTGCCAAAGCATCTACTGAAATCATATTTCTGAAATAAAAAGTGCAAAGCTAAAAAAATCTTGATGATTAGCCGCTTGATTATGGTTTAATCGCCTGAAAACAGTATTCGTGTTGATTTGATTCGCAATTCCAATTCACAACTAAATAATTTTTTTTTCTGTAACTAAGAAAAAAACAATTTGAAAGAATTGTATGGTGTGCTTTTGAATTTTATTAACGATAAAAAGGATGTTAGCGACTAGAATAGATTGTCAGACGAATAAAAGTAAGGAATTTCCAGTGCAATGTGAGCGAAAAAATTGTGTCGATATTTTAATGATCTGCGACAACCGAACCCCCAAAAAAGTAAGTTTTTAAATTATAGTTTTCAAGGGATTAATGTGTAAAAACTCGAATTGAGAATTCGGTATAATAAATAAACTCTCCTTCAAATCCAACATCACCCCCCATAATGCACCCGATAATAATCCTTATAAGCTCCAGAGGTGATTTCGTTCACCCATTTTTCGTTGGCTAAATACCATTCAACGGTTTTTCTGAGGCCTTCTTCGAATGTAATGCTGGGTTCCCATTGTAGGTCGTTTTTGATTTTGGATGAATCAATGGCGTACCTTAAATCGTGTCCTGCTCGGTCGGTAACGTAAGTGATTAATTCCGCAGCGGTACCTTTTGGTTGCACCAGGAGTTCATCCATGATTTCGCATAAAAGAAGCACGACGTCAATGTTTTTCCACTCATTCCAACCGCCCACATTGTAAGTTTCACCTACTTTTCCAATATGAAAAATCGTGTCAATAGCTCGGGCATGATCTTCAACCCACAACCAATCGCGCACATTTACACCCTTGCCATAAACAGGCAGCGGTTTTTTGTTTTTGATATTGTTGATCATCAAAGGAATCAACTTTTCAGGAAATTGATACGATCCGTAATTGTTGGAACAATTAGAGATTTTGATGGGTAATTTATAGGTATGAAAATAAGCGCTCACCAAATGATCCGAACTCGCTTTTGAAGCCGAATATGGACTGCGAGGATCGTATTTGGTATCTTCCGTAAAAAAACCTTCTGCGCCCAATGATCCAAATACTTCGTCCGTCGAAACATGGTGAAAAACATGGTTACTTCCTTCCCAATAATTCCGTGCAACTTCTAACAACGTTGCGGTACCAACAATATTGGTTGTAATAAAATCCATAGGGCCACTAATCGAACGATCGACGTGTGATTCGGCGGCTAAATGAATAACGTCCGTGATTTGATTTTCGACAAAATGTCGATTTAACCTTTCTTTATCGCGAATGTCACATTTAATAAAGTGATAATTCGGTTCGTTTTCAAGGTCTTTGATGTTTTCTAAATTCCCCGCGTACGTAAGCGCATCCAAATTATAAATTTTGTACGTCGGGTACTTTCGTACAAATAGGCGGACAAGATGAGAGCCGATAAAACCGGCTCCACCTGTAATTAAAATATGTTTAGAAAACTCCATCTAGTGCTTATAAACTCCAATAATCGATATTTGTTATGATATGGCGATAAATTCCTTTTAAATCGATGATAATTCCTTTGTCATCGCGCATCATCCCTTTAAAATCGGCCTCGGTAAATTTGGAATATTCTCTATGGTTGACGGCAACAATAATCGCATCGTAATCATTCGTTGGATTTTCTTTTAATCTAAACCCATATTCGTGAAATAGTTCCTCTGTATCTGCGTGCGGATCGATTATATCTACCGAGCAAGCGAATGATTGCAATTCGCTAATCACATCCACAATTTTAGAATTTCGAATATCGCTCACATCTTCTTTAAAGGTAGCTCCCATAATCAAAACTTTTGATTCCATTGGGTTTTTTCCATGTCCAATCATTTTCTTCACCGCTTGTTTTGCGACATAAAAACCCATCGAATCATTGACATAACGTCCAGAATTGATGATTTTCGCATGATAACCTAATTGTTTCGCTTTGTGCGTTAAATAATATGGATCGACACCAATACAATGTCCACCAACCAAACCAGGTTTGAAATTTAAGAAATTCCATTTTGTCCCAGCAGCTTCTAAAACATCATACGTATTGATCCCTAAACGGTTAAAAATAATCGAAAGTTCGTTGATCAATGCAATGTTTACATCACGTTGTGTGTTCTCAATAATTTTTGCAGCCTCAGCAACTTTAATAGAAGCAGCACGGTGAATCCCAGCTTCAACCACCAATTCATACGTTTTTGCAATGTGCTCGGCCGAAATAGGATCGCATCCTGAAGATATTTTCACAATTGAACTCAAAGTATGTTCTTTATCGCCTGGATTGATTCGCTCAGGAGAATAACCTACCTTAAAATCATCCATAAATTTTAAGCCAGACACACTTTCTAAAACTGGAATGCAATCTTCCTCTGTACAGCCCGGATACACAGTTGATTCATACACTACATAATCTCCTTTTTTTAGTGCCAATCCAACGGTTTTACTTGCACTCAAAAGTGGAGTAAGATCTGGTAATCTACTAGGATCAATTGGTGTAGGAACAGCAACAATAAAAAAGGTAGCTGCTTTTAAATCTTCTGTATTAGCAGTAAATTTTATACTACAACCCTCAAAATCTGAAGCTTCTAACTCGTTGCTTGGATCGATTTTATTTTTCATCATTTCCACACGTTTTTCATTAATGTCAAAACCGATGACATCAATTTTTCGTGCAAATTCAATTGCAATTGGTAATCCAACATAGCCCAACCCGATAACGGCAAGTTTTGTTTCTTTGTTAACGAGTTTTTCGTAAATGTTTTCGTTCATGGTTAATCTTTATTTTTCGAGGTGTTTATTTCTAACAGCGTAAATACGTTCAATAATCTCTACCACTTTCAGCCCCTCTAATGCATTGGTTGTAGGTTTTTTTCTTCCTTTTAAAGAATCTACAACATTTTCAATAATGTAATGATGGTTAGCAGCTGAACCCTTGTAAGCACCATAATCATTGGCTGGATTGGATGGAGCAAGTTCTGGCATCACATAATTTTCGATATGGCAATGCTCAATTTCGTTCATATATTGCCCACCAATTTTTACACTTCCTTTGCTTCCAATAATGGTCATTGAACTTTCAAGATTGGAGTCCCAAACTGAAGTTGAATAATTTAAACTTCCCATTCCGCCTTTAATAAAATCAAAACTTACAAAGCCTGAATCTTCAAAATCGGTCGAATGTTGGTGACTGAAATCGGCGAATTTTCCTTGGATATTAGAAATATCTCCAAATAACCAATACATAATATCAATAAAATGTGAAAATTGAGTGAAAAGTGTTCCGCCATCCAAATCAGCAGTTCCTTTCCAATTTCCTTTTTTGTAATAACGATCATCACGGTTCCAATAACAGTTCAATTGAACCATATAAATCTCCCCCATGAGTTGATTTTCGATCACTTCTTTAATCCATACAGATGGAGGAGAATAGCGGTTTTGCATCACACAAAACACTTGTTTTGAATGTTGTAATGCCGTATAAATAACACTTTCACAACCATCTTTAGACAAGCCCATCGGTTTTTCACAAACCACGTGGTGGCTGTGTGACAAGGCAATTTGCGCTTGGTCCGAATGCAACCCGTTTGGACTACAAATGTTTACCACGTCAAATAGTAAACAGCTGTTCATCAAATCTTCAATCGTATTGAAAAACGGAACACCTTCAAAATCTTCCATTCCTAATTCCGATTTATCTCTGATGTCAACCATGGCGATTAATTCAGATTCGTCGTTTCGTTGCACCATGGTGGCGTGTCTTTTGCCGATATGACCACAGCCAACAATAGCAAATTTTACTTTTTGATCTTCTTTGATCATGCTATTCGTGTTACTTTATTATTTTCTAATTTATAGCGTTCATTGCTTTCTGGGCAAGTCGCTTCATTTTTTTCATCAAATGCCAATCGGTGTCCAAAACTACTCATCCAACCAATTTGTTTTGCTGGATTCCCCACAATCAATGCATAATCAGGCACTTCCTTCGTTACTACCGATCCTGCGCCAATAAATGCGTATTCTCCGATAGGATTACCACAAACAATCGTAGCATTTGCCCCTATTGACGCTCCCCTTTTAACGAGAGTTTCCAAATATTGGTTACGTCTATTTACTGCACTCCTTGGATTCATTACATTCGTGAACACCATCGAAGGGCCTAAAAACACGTCATCTTCACAAATTACTCCTGTATAAATGGAGACATTGTTTTGAACTTTTACATTGTTCCCCAAAACTACATTCGGCGATATTACAACATTTTGACCAATATTACATCCTTTACCAATCACACAATCAGCCATTACATGCGAAAAATGCCAAATTTTAGTATCATCTCCGATTTTACAACCTTCGTCAATGTAGGCCGATTCATGTGCGAAAAATGTTGCCATAAGTTAGTGGTTAAGAGTATTTACGCAGTTGGTGTTAATTAATTTTATCACTTGTCGAGCTTATTTAATGATGTATTTATCAAAATTATAATGATCCTTCTCATTTAATTCCGCCAAAGTCAGGCTTTTAAAATATGCGTAGGTTCGTTTTAATCCTTCGGCACGGTCAATTTTTGGTTCCCAATTCAAAAGTTCTCTCGCTTTTGTAATGTCCGGTTGACGCTGTTTTGGATCGTCTAAAGGTAAATTCTGATAAATTACTTTTTGACTGGTGCCCGTTAATTGAATAATTTCTTCGGCAAAATCACGAATGGTAATTTCGTTTGGATTTCCAATATTTACAGGATAAACATAGTCAGAATGTAATAATCTCACAATCCCTTCTACCAAATCATCTACATAACAAAAAGACCGGGTTTGAGAGCCATCGCCAAAAACCGTTAAATCTTCACCTCTTAATGCTTGTCCAATAAAGGCAGGTAAAACTCTTCCATCATTTAAGCGCATTCGAGGTCCGTAGGTATTAAAAATCCTTACAATTCTAGTTTCAACCTGATGAAAGGTATGATACGCCATCGTAATTGCTTCTTGAAATCGTTTCGCCTCGTCATAGACACCGCGTGGACCAATAGGATTAACATGTCCCCAATATTCTTCCGTTTGCGGATGTACTTGCGGATCGCCATATACCTCAGAGGTCGATGCAATCATCAATCGGGCATTTTTTACTTTTGCCAATCCCAAACAATTGTGAATTCCTAACGAACCTACTTTTAAGGTTTGAATTGGAATTTTAAGGTAATCAATCGGGCTGGCAGGGGAGGCAAAATGGAGGATATAATCCAATTCGCCAGGAATATGAATAAATTTACTGACATCGTGGTTATAAAATTCAAAGTTCTCAAGAGGGAAAAGATGTTCAATATTTTTTAAACGTCCAGTAATAAGGTTGTCCATCGCAATTACATGGTAATCATCTTTTACAAACCGATCACATAAATGAGATCCTAAAAACCCCGCAGCGCCCGTGATTAATATTTTTTTTCTTTTTCCCATCTTAACTTAAAACCGTTTCACGACCAATGCTTTCGTAATAAATACCTTTACCATTCATTTCTTCCAAGTCAAATAAATTTCTCCCGTCAAAAATCTTCGGTGATTTAAGGGTTGATTTGATTCGATCAAAATCTGGATTTCTAAATGCTCCCCATTCAGTGGCGATTAATAATGCATCACTGTTTTCTAGCGCATGGTATTGATTCTCTACAAAAGTGATTTTACTTCCATAGATTTTTTTCACATTTTCCATGGCTTCGGGATCAAAAGCACATATTGTAGCTCCTTCTGAAAGCAAGGCATCAATGATATATAAAGCGGGTGCTTCGCGAATGTCATCTGTATCTGGTTTAAACGCTAATCCCCAAAGGGCAAAGTGTTTCGATTTTAAAGAACCATAGTGGTTTTTTAATTTTTCAACTAACCGAAGTTTTTGCACATCGTTTACACGCAATACCGCATCAATAATTTCAAAATTATAATTAACTTCTTTTCCAGATTTTACCAAGGCTTGAACATCTTTTGGGAAACAACTTCCGCCGTAACCAATTCCTGGAAATAAAAACCGTTTTCCAATTCGTGTATCCGAGCCAATTCCAATTCTTACCGCATCCACATCCGCACCTACTAATTCGCAAAAATTTGCGATTTCATTCATGAAGGTGATTTTGGTGGCTAAAAATGAATTGGCGGCATATTTGGTTAATTCGGCCGATTTTTCATCCATAAAAAGTATTGGATTCCCTTGTCTTACAAATGGTTTATACAATTCTTTCATTGCTGTTTTTGCCCGTTCGGAACGTGTACCAATCACCACCCGATCAGGTTTTAAAAAATCATCCACAGCAAACCCTTCTCTTAGAAATTCAGGATTAGAAACAACGTCAAATTCAACTTTTGCATGTTTTAAGATTGCTGCGTGAACTTTTTCTGCCGTGCCAACTGGCACTGTCGATTTATCTACAATTACCTTATACGAAGACATGATTTTGCCTAATGCCTCCGCTACTCCTAAAATGTAACTCAAATCCGCCGAACCATCTTCACCAGGAGGCGTCGGCAAAGCTAAAAAGATGATTTCCGAAGCATCGACCGCACTTTTTAAATCAGTGGTAAATGTTAAGCGTTCTTCACGGATGTTTCGTTCGAAAATGGTGTCCAAATGTGGTTCGTAAATAGGTACAATCCCATTTTGCATTTTCAACACTTTTTCCTGGTCGATATCAACACATATTACATTGTTGCCTGTTTCCGCAAAACAGGTCCCTGTCACCAATCCTACGTATCCAGAGCCTATTACAGCAATTCTTTTCATTGAACAAGTGCGTTTACTGCGTCCGTGATATATTTTAATTGTTCGTCATCCAAAAGCGGGTGCATCGGCAATGAAATGACACAAGCACATAATTTTTCGGTCACAGGAAAATCGCCTGCTTTGTATCTTGGATCTGAATAAGCTTTTTGCATGTGTAGTGGAATTGGATAATAAATCATCGCAGGAATTCCTTTTTCACTTAATGCAGTGCGCAATTCAGCTCTGTCAATACTTGAATCTAATTGCATGGTGTATTGATGAAAGACATGGTTTGTGTTTTTTGCACGCGCCGGCGTTTTAATTTTAGAGTTGTTGGCAAAAGCGGTATCATAATAACTAGCTGCTCTATTTCTTCCAACCGCATAATTGTCCAAATCTCTCAATTTGATGCGTAAAACAGCCGCTTGCATACTGTCCAATCGCGAGTTTACCCCAATTGAATCATGAATGTATAAAGTTGATTGTCCGTGGTTGGCAATAATTTTAATTTTAGCGGCTAGGTCGCTGTCATTGGTGAAAATTGCGCCACCATCCCCATAACAACCAAGGTTTTTTGAAGGAAAAAATGAAGTACATCCTACTGTTCCGATGGTTCCAGCTTTTTTAACTGTTCCATCAGAGAAAGTATATTCAGCCCCAATTGCTTGGGCATTATCTTCGATGACAAAGAGGTTGTGTTTTTTCGCCAAACTCATGATCGCTTCCATATTGGCACATTGCCCAAATAAATGAACAGGTACAATGGCTTTTGTTTTAGGCGTGATCGCACGCTCAATTGCTTCAACATCAATATCAAATGTATCAGGATAAACATCTACCAACACCGGAGAAAGCCCAAGTAAAGCAATTACTTCTGCAGTTGCCACATACGTAAAATTTGCAGTGATCACTTCATCACCGGGCCTTAAACCAATTGCCATCATAGCAATTTGAAGCGCGTCTGTGCCGTTTGCACAAGGAATCACATGGTTAACTGCTAAATATTGTTCCAATTCAGCTTGGAATTCTTTCACTTCTGGTCCATTAATGAACTGTGCTTTCGACATGACATCTTCCAATGCAGTTTGAATTTGAGGTTTAATTTGCTCATATTGAGAAATCAAATCAACCATTTGTATTTGCTTCATACAGGAATAATTATTAACAATTTCTTAAACTTGGCAAATATAGCCAATAATATCTGCTTTTAAGCGTTTCTTTGCTAGGCTTTTTTTAAATTTGTACTATGAGAATTGTAGTAATAATTGTTTGCTTTTTGTCGAGTTTCTCGTTTGCTCAAACGAATATGCGAGATTCGTCTCGGAATACTCTTATTGTTGGAGCGAATTATAAGGCGAACTTTACGAGCGGTGATTTAGCAAATCGATGGGGTTTTAATAGTTCAATTGGCCTAGATATTGAATATAAATTAAAAAGCAATTTAATTTTTGGACTTAATTCGAGCTTTGTTTTTGGAAAAACATTTAAAGATACAGCTATTTTTTCCAATCTTTACAATAGCTCAGGGCAAATAACTTCCTATGCTGGTGAGCCAGCAAATATTTTGTATTTATTCAGGGGATTGACGACGCATGCTTCGGTTGGATACGTATTTACCCGTTTTGGAAATAATGCCAATTCGGGGATTTGGGTTTCAGGTGGTCTAGGATTCATGGCGCATAAAATTCGGATTGAAAGTTTATACGATGTGGTTCCCCAATTAGAAGGGGATTATCGAAAAGGTTATGATAAATTGTCGATGGGTTTTTCGACTCGACAATTTGTTGGTTATCTTTTTCAATCAAATTTTCGCTTAATTCGTTTTTATGGTGGTTTTGAATTTGTGCAAGGTTTTACCGTTAACATGCGGAGCTATAATTTTGATACCGGAGGCACAGAAACTGATCTGCGATTGGATTTGTTGAATTCACTTAAAGTTGGTTGGATCATCCCAATTGCTCAGCGAACGCGGGGTGAATTTTATTACGATTAATGGGTTGGGTTTATTTATTTGGTGTTCGAGGATATTGTTTTCTCATTCGGTTGGCTTCGTTGTGGAATCCCAAAGCAAAACGTTGGATGCAAGGGCGGAAAATGGTGTGGGAACACCTTGATAATTGGCAACGAACTGAAAAGCCTCTTTATTGGTTTCATTGTGCAAGTTTAGGAGAGTTTGAACAAGGACGTCCGCTCATCGAAGCGTTGAAAAATCAACGAGATTGCCAAATTGTTGTGACTTTTTTTTCTCCTTCGGGATATGAAATTAGAAAAAATTATGCCCTCGCCGATTTGGTAACGTATCTCCCTCGAGAAACGAATAAGAATGTTGCGCGATTTTTGGCTAAAATCAAACCCGATCAGGTTTTTTTTGTGAAGTATGAGTTTTGGGCTACCTACATTTTTGAAGCAAAAAAGCAAGGATCTCGGGTTTATTCGGTAGCGGCGGTATTTCGAAAAAATCAACTGTTTTTTAAACCTTATGGTGGATTTATGCAGTCGGTTTTACATGCATTTGACCAAGTTTTTGTCCAAGATTTAAAATCACTCGACTTATTAAAAACAATTAAAGTGAAAGGAATTTTAGCAGGTGATCCGCGTTACGATCGGGTGCTTGGAAATGCGAAAAATGTGCAAGCCTATCCTGCCATCGAAGCTTTTATTAATGGCTCAAAAGTGTTGGTCGTCGGTTCATCTTGGGCAGCGGATGATGCGGTATTAAAAGACACCATCAATCATCCTGATTTTGAGTGGAAAGTAATCATCGCACCTCACGAGGTGAGCGAAGACCGCGTTCAAGACATCGAACGCATTTTTACGAAAAAGAGTGTGAGGTATTCTAACTTAGCAAATGGGTCTTCAGATGCTCAAATACTTATCATTGACAATGTTGGTATGTTGATGAATGTATACCAATATGCCAATCTTGCCTACGTTGGCGGTGCCTTTGGAAAAGGATTACACAATATTTTAGAACCTGCGGCTTTTAATGTATGCGTAATTTTTGGAAATAAATTCTCCAAATTTTATGAAGCAACCGAATTTATCGAAGCAGGAATCGGATTTTCAGTGCATAATGCCGATGAATTTTCAACCCTGTTTTCAAAACTAAGTCATGAAGATCAAAGCCAAAAAGTGCGCGATTTTATGCTCGCAAGGTTAGGTGCAACCGCTAAAATTCTTTCTGTAATAAGTGAGTGATTTATGAACCTATGGTTTTTTCACCAAAATCGCTTCACAGTCAAATGTTAGTTCGATAATGTCTTCTGCGATTGCATCGTAAGCAGCTTGCTCTACTTTTTTACCCGCTTCCACCGCATCATCCAATAAATGTTTTTGAAATTCTACCGTTAAGGTATCTTGGTTGGCAATTCCTAATAATATCGCTGAAGTTCCCGAAGGTGTTGCGGTAGGTATGGTAAAATGATCTCTGAAAAATACGCGAACTGGATCTTTTCCTTCGTTGTCAAAAGTAATCCAACACCCTGCTTTTTTGCACACTTCGTTGATTGTAATGGCAATCTTACCTTCAAATACACCTGTTGCTTGCAAGGTTTCATTCATTTGTTGTAACGTATTGATCTCTCCTTTAGCATTCAAATCTGAATGACCATAAAGAATATATTCGCCACGATCGACCCCATTAAAAGCAAGACTACTGCCCGTTTTTTCGGTAGAAACTGTTTTGTCGGTGTTTCCACATTGGGTCAAAACAAGACCACTTGCCAATAAAATACTTAAAATAAGGTAATTTTTCATGTGTTATAAATTTGGTACAAAAGTAGAAATATTCATTGATTATGTAATCCGCAGTCCATTTTTGATTGGAGAAGTAGGGGAGAGAAGTGTCACAAATTCACCATCTACAGCCCCTAAAACAAGGCATTCACTCATGAAATTGGCAATTTTTTTGGGTGGAAAATTAACCACCGCCACGATTTGCTTTCCAATTAATTCGAAGGCTTGGTAATTTTTAGTGAGTTGGGCGGATGATTTTTTCATGCCCAAGTCACCAAAATTAATTACTAGTTGATAAGCTGGTTTGTGCGCTTTTTCAAAAAATTCGGCATGTTCAATCGTGCCTACGCGCATCTCAATTTTATCAAAATCACTCCACGAAATCGGTGAATTATTCATTAATTTCTAATTTAAATCCCACCCCATGAATGTTATTAATGATAACATTTTCTTCACTTTTGAGGTATTTCCGCAGTTTTGTGATAAAAACATCTAAACTTCTGCCAACAAAATAATCATCTTGCCCCCAAACGGCATTTAGAACAATATCACGTGTAAGTACTTTGTTTTTATTTTGAACTAATAAAAGTAAGATTTTAGACTCTTTTTTTGTGAGTTTCTGTTCTTCTCCATCCACACTGGTAATTTTATAATTCTCGCTGTCAAACACGAGGTTACCCAAGTTAAAAAGCGTTTCAACGACCACAGGTTCAAGTAGATTCACTCTTTTTAAAATGGCGCGAACACGTAATAAAAATTCTTCAGTGCTAAAAGGTTTGGTGAGGTAATCATCTCCCCCCGCTTTAAAACCTGCCACCCGATCCTCGACTTGATTTTTAGCGGTCAAAAATAGAATAGGAATTTCAGTATTGATTTTACGAATGTCTTGCGCCAAGGAAAATCCATCCTTTTTAGGCATCATCACATCTAAAATACACAAGTGAAAAACATCCTCGTTGAATTTTTTTAATCCTTCCATCCCATCCGAACACAAGGAAACCGAATAGCCTTCAATTTTTAATTGATCTTGAATAACGAAACCGAGGTTAAAATCATCCTCAACCAATAAAATTTTAATTTTTTTACTCATAACCAAGGTGTTATTTGTTTAAATTTAAGGGAAATGTCACAATAAACTCACTTCCTTTTCCTAAAATACTTTTTACTTGAATCGTTCCACCGTGTTCTTCGACAATGGTTTTAACATAAAATAATCCCAAACCAAAACCTTTTACATCGTGCAGATTTCCAGTTGGCACGCGGTAAAATTTGTCAAATATGTACTTTTGATTATCTCTTGAAATTCCTTTTCCATTGTCTTTTACGCTGAGCACAATTTTGCCTTTGTTAATTGCCGTTGAAATAACAATTGCGGGTACTTTATCGCAATATTTTATGGCATTGTCAATTAAATTATTGACGATATTGTTCACATGCACAATGTCTGCATTAATCACAGATTCACTCGCATTTAATTCGAGGGTGATGTGTCCCCCTAACTCTTCTAATTGATTAAATTCAAAATTATCTTTCGATTCTTCGATGATTTCATGGAGGTCAAAAAATTCCTTTTTCAAGACAATGTCTGTTCGGTCTAAGTTGGCCACATTTAACACTTTCTCCACTTGCGATTCGAGGCGTTTGTTTTCTTTGTAGATAATGCTCGCATAACGGAGCAATTTATCTTTCGAATTTTCAGGATTCAGATTCATCAACGTCTCGCTCGAAATTCCAATGGTGGCTATGGGTGTTTTGAGCTCGTGTGTCATGTTATTGATAAAGTCATTTTTAATTTCAGACAATTTTTTTTGTTTAAGAATGACAGAAATCGAAAAGCCAAAAAAGACGATGACAAAAAGAATAATAGCAAAGAGATAATACCAAGGAGTGACATCATTAGGCGAAACGGTTATCATGGTTTGCTCCACATTCGGAAAAACCACCGAAAAATAATGAAGATCTGAATCTAATTTTAACTGAAGGTTATTTTCTTTGATATAACTTTCACTTTCTTTGAATGGGCCATTTGTAAATGCCGAATCGCCAACAAAACGAATATAATCGCCGTAAATTATGCTGTCAGAAAAACAATCGTAAATCCCGTATTGAAAATCTTCGGTGATATTATGGTGATAAAACTCGTTTTTCAGAAGGGTTTCCAAAAGAAATGGCAAAAGGGTGTCTTGCAATTCAACCGTGAAATAATTGGGCTTTAGTTGTTTGACATTTCCATACAAATTCCCAGGTTCTTGATTAATCCGTTGAATTTCATCGGCCACTTTTTTTAAGGCGATCGTCACTTGATGGCTAAATCGAACTTGATTTAAACTGTCTTGTTTGTGTAAAATTGACGTGTTTTTTTCTTGAAATTCTATGTTTTTTTTGATCCAGAAAAATTGAATAGTTAAGATACTTAGGATCGATGCAATTCCTAATAAAATAACACGGCGCAAATTTCGATTACTCATGATTAGATAAAATTAAGCGTATTATTTTGTCTAAACTAACATCTTCTCTTTTTTCAATGGAATTTAACTAAAAATTAAGAAAATAAGTCGTTCAAGGGCAAAATTTCAATTAAAAATTCAACGTATAAACTTTTTCAACTTGGTTATATTTTGCATCGGTGGCGACAATTCTTAAGCGATTTTTTCCAGTTTCTAAATAAGGTTTACTTCGTTCGTCTAAAGGAATGATGTAGCGTTTTTTCGTGCTATCGTATCGCATCAACACCCAATTCCCATTTAAATAAGCCTTGTATTCAACGACTCCTGACAAATTATCTGTGATACTCAACTCTAAGGTGGTGAAATTGGTAATTACTTTATTTTCTGCAAAATCGAGGGGTTTAACGACAGGCGCTAACGTGTCGTAAGCAACAGTAAAATTCCCAAAATATTTCGAAGATGCCGTCATCCAGCCATCTTCATATTTTCCACCAACATAAATCAATTCTCCTTTGTCAGTCACCCGAGCCACCACCATTTTATGCAATGGCAATCCTGTTCGTAATTCAGGGAGTTTTATACGAATGTCAATAGCACTGCGGATAGGAATACTTGTTTCACAAAAATGGAAAATGGAGGTAATGTATTTTGTGCTTTTTTCCTCCTTAAAGACCAATTGAAGCGGTTCGTGAAAGGACCCAATTTCTAGCAAAACTTCAAAATTATTCCGTTTAAAGACATTTACCGAATCAGGAAATAAATAATTGGTCGATCCCTCTAATGGATTAGCAGTAGAAAGGGCCTCTGGCGCACTCAACTCAAATTTAAGTGAAGTAGAATTTCCAAATAGATCCATCGCGGTGTAAAGATATTCGCCTGCGCAGTTTTCGTATGCCAATCGCCCATTGGAAACTGGATAAATCTCCATGGGGTTAATGACCGAAATAAAATTCTTTTGTAATTTCCGTTTGCCCTGCACGTATTCATAATAATCAATGTGCGAATTCAGGAACTTGCTTTGATCAAAATTTAGGTAATCCATTCGTTGTTCGTGGATAAGAAGACTATCTTTTTGAAGCGTACTGCGATAAATTCCATACAAACTTGTAGTTGAATCAAGTTGATCACCGGTTTGAAATGCGATGCCGATTTTTCCATTTCCCACTTTCAAACGCCTCAAATCAAGTGGCTTATTTTCATTTACTACCCATTTTTCGCCCCGAAGTGTACACGGATAATAAGCCGATTTGCCCGGAATTAAATATCCCTTATCAGAAATCGCGTACACTTTTACCCCATTCATTAACGGAGGTAAATGATCGACAATTTTATCTCTAAAACAGTTAAACAGAAGTGGATTAATGGTTTCTTCGGTGATTGTCTCCCGAATTTCAAAATGCAAATGGGGGCCAAATGAATTTCCTGAGTTTCCAGAAAAGCCAATCACTTGTCCTTTTTGGACAAAAATAGAATCGCTTAAAAGTAAAGTATCAATGGCAAAACATTCTGCGTTTTTTTGAAAGGAATAGGCCAACGAATCTAAAAAATGATTAAAATGATCGAGGTGGCCATAGACACTTGTCAACCCATTTTTATGATCGATGTAAAGCGCATTTCCATACCCAAAAGGAGAAATTAATAAGCGAGAAATATACCCATCCTCCATCGCAATTATATCAAGGCCAATTTTTTCTTGCGTTTTAAAATCGATGCCGCTGTGAAAATGATTCGAACGAATTTCACCATAATTATCCGACATTTCTAACTTAATTTTTAGCGGTGATGAAAATTCGTACGACGCATAATCGATGTTTTTAGGCGTATAAATTTGAGCATAAATCGTTGAGTGAACAAGGACGATTGCGAGGGTGAAATACTTCATTTATAGGTTATCTATTAGGTCTGACAGGGTAAAATTAAACACTATTTTTGACAATGACTTCGATTCGGATATTATTATTAAAAAATGGTTTTTAATAATTCATCTACAAATCCTTTGAAATTGCCTTTCAGAATCGTACTTTTGTCAACACTATTTTGAAAGTAGATTTAAACATGTCAGAGACAAAAGCATTACTCGAAGTATTAGATGCCAAAGTAACCGACTTATTATCAAATTTAAACGAATTAAATAATAAGGTAATTGAACAAGTAGAAGAGATTAGTGCATTGAAAGGGCAATTGAGTCAAAAAAATGACGAAAATGCGCTGTTGAATACAGAGATTGAATTGTTGAAGCAAGCAGCTCCGAACGAAAATCAGGAGGATCTTAAATTCAAAATTGGTGAAATGGTGAAGGAAATAGATAGATGTATTTCGTTGCTTAAAGTGTAGATAAAAATGGATAAGATAGCTCTAAAGATCATCATCGCAGGAAGGACTTATCCTTTAACAATAAATAAGGAGGAAGAGGTAGTCATTCGTAATGCTGCGGATCGCATAAACTCGAATATTCAAAAGCTGCAAGGTAGTTATGCGGTAAAGGATATGCAGGATTTATTAGCGATGACTTCATTACAAATTGCAGTGCAGCAAAACGGTGTCACTCCCACAGACGCTTCTCCTGATTTTACCACTTTCAATAACGATTTGCGAAAGATTATTGAAAAGATCAATAAAAAAGATTAGCTTATTCGATAATTTTCTAGTTCCATTCACTTGGTGAGGTGACCACGACTGTGGAGAGAGAGACTATTAACTTATTATATATTTATTACGTATGGAACCTACTAGTATTATTATTGGATCAGTCATTGGTGTAGTAATTGGAGGCATCGCCGTTTTTATCATCCAAAAAAGTATCCTAAAATCCAAAGCAGACACCATTTTAAAAAAGGCGGAAGACGAAGGTGAATCAATCAAAAAAGATAAAATTTTACAAGCAAAAGAGCGTTTTTTACAACTAAAAGACGAACACGAAAAAGGAGTAAGAAACCGCGAACGAAACGTTCAAAGTTTAGAAGATAAAATCAAAAGTAAAGAGAAAAAACTCAACCAACAACTCGAAGATGCAAATCGGAAAGAAAAGGTAATTGAAGGATTGAATGATGAGGTGAAAGTGCGGTTAGATTTGATTGAAGCAAAGAAAAATGAAATCATCAAATTACACCAAAAACAAGTGAATGAATTAGCGAAAATTTCTGGATACTCGCCAGAAGAAGCTAAAACAACGATGATGGAAGCGTTGAAAGACGAGGCAAGAACCGAGGCAATGGGTTACATCAAAGAAATCGTGGACGAAGCAAAAATCACCGCTTCAAGCGAAGCCAAGAAAATTGTCGTTCAAACTATTCAGCGTGTAGCAACCGAACAAGCGGTTGAAAATGCCGTATCAATTTTCCGAATTGAAAGCGATGAAATGAAAGGGCGAATTATCGGTCGTGAAGGTAGAAATATCCGAGCCCTCGAAGCAGCTACAGGTGTTGAAATTATTGTGGATGATACCCCAGAAGCAATTGTTTTGTCGTGTTTTGATTCTGTTCGAAGAGAGGTGGCTCGTTTATCTTTACATCAATTAGTTTCGGATGGTCGAATCCACCCGGCGCGAATTGAAGAAGTAGTTGCAAAAACTCGAAAATCGTTAAACGAAGAAATTATTGAAACAGGACGAAGAACCTGCATCGACCTTGGAATTCACGGATTGCATCCTGAATTAATGCGAATGATCGGGCGAATGAAATACCGTTCGTCTTATGGACAAAACCTCTTGCAACATTCACGTGAAGTAGCCAACCTTTGTTCAATCATGGCGGCTGAACTTGGATTAAATGTAAAAATTGCCAAACGCGCAGGTTTATTGCACGATATTGGTAAAGTTTCCGAAGATGAACCAGAATTGCCACATGCAATTTTAGGGATGAAATTGGCGGAGAAATACGGCGAAAAACCTGACGTTTGTAATGCAATCGGAGCTCACCATGATGAGATTGAAATGACGACACTTATTTCACCGATTGTACAAGTATGTGATGCCGTTTCAGGTGCACGTCCAGGCGCACGTCGTGAAATCGCCGAATCTTACATCAAACGAATCAAAGAACTTGAAACAACAGCGCTTGGGTTTGATGGAGTCATCAATTCGTACGCCATTCAAGCGGGTCGCGAATTAAGGGTGATGGTGGAAAGTGAAAAAGTAAACGATCAACGTGCGGATGAATTAGCCTTTGTGATCTCACAAAAAATTCAAAATGAAATGACGTATCCAGGACAAGTAAAGGTGACCGTTATTCGTGAGAAACGCGCAATTCATTACGCAAAATAATATTTTTGAAATCAAAACACATTAAATCGATCTTTTCTAACTGAAAGGATCGATTTTCTTTTTATACTTGTTTTAAAGAACTATTAATTAAAAATCGAACATCTGAAACTATTAATTTTGACACAATACTTCCCACCGGAAGTTGGAGCCCCCCAAAATCGATTGTTTGAATTAGCAATTCGTTTGCATAAATTAGGGGTGGACATCACTGTCTTGACCGCCATGCCGAATTATCCGCAAATGGAAATTTATCCCGATTACAAAGGAAAAAAATATCATTACGAAGAAATGGAAGGCTTAAAAATCCACCGTGCTTCCATTTATGTTTCAAAAAGTAAATCCATTGTGAACCGCTTGCGAAATTACTTTTCCTTTGTCCGCTCCAGTGCAAGCGTTGGCAATAAAAAACTGGGGAATTTTGATTTTTTATTGTGCGAATCGCCCCCCCTGTTTTTAGGATATTCAGCGATGCGTTTGGCGCGAAAAAAGAAAGCGAAATTAATTTTTAATGTCAGCGATCTTTGGCCAGAAAGCGCTGAAAAATTAGGCGTTGTCAACAATAAAACCCTCTTAAAAATGGCGTATAATTTGGAGAAAAAACTCTACAAACGCGCCAGCTTAGTGACCGGACAAACCCAAGGAATTTGTGCCAATATCAACCAACGATTTCCTGATGTTAAAACCTATTGGTTGCCGAATGGGGTCGATTTGTCCTATTATAATCCTGCAACCATTCCCCCCTCTAATTGGCGAGAAGTGAATGGATTCGCCTCCTCCGATTTTATCTTCTTATATGCCGGCATCCTAGGCATCGCCCAAGGATTAGAAACCATCTTACACGCCGCAAAAAATTTAGAAAAATCCCCGCATGTAAAGTTTGTTTTCATCGGCAGTGGACCAGAAAAAGACCAACTCATCTCCCTTAAAAATAAAGAAAACCTCACCAACGTCTACTTTTTGGATGCAATTTCAAAAAAGGAAATGCCCGGTGTCCTTAAATCAGTGGATGCAACCATTATTCCTTTGCGCAAACTGGATTTATTTTTGGGTGCCATTCCCTCAAAGATCTTCGAAAATCTTTCCATGGAAATTCCCGTTCTTTTGGGTGTGGACGGAGAAGCTCGCCAACTCTTTATCGAACAAGCAAAAGCAGGGTATTATTTCGAACCAGAAAATGTGACGGAACTTACGGCAGCTATTCATCAATTAATTCAAGATAAAGACCAAGCCCGCCAACTTGGAGTGAATGGAAGAGCATTTGTCAATCAACATTTTAACCGAGAAATCATCGCCAATCAGTTTTTTGAACGCATAACATTACTGTCCTCAGAAAATTAAACAAATAAGATTTCGTATTTTTGTAAAAAACAACGTACCATGATTCCTTTTTCACCCCCTCGAATGGATAAAATTACAGTGGAAGCTGTAACAGAAGTACTTTTATCTGGATGGATTACCACCGGCCCTAAAACCAAAGAGTTTGAAAGACAATTAACCGAATACGTCGGCTGTCGGAAAACGATTTGTTTTAATTCGGCTACGGCGGGCATGGAATTAGTGTTGCGTTGGTTTGGCGTTGAAGCGGGTGACGAAGTCATCATCCCAGCGTATACCTATTGTGCCACTGCTAATGTGGTCATTCATTGTGGCGCTACGCCGGTCATGGTGGATATCGACCCAAAAGATTTTAATATCTCTGTCGAAAATATCCGAAAAGCCATTACTTCTAAAACAAAAGCCATTATCCCGGTCGATATTTCAGGATATCCATGCGATTATGATGCGATAAATTCCTTAGTGTGTGAACCTCAAATCGTGGCGCAATTTACGCCGCATTCTGAACCGCAACAGCAATTAGGCAGAATCCTAGTGATGGCCGATGCAGCGCACAGTATTGGTGCAAAGTACAAAGGAAAAATGCACGGGAGTGTAACCGACGTGACGGTATTTTCATTTCACGCAGTTAAAAACTTAACCACTTCAGAGGGCGGCAGCGTTTGCCTAAACCTTCCTGAAAATTTCGATGTCGAAGACATTTACAGCAAATTAAATATCAAATCACTTCACGGCCAGTCAAAAGATGCAATGGCAAAATTGAAAGCAGGTGGTGGAAATTGGCGATACGATGTGGTTGAACCAGGGTTTAAATGCAATATGATGGACCTACAAGCCGCCATCGGTTTGGTCGAATTGGCGCGGTACGAATCCAACCTCGATCGCCGAAAAGAAATATTTAGCTATTACGACGAGGCTTTTAAAAACGAAGCGTGGGCCATTTGTCCAACCTACCATACCAGCGAAAAAGAAACCTCTTATCATTTATACATGCTCCGCATCGCCACTGCCACCGAGGCACAGCGCGACGAAATTATTCATGGAATTTTTGACCGAGAAGTATCCGTAAACGTTCATTTTCAGCCATTGCCACTTTTAACGGCGTATAAAACTAGAGGTTATAAAATGGCTGATTATCCCGTTGCTATGGACATGTATTCAAATGAAATCACCTTGCCAGTTTATTTCAATTTGACAGATGAAAATTTAGCACAAGTGGTGGCAGCCGTAAAAGCAGCGGTAAAAGCCGTTATGGGGTAATATGTACAATAGCTCCAAACGCATATTCGACATTTTTTCGTCGGCGATCTGTCTTCTCCTGTTTTCGCCAGTCCTTCTGTTTTTAGCAGTATGGATTTTAGCGGACAGTAGGGGAGGCGTGTTTTACAAACAAGTGCGGGTAGGCAAAAACGGCAAAGAATTTAAATTGCTAAAATTCCGTTCCATGCGCCCAAATTCAGACAAAGCAGGGCAATTAACCATCGGTAACGACAACAGAATCACCAAAGTGGGACGTTTCATTCGCCGCACCAAACTAGACGAATTGCCCCAACTAATCAACATCATCAAAGGCGAAATGAGTGTGGTAGGGCCACGTCCCGAAGTACCTAAATACGTTGCAATGTACACCCCCGAGCAGCGAAAAGTCCTCCAAGCCTTGCCCGGCCTTACCGATTACGCTTCCATTCAATTCATCAACGAACAAACCATCCTCGGCGCCGCTTCCGATCCCGAAAAAACCTACATCACCGAAGTCATGCCGCAAAAATTGGCCCTCAACCTCCAATACATCAACGACCGCACTTTTTTCCTAGACATTAAGCTTATTTTTAAAACGATAGGTAAGATTTTCTAGGGTTGTCAATGAGATGTGAAGTATCGCGTCTTTACGGGTGGGGATTTTTTTTTGGGCGTTGCCAGCCGTCCCTCTTAAAAGTCGGTCAGTCTGGTCAGGCTTTCCGGCCTCGCTTTATTGCCGCTAGGGCGGACAATAAGAGCTCAAACAATGCCTTCAATCCTTAACGCGGAACTCTGCTTGATAAAACTTATTAGGTTTTCTGGATGATTGATTTGGGTGGTTTGGTAAATAGTTTAAAGGGACTTTGTAGAATTTTATTTCACCCAAAATAACAAGATTTTATTCAGGTTTTTAGGATTTTATTTTTTTCTTCAATCTGAATTTCAATTATTGTCATAATAGTTTTTTAATAAATTAAATTCAATTGATTTTTAATCTTTAATATGCCATCAATTTGTTTATTCCCCAAAAAACCGCCCACAAGATAACCATTAAATTCGCCAATACCGCATGAGCGAAACAGTATAAATGCCTATTTTTCAATTTCTTTTTGGAGGGGAAAACACCTGTTTTCTTTTTTTTATTAAAATCTCCCATAAACAAAATTGACATCAATACTACCCCAAAAAAAGAATCCCACCTTGGAAAACCAAAGTGGGATTTTTTATATAACCGTTCCGTTTTATCTAAAATTTTACATTCAAGGAAAAACAGCCCGTCTAGAAAACGAATTTACATCATTGGCATTCCGCCAGGCATTCCGCCGCCCATGTGTCCGCCTGCATCTTTTTCAGGAATATCGGCAATCACACATTCAGTGGTCAATAACATAGATGAAATAGAAGCTGCGTTTTCAATAGCGATGCGCGTTACTTTGGTCGGATCAATTACACCCGCATCCAATAAGTTTTCAAAAACTTCGGTACGTGCATTGTATCCAAAAGCACCTGTTCCTTCTGAAACTTTTTGCACAATCACAGCACCTTCAACACCTGCATTAATTACAATTTGTCTCAATGGCTCTTCAACCGCTCTTCTGACAATGGCAATTCCAGTTGTTTCGTCCGCATTTGCTCCTTCTAAATCTTTTAAAGCGCTTATCGCACGAATCAAAGCAACGCCTCCACCAGGCACAATTCCTTCTTCGACAGCAGCACGAGTAGCAGATAAAGCATCATCTACACGGTCTTTTTTCTCTTTCATTTCAACTTCGGTAGCAGCACCAACATAAAGCACAGCCACACCACCAGAAAGTTTTGCTAAACGTTCTTGTAATTTCTCACGGTCGTAATCCGAAGTAGTTGATTCCATTTGCGCTTTGATTTGAGCAACACGCATATCAATTTGTTCTTTTACACCTTGTCCGTTTACAATGGTTGTATTGTCTTTGTCAATGTCAATTTTTTCAGCAATTCCTAGGTGCTCAATTCGAGTATTCTCTAATTTTAACCCTTGTTCTTCTGAAATAACTGTTCCACCAGTCAACACAGCAATATCTTCTAACATTGCTTTTCTACGATCACCAAATCCAGGTGCTTTTACTGCTGCAATTCTTAACCCAGCTTTTAATCGGTTAATCACCAAGGTCGATAAAGCGGTTCCGTCAATGTCTTCTGCAATGATCAATAAAGATTTACCAGCTTGTGCAACCGGCTCAAGAACAGGTAAAATCTCTTGAATATTCGAAATCTTTTTGTCGTAAATTAAGATATACGGATGATCCATTTCAACGATCATTTTTTCGGCATTGGTCACGAAATAAGGAGATAGGTAACCACGATCAAACTGCATGCCTTCTACCACTTTCACCTCAGTTTCTGTTCCTTTTGCTTCTTCAACGGTAATTACACCTTCGTTTCCAACAGCTTGCATCGCTTGGGCAATTAACTTCCCAATCGAGTTATCGTTGTTCGCAGAAATCGTTGCAATTTGTTCAATTTTAGAATTGTCCGAACCAACTTCTTGCGATTGCGATTTTAAATGAGCAACTACCGCCGAAACGGCTTTGTCAATTCCTCTTTTTAAATCCATTGGATTTGCACCAGCAGCTACGTTTTTTAATCCAGCCGAAATAATCGCCTGCGCTAATACGGTTGCTGTTGTTGTTCCATCGCCAGCAATATCCGCTGTTTTTGAAGCAACTTCTTTTACCATTTGAGCCCCCATATTTTCAACTGGATCACTCAATTCAATTTCTTTTGCAACGGTCACACCATCTTTGGTGATATGTGGTGCCCCATATTTTTTGTCAATAATCACATTACGTCCCTTAGGACCTAATGTGATTTTTACTGCATTTGCCAATGCGTCAACACCTCTCTTTAGGCGATCTCTTGCTTCAATATCAAAAATAATTTCTTTTGCCATTTTAATCTAAATTAGTTGAGTGAATAAATCATTAAAGAATGCCATAAACATCCGACTCTCGCATCATTAAGTAGGTTACGCCATCTAATTTAATTTCAGTGCCGGAGTATTGTCCGTAAAGAACATTGTCTCCTACTTTTAGCGTCATCGGTTCATCTTTTTTACCAGGACCCGCTGCGATTACTTTTCCTCTTAATGGTTTTTCTTTCGCCGTGTCAGGAATAATAATTCCACTTGCCGTTTTTTCTTCTGCTGGTGCAGCTTCAATAAGAACTCTGTCTGCTAATGGTTTTAACATAATTATTTTATTTTAGTTGATAATATTAACTGTGTTTTATAGCCGTCATATTTTGTGCCATCCCTTCTTTTTTGGAAAATCTTGACAAATTAGCACCTTTAGGCATAAAACAAAAATAAAAATGTCAGCATGAGTGACATACTGACATTTTAAAAATGAAATTATTTACTGCTTATTGTGCAGGAGGCATTCCAACAGGCATTGCAGGTTGTGCAGGTTGTGCAGGTTGCCCTGGTTGTGCTCCTGATTGTTGGTCAGTGGTAATCGAATTAACATCCGTTCCAAATTCTTCTTCAGCTGGATTGACTACACGGCTATTACCGCCTGAAGCCATTGCCAAACAGATCACTGCGATAGCGATTGCCAATCCCCAAGTTCCTTTTTCTAAAATATCTGTGGTTCGCTTTGCACCTCCTAATTGAATCGCCGAACCAAATTCAGCATTTAATCCTCCACCTTTTGGATTTTGCACTAAAACAAAAAGAATTAGTCCGATACAAGCTATAATAACTACAATTGTCAATAATGATCCCATGCTACTTTTTTTTAATTTCTTCTCTTATTTTTTCAATTCGACTTGCAAAGAAAGTCTTTTTTTCTGGATATAACAAAATTAATTTTTCATAAGACGCAATTGCCTTGGTAAAATTCTTTTGTAAATAGTAAATTTCCGCCAAAGTTTCCGTTACCAAATCTTCCGATTCTTCTAGGCTTCGCTTGGCATTTTTAACCGGATTAAAAAAGTCTTGAGTTGGTTTTGAAATCGTTGGTTGGTCTTGAATAAATTTATCTAATAAGGCATTTATTTCTTGTTTCGAACGAATTGTTGGTTCAAATTCCAAGACGTCAACTTGAATTATTTCTTCCGAATGCGATTTTTTAGCCTGTTTTTTCTTCAACCACGCCACAAAACTCAGATTATTGTCATCTTCAGTTGCCGACAATTCGGTTTCATCAGAAGTTTTTGCGGAATCGATTACTTCCATTTCAGTAACTTCCAAAATCTTTTCTGCTTCAACCGTTGTCTTATGGATTGGTTCGATTGGGTCTTGATCTAAAAGCATTTCCACTTCGAAATAGGCCAAATTAATTTCAGGTTCTAAAGATCTTAGCGAGAGATTCTCCAGGACTTCTTCTAAGACATCAGTTTCATCAACCACGGCAATAATTGGTTCGTTTTCTATAGGTTTGGTGACTTCGATTTCTTGTAAAGGAAGGACTGTTTCTTCTTTCTCAGAATATTTTTCAATGATGAGTACCGAACTACTTTCAATTGGCTCGAGCGACTTTTCTTCGATTTCTGACAATTGATATACCTCAAGTTCTTGTACTTTCGGCAAATCTTGCGAATGAATTAACTTATACAATTGTTCACGATCATTTACATGTATCGAAGCCTTTCGCAATTCGTGTTCAAAATGCACCGATGAATGTACAGCCAAACCTTTTAAATAAAGCGTTTGTAAAGTACTACAATAAGGATAGGTTTTGGCCAATTTATCCAATGCGTCAATATCATCCAATTGAATTGATCCAGGATTTGAAATGTAATTGCCAATTTGATCGCTTGAAATCACCAGTTGCTTGTTAATCGGTTTACAATATCTTGTGATAATTTATCGTTGATATCATCAATTAGTGCATCTTGTACACTCGACAAATCTTGATCTGAACTATAATCAGAAAACTGAGTGAAGCTTGCCTCGAAACTTTGATCTTCGTTTTTATTGTTAATCGCTGTTACCATTAAAGTGATTGTCAAACGATTTAATGCTGCCGATTCGTCGGCCTGAACTGAGATAGAGGAGGTATTAAAATCAGTTATCTTGCCGATTATGTCAATGTCAGCATCTGAATTTTTAAGATTCAATTTCGTGCGTGAAATCAAATAATCCTTTAAAAAATCAGTATAAATTGCTCCGTAACCCGCTGGTGCGTTTGGCGCTAACTCTTCAAATTGCTGAACAGAAAAAGTTTCTGCATCAATACTTTGATCAATCATCCCATATTGAATTTCGCAGGAAGTCAACAAGATAGTGATTATTAAAAAGTAGAATCGATTTTTCATATCAAACATAACGTGAATGTGTCTTCCTTATTTTAAATCATATTCTTTAATCTTTCGGTACAAGGTCCGTTCTGAAATTCCTAAATCACTTGCCGCATGTTTTCTTTTACCACGGTGCTTTTCAAGTGCTTTTTGAATCAACTCCTTTTCTCTGTCTTCAATCGACAAGGATTCTTCTACTTCAATATGTTCTTCGAAACTGCTTTCAAAATTTTCTGGCTCACGAATAGTTGGTGCCGATTCGAAGGAATAGGGTTCGGTCAAAAGATTAGGTGAATGGGTAGGCATGTCTGCATAAAGTTTAGCAATCATATCGTTTCTATCTTCACGCGTCAAATCTTCTGTACCATTTTTAATCAGATTAACCACCATCTTTTTTACCTCACCAAGGTCTTTTTTCATATCAAACAACACCTTATATAATAGGTCTCGTTCGGTATAGTCACTTTCACTTTTAGATTGATTAGTAGATAATATTGGTAAATTAGTGGCAGAATAGTCTGGTAAATAGCTTCTTAAAATATCCCCGGTAATCTCGCGCATATTTTCAACCACTGAAATTTGTTCAGTGACATTTTTTAACTGTCGGATATTTCCAGGCCAATTATAATTGGTCAGAATCGTAATCGCATCTTCATGCAAACGAATGGCTGGCATACGATATTTTTCCGCAAAATCAACCGCAAATTTTCGAAACAACAAATGAATGTCTTCTTTTCGCTGTCTTAAAGGAGGTAATTTAATCGGAACCGTACTTAGTCGATAAAATAAATCTTCTCTAAATTTCCCAGATTGTATGGCTGACAGCATATTTTCATTTGTAGCAGCAATTATTCGCACATTTGTTTTGATTGGTTGTGATGAACCTACTCGAATAAATTCGCCTGTTTCTAAAACCCTTAATAAACGCACTTGAGTAGTGAGTGGAAGCTCGGCAACTTCATCCAAAAAAATCGTTCCATTATCCGCAACCTCAAAATAGCCCTTTCGTTGGTCATGTGCACCTGTAAAAGATCCTTTTTCGTGTCCAAAAAGTTCACTGTCAATCGTTCCTTCTGGAATGGCCCCGCAGTTCACCGCAATGTACGACCCATGTTTTCGAGCACTTAATTGGTGTATGATTTTTGGCATAACCTCTTTCCCCGTACCGCTTTCACCCGTCACCAGTACGCTAATATCCGTTGGTGCAACTTGCACACAAATATTGATCGCTTGATTTAGACTTGCGGTGTTTCCAATAATGCCAAATCGTTGTTTTATCTGTAATAAATCCATGCCAACTAGTTAACTGCTACTCCTTTTAAAGTTGCACTTGTAAATTCTTGTATTAAGACATTTACGTAATCTCCAGGTTTGAAATTTTCTTTTGGAAAAATGGTGGTCACATTCTGAGAGTTTCGCCCAAAAACAAAATCTTTTGATCGTTTGGAAGTTCCTTCTATCAATACAAGGCAAACTTTACCTACCATTTTTTCATTGCTTTGGTAAGATAATTCGGCTTGTAAAGTTTGTACTTCCGTTAATCTCGCTTTTTTGACTGTTTCTGGAATATCATCCTCAAATTTCCGTTCTGCCAACGTTTTTGGTCGTTCTGAATAGAAGAACATATAGGAAAATTCATAGCCAACTTCCCGCATCAAAGACAACGTTTCTTGATGATCAGCATCTGTTTCTCCACAAAATCCAGTAATAATGTCTGTTGAAATGGCTGCTTCAGGGATAATTTCTTTAATCGCCGCAATTCTATTTAAATACCACTCCCGCGAGTAACCACGGTTCATTCGTTTTAATACTTCGCTGCTTCCTGATTGAACAGGGAGATGGATATATTTACAAAGGTTTTCATATTTTGAAATGACATGAAGCACATCATCCGTCATATCTTTCGGATGAGAGGTTGAAAAACGAATCCGTAAATCTGGATGCACATTCGCCATCATTTCCATCAATCCTGCAAAGGTTACTGTTGGTTTAGTTGGATCAATTATTTCTCCTTTTTTTGTAATGTTCCATTTGTAGCTATCCACGTTTTGCCCAAGTAAAGTTACTTCGCGATAGCCATTTGCAAATAAATCTTTTGCTTCTTGTACTATTGATTTTGGATCACGGCTGCGCTCACGTCCGCGGGTAAAAGGTACCACACAAAACGAACACATATTATCGCATCCACGCATAATAGAAATAAAAGCTGTAATACCTCCAGCGGCTAATCTAACAGGTGCAATATCTGCATAAGTCTCCTCGCGCGACAACAACACGTTTACCGCTTTTTGCCCACCCTCTACTTCTTCAATTAAATTTGGTAAGTCACGGTACGAATCTGGTCCTGCAACTAAATCAACTAATTTTTCTTGTTCCAGTAATTCCTTTTTTAATCGTTCAGCCATACATCCTAAAATGCCAATTACCAGGGATGGATTTTTTTTCTTTTGCTGATTATATTGACTCAGTTTGTTCCGAACCCGTTGTTCTGCATTTTCACGAATCGAACAAGTATTCATTAAAATAACATCGGCATCATTCGAGTTTTTAGTAGTGGTGTAACCTTTTTCAGATAAAATTGACGCTACAATTTCGCTGTCTGAAAAATTCATTTGACATCCGTAACTCTCTAAGTATAATTTTTTTCCGCCGCTATTCATATTTAATGATGAATTCGGCGAAATCATCGTAGCTGATCCCTGCAATTCCTCGATAATGACTTTTTCTGTATGATTAAATTCTTCCATTGAATGTTTCACGCTTTTTTTTGCAAATTTAAGGATTAATATGGTTATCTGACAATCTGTCATGGAAATAATTCAGGTCATTTTATCACATTTAGAATCACTGCAAAAAAAAGCCGAAATCATTTTTATCTAAAAATTGTAAGAGAATTTAAATATGATTTCTAATTTTGGCAAGCTTATAAAAGCAAATTAATTTCTTCGATCGAAGAATAACATAAATCAACTATGGGAAAAAACCTCGTAATAGTCGAGTCTCCAGCAAAAGCAAAGACCATCGAAAAGTACCTAGGTAAGGATTATTTAGTGATGTCGAGTTATGGACATGTGCGCGATCTAGCCAAAGGAGATGGTTCAATAGATATTGAGAATGGATTTACACCTAAATATATTGTATCACCAGATAAGAAAAAAATAATTGCCGACTTGAAAAAGGCGGTGAAAGAAGTTGATTCAGTGTGGTTAGCGTCCGATGAGGACCGTGAGGGAGAAGCAATTTCTTGGCATTTGAAAGAAACGCTAGGACTTGATAAAAAGGGGTATAAAAGAATCACTTTCAATGAAATCACTCAATCCGCGGTGATAAAAGCGATTGAAAATCCTCGGATGATTGATGATGACTTGGTAAACGCTCAACAAGCGCGACGAGTGTTGGATCGGTTGGTTGGTTTTGAATTATCACCTGTTTTATGGAGAAAAGTAAAACCATCTTTGTCAGCAGGTAGAGTTCAATCCGTTGCCGTTC
>JBIKJA010000018.1:0-54271 GCA_044361315.1 Crocinitomix sp. | reverse complement strand
AATAAATAATCTTGAGGAGTTGGAAAACTATTACTTCCAAGTAATTCATTAGGTTCGTCAATAGTGAAATTAAAATCTTTTACAATTTCAGTTGATCCTATTTTTTGATTATGTGTTGAAACTTTTGTTTGTGTTCCTCCAAGCCATTCTGCCGTTATTCCGTAAGCTGAAATTGCTTCTTCTTTTTGTTTTGTAATTAGTTGAGTGTATTGCGCTAATCCTTCTAAGTTAATTCCGTTTAACATTATTTTACTGTTTTATTTTTTGTTAATAAATTATTTATTTTTAGCCCTATGCCTATACCCATTTCCCACTTACCATTTTCTACAGTTGTTTTACTGGTATAGTAAAACGGTATTTGAATAGCCAAAGATTTAAAGGTGTAAGTAATCCCTATGCCTAGGCTTGGGGTGATGAAAGAGTTTTTAGTAATTCCTTTGTCTTCTTTAAATCGAAGTGACGGCAAAACGCCAATCATTAAATCTGAATTGCCTTTTTGTAATTTTATACCAGGACCTGTGAAATTTAAATAGGCTCCCTTGTCCACATATCCACCAATAAAGGTTCCGCTAAATATTAGTGTACTTACTTCTGTCTTTTGTGAAAACAAATTAAAACTCAAAAAAAAAGTGATGGTGCATACTATTAATTTCATTTTTATAAATATGTTAGCTCAAAAATAGAGTGGAATCAATATAAAATCCCACTCTATATGTTTTATTATTTTTTCAATCTATCTCTTAATGCTTCTGCTAATGGAGCTGCTGACGCTGGACTTTGCCCTGTCATTAAAGGACCATCAATTACTACATTTGGTGCCCAATTGGCTACGCTTTTATAATTAGCACCTCTTCTTTTTAATTCTTGTTCTAAAGAAAACAATAAGTGACGATCCAATTCTATTTCTGCATCTTCAGCATCTTTAAACCCAGTAAGATTTAAACCTTCTACCAAATATTTACCATTTGTTAATTTTACATCCCTTAAAATTGCTGGTGCATGACAAACCATGGCAATAGGACGACCTGATTCATAAAAATCACGAATTAATTTTAACAGATGTTGATCAGATGCTAAATCTGTTAATAAACCATAACCTCCAGGCACAAATACTGCATCAAATGTATTGTAATCAACATTTCTTAAAATCCGAGTATGTTTTGCAGCAAACAAAGCAACAGGGTCTTTCAAAAATCTATCAGTGTATGGCGTAGTGAAAGGCGTTTTCATACTTAATAAATCTATTGGAGCTTCTCCACCATTTGGTGAGGCTAATACAACTTCATATCCAGCTTCGCTAAGAATATAATATGGAGCAGCCAATTCTGTAAACCAAGTTCCTGTTTGTTTACCGCTTAGTCCCATGTCGTCATAAGAAGACATTACTAATAACACTCTTTTTTGTTTATTTATTTTGTAAGAGGTGTTTTGGGCATAACTTGTAAATCCTACTAATGCCAATAATGTTAATGTAATTGTTTTAATTAAATTTTTCATTTTTTTAAATTTTAAATGTTAATAATTGTTTGATGTTAATTAATTTCTACCAGCCATTACTCCACCATCTATATCCCATATAGCACCTGTTACCCAAGAGCTTTCATCAGATAATAAAAATGAGATTGTTTTGGCAATATCTTCTGGTCTTCCTACTCTTCCTATTGGATGAAATGAATTGAATCCCTGTAAGGTTTCTTCAATTTTATTTTCTTCAATGAAGGAACCATAAATTGGTGTTACAACAACTGCGGGAGATACTGCATTTACTCTAATCTTTTTGTCGGCTAATTCCATGGCCAAATGTTGAGTTAGACTATGCAATCCAGCTTTTGCCATTGAGTAGGCGCTTGAAGGTGTAGCTTTGATAGCTTGTTTTGCCCACATAGAACCAATGTTCACAATTGAGCCACCACCATTTGAAGCGATCACTTTAGCTACTGCCTGCGTAATAAAGAAAAAAGCTTTGTTGAAGTTGTGATAAATATCATAATCTTGTTCAGTATGTTCTAAAAAAGATTTTGGACTGAAATACCCAGCTGCATTTACCAAGTATTTTAAATCAGGCATTTCATTGGAAAGTGAAGATGCAAAAGCGTTCACTTCGTCTAAATTAAATAGGTTAACACCTTTTGTTTTAACTGATCCATAAACAGATAATTCACTTTTAGTGCTTTCTAAATTTTTATCAGCTCTACCTACAATTACAACTTCAATTCCTTGTTGCAATAAAATTTGTGCGGTGGCTTTACCCATTCCGGTTGTACCACCTACGATTAATGCTTGTACCATTTTGTTATTTTTAAATATTATAAATTTGATACTGCAAAGGTATTTGCAACCTCAATTTCAAAAAATGGACAAAATTGTAAAAGTATGGTAGTTTTAGGAAATTACTTTTCTAAACTCTGAGGGAGAAATTTTTGTATGCTTTTTAAAATACTTAACAAAATAGGAGGGATCATCAAAACCTAATCGATAACCAATTTGATTGATATTCAAATCAGAATGAAGTAATAATCGCTGAATTTCCAAAATGATACGTTCTTGTATCATTTGAGAAGGTGTTTTATTTAAAAGTTGATGAGTAAGGTCAGACAAAGTTCTTGATGTAATCAATAGAGAATTTGCATAAGCTGAAACAGAAATTCTTTTGGTGTAGTTTTCGTCAATTAGATTGATGAACTTGAGAAGTTGTAAACGTTTTTCATCTAGCACAAAAGGAATGTTGCTTTGTGATTGCGCATGTTCTTTTTTTATTCGTTGTATTTGTATAAGAAAAGACTTGAGATAAGCTCTTAATAATTCTTCTTTGCCAAATTCTTCAACATTTTCGAATTCTCTTTTTATCTGTGAGATATATTGGTTTAAAATACTGTCGGTTTCTTTATCAATATAAGAATAAGGTTGTTGATAGGAGTTATTAAATAAATTACATTTCAAAAAAAAATCCGTTTCACTTTCTTTTTGCACTAAAAAAGTTTCATTGAAATGTAATAAAAGTCCATTATAATTGGTGTTGTTATCGAAATAGTGGACTTGATTTTTTGCAATGAAAAAAACGGTGTTTTCAGAAACTTTATATTCTTTTAAATCTACGAAGTGTTTTCCGTTTCCTTTTTTGAACCAAATAATTTGATAATAACTGTGAATATGCGGTTTGGTTGTAAGACCCTGATGTTTGGTTATGTAGTCGTTTAAATCGTGAATGGCAAATTGTGGCTTGTCAGCCTGATGTCTGTTCAAATGATACTCGTTGATAATATTTTCTGATTGATTTGCCATTTGTGCAAAGTTACAATTTTATTTGGGGGGGCAAAAGGGGTAGCAGTGGAGCTCATTTTTGTCTAAAAATTAGCTCGAACGTATAACCCGACCCAGACTATCTCGATCCCCAACTCTTTGGGGACGGCATGTCTGGGTTTTGCCCAAATAATTCGACTAAAATTAAGTTTACTGTTTGGTTAATTGAGTAATGATGTTGGCATGTTGCGGATACTCAGCAATCAGATCGTTTTTTTTCGCTAATTCGAAATCATCAAAATCGAACCCTGGAGCTACAGTGCAACCGACCAATGAAAAATCATTCTCATTTTCGACACAAGATGCGAACCAAGCGCCGGCAGGAACCACGAATTGAGGGGTAAGATTTTGTGATAAATCAAAACCTATACGCTGTAGTTCATAATTTCCGTTTGTATGAATGACATGAATTTGCAAAGGACTGCCTTGGTAAAAATGCCAAACTTCATCCTGTTTTATGCGGTGGAAGCCCGAAAAGTTGGCAGAGGTTAATAGGAAATAAATGCTAGTGCAATAATTACGATCGCCTGAAAATTGGCGGCCAAGCTGAGATTGAGCGATAACCCCTTCACTTCGGTACACTTCTTTATAAAATCCTCCTTCGGGGTGGGGTAGCAGGTCGAATTTTTGCACTAATTCATTGATATAATTTTCCATGTTGCAGCCTAGTTAAAATGTTCTGAACTATCCATGATCTCCCAAGTATGATCGGCCAAAAGACGAATGGTAGCGATGTAAGTGTATTTGTTTTTAGCAGATCGTCCCCATTCATTAGGACCTATGATGGACAATAATTGCACCTGAAGTTCATCTTCGTACAAATAATAAACATGGTTGATAATAGGCTCAAATCTGAAACTTGCTTGGTAAATTCGTTCAGAAATTTCTTTGCGTTGGTTAATTTTTTTGGCCTGCTCGGCCAACAATTGCATTTGCGCATACAACTGACTTAATTGCTGATCCGTTTGATATTCCATTGCTGTTAATGCCCGGCCTTTTAACTTGCCCACATCCTCAGGCTTAATTAAGGCACTGCCTACGTGATGTGCATATTCTAATGAATGCGGTGTGAGCGTGATTTTATCAGCATCGATTGGATTTTCAATGTTTTTATTTTCTGTGTTGGTCGGTTTTTCAGACATTTTCAACTAGTTAGTTTAATCGTTCATGTAAAACGTAAAAATAAGTATTCTCGCTCGCTAAACAATTGTTTGATACAACACTTTGTTAAAGGTTTTGTTTTGATTTCTGAGCTGATTATTTGAATTGATGCTTCTAAGTTTCGATTAGCATGGTTGATGTGGCAACCTTTGGGGTAATTTGAATTGATTTTGATGGATAAATACCTGCCCTGAAACAACCATTTCCTAAATAATAATTCTATTTTTGTGCTGGCTTAATGAAAATGACGGATTAAAACATGGTCCGTTCGTTAACGTCAATAATTTTTGAAATGAAGCAAAATACCTAAAAAGATAAGTATGGCCAACGGATTATTAAAAGGAAAAAAAGGAATTATTTTTGGTGCACTAAATGAACAGTCAATTGCTTGGAAAGTGGCTGAACGTGCTTTTGAAGAAGGTGCAGAGATTGTTTTAACCAACGCGCCAATTGCGATGCGAATGGGGGAAATTAATGCCCTTGCTGAAAAAACCAACGCACAAATAATTCCTGCTGATGCTACAAGTGTGGAAGATTTAGAAAATTTGATTGATAAAGCGATTGAAATTTTTGGAGGTAAAGTAGATTTTATCCTTCACTCGATTGGAATGTCTGTGAACGTGCGTAAGGGAAAACATTATACCGATCAAAATTACGAATGGACAATGAAAGGATTGGATGTTTCTGGCTTATCTTTCCATAAAGTAATGCAAGTGGCTTATAAAAAAGATGCTGTAAGCGATTGGGGATCGATTGTGGGGTTAACCTATATTGCAGCACAACGTGTGTTCCCTGATTATAATGACATGGCGGATAACAAATCGTACCTTGAATCGGTAGCGCGAAGTTTTGGTTACCATTATGGAAAAAGAAATCACGTTCGTGTAAACACTATTTCGCAATCGCCAACAGTTACTACGGCAGGAAGTGGCGTAAAAGGGTTTAACGAATTCATTAATTTCTCTGAAAAAATGTCGCCGCTTGGAAATGCTTCGGCATTGGATTGTGCAAATTATTGCGTGTCCTTGTTTTCTGATTTAACTAAATATGTGACCATGCAAAATTTATTTCACGACGGAGGATTTTCAAATACAGGCGTGACGCAAGAAGTGATTGAGCGTTTTTCTGAAGCGTAGATTTTTTTAAAATTTTTGAACCTCCTTTTTTGAATCTTCATTAAAGGAGGTTTTTTATGCCCTATTTTACGAATAGATTCGGCGGAGAATAAATTTAAATTCATTTAGAATCACCGCTGTAGCTCCCCAAACAATTTTATCTTGCAAGCTAAATGCGGGTACATCTTTCATAGTCATGCCATTTTGAAGTTGGATTTTAGTGGTGACAAGATTGGTATCTTTCAATAAATCTTGGACAGAGCAGTGAATAACTTCTTTGACTTCTCGTTGATTTGGTGATAAGGGTGGCAACTGTTCTAACGTTCCAAGATACGGATGAATTAAAAATTGACTAACTGGAATAAAAACATCGGTTAGTTGTCCACGAATGTTGACAAGGGTAGGAGAGACTCCAAGTTCTTCTTCTGTTTCTCTGAGCGCTGTATGTTTGGTTGTTTCGTCTGACTCTTCGACCTTGCCACCAGGAAAACTGATTTGTCCGCTATGCTGTCCGTTATAATCGTGTCGCTGCGTTAAAATAAAATGTGGGATTCCTTGATCGAGATAAACTAAAATAAGTACTGCGGACAAACGATAATTAAGTCCTTTTTGAATGATTTCGCCAGACGAAACTCGGGTTGGATAAAGTTCTAAATGCGCTTTTTCACCTGGTAAATTTGTTAATTCAGTTTGGATTTTATCAAAAGGATGAGTGCCCATAATCGATCAATTGTGCAAATTTAATAATTCAAACTGAAAAGAAAGAAGAATTAGTTGTGATTGCGTAATTCTGATGTTAAATTTGTATCAAATTAGGGCGTTTGAATGGAATCTCAAGAAGAATTAAAATTTGAATTATTTGAAGTTAAAAAACTCTATTTGAGGGAAATACCTCATCCAAAGCTGATTGTAAAGACAATCCAACAACTCACCAAGAACTATGATTTGCCAAGTATTTCACTTGATACATTTCAACGTAACGCACTTGGTTTACAAGAAAAAAACGAACAATTACTTCCGTTTTTAGAGAGGTATCTCCAAAAAAATCTTCAAATTAAACACGCTATTTCTTTGGCAGCAACTCCGCTAAGTTTGCGACATTTTTTGTGGATTTTACTTTATCAACAGTGGATATTTTTCCAAAAATTACAACAGTATTTGCCAGAAAATACCAACCTTCCGGATCAAGATGTGAAAATGTCAAGTCCAACCGATGCTTACGAAGTAATTAAATGGATTCAAGCACGAAACCTTGAAGAGTCCCAAATAAAGGATTACCTTTACACGAATATTTTAGAAAAAAATACTGAATTTGATTCCTTAACGATTGCCTGTTTACGTGCAAATAAAATAATTCTTTATGTCTGATCAATACGATAAATTGAGAGAATTACTTGAAACATTGGAATATCCATCTGTTTATCTTTTTAAATTTATCATTAAAAAGGATCCAGCAAAACTGGTAGATATAAAACGATGTTTTAGCGAATCTGTCGAATTTCAAACGCATGAATCTAAAAACGGGAATTATGTATCTGTCAGCATCAAAGAAATGATGTTAACTAGCGAAGCAATTATTGATCGGTATAAAGATGTGTCTAAAATAGAAAATGTAATTACCTTATAAGATGAATTTATTTGACAGTACACGCATTATCCTGACTATTTTATATTGTACTGCTGCAATATTTTTATTGATCGTCAGTTATATGCTTTATATAAAACGGTTTAAAAGAAATAAACTGTTGGCAGTGAATCAAGTTGTGTTTACGACATCACGGTATGATACGTATGAGGTCAAAACTCAATTTTTGATCGAATTGTCTGAAAAAATGTTTGTAACGCTAAAAGTCTTAGACGCCAATGAACAGGAAGTTAGAATATTGTTAAGTAAAGACTTGGAACAAGGACAAAATGTGGTTGATTTTTATCCTACAGAATTTGAAGATGGAATTTATTTTTTATCTTTAGAGACGACAGGAACGTTGATCACCAGAAGAATTAAGATCAAATGTCATTAGAAATTTATTGATTATGATAAAAATTGGTTTGAGAATTTCTCTTGTAATCGTTTTATTTTTGAGCTTAAATGTTCAAAGTCAATCGATTCCTTATTCTCCTAAAGGTACATTTAATATTACACTCGGTGTTCCTGCTAAACCAAATAATTTTGCGTTTGAACGTACCATGGAAGGTTTATTAAATGCAGGAATTGATTTTAGATACAATGTTTATAAAGGACTAACCTTTGGAATTGGTGCAAAATACGCGCTATTTACATTAAATGCTTTTGCTTTTAATAATCTTCCAATCAGCGGTTCTTACCAAATGCCCGGAGGTTATTTAATGGCTGGTTATGAAAAATTTACAACGGACCGAATTTCATTTACAGGTAGTATTCGTGCGGGTTACTCGTTGATGATGTCGTTTAATGATTCGTGTGAAATAAAATTAGGTGGTCCAAATATTGCCGAGTCCTTTTTTATTGAACCGCAAGTGGAAATGACAATGCTGGCAGATTTGGGATCGCCACACGGTTTTAGTATGTTGGTTGGTTATAACCTCTATTTCCATGAATATGGGCGTGAAGATTTGTGCATGAATAATGTTTCAGGTATATTGGATGAACATTATCGGGGAATCACTCGGTTTTTTAGTATTGGTTTTGGTTACCGCTATTTTTTAGGCCAAAATTAGCTTAGTTATACCGTATGAAGCTAAAATTTTATCTCTTATTATTTTTTGTTCCGCTTATTTTAACAAATTGTCAAAAACAAGAGGAAACTGAAGATTCAACGCTACCTCCAGGAGCCATTCCATTCACCGCAGATGAAGTTGCCTTTGTTCCCTACACTTCAACCAATTTAACATTTAAAAAAGCACCTGATTTTACCGAGGAGTTGATTCTAGGATTTATCGAACGAAAAGCCACCGAAGAAGTTTTTGCTTGGGATCAAACCAACTTTCATTTTGGATCGGATCCATACTTAAACCTCGAATTTAGACTTCGTTATTTGCAAACAGAAACCACCGCCCAAAAAACTTTGGCTATTTATATGCCCTATTGGGATGATGCTGGTGTAATCCGCTCAAATGTTTTTGAAATGCCTTTGGTGATGACAGATGACGAAACTAATTTCTTTCAATCATTGGTGACTTTTCATGAAAGTATCGATTTAAATGGCACCGTTTGGACGGATGTTTTTGAAATTAAACCACTTTTGAGTACCGAAGAATCCATGGATAGTGAAACGAATTTTGAGAAAATTTATTTCAATAAAGCGGTTGGATTGATTCAAATGAACCAAAAAAATGGGGATCATTGGATGATTTTTCCTTAAAATTAAGAATGGCTAATCGATTAAAAGTTGTTTTTTTAGGAACGGGAACTTCGCAAGGAATTCCTGTGATTGCATGTGATTGTGAGGTTTGTCAATCAGTTGATCCGAGAGACAACCGACTACGTTGTTCGGTGTTGGTATCCATCAATGACCGAAATATGGTCATTGATACAGGTCCAGATTTTCGTCAACAAATGTTAGCTGCAAAAGTTAAAACTTTAGATGCGGTTTTGTTCACGCACGAACATAAAGATCATATTTCAGGTATGGATGACATTCGTGCCTTTAATTACGCCGCCGAAAAGCCAATGGAGATTTTTGCGTCGTATCTAGTTGAAATTGGGTTAAGAAGAGAATTTCATTACGTTTTTGGTAATAATGATTACCCTGGCATTCCTCAAATTCATTTAAATATCATCGAAGATGAGCCTTTTGAAGTCATAGGAGAAAAGGTGATCCCAATCGATGTCATGCATTATAAATTGCCAGTAAAAGCCTTTCGGATTCGGAATTTTGGGTATGTCACAGATGCCAATTTCATTGAAGAAAGTGAATTGCTCAAATTAAAAGGTGTAAGCCATTTGGTGATTAATGCCTTGCGAAAAACACCACATATTTCCCATTTTTCGTTAGACGAAGCGTTGAAAATCATCGAATTAATTGCTCCTAAAAAAGCTTATTTGACGCACATAAGTCATTTGATGGGGCTTCATGCCGAGGTGATGAAAGAATTGCCAGAGAACGTACAAATAGCCTACGACGGTTTAGCCATTGAAATCGATGAAAATTAAGCAAATTCTCGTTTTTTTTGCCGTAATTTTTGGTGTGGCGGCGATTGGTTATATTGTTTTGCAAACTAAAAGAAATTCATTTGTGTATCCAGATTTTGGGGTAGAAGTGCCTCCGAATTACCCATTGTTGGGTATTGATATTTCTCATCACCAAGGAGATATTAATTTTGAAGAAACAGCCAAATTGAATTCAGGTAGGGACAGCATTCAATTTGTTTACATTAAAGCGAGTGAAGGCAGAAATTTTGCAGATGATAAAAGTGAACAAAACGCCTTGGGCTGTGCTGAAAACAACTTAAAATATGGGTTTTATCACTTTTTTCACGGTTCGTTATCCGCACAGCAGCAAGCACTTTTTTTCTGTGAGCAGATAAAATCACATCCATTTGATTTAATTCCTGTTATTGACGTTGAAATTAGTGGCGGTTTGCAACCTTTGGTTTTGGTTGATTCGGTCCTAGTGTTTATGGATAAAGTTGAAGAAATTCTTGAAGTACGTCCAATGATTTATACGTACATCTCTTTTTATGCCGATTATTTTGAACAATCTAAAGCTTCCAACGAATTATTTTGGCTAGCAGCCTACAATCAAAAGAATCCCTACATGCAAAAAGAAAATGTTTTGATTTGGCAGTTTACCGAAAAAGCGACCGTAGATGGTATTGCATCAAAAGTTGATTTAAATGTGGCAAAACGCACATTTTATAACAAAGTGGTGATTCAACGTTTTAACTCTGACTAGTAAAAAATGGATGAAAGGTAATCTACACTTCTTAGTTTTTCTAATTCAACGTTTCAAAAACCAATCGTCCTTTTGTCTGCAGGTTAATTAAAAAACACATTAATCGGGTCATTTAATGAACTAATGTTAAAATCGTGAAATAAGTGTATTTAGAAAGCTTAATTTGAAGAATTGAAACACAATCTAAGCTGAATTTCAAAAGTAAAAAATTAGATTTATTGTCGAAATTGTGCTTGAAAATTTTTAAATAATTTAATTTAAAAAAGGAGGAGTGAGTAACTTTTCTGAGAATTCTTCATTAACCCAAAACTTATGAAAAAGTAAAATATTACATCTCCTACTCTGGCTACTCACTCCGTACTTTAAATGCTTTTATTAAACCAATTGTTTAAAGCTATGATAAATTTAGACATACTTTTTTAATTGGCCTAAGTATCCGTATCAAATTTTACTTTTTTTCGACAAAGATCTATATTTACAGGATAAAAATTTATTTTTTTAGATTAAAATATAGGTGTTTATACTTAAAACTAGGTATAAATACTTATTTTTTGCAATTTTATCTAGGTGTGTATACGGATAAAAAAAGCTTTAATTATTTGTTTTTCAAATAATTAAAGCTTGAATAAAAAATGCTAAATTAATAAGTATTTTCTTATTACGTCAATACGTTTAAAAAATGAACTTTTATAGATAAAATCGTGACAGTTGTCTTCGATTTTTAATTCACTTTTTTGCTAATGCGAATCATGATCATCCTCATCTGGATTATCGCCATTTTCTGGATCTGTCAAAGGAAAAAGTTTAACATCGTCCGCGTGACCAGTTAATTTGTCTAAAATCTCTTCTAATTGACCAATAGAGATCTGTTTGTAAATGATTCTTTTTTCCTTATCTAAAATAAAAATTCGAGGGGTTGAATAAATGTCCCATGTATCCGCGTAATTTAAACTTTGGATATTGGTGTATTTTCGTAATAACTCGGTTAATCCAATTTGATCGGGATTGGTGGCTAGTTTGTAAATACTATCTGTTAGTGCGACATTGATAAAAGTTAAGTTGTTTTTGCGGATGAAATTTTTCCATTCGGCAAATTCGGTACCTGTGCCTTTACCGATCGCATAAATTTCAATGTTTCTTTCCTTGAATTTTTTATCATACAACACTTGTAATTTAGGCGTTACTTTTTTGCAATGTCCACAATTAGGATCCCAAAAATACAATACCGTATAATCTGCCTTAATATCATAAGTATTGTACCATTTTTTTTCAGTCGAATCCGGTAAAATAATCGGAACAGAATTCCCTCCAATCATCACTCTACAAACCTTTTCGGCACGTTCGCATACTTTTTCGGTGTTTTCTGGTGTCATCCAATACGCTAAATTATTTGGTGGACAATAATAGGTGTTTGCCATGTAACAAAAAACAGCATCTAAGCCCATAATAGGTGAAGTTTCGTATTTATTAGTAACATGGTGAACGATGTATTGAAAAACTTTATTTTCTTGGTCTTTCATGTCCGTTTGATTAATTAATTTAGTAGCATAGTAGTTAATCGTATCAGGAATTTGCAAAATCCCTTTTTTCGAGAAAAACTTGTCTAATTTCGTATGAAAAATAGGCGTATTTACAATTCTTGGATCTTTTAAATCCACATTGTCCCAATAATGATTAACATAATAATGATAAACGTAGTTTGAGTCAGTAATCGCTCCTTTTTCATCTCTTGGATAATCCGGAAGTGGAACATCCATGGTCATTTTTATCAAAACTGCGACAAATTTAGTGGGATTCGTAGCGATTATGTTTTTTTGATAAGCCACAACTTCATCATTTATTTTGTTGAGATCGGCTCTGTATTTCGTATTCATTTCAGGCGTAGTTTCAGGTTTTTTCATGTTTCCAGAAATAACCATACTTTCTGCTTTTTTTGCGTTCATATAGCGCAAATAGTCAAAAAATAATTTGTTGTTAATCGATTTTTTAACCTCTAAGTTTTCAACCAACTTATTGGTATCCTTCAAAATAATTTCGATTTCTTCGTTGTCGTAAATAAAATCGAACGATTTAGGACCAGGTAATAAAATAGCATACATACCTGCTTTGTGTTTTGCTCCGTTAAAAGCAAACTTGCCCCCAATGGCCTTGGTTGTATCTGCATAATACAGCTTCGAACCAAAATAACGCGCCAAATAAATAGTTGAATCACCAATTGGTGCGGTAAACTTCATTGTTTGTGCCGAAGCAGAGAAGATGGTGACGATTGAAAATAACAAAAATATATATTTCATAATGTAGTCTATTGTTGATCAAATTTAAAGAGGAGACGAAGATAAACCTACTTAAGTTATATGTTTAACAAAAAATTAACTTTTTAGGATTTACCTAATTTGTACACCGTTTTTTTAATGTTTAAATAGTTGGCGACAATAAAGAATACAAAACAGATCAAAGCCACAATAATTGCAATTGTCAAACTTGATCCTTCAATGTTAATTCCATTTTCATCCAACCAGGTGTTTACGAAAAAGATCTTGACACAAAACATAATTGCAACAGAAAGAATGGTAATGATTCCAAACGTGATACTCAATTGTTTGATAAAGGTATAAACGATACTTTTTATTGAGTAGCCAATCCGCAGCAAGGTGGTAATTTCATACGAAGCCTTGCTCAAAACTAGCTGAGAATATTGCACAAACCCCATCAAAGAAAGCAACATAATTAACAAAGAGGCAATACCAAAAATCCCTATGACAACAGCTATAATGGTTTTAATTTTCGCTACATCAATGGCGGATTTGTTGATGTCCAAATTCATTTGTTCCATTAAATCTTCCAATTCGCCATAACTATCATCCTTGGTGGTAATAAACACCCGGGATGGATTTTTAATCGAGTTGTTGCCATAGATGCCATTCGAATATGTCAAAAACGATTCAGGAACCAAAATCGAACTAATTTTTTGTGAAAATCCAACTACACGACCGATCATTTTTTTCTGTTTGCCATTTCCATTCATGTGAATGGTCAAACGGGCAGCCATTAAAAGTTCTTCAGAAATTTGATTCATCCCTTGACTTTGAGCAAATCCGTAATTGATAATCATGATAAAATCGCGCGGCAAAACAATTGGAATGTAATCATTGGTGTCTTTCCAATGCCAATCCACATTCACGTCCATAAATCGGTCAGGAATAGCTTGAAAAAACATATCCGCATAAAAATGAGGTAACCCATCTCCTTGAACTTCTGAAATTCCTACTTTGTAGTCTGCCGATTGAAACGGCGCAACATCAGTAATAAATTCTTTACTTCTTAGTTCGTCAATGTCTTTTTTAGTAAATTCTGTCGAATTCATCCCAATTGTGGTCAATTTGGTGACCTTTTTTTGAATGACCACTGTATTTGGGCCAAACAATTCCTCCTCGTTTGAATGAAAGGAGCGAACATCCATAATTAGTTGTAAACTAAGTAAAAGTGCAGTCAACCCAATTAAGGCTCCGGCAGTTGCAAAAATAAATTGAAAGTTCGTACTTTCTCTGAACAATATTTTCTTCAACATAATTTTAAAGTTTTAATTCGCAATCGTAATTAAACCCATGGTAACTCCCTAAACTTGTTAACACATAACCTGCTTTGCAAAAGTCGGTTTCTTGGTTAATCAATTCAAGGGCAATGCTTGAATTTTCCTCGTCTAAATGACTAAAAGGTTCATCCATTAACAATAATTGAAATGGTTGCAATAATGATCGGATAATGGCCACACGTTGTTGCTGACCTAATGAGAGGGTACCACACAATTGATGTTTTTTATCAAGAATGCCTAATTTGTCCAGCATTTTCTCAATTTCATCGGTGGTTTTATGTTGCGTTAAATCGTTTTTTAAAATGAGGTTTTCCCAAGCCGTCAGTGAAGGGAAAAGTTGTAAATCTTGAAAAATCACACTTAATTTTGTCCTTCGTAATTCAACCCATTCGTCCAAATTTAATTCAGAAACAGGTCGATTGTCGAGCAAAATAGTTCCTGAATAATCTTTTCGAATCCCATAGACGGTGCTCACAAACGTCGATTTACCTTTTCCACTGCTGGCATTTAAAAGTACTTTTTGAGGAAATTGTAATGAAAATCCATTTTTCCAAACACTCATGTCATCGTGTTTGTATTCTTTCAACGGAAAAGGCATTACATTTTTAAATTCTAACATCATAGTTACTGGTTTTAATACAGATGAAATTGCAAATTTGCTGCCAAATCTAAATCAAGTTGATTTGCAAGGGTTTATTTATGGTTTGTAAGACATTTCTGTGTGTGGAATTCCATCCTCAAGGTAGGTTTTACCAGTGGATGAAAACCCATGTTTTGCATAATAATCAGTCAAATGTGATTGTGCGGACAATTTAATCGGAACTAAACCAAAGGTGTTAAAAATAAAGGACATAGCGTTGGTCATTAATAGGTGTCCCAGCTTTTTGTCACGGTGTTGCGGTGAACTAGCCACACGCCCAATCGCAATTTCTGGATAGACGACCCCAGCTTTTAAAATCCGTGCGGTTGCAATTAATTCATCTTGAAACTTAACTAACACATGGAAAGCATCCCGATCCAATCCATCTAAATCTTGATATGGGCAATTTTGTTCAACGACAAAAACAGCCATTCTTAAAGCGATCATGTCATGAAATTCATCTAAACTTAATTGGTTATAATGTTTGACGTCAACGTGAATTGGTAGATTTTCCATAAAGCAAATATAAGGAGATTCGCGAGGGATTACAATTCATTAATTTTGTTCCTCACAAATTCGGCTCGTTCAGTTATTTCTATTCCAACAAGCGATTCTTGCGTGATTTTTGCTCCTATTTTGACCGTAATCGTCCCTCGCTTTAATTGAAATGGTTTTTTATTGGGCCAGACAAACTGCGCTCCTTCAATTTTTATAGGTAATATGGCTACATTTGCTTGTTGGGCAAGGTGAAATCCTCCTTTTTTAAACGGACCAATCTTACCATCCTTACTTTTGGTGCCTTCCGGAAAAATAATCACGGGTTTACCTGCTTCAATTAAGGAAGCTGCGACCGCGATGCTTTCTTGTGCTTTTTTACTGTCCGACCGGTCGATATAAATCATCCCATAGGCTTTGATGTACCAGCCCAAAAGAGGAATTTTTTTTAATTCTTTTTTGGCAATAAAGTAGGTGTAAAATGGCATCGTTTTGAATAAAATAGGGATATCAATAAACGAATTATGATTGGCCATGATTAAATATCGGTCCGTTTTCACAATAGGCTCAACATAGATAACCTTAATTTTGGCTTGCATTAATTTAAGCGCAACGGGTGACCAAAAATATTTTGCTATCCATTCCATGCCGTTTTTTACAAAGAGCGCAAAAAGTAAGGCGCCAAGAATGATAGAGATCAAGGACCAAATCCCAAAAAGAAGTAATTTAAAACTTGATAAAATTGCCCGCATTCAGTTAATTTCAAACGTGAAATATAGTTAAGATTTACATATTTTGGTAGGGGAGAAGCAAGAATTTTATTGCGGGTCAACATCAATATCAATCAAAATCGACCTAAAATCGTGTTGATTTAAAAATGCATCGATTTTTTCTTTAATGATTGTTTTTACTTTTTTCGGAGAAGCATCGCGTTCAAACTTCACACGAATATTCATCAAGTGGAAATTCCTTACGCGTCCAACTGGTGGAATTTCAGGACCTAAAACACGGTCTTTAAAGACATCTTGTAAACTTTTTGTCAAAACGGCACCCCCAAATTCAAGTGTGTCCTTCATGCGATGACGCATTTTAATTACAATAATTCTAAAAAATGGAGGATAATGGAAATTGCGTCGTTCGATAATTTCTTGGGTGTACATTCCAATAAAATCATGCGCCATCACTTTTTGAATAATCCAATGATTTGGTTCGAAGGTCTGAATCACCACCGAACCTCGTTTGGTATTTCTTCCAGCACGACCTGCTACTTGAGACATTAAATGATACGAGCGTTCAAAGGCCCTAAAATCAGGAAATTTCAACATTTGATCGGCACTTAAAACTCCAACCAACCCAACATTGTCAAAATCTAACCCTTTGGTCACCATTTGAGTTCCTATCAAAACATCAATTTCTCTATTTTCAAAATCACTAATGATTGTTTGGTACGAATTTTTGGCTCGTGTCGTATCCAAATCCATTCGCGCAATTTTGATTTTAGGAAAATAGATTGCCAATTCTTCTTCTACTTTTTCGGTACCAAACCCAATCATATTCAATTTCTTACTTCCACATTTGCCACACGAAGTAGGCGGTGAGGTAAAATAGCCGCAATAATGACATTTTAGCGCATTGCTCGATTTGTGATAAGTTAAAGAAACATCACAATTTTTACATTGAGGAGTCCAAGCACACAACTCACACGACCAAATCGGATTATAACCCCGCCGATTTTGAAAAAGGATGATTTGCTCTTTATTTTCAAGGGTTTCCGTCATCTTTTCAATCAAAAATGATGAAAAATGCGATTTCATCGTCTTCAATTTCGTCTCTTTTTCAAGGTCGGCACATAAGATTTCGGGCGTTTGAACACCTCCAAAACGTTCGTTCAGTTCTACTAAGCCAAATTTTCCTTCAACTGCGTTAAAATAAGTTTCAATACTTGGAGTAGCGGAACCTAAAAGTACTTTCGCCTTGTAAAGGGTTCCCATGACAATCGCCGTGTCACGCGCATTATATCGAGGAGATGGATCGTATTGTTTGAAGGAATTTTCGTGTTCTTCATCCACAATAATCAACCCTAATTTTTGAAAAGGGAGGAAAACAGATGATCGAGCTCCTAAGATAATTCTAAACTGATTAGGATCATTGGTTAACACCTTGTTCCAAATTTCGATGCGTTCATTCTGATTAAACCTGCTGTGGTAAACGCCTACAAGGTCGCCAAAATATTTTTTAAGTCGTGAGATTAATTGGGTAGTAAGTGCAATTTCTGGTAATAAAAACAGCACTTGATTTCCGCTTTGTAATTGCTCTTGAATTAGCTTGACATAGATTTCTGTCTTCCCTGATGAAGTGATTCCATGTAAAAGTACCACTTTTTTACTTGTAAATTCATCCTTGATTTTGTCATGCGCAGTTGTTTGAGCAGGAGATAATCCCTTAATCGCATTCGTTTCATTGGAAGAAGGCACCAACCTTGAAATTTCAGCAGAAAAAATGGAAATCAAGTCTTTTTTAGCAAGTGTTCCTAAAACAGAATCTGAAATACCTTCCTCTTGTAAACTTTTCTTCAAGACAGGGAGAGGATTGCCGGTATACCATCCCGTTTTTTCGATTATAGAAAGTAAGGTATTCACTTGTTTGACGTTTCTTTTAGAGTCCTCAAGCGCATTTAAAAGCAAACTCATTTCGTCTTCACTTTTAATCGACTCAGAAATAGAAACGAACAACGCGTATTTAGTTGAATATTTAGCGAACAATTCCTCGCTTACAATGGCTATACGCTTGTCAATTAGCTTTTTGATCAATGGTTGAACCGTTTTTATTCCGAGGATGTCAGCGACTTCTTTAATGGTTAATTCACCTCTTAGTTCAAGTGATTCAGTAATTAAAAATTCTTTAGCAGACAATTCAACCTCTGATAATTCAAACTCGGGATGAAGGGAAATTTTAGTTTCACTCGCCAATTTAAAATTACTTGGCAAGGCGGCGTTCATGACATCACCTAGATCAGCCAAGTAATAATCCGAAATCCAATCCCACAATAAAAATTGCTGATCGGTGACAATACGTTCCAAATCTAAAACACCTTCAATATATTTTGCGGTATATTTTGTTGGAACCTCTTCGTGAATTTTTCGGATAATTGCGGTATAATATTTCGATTTTCCAAAGGGTACAATCACCCGAATTCCAATACCTATCTCCGAATTTAATTCAAAAGGAACCCTATAAGTAAACGTATTAGGAATACTTAGCGGAAGAATTACATCAACAAAATAGGTAACTCGTTCACTCATAGAGATTGATCGTAATAACTAGTAAAAGTCGTCAAAATTATTTGAACGGCCAAGCTCCATACCCTCCGATTAAATTATAAACTTCAGGAAATCCTTTTTCTGTGAACAATTTAAGCGCTTTTCCAGATCTTCCTCCCGATTGACAAAAAAGGTATACTGGTTTGTCTTTTGAAAGTCCGTCAATTTGTTGAGAAAAGTCGGCAGCAGTGTAATCAATGTTAATTGCACTTGCAATGGAGCCTCCTGCAAACTCGCCAGGCGTTCTTACATCTAACAATAAAATATTTCCTCCATCAATTCCTGCTTTAAACTCTTGTGCAGTTAGGTCCTTGCTGATGGCTGTTTTTTCAGCAGTTGCAACAGTTTCGGTTGTTGAACCTTGATTGTTAGAGGACACTTCGGTAGGGTTCACTTCTTCATTTGTAACAGCAGATGCACATGATAGAAAAAGGATAAAAGAAGAAACGTAAATAAAAGTTGATTTCATGATTGAATTTTTAAATTAATACTCTTGATATTGTTGAATTGTTGGAACTTTCCCTTTTAAAAAACGGTAAGATACGCCAAAAGTCAAAAATTCAGGCGACCATATCGAAAGTTCGAGGTTTAATCCAAGTTTTTCAGAAATGTAATAATTGAAACCGCCTAAAGTGACACCGATAATCGGATTTACTTTTTTAGGATAAATTTTTCTCGTTTGATAGTCCAGCAATTCAGGTTTATTGAACCAATAATCAGCTCCAACTTGAAGTTTGATATAGTATTCAAACTTTTTTTGATAATAAATAGAAATTGTTGGATTGACAGAAAGAAAGAGAAATGAAGATACGAAATGTTGGTTATTATAAAACAGATTGAGATATTGAAAACCGACTTTTCCAGAAATGGAAAGGCGATTACTAAAAATAAAATCGTGTGTATATGATACAATTGGCATCATGGAGACCATTTCAAATTTTTTTGAACTGGTATCATTGTATTCATTTATGGATCTTTTTAAGTCGATTTGCTCGTTACTGATACCTACATTAAATTTAATCAACCGGTTGTGAAGTTGAGTAAAGCTGTGGCTTATATTAAAGTAGAATAAAATCGCAACCATGTAACGCATACAACAAAAGTAATATTATTTTACGGGATGAATTGTGACAAAAGTATCAGAAATGAAAATCAACTTTGAAACTTTTTAAATTAAAGTTCGTATTTTTACAGACATCTAAACTTTGGTACAAAAATTGCGAAGGCGACGGTAGATTAAAAAATAATTTAACAAACTAAAATTTAAAGATTATGAAAAGAGTTATTACAGTTGTTGCGTTAGCAGGATTATCCTTATTGGGATTTAATAACAAAGCGGTAGCGCAGGTAGAGCAAGGAAATATTATTGTTGATTTGTACTATGGATACCCTAATTTTGGTAAAAAATTAGCAGATGGAGTTAATACTGCTAGCAGCGAAATTGATGTAAGTGGTATCGGACCTGCTGGGTTAAGAGTGGAGTATTTGTTGGCAGACAATTTTGGTTTAGGAATCGATTTTATCTATAACAGTACTAATTTGAGTTTTACAGCCGATTCAGTAAATACAAGTGGAGCTGTAGTTGCTACTTACGATGTAAAAACAACTGCACAACGAATTAGAGTAATGTTAAGAGCAAATTACCACTTTGTTCAAACAGATGCAATGGATGCTTATGTAGGATTCGGAGCAGGTACAAATAATAGATTTTGGGGAGTAAAGACTGATTTTCCAAATTATGATGACGAAAGCATCAGCGCAACCTTATTGCCAGTTTCTGCACGTATTTGTTTAGGAACAAGATTTTATTTCACTGAAAACATTGGTGCAAATGTTGAATTAGGCATAGGCGGACCCCTTATTTCTGCTGGGCTTTCATTAAAATTCTAAAAAAATCGTCAAAAAATTGATAAAAAACTCGTCTTTTTCAAGACGAGTTTTTATCTTTGGGGTATGATGAACTTAGATATAAATTATTTGTCTTTAAAACATGCTTCTAAAGACGATCAACCCCGAGAAAAATTAATAGCGCATGGACAAAGCACACTTTCCAATGCCGAGATCCTTGGAATCCTTATAGGGTCTGGCACAAGAGAAAAATCGGCCGTTCAATTAAGTCGCGAAATTTTGCAGTCAGTGGACAATGATTTGAACAATTTGGCGCGTCTTAACCTATTTGACTTAATGAAATTTAAGGGAATTGGTGAGGCGAAAGCAGTTACCATAGCGGCTGCACTAGAATTGTGTCGGAGAAAAGAAAATGATTTACCAGCTAAAAATTTGTATATTCGATCATCTCGCGATGCTTATTTACATGTGAGGGAGCGTTTTCAAGACCTTCCCCACGAGGAATTCCACATAGTTGCATTAAATCGTGCAAACAAAGTAAATGGTGTGACAATGATTTCCAAGGGAGGGACAAGTGGTACCAGTGTTGATGTAAAGGATGTCTTTAAAAAAGCATTAGATTTAAATGCTTCTTGCATTGTGCTTTGCCATAATCACCCTTCAGGTAATTTACAACCTAGTAAACCCGATATTGCCATTACTAAACGTATCAGTTCTTTTGGCGAATTGATAGATTTGAAAGTACATGATCATTTAATTGTCACCAACAAATCATATTTTAGTTTTGCCGATGCAGGTATGCTAACATAACTGATTGATAAAAAATTGAAAGAATAAACCCGCACATCATCGGAAACTTTATCTGAAAGATTATCTTTGTTGAAAAGCGTCTTTACAATGAAGATAATTACCATCATAGGAGCACGGCCGCAAATTATTAAATCAGCGGCAATTAGCAGAGCAATTCGAAATCATTTTTCGACTGAAATCAAAGAAATTATTGTTCACACAGGACAACATTACGATGAAAACATGTCCGAAGTTTTTTTTGATGAACTTAGTATACCCAGACCAAATTATAATTTAAATGTTGGTTCTGGTAGTCACGGTGCACAAACAGCCCGAATGTTAGAAGGAATTGAAAACATAATTTTAAGTGAAAAACCTGATGCACTTGTGGTCTATGGAGATACAAATTCTACCGTGGCCGGTGGATTGGCGGCATCAAAATTAGACGTTCCGCTTGTTCATATCGAAGCAGGATTACGTTCGTTCAATAAAAAAATGCCAGAAGAAATTAATCGAATTATGTGCGACCATGTGTCAACATTGTTGTTTTCTCCAACCGCAAAAGGAATTGAAAATTTGGAAAAAGAAGGATTTAATTTAGCTGCAGTCGCACCTTTTACGATTGATAATCCTAAAGTTTATCATTGTGGCGATATTATGTACGATAATTCAATTTTTTTCTCGCATGTTTCTGATCAAAATTCAAAAATATTGGCTGAATTAGGGATTGAAGGCGATTTTATTTTGTCAACCATCCATCGCAATAATAACACCGATGAGCCTGATCGACTGCAAGCTATTTTTACTGCGTTAATAGAAATTGCAGAGGAAAATAAGATACCTGTAGTTTTACCTCTTCACCCGCGAACAAAAAAAATGATGGAGTTAAATTTGACTCCTGAACTTTCTGCCCAACTAACATCTTCTCAATTTATACGCATTATTCCCCCAGTGTCATTTTTGGATGTAATTGCCCTCGAAAAAAACGCTTCATTTATAGTGACGGATAGCGGTGGGGTTCAAAAAGAGGCTTTTTTCTTTGAAAAACCATGCATCATTTTGCGATCAGAAACAGAATGGGTTGAAATCGTAGAAAATGGGAATGCTATTTTGTGCGATGCCGATAAAAATAGAATTCTAAACGCCTATAAAAAGCTCGCAAACAACAACCATTTAACCTATCCTCAATTATTTGGAGACGGTGAATCCGCTGTTTTTATTTGTCAAGAAATTGTAAAGCATTTAAGTTGATTAATATCTTTACAGAACATATAACCAATCGTTTGCACTATGTTCTTGATTTCTGTTTTGAGCAAAAAGGCCAAGCTTATCAGTTAATTTCAACTGAACAAGAATGGATTCAATGTCAAAAAAAAGACTTGAATTATTCCAACTTATCGCTCGAGGCAAACTTGACGATTGTTCCCCAAGGAATTCTTTATGAAAGCGACATTTATCTTCAAAAGGAACTTTCTATCCAAAACAACCGAATTTTAATTGACGGAGTTCACGATCCTTTGAGTGTCATTTTTTTTTATTTAACACGTTACGAAGATTATCAATCTGCAAATTATGACAACCATGATCGAATCTCGACAGTGGCAAATAGTTTGGTTCGATTAAAACGTCATAGAAAGCCCGAAATTGATCAATTAGTAATGACGATTTGGAACGAGTTATCTTTAGATTATTTGCCTGTTCAAGATGGATTTAAACTTTTACCAACTTTTGACATTGACATTGCATGGGCCTACAAAAATCGTAAATTCGGAAGAGCGCTTGGTTCTATGTTAAAAGGGGCAAAACCCTTAGAGCGTCTTAAAGTCCTTTCTGGAATTCAAAAAGATCCGTATGATACTTATTCTACTATAATCGAGATTAATAGTCATGTAGACAAAGTGATTTGTTTTATCCTTTTGGGTGATTGGGGCAAATTCGATAAAAATATCCATTGGGAAAACGATAATTTTGGTCAATTAATAAAAATGTTGGATAAGCGTTGTGAACTCGGGATTCATCCTTCTTATGCTTCTCATTTACAGGCTGATAAAATTAAAAATGAAATTGAACGATTAGAAAAAATTATTGGTCACGAGATTTCCCAAAGTCGTCAGCATTTTCTGCGATTGCGCTTTCCTGAAACCTACTATTTACTCATAAAAGCTGGAGTCACCAAGGATTATTCGATGGGATTTGCGGATGAAGTCGGGTTTAAAGCAGGGACATCATTCCCATTTTATTTCTTTGATCTAAATGCCAACATTCAAACATCGTTGATGATTCAGCCCTTTATGTATATGGACAGCGCTCTAAAAGATTATCTCAAGTATTCGCCCGAAAAAGCCCAAGAGACTGTGCAATTATTGATCAAAGAAGTCAAAGAAGTGGGCGGAGAATTTTGTTTTATCTGGCACAATAGTTCTATTCATGATAAAGGTGAATGGAATGGCTGGAAGGAAATTCTAGATTTTACTTTAAACGTTGGATTGGCAGATGAAAAGTAAGATTTATTTTTCTGGATTGTTGTTAATTGGGATGCTATTAGGTTGTATTCAACACGACAAAAGTCCGAGCGACAATGTCACTTCAAATCTCCAATTGTCGACCATTGAAATAAAATACGCAAAAGGATTCGAAATTAATTATCATGACTCCTATATTCAAATAATTTCGAAATCATTTGGTGAAAATCAACCTTTTAAGGACAGTATTTATTTGGTTACCAATGCTAATTATCAATTAGATGCAGCTTTAAAACAAGTGGATTATAGTGAAATTCGTTTAGCCTGCCAATCGACAACACATTTATCTTTTATTCAGCAATTAAATGGTTTAAATTCAGTTTGTGCAGTTTGCGGTTTAAATTACGTCATCAATCCAAAAATCATCAAGACATTAAAGCAACAAAAGGCAATTGAATTATGCCAAAGTGAAAATGTAGAAATGGAATCACTTTATGCCGCAAACCCGTCTTTGTTTTTGATGTATCCTTTTGGAATAGAAGAAAATAAAATAACTGAAGAGAAAGGTATTCAAACTTTCCTAATTGCCGAATATCTCGAAGAATCAATCCTCGGGCGTTTAGAATGGATTAAACTATTCGGTTTATTATTGAACAAAGTTGATGAAGCCAATGCCTATTTTGAATCGGCTGAAAAGACGTATAATTCGTTAAAAGATGAAATACAACCAACGAATCAGCGATTCATTTTGAATTTACCCTACAACGATTTATGGCACATGCCAGCAGCAAATTCTTTGATTGTTCAATTGATTCAAGATGCTGGATTAACTTATTTGTATTCATCCGAAAAAGGAACTGAAAATCAACTTCATTCGAATGAAGAAGTCTGGAATGATGGTGAATTTGCTGATTATTGGATTATTATGGCCAGTCGCCCGAAAGACTTTGATTTGGAGGATTTAATCAAAGAACAAACTGTTTATACAACTTTTAAATCGGTAAAGGAGAAAAAAGTTATTTTTTGTAATACGGCAGAAGTTGATTATTTTTGCCAAGGTGTATTGGAACCGCATGTAATGCTGCAGGATTTGTTATTTGCAACTGGACAAATAAACCAACATCAACCAACGTATTTTTTTCGATTAGAATAATTTTAAGACTGGAAGACAATTTCATGATAAAAGTAAAAAATGACATACCACTTTTTCTGATCCTGTTGATTGGTATTCTAGCACTTTTTTTTGCGAATTTAATGGTGGGTGATGTTAAAATGTCCATTCAAGAAGTTGCCACGATTCTAGGTGGAGGAAAGGTGTCTAACGATTCATGGTCGTACATTGTTGAAAGCCGATTATTTCGATCGATTACAGCAATTTTCGCAGGAGGAGCCTTAGGAGTCGCAGGATTGATTTTGCAGGTTTATTTTAAAAATCCACTCGCAGGACCAGGTGTATTAGGAGTCACGTCAGGAGCTTCGTTAGGAGTTGCGGTGGTTATTTTAGGAGGTTTGTCGATGGGCACATTTTTGGGGAATCTTGGAATCGTTGCGGCTGGAATACTGGGAGCAACTTTTGTACTTGTTTTATTGCTTTTTTTGACCAAGTTTATTCATAATGCGCTGACAATTTTAGTGATTGGTTTAATGTTTGGCTATTTTACGTCTGGAATCATTAATATTTTGTACTTAGCTGCAAATTCAGACGATACAAGAGCCTATGTGCTTTGGGGAATGGGTAGTTTTGAAGGATTGACCTCTTTTGATTTGGTTTTTTTTGTAAGTACGGTGCTGTTAGTGTTATTGTTGAGTGTTTTACTTGTTAAGCCTTTAAATGGTTTGGTAGCAGGAAATGAATACGCTGCGTCACTTGGAATCAATCTAAAACAAACCCGCACCTTAATTGTGTTGATAACAGGAGTTTTAGCGGCAATTGTGACCGTCTTTTGTGGACCAATCAGTTTTATTGGAATTGCAGTACCCCAGGTGATGCGAATGTTGATCAAATCCAAAAATCATTTATGCATTTTACCCTTGGTCTTTGTTGGAGGTTCTTTTTTGGCCTTGGTCGCCGATTTGTCTGTTCGATTGAGTTCTAATTTGCTCCCTTTGAATACAGTAACGGCCTTGATTGGAGCTCCTATAATTTGTTGGATAATTATTAAAATGAATCGAAAAAATGCTCAATTTTAAAGATTTTCAGGTTTTTGTGTCCAAAAGAGAACTTTTTGGAGTCAATGATTTGTCCTTAGATCATGGAATTGTGGCGCTTGTAGGTAGAAATGGGAGCGGAAAGTCAACATTTTTTAGAACCTTGATGGGAGGGCATTCAAATTTCAAAGGTCAAATTGAAATTGAAGGGAAAGAAATCAAATTATATAGCCAATTAGAGCTCGCAAAAAAAATTGCAATTGTGTATTCAAAAATTGATTTTTATGGAACACATACGGGTAGAGAGGTGTTGATTGTAGGGCGTTTACCTTATCAAAATGTTTTTTCAATTCCAAGCATTACTGATCAAGCAATCGTACAAGATGTGATTGATAAGCTTAAAATCGAAACTTTTGTCGATCAGAAATTTAGCGAAATGAGTGATGGTGAAAAACAATTGATTATGATTGGGAGGGCGTTGACACAAGATACACCGATTATTTTGATGGATGAACCAGGCGCTTTTTTGGATTTGGTGAACCGTCACCGTCTAATTGAAATTTTGACGGAACTTGCAGCAAAGACCTCTAAATTGATTCTTTTTTCGACGCATGAAATTGATTTTTTGCCGAAGCTTTGTAAAAAAGTTCTCTTGATTGAAAGTGGAAAACTGTCCGATTTAAATGATCCAAACGATTTTATCAATCAAATTCATCAAAGTTTTGGAATTAAAAGTTTGCAATGAAGTTTAGGACAGAAATAGAACCTTTCAAAGATCAAGGCTTTTTTAAGCACAGTGACCAAATCTTAAGTATTGGTTCTTGTTTTGCAAATAATGTAGCCATCGAATTGGAAAAAGATGGATTTTTGATTGATCAAAATCCGATGGGAATTCTTTTTAATCCAATCTCTATCATGAAGAATATTCGGAATTCGTTTCAACAAAACCTAAACGAATCGCTCATTATTCAAAGGGACGATTATTTTTATCATTTTGATTATCCTTCACAGTTTTATGCCGAATCTCAAGAAAAATTAGTCGAAAAAATCAAACGAATTCAAGAAGATACAACTAAGCAGCTTAAAAAATCCAATCGCCTTATTTTAACATTTGGTACTGCGTGGGTCTATAATTGGCTTAAAAAAGATGAAATTGTGGCGAATTGTCACAAAATTCCAGCCCAAGAATTCAAGAAAGAACTCTTAGAGCTGAATTATCTGATAAAATCTTACGTTCAATTTTTTGAAGAACTTCGAGCGGTAAATCCAAATCTCGAAATAATTTTGACCGTCAGTCCTGTTAGGCATATTAAAAATGGTTTGCATGAAAACAATTTAAGTAAATCAGTACTTTTATTATTGGCAGATCATTTGTTGAAACGGTTTGATTTTGTGCATTATTTTCCTGCCTATGAAATTGTCCTGGATGATTTGCGAGATTACCGATTTTTTGGCTCCGATTTAATTCATCCATCTCCACAAGCAATCGATTATGTTTACGAAAAATTTGGAGCCGTTTATTTCGATCAAACAACTCAAGCAATTGTAAGCTTACATCGAAAAATCAACGCGCTGCAAGCACATCGATCATTAGCACCTAATCCGAAAAGTGAAGAATTAAAAACTGCTCAAATCGCCGAACTTCATTGCAAATTAAACCGCTTAAAAATCGAAGGATAACTGAGCGATTACTTTAGGTTTTACCACCGAATTGTTCAGATTGGAAAGAGAAACGCCAATTAATCGAACAGGCATTTTAAGAGGAGCTTGATTACACAATTCACTGATCGTTTCGGCTATCACAGACGAATCATCCACTGTATTTTCGAATGTTTTACTTCGTGTTTGAACAGAGAAATCGCTGTGTTTTAATTTTAAAGTGATTGTTCGCCCCTTGGTTTGAATAGATTTTAAACGGCGCGCTGTTTCCTCAATTACGCTCAAAAGCGGTTCTTGAAGTTCGTCAAAAGATAATTTATTGTCGGCAAAGGTTGTTTCTGTTCCTACTGATTTTCTTTCACGGTCTGGTTTAACTTCGCTAAATTGAATTCCTCTGACAATGTAATAAAAATGCGCCCCCGATTTTCCAAAATTTTGTGTCAAAAATTCCAACGAATGTTGTTTTAATTGATACCCATTAAAGATTCCCCAACTTTTCATTTTATCAGCGGTAACTTTTCCGACACCGAAAAATTTGTGAATTGGTAACCGTTCTAGAAATGGTAAAACTTCGTTTGGTTTAATCGTTTTTTGTCCGTTGGGCTTATGAATGTTACTTGCAATTTTCGCTACAAATTTATTTACTGAAATTCCTGCAGAGGCGGTTAATCCAGTTTTTTCAAAAATTTTTTGACGAATTTCTTGAGCGATTTGCGTCGCAGAGTCGTGATTGTGCCAATTCGCGGTAACATCTAAAAACGCCTCATCTAATGAAAGAGGTTCAACCAAATCGGTATAAGACAAAAAGATAGCTTTGATTTCGTTCGATACTTGTTTGTACCGTTTAAAATTTGGTTTCACAAAAATTAGCTCGGGACATTTGCTCTTAGCTAAAACACCAGACATCGCCGATTTAACGCCATATTTCCTAGCTTCGTAACTTGCGGCAGCAATCACACCTCTTTTTTCTCCTCCACCCACCGCCACGGGTTTTCCTCTTAAATCGGGATTGTCTAATTGTTCAACTGACGCAAAAAAAGCATCCATGTCGATATGAATGATTTTTCTGGCAGCTATTTGGTCCAAATTTTCCAATTATAGGTCAAATTTGAGAGCATTCAGTAATAATCCAGACGAAGGGGCAATTTGGTTCACTGGGTCAAACACATCTCCCCTTAATGTCATACGAATATAATCAAGATCGATTTCGTGTTTTCCCAAACGAATTAATTGTGCCATAATCAGCCGCGCCTGGTAGCGCATAAACCCCTTTGAATGTAAATGTAGGAGGTACGATTTTTCAGGAAAAAAATTTGCAGTAAAAAGGGTGTTTTCCTCAATTTTACTGACTAAAATTTCACGATTAAACTCCGTGTTTTCCGCTGGTTTCGAGCAATAATTAATGAAGTTATGTTTTCCTTGAAATAACAAAGCACCTTCTTTCATCAATTCGATGTCTAAGTTTTCTTTAAAATGCATCACTAATACAGCTGAAAATGGATGCGGTTTCTCTCCACAGGCAAATAAATAAAGGTATTCTTTTAGTCGAGGAGTTTTTATGATATTGAAATTCTTATCCACCTCTTCAATTCTCAAAATTCGAATATCACCAGGCAAATTGTCATTCATTTCAGCTTGAAACCATTGTAAATCGACAGGTTCGCTCAAGAATAATTCAAATGCCGAATGGTTCGCTGAAACTTTCGCATCCGTTCGACTAGAGCCATGGGTCTTAAAAGGGCGGTCCTTGAAAATAAATTCGATGGTTTTATCCACCATAAAATGAACTGTCTTAAATTTCGGTTGTTTTTGCCATCCGTGATAGCGAAATCCGAGGTATTGAATATGAATTAAATAAAAATAGTTCATTTCGTTTTTATCAATTGACAAAGGTTGATTTTTCCCACCGTCTAAAAATTAATTCATCAAATTATGACCTTTTTAGGCTGTAATGGGATAATTTTCTACGTTTAAGATGATAAAGATATTAAATCCAACCTTGTTTCAATCCAACGTGATTGATTTTACTATTGAAAGGATAAAAAAAGGTCTATTTTTATCGATTTTGGAAATTAATAAATGGCTTTAAAAAAATGCTAATCTTGAAATTCAGCAAGGATTTTATTATATTTGAACAACAAATAAAATGACATGAATTTCCTCAAAAAAACATTTTTATCAATTGGATTAATCCTTTGTTCTTTTTCGTTTTATGCGCAAAGATCATACAAGGAGCTAATGAAAGACAACACCGTTAATTTTTATGAAGTATGCGCTGTCGCAGATGCCTATTTTGAAACAATCGAAAAAGAAGCCAAAGGTTCAGGTTGGATGGGGTATCAGCGTTGGAAATATGACAACGAAATGAAATATTATCCAACAGGTGATCGTTCGATGACGGATCCTTTTTTAGTAAGCAAAGCTTATGAGGAATTTCTTGCCAATTATCCAATGGAAAAGGCGTTGTTTCCAACTGGATGGAATGAAGTTGGTCCAATAACAATCGATAGTATCACAGGTCATTATGCGCCTGGTTTGGGACGAGTAGAGTGTTTTTATGTGAATCCTGATGATGATGACATCATGTATTTTGGATCTAGAAGTGGTGGTTTTTGGAGTTCAACTAATGGCGGCGAAACGTGGAATGGCGGCTCAACCGATTTTTTATTTGCGAGCGGTGTCAACACGATGACTGTTTCTCCAAGCAATCCCGATTCAATTTTAATTAATCTAAGAAACGCTGACAACGGGGTTACACACGGAATTTATCGCTCGACAAATGGAGGTATGTCTTGGACAATGACCAATTACAATCCAGTTATACTTGGTAAAGGTGGACTTGGAAGTACCTTTGCTGTCAATCAAATTGCTTTTCACCCAACAATTCCTAATTTGGTTTTTGTTGCGGCCAGCGATGGACTTTATCGTTCGACTGATAATTTGAGTACCTGGGTAAAAATAACGACTGGAAGTATCTCAGAAATCGAGTTTCATCCAACTAATCCTAATATTATTTATATCTACGATTATTATTATTGGGGAGCTAATAAAAATAAAGTGCTAAGATCAACCAATATGGGCGTAACCTTTTCAGGTTCAGCAGAAATTATTGGAAATGCGGACAATACAAATGTTCATTTGGACACCAGTCCGATTTGCCCAAATTGTGTCTATTTTGCTTCTGGAAATGGCTTGTGGAAATCATTTAACAGTGGATTAACTTTTTCTTTTGTCAGCAATCCTGCAATTAGTAGCGAAGGCTTTGCGGTTTCAGATGTAGACACGTCTAAAATGACCTACGGTGGAATTGACGCTTTTGCATCAAGCAACGGAGGAGCAAGTTTTATTCAAGTGACTTGGTGGGGCTTATGGGCAGCTCCTTTTGATGGGGATCAATACATCCATGCTGACATGCGTTCTGCTGAATGTATCAGCGGAAATTTTTACATGGCAACGGATGGATATTTTGCCCGAAGTACCGATAACGGCACCACTTGGGAGCGTCTTTGCGATGATGTTGGCATTCGTGAAAATTATACATTAGGAGTGAGTCAATCAAATCATTATCAAACGATTGTTGGATCGCAAGACAATGGCACCAGTATTAAATTGCAAGAAGGCTGGATAGAGTTTGCCGGAGCTGACGGTATGGAAGGGATCATTCACCCTTTAAATGAAGATTGGATGATTAGTAGTTATCAATATGGTGGAAGACGTAGAACGTTAGACCGTGGTTTAAATCAAAGTAATGTGACACCTCCAGGTCACTCTTCTCAATGGGTTGCTCCAATGGCGTATGATCCAAATGAACACATGCGGGTGTATCATTTTGGGGTCGATGTTCACCGAAGCGATAACTATGGTACTTCTTGGGTGGTGACAGGTTCTCCATCTTTTTCAGGCGACATTGACGAAGCTGCAATCGCAGAAAATAATACCAATATTATTGTGGTTTCAAATGGGCAAGATATAGAACGTTCGTTAGATGGTGGAGTAACTTGGGTGGACATTCAGGGTTCATTGCCTGGGTATGGAATTTCAGATATTGCCTTTGATCCTTTAAGAGACAGCACGTTTATTGTTACCTATAATCGCTACAATGACGATGGTTCGAAAGTTTATATTACCCACGATTTGGGCAATACGTGGTCGAATATAACTTCCAACCTAAATAAAATGCCAATACATGGCGCTGTGATTGATCATTCTTACCAATCATATATTTATTTAGCTGCTGAAATTGGGGTATACGTGAAAGCAATGGACGAACCGAATTGGGTTTTATACAATGCGGATCTGCCAAATTGTTCGGTGTTAGAATTAGAAATTGTGAATGGTTCAAATACTCTTCGCGCTGCTACTTGGGGAAGAGGGGTTTGGGAATATCACTTAAAGAACCGTAAATTTTATCCTGCAATTGTTAATACCACCATCACAGATCCGCCAACTTTGACTGTTCCTGCCGAGGAAAGTAATCAATATGTTATGTCAGTTATATCTTCCGACTTTGATTTAGATGAGGTGTATGTGAAATGGTCGATTGATGCACCAACTTTTGAAAATACAATCGTGATGGAGAATATTGTTGACAGCACATGGGTGAGTGAAACGCCACTTCCTGATTTTCCTTCTGGCACAAAGGTTTTCTTTAAAGTGTTTGCAAAAGACGAGGCAGCGCAACTTTCAGAAACATACAAATTTATGTACACCGTTCAACCTTTCGAGTATTGTGATTCGTATGGAACAATGTCTTACGGAACCAGTGTGACGCGCGTTGAATTTAGTGATTTGACCAATATTTCTGGTAAACCAGCAGGTTATACAAGTTATGTGGATGCTGATACAGCAACCGTTTATCGCACCATGCCGTACGATTTATCAATGAAGTTGAATACAGATGGACCATATACAATTCACGCTCGTGCTTGGTTAGATTGGAATAGAGATGGCGATTTTTCTGATTTAGGCGAATCTTATGATCTTGGGACTGCTTATAACACGGCTGATGGAATCACTACCCTAAGTCCTTTAACTATCTTTATTCCTGATTACGCTCATTTAGGTAAAACAACCATGCGAGTAAGTGCAAAATATAATTCTGATCCATCAGCCTGTGAAACTGGTTTTGATGGGGAAGTGGAAGATTATACCATTTTTGTTAAACCTCTTGTGGATGTTGACTTGTCGATTGTAGCTGATGAAATATGTTTAGGTGAGAAAATTTATTTTACTTATAATGGTACTCCTTTAGATTCAGTTTCTTGGTCATTTACGAATGGAATCGATACCTATACCTCTGAAAATTTAATTGATTCAATTTTGGTCGAATCAGCTGGAGAATATAATTTAACTTTGATCGGTTGGGAAGGGGAATTATTTGATGCAGCGACGTATCCAGATTTAGTAGTGGTTCACCCAGTTTATGAAACGACGGATGTACAAACAATTTGCGAAGGAACAAATTATAGTTTTGGTACCCAAACCTTGACCGAAGCTGGTTTTTATACCGAACCTTTCGAAAGTATATATGGATGTGATTCGATTGTTAACTTGACGTTGGGAATTACTTCAGTAGATGTTTCTGTCTCAGCAGCAACATTTGAATTAACTGCAAATTTGCCGGATGCAAGTTACCAATGGTTGGATTGTAATGATGCTTGGGCCGAATTACCAGGAGCGATCAATCAAATTTTTGAGCCGCTCGCAAATGGATCGTATGCAGTTATAGTAACTAACGAGGGTTGCAGTGACACTTCTGATTGTTACGACATCGTTGCACTCGATTTGAATGAAAATGCGGAATTTCCAGTGATTGTTTACCCAAATCCATCTGATGGAAATTTTACCCTTCAATTACCGAGTTTTGTGGCTGATTTGCAATTAGCAATTTATGACGTCTCAGGAAAAGTGGTGTACGAATCAACCTGTAATAATACCTCAAAAATTGATTTAAAATTAGATTTAGCATCAGGAACTTATTATGTGCGTTTTTTAGGTCTCGATAATGACGGAATTATTATTAAACTTGCAATAAAACAATAAATAATATGAAGTATTCAATAGGTTTGGTGATTGGTTTGATGATTTTTGCAGGCTGTTCAGGAGGGAAAGAAGTTGGATTAGACACCTCTCCACTTTTACAAATTAAAGGTGCGTATTGGCAAGAAGTCATTTCAGGTCAGCGAGATGAACCAAAGACGATGATTTTGATTTTACCATACGTCACTGAATTAGGAAGTTACCAAGTGGATAGTGTTTATTTTAAAGGTTACCACGAAGCTTTGGTGAAATCAATGATGCAAAATAATCAGGCAGTTTATCGTACACGTATTAATATAGATCAACCGATGACGCCAATTGTGCCTCCATATACAATTGTAGAAAATGAAGCATTGGTGTCATACATCGACATAGAGAAAAAGAAAAGGTATTTTAAGGTTTCAAATCTTGAAATGCGTGAGCCAATGTATTTGCCTTAGCAAGGGGAAAAATAAATGGTAAGGAGGTGTTGGATTTAATCCTCTACTTCCGTATCTAATTCGGCACGAATCCGTTGACAAAGTTGGCGATTGTATGTTTCTTTCAACCAATTTAGATAACTTTCCGTTGCTTTGGTGATACATTTGGTGTAATGCTTTAATCTCCGCTCGATATCTTCTTGTAAATCTTGTACCAAAAGCAAGGCGTCATAAATGTCTTCCGAATTTTCTTTAATCACCTCAAAGTGATTGTCCAACGAAATATCTACGGCATCTTTTCCTTTTTTACCCGTTTCTATACATTCATCGTACACCCGCTTCATGTAAAATTCTTCCAACTTTTCAGGGGATTTCAACTTGTCTTTGAGATTTTTTGGAATTTCATACTCCGCCTCAAATAGCATATCATCTTCTTCACTCAAACGGGCTTCAAGGAATCGATCAGGAAAATTAAAGGCATCTTGCCAATCGATATATTCTTGCCAATAGCCAAACCGGCGAACATTATTTCCTAAGTCAATCACTTGAAAAGAATCTTTATTTTCTAACTTCCGAGATCCACGCCCAATCATTTGGTGATAAAGCGTTAAAGATCGCGTAGCACGGTTTAAAATAATCGTTTCCACTGTTGGTTCATCAAAACCAGTGGTTAAGATCCCAACCGAAGTTAAAACCGCTCCCGGAGTTTCTTTAAACCAAGTTAAAATTTCTTTTCGTTCGGCATCACCAAAGGTGCTGTCCAAATGTCTTACCTTATAATTATGTTTTTTAAACAATTCAAAAACCGCACGCGACGAATCAATTCCACTGTTAAAAATCAAAGTTTTGCGTTTAACGGCAACCTCTTCGTATGCAAAAAGCAATTTTTCTTGCATAAAATAATTGCTGTACACCTTGTCCGATGAACTTACCGTAAAATCCCCATTGACGCCTATTTTTAAGCCATGCAAATTAACATCGTAGGTATATGTTTCAGCGTTCGATAAATAACCGTTTTCAATCAGCGATTTAATACTTTCGCCAACAATTAATTTATCGTAATTGTCTTTTAAAGGCAAAGTTTTATTCGAACTCAACGGAGTAGCCGTAACGCCAAGAATATTTACATCTTTAAAATACTGAAAAATCTTGCGAAAAGAGTTGTTGTGGGCCTCATCCACAATCACCAACCCGATATTTTGAATAAATTCTTTGTTGTCTTGTAGACGATTGTTTAGCGTTTCAACCATGGCCGTAAAAGAATCATACTCTTTTTGATCGTCCAAGTTTTTTACCAAACTGTTCACCACCTTATTTTCGATCCCTAAAGCGGTTAATTGTTTTGAGGTTTGGATACAAAGTTCGATTCGGTGGGTTAAAATAAGCACCTTTCTTTTTGTCCGCTCAATATATTCTTTTGCGATGTTAGAAAAAATAACCGTTTTACCACCACCTGTTGGAAGTTGAAAAAGTAGGTTGAAATTATCGCCTTGGGCTGTAAGCTCCGACACCACTTGTTCTACCACCCTTCGTTGAAATGGATATAGTTCTTTTTTCTTGAAAAGGCTCTGATCAATCATATCTCTCGCTTCGTTTTTTAGCGGTGCAAAAATAACACCTTTATATGGAAAATAAAAATTATGAGGTATGTATTCTTGAAAAGCCATTAAATAAGTAAAAATGAAGTTTATCTTTATTTTTACTGGAATAAAAATCTAAGGTATTATCTTTGTTTTTTAGACAAACAACAAATCAAAAAAGATGAGCGAAATAGAAAAAGTTAAATGTTTGATAATAGGATCAGGTCCTGCTGGTTATACCGCTGCAATTTATGCCGCTCGTGCAAATATGGCGCCAGTAATGTACCAAGGAATGCAACCTGGTGGACAATTAACAACGACCAATGAAGTTGAAAACTTTCCAGGTTATCCCGAAGGAGTTACTGGTCCAGAAATGATGGTTCAATTACAAGCACAAGCCGAAAGATTTAATACGGATGTGCGCACTGGATGGGTTTCTAAAGTTGATTTTTCTGGCGCAATTCATAAGGTTTGGGTAGATGATACGAAAGAAATTCACGCAGATACCGTGATTATTGCCACTGGAGCATCAGCAAAATACCTTGGGTTAGAATCTGAGCAACATTATTTAAAAATAGGAGGAGGAGTTTCTGCTTGTGCGGTTTGTGACGGTTTCTTTTACCGTGGACATGAAACAATCATTGTAGGAGCAGGTGATTCTGCATGCGAAGAAGCACATTATTTGTCAAAATTGGCGAAAAAAGTGACCATGTTGGTGCGTAAAGATGAATTTAGAGCATCTAAAATTATGGCCGAGCGTGTGAAAAAAACACCAAACATTGATATTTTGTTTAATACAGATACTTTGGAGGTTTTAGGAGATGGACAAGGAGTAACTGGCGCTCGCATAAAAAATAGTGTTACAGGCGAAGAACAAGTGATTCCTGCAACGGGATTTTTTGTGGCAATTGGACACAAACCAAATACAGATATTTTTAAAGATTGGTTGGAGTTGGATGAAACTGGCTACATTATTAACAAACCAGGCTCAACCAAAACAAACCGCGAAGGTATTTTTGTATGTGGTGATGCAGCTGATCATGTTTATAGACAAGCCATTACAGCAGCAGGGACAGGTTGTATGGCAGCTTTGGATGCTGAACGATATTTGGCAGCGAAAGAAGGATAGTCGAAAGCTCAACCGAGCTTTTAACGTTTCATAAAACTCATATCAAAGGGGGTTCGGTTTAAGATCGAACGCCCCAAAGTGAGTTCATCGGTGTAATGTAATTCGGTTCCCACCGAAACGCCTCTTGACAAGGTGGTGATGGTAAGGTTAAAATCGGCTAATTTCCTGAATAAAAAGAAATTCGTCGTATCGCCTTCCATAGATGCACTTAAGGCCAGTATTATTTCCTTTACCTCACCTGAACGGATCCGATCAAGCAGGGTTTCGATATTTAAATCTTGTGGACCAATTCCTTCCATTGGAGAAATTACTCCACCTAAGACATGATAAACACCAAAAAATTGTTCGGTGCCTTCAATGGCAATAATGTCGCGAATATCTTCAACCACACAAATAATTTCCTTTTTACGCGAATCAGTCGAGCAAATGGTGCAGAGTTCTTGTTCCGCTAAATTGCCACAGCACGTGCACGTTTTAATTTTTTGGTGCATTTCGCCAAGCGATTTTGAAAAAGATGCAATTTCATCTTCATTGCGTTTTAAGAGGTTTAAAACCAAACGCAAGGCCGTTTTTTTTCCGATTCCTGGTAAGGAAGAAAAATGATCCACTAACTCTTCTAAATGCTTTGAAGGAATATTCATTGCCACAAATTTAATCGAATTCATTTAAATTGATGGGATAATGAAAGTTCGTCTTTCAAAAAATGATTGTTTTGATGTAAATTTACCCCATGTACAAAGCATCCGTTGAAAAATATGTTTTAGATTTTAAGCGTCCAAGTGGTACTTCACGTGGGGTACTGACGAAGAAAGATTCTTGGTTTATTCGAATTTGGGAAACTAACAATCCAATCATTGTTGGGATAGGGGAGGCTTCGATTATTCAAAATTTATCGCCTGAATGGGATGATAAATATGAGTTTTTTATTCAGGAAGTAGCAGAAAACATCAATTATTATGCGGGAGAAGGAAGCCATGAACTTTTAGCTTATCCATCGATTTATTTTGCCATCGAAACGGCCTTATTGGATTTGAAAAATGGGGGAGAGGGTGTAGTTTTTCCATCCGATTTTGTTACCAATCAAGCCCCTATTACAATTAATGGACTTATTTGGATGGGCTCGAAAGAGTACATGTTCGAACAGATAAATGAGAAGATTGAGGAAGGTTATTCGTGTTTGAAATTAAAAATTGGTGCCATTGATTTTTCCAGCGAATTGGACTTGTTGGCCTTTATTCGATCTAAATTTTCAAAGGACCAACTCGAATTAAGGGTGGATGCAAATGGTGCGTTTTTGCCAAAAGATGCCTTGCATCAGCTTAACGAATTGGCGCAATTTGATTTACATTCGATTGAGCAACCGATAAAACAAGGGCAATTGACCGAAATGTCTGAATTGTGTGCAAAAACACCTGTTCCTATTGCGTTGGATGAAGAATTGATTGGTGTTCACTCAAAAAACGAAAAACAAGCACTGCTGCGCAAAATAAATCCGCATTACATTATTTTAAAACCAAGTTTAATTGGAGGATTTCGTGGTTCGGATGAGTGGATTGAACTTGCGGAGTCCTTAAATATTGATTGGTGGATAACCTCGGCGTTGGAGAGTAATATTGGATTAAATGCGATTGCGCAATATACGTTTATCAAAAATAATCCATTGCCGCAAGGCCTGGGGACTGGCCAACTTTACACAAATAATATTCCAAGCGGATTAACTATTTCGGAAGGGAAGTTGTTTTTGGTGAGAAAAATTACCTAAAAATGAATTTGAATTAAGTTTTTACGTGGATGGTAGAATTCAAGAAGCTGAAAGATTAAAATCAATTCATACCCTTTTTAAAGTATTGATTAAAGAGATGGTGGCTTTGAAATTGATTAATTCTAAATAACCATATGAATGTGAGGTGTTTGAGAATAATTCATTGATGCAAGACACCTTTCATTTTCTCTAAATTTTAATTGGTGCCATATCCCCGCCTTAAGGATAGTAGCGGTAGCTCCCCGAAATTCCGGCGCTTCGGTCGGGATGTCGGGGACTTTAGCGAATAGCCTGGTGTCCCCAACTCGTTGGGGGCAAAGGCCCAAATAAAAATGATAAACTAAAATGTTCAATTTAACTATTTTTGAAAAGGGTGATTTGAATTAGGAGTGAATTAGCCCAATATCCTACAATTTATGGACAATTTTTCGGTGGCAATCGTCGCAAAGTTCGCCCGTACTTTTGTCAATGGTTTGGATAGATTCGTTGGCATCGTTCATTAAACATTGTTTGGTGGGACAATGGTTTAGTCCAAGCACATGTCCCACCTCGTGACTTGAAATGCGGGACAAACGATTATAAAATTTTTTATCTGAAACATTTTGATGCAACCGATTCGATGAAACAATACACGCATCGCCTCCTACCTTCCCTAACCCAAAAATACCAAAATCAATGTATTGCGATTGCGGTTCTTTGATTTCGTGAGTGCCTTTTTTGAATTTTGTAATCGATATATCTTTATTCGTTAACCCAACCACAATATCAACATGGTCGGGACATTCACGACTTAACCAATGTAATAAAGTATCTGCACGATACCTTGGCACGCGGCGGGTGGTATACGCGGGTTGATAAAGCTCTTTGTTTTTAAGGACAATCACCTTTAAGTGATACATTTTTTCCAAGGAACTTTTAACAGAATCAACCTCTCTGTCAGCAATATCGCCTAAAGGCTGAATGCCAATTTTGGTAGGACGATTCGCTAAAGGCTGAATCCCAATTTTGGTGGTACGATCCGCTTGAAAAAAGGGAATTTTTTGATCTGAAGCAAGGTAATAAATCCCAAATACCACGACACTAAGACTGACAATGGACAAGAACGGGAGAAACCTACTTCGCTTGGATGGCATCGAGGGTATTCATCATTAAAGACGCAATGGTCATTGGCCCAACGCCGCCTGGAACAGGAGTTATATAGGAGCATTTAGGCGCCACTTCGTCAAATTTAACATCGCCTAAAAGTTTAAAACCAAGTTTTTTAGTAGGGTCGTCAATTCGAGTAATCCCAACATCCACGATTACCACGCCTTCTTTTACCATATCCGCCGTTAAAAATTCTGGTTTTCCAAGTGCAACAATAATAATATCAGCACGTTTGGTGTAATCAGCTAAATTTTTGGTGCGCGAATGCGTTAAAGTAACCGTGCAGTTTCCAACCTTTGTATTTCGCGCCATTAAAATACTCATCGGCGATCCTACAATGTGGCTTCGTCCAATCACCACACATTCTTTTCCAGCGGTTTCAATGTTGTAGCGGTCCAATAACTGTATAATTCCGTAAGGGGTAGCAGGTAAAAATCCGGGTAAATTCAAAATCATTCGCCCTAAATTTTCAGGATGAAAACCATCCACATCCTTGTTAGGAGCAACTGCCAAAGTTACTTTATGTTCGTTAATGTGTTTAGGCAGTGGTAATTGAACTATAAATCCGTCAATGTTGTCGTTGGTATTCAATTCAGCAATTTTTGCTAATAATTCGGCTTCGGTAGTTTCTTCTGGCAAACGAATTAAAGTTGAATCGAAACCGACTTTTTCGCACGCTTTCACTTTTGCATTTACATAAGTTAAACTAGCCCCATTTTCGCCCACAATAATGGCCGCCAAGTGAGGAGCTTTTTTTCCTTGTTGGCGCAATTCAGCCACTTTTAAAGAGATTTCATCTTTAATGTCGTTTGACGTTTTAATACCATCGAGTAGAATCATGGACGTTTAGTTTAGCAATAGCTTCAAATATAATAAAAAAATAGGCGAATACGAAAGATCGTTAAAACTATTTGGGCAAATCCCTGACGCACCAGTATTTCTGCGCTTCGCTGCGTAATCCCGGTCGTCTGGGTCGGGCGCTATCGTTCCCGCTTTTTTTTGACAAAAAAGAGCTCCACTGCGCTCCCTTTTGCAAAAGAACTGTCAATAAAATATAATTCCGAAAATCAAACGATTATTTGAGGGCAGTTTTTACCTCGTCAAGACTTACTTCGCCTCCCTTGTTGCCCCAAGCATTTAAAATGTAATTGGTAACATCGCGCACTTCTTCGTCTGTTAAACCTTGATTGGCCATAATGCCGTTATAGGTTTGTCCATTCACCACAATTTCGCCCTGCATTCCATTTTTTACAATGTCAATTGATCGGTTTATATCGGCAAGTAAATAATCAGAATTAGCTAGGGGAGGAAAGGCACCAACCACACCCTCACCATTTTTTTGATGACATGAAATACACATGGAAGTATAAATTTTCTCACCAGCAGCATACGGATTGTCGCTAGCGCCATCGGCAGTTGAATCTCCAGTTTCATCATTTTGTCCAGCACAGCTCATCAAAATTACAGAAATAAAAAGGGCGATTATTGAATATTTCATGGCATAAAAATTAATGTAACAAAGTTAAGGAAAATCTATTTCTTAACGTAATATAGACCATCCAAAATCATGTAATAACTCAATTCTGGAATGGTGTCGTAATACTTAATTACTTCGTCCCACACAAAAGTTGGGTATTTATCAATTAGGTACGATTCGCCATTAAAAGTCGCTTTTCCAAAAGAAAGGACATTATCATCCAAATACCAATCTCTTGTTTTGGTGGCAACACTCAATTTTCCATCCACGCGCCATTCCATGTTTCCACTACCATCTTCATTTATTTTTATTAAATGCGAATCATCTTCGTCAGTGTAATGAATCCAATTTCCAACCAATTCGTCCGAAGCTTCGGTAATTGGAGTCTTTTTACAGGCACATAAAAGCACCAATAGGCCAAAAATGAGCAAATTTTTCATCCCTCTAAGATAGATTTTTTCTTTCAAATGGCTTTTTTTTGGCACTTTTTTAAAATTCAAGATTTTTTTGATACTATAATTCGTTCTAATAATGAAACGTTTAGCGTTTATTAAAAGTTTGTTAAGGAATTTACCTACGATATTGGAAAAAAAATTTGGTGTAAATAAAAAAATAAATCTATCTTTGCCCCGGAGAATTGGCAGAGTGGTCGATTGCGGCAGTCTTGAAAACTGTTGTACCGCGAGGTACCGGGGGTTCGAATCCCTCATTCTCCGCAAGAAAATGAAGGTCTGGTTTTTTAACCAGACCTTTTTTTATTGGGTTAATTTGGCGAGCTTGCTCGGTCAAATAAAGCTGATAAAGAAAGTCGCCCCGCGACCTTCATTTTGTTGTCTGATTTCCCCCAAAAGGGATCATTTTTTTAATAATCCCTCATTCTCCGCAAAAAGAAAACCAAGTGCAACGCACTTGGTTTTCTTTTTTTTGAGATGAGGATAGTTATCAAATCGGTCCAAATTTCAATTACTACTGCATTTTCACTTGTCCCAATGAATGATTTGATATGCAGTAATTCTTTGATGCCACGAAATAAAATCTCCACCTGCCAGCTGCTTTTGTAGAACTCTCCGATGGTATTAGGCGACCAATTAAATTGATTTGTAATGAGTTCAATGACTTGATTGTTTTATTCATCCCAAAATGATACGCGTCTTAATTGACCGGGATACTTGCTTTTGGATGATTCATTTTTTAAACAAATGATTTCATCCTTTAATATGCGCTCGTTCTGATAGCTAATTGATTATTTTTAAGGAGCTTATTGTATTCCTAAATGATTTAAATTTCCTGTGGCGGAACGAATACTATTACTAATATCTCTAACCGATTGACTCTTTGCGAACTTGCAAAAAAGCATTGAAACTAAATGTGTCCAGCTAGCATATCCTTTGCAATGTTTATCCGTTTGCTTGCCTTTGACAAGTTTGTTGAATTTTGAACGATCTAATTTTGAAATAATTTGAGAAAACAAAGTTATATTTGCCATAATAGAGCTTTGTTTTGTTGTACAGCTCAAAGTTAATTTGAGATACTAGATTCTCCCTCTTTCTTTTTTATTTTTTAATCGTTTAGGACGCTATTGGAAAATTTCATATTTTCAGAGATAAAAAAAATGCCCCAACCGAAGTTGAGGCATTTTTAAATTGAGTTTTAGAAAAAGCTTATTGCTTAATCACTTTCACTGTATTTGTTGAATTGTTTGCTGTAAGAGTGATAAAATAAATACCATCAGCAAGTTCAGCTAAAGAAACATTTGTTTGATTAAAACCTGTTCCGTTTGCAATCATCTCACCGTTAATAGCTAACAATTGGTAAACAAAATTACCTTCAGATGAAATTGTAATTTGATCTGAAGTCGGGTTTGGATAAATAGTTATTTCGCCAGCTGTCAAGCCCTCAATCCCAAGTTGACTGTTGACATTTATTGTAATTGTATTGGTGCATCCGTCAGCGTCTTTCACAACAAGAACATAATCTCCACCCGCTAAATCACTTAAATCTTCAGTGTCATCAAAGTCGCCTGTTGCGTCATTATTCCAATCAAAGGTATAAGGAGAAACTCCTCCAGTCACCGTTGCGTCAATTGCTCCGTCACCTCCCATGATTTCGTCTGTTGGCGCAAACGTTATAATGATTTCATTAGCAATACTTACGTCGACTGAAGCTGTGTTTATACATCCATTATCATCTGTTCCAGCAACTGTAAAAGTTACCGTTCCGCTCGTTTCCATCAAGGCAGGTAGGTCATTTTCAACACCCATATCCCATTCATAGGTCATTGCACCTGCACCGTTGAATGTTACTTCAGCACCAAAACAAACGTCCGTTTCAGAAGCAGTAGCTGTAACCGTTGGAAGTTCATTAACTGTTGCGTCAACGTTAGCCGTATTTGCACAACCATTACCATCTGTTCCAGTCACTGTATATGTTTCTGTTCCGATACCTGCCGTAAAAGGAGCTCCATCAAGAACTCCCATATCCCAGCTATAAGATACTGCTCCATCACCTGTAAAAATAAATGAATCACCATCACAAACAGAAGCATCATCAACAGATGCAGTAACCGTTGGAAGTTCGTTAATCGTGACTTCTACCGTGGCTTCATTTGAACATCCTGTTGTTTCAGCCGTGCCGGTTAAAGTATAGGTAAATGTTCCTGCAGCTGCAGGAGTGTAATCTATTCCAGCTTCAATGTCCGCTGGGTCCCAAGTATAAGTGTCTGCTCCTGATTCAGCTAATACAATTGACTCGCCCAAGCAAATTTCAGTTAAATCTGCACTTGCCCATACAGTAGGTAATTCATTAACAAGGATTTCAACTGAATAACCACAGTCTCCATCTGCGTCGCTTGTCGCTGAATATGTTGTAGTTCCAAATGGTGGAGTAAATGCTTCGTCATTTGTGATTCCTCCATCCCAACTAATCGATCCTCCACCGATTGAAGTAGCATTTAGAATGACTTCGTCACCAAAGCAAACCTCTTCTGATGATACAGTAACAGTAAGGGGTGTGCATAATACAGTAATTATAACTTGACCATTACCTGAGCGGACTCCTGTGGTTGTTGAAGCGTCGGTTACTCCGTCGATATACGAAGATCCTCCACCACCAGAAGCGTAGGCAGCCCCAGAACCTCCACCGTACCATCCGCCGCCGCCGCCGGCGTTGTGATAAGCACCCGTTCCACCGCCGACACCAAACGTTCCTGATGCACTGCCACCATAGCAGCATCCTGCAGCACCTCCGGCTACTTGCGTTCCACCTCCGGCGCCAGTAAATCCACCAGCAGATCCTCCAATGTTCCCTGTTAATCCACCGCCATGTCCACCGACACTGCTATAAGAGCCATAAGATCCACCACCACCGCCGGCGCCTACTATTGCACGATCGGTTAACGTGTATGGTGCGATACGAACATCAGATGCTCCGCCGCCTGAGCAACCGTAAGTAGCGCCAGTTCCCCCACCATTATATCCGCCTGCACCACCTGGAAATCCTGCGCCTCCAACGTAAACATTTAATACTTGTCCGGGTGTAACATCAAGTTTTCCAATGGCATATCCACCTAGTCCACCTGTTGCGGGTAGGCCATCAAGTCCTGTTGTTGAGCCACCTTGCGCACCCCAAGTTTCAAGTTGAATACTTGTAACTCCAACAGGAACAGTATAAGTTTGCACTGATCCTGTGTAGGACAGTGTTGTCACTTGCCCCCATGCGTTGACCATTGAGATACTCATCACAAGGACAAGTATAGTTTTCAATTGTAATTTTTTCTTCACAGCTTTTAATATTAAATTTGAAGTAAAGAAATGAATATTAAGTGATTTATAAAAATTGTTTTAGATATGATTTGTCTAAAAAAGTGAAAATTTCGAAGTAACAGACATTTTTTAGGCTATTAAGCCTAATTTTTACCGTTTTTCACCGTATTTATTTCTTTACAATCGTTTCTTATTAAGTAGTTTCTGCTTTCATACCCCGTATATTTAGACTGGACCAACTAAGGCTTGAGAAAGTTCATGCAATCTTCCCATTTCTTCATGCAAAGAGTTTGATAACTGTCCCTATCTCTCCGCAAAAAGAAAACCAAGTGCAACGCACTTGGTTTTCAAGCTTTAAGAGCATAGCCCACTTGGGATCATCTTCGTCATCCGAAATACAATGAAGGATGAGGGGTCTGTCGCATCTAATTTTACTAAAATAATTATTTAGCTGCATTTAGATCAAAAAGCTAGAACAAGACCCCCGAAATATAAAGAGGCGAATAATAATAGAAACCGGCTTCAAGGAGTTTGATTCAGCACAACGCACCTTGTAAGGTATCGAAGTTGTCAACATCATTAGGAAGGGTCAAATAGCTGATTCGAGAAAAACAACGTTCAAAACTTTTTATTCTTTGGCAGCTAGGTATTTAGCGATTGAGCTCAAATTCAAAATATTCTTTGCCATTTAAATTTAATTTTCGGCTCACTTCGTTGAAGATAAAATCCACTCTGAAAGACTTAAAACCGTCAAATTGTACAGTAAATTCGGTTTTTTCGCAAGTGAAATTTTCGCCAAATATCGGATTCACTTTTACTTCGTAATTTCCGCCACTTGGAATATCAATCGAATAACTACCGTTATTATCTGTGAGAGCGGTGTAGGTTTCGCCTGTCATTGAAGTCGCAGTGATACGAATTCCTCCTAAATTAATTAATCCTAAAGAGCTGTATTGATCGCGATTAAGGAGAACACGTCCGCTTACCTTGTAGCTTTCTACATAAGCAATTTGATGCGTTAGATCCGAATTAATAGCAATTTCCTGCTCGTCCCCTTTAGCATTGTACAATACGCCTAAATTTTGTAAAGATTCAAATGTCAATTGATACCGACCAGCAGGTAGATCAATTATTTCAATCATGCCGTTCGGATCAGTAATAAGCTCTGTTTCTCCAAATCGGACAGTGTTTGGCTCGTCAGGCGAATTGACTTTCGAAAAAGTGACTTTAATATTGGGGAGTAAAGGTTCGTTTTCATCCCTGATACCATCTCCGTTGAGGTCGTTAAAACAAACGAGTCGATAATTATAATATTTGATCCTTGGTTGGGGTATATCAAACGCTTTTAGTATACCCAAATTGAGACTGAAATTTCGCCTTGCAATTAAACCGTTCGATTCGGTTTCTGAGCTATTTGTGAAAACATTTGTGGTGATAAAAGCAGAGAGACCTTTGGAGAAGTAAAAATCAAAACGTGCAGTTAAAGCAAGATTTTGTTGGTTAGCTGGCAAGCGTAAATAGTAATTAAGATAGGTTGCCAACATAATTTTGTCAATCATTAATTCGCGGTTATAGTTGGCTCTCAAGTGCACAGTTTCAAAGCTTGACACGTTGTAATCAAAAAAGGCTTCAGACAAAAAGAAGTTAGGACCGTAAATATAATTACCGCTTGCACCCCAATTACGAGACATATAACTTATGCCTGCGTTTATGGTAGGCATGGGTTTATAAACCGAGTCGCTTTCGAGTTGGTTGGTGAAAAATGTACTTCCTGCGGATAAAGAAGGCGTCAATATGGAAAATCGATCAAAGCGTATATTGGCGAGGGCGTACACGCCATAAAAATAGTTGGTGAAGTCAGAAGATATCGATGCGAGCGAATCTAGTTGAAAGCGACTCAATATAAGTGAGGAGGGTCCGGCTTCAACGGTTAGTTTTGGTGTAAATAAATAAGCATAGGTTAGGCGATAAATTTGCTGCCCATTATAATAGCCATTAGAATAGTTATTGAACAATGATTTAGACGATTTTAGGGCATGGTATTGAAACGTGCCATTGATTCTACTTTTCTGATTGATTAGAAAACGGGTATAGCCACTAATGCGGTTTGCAGGTCTAACTCGAAGGTTGTTGAATTGATCGTTGCGCGTATTGACACCGAAGCGAAATTTACCTTGAACACCAGTATAACTCGCTTCATATGAAAAACCGAGTACTGTGGTGTCGTTTGGCAGACCTACCCCTGCGTTTTGATCATAAATAGCCCGTGTTCCGAGTAATGAAACGCGAAAAATATGGTTCTTTCTAATACTGAAATTAGTGCCAATTTCTGACGATATAGCTTCATAATTCAATAAACCATTGTCCTCAAAAGTTGCACCAATGTGCATGCTTATTTTTTTAAACCGTTTATCGTAGCGAAGATTACCACCAACCATGGGATAAAATTTACCAACGATAAATGAGGCACTTAATTGATTGTTTTTATCGAAATTATAATTGCCTTTTATACCCCAGCCGCGCATGGAGTGCATGGAGTAATTATTCAGTTCACCAAGTTGAATGGCAAATCGTTTTTGGTATTTATAATTGATGTTAAATGTCCCACTATTCGCTAATTGGTAATAATTAGTTATATTAAAGTTGGTTTGAAATAAATTTCGCGCGCGAACGATATAGGTTAAATCGTGCCCACCGTTGAATTGTATTTCTCCAAAAGCAGAGGTGTTCATGCTTGGTTGCACAGAAGAAAGTAGGTTGAAAATAGAAAAATCTATATTCAGTGGTGACGTCCGTTCTTGCCGCGTATTAACAAATACGTTTTCAAGATCACGGTATTGTATAGTTTCTGAAGAGCTAGCGGTATTATTGGCCGAAGCGTAAATTATGATGAGAGATTCTTGCCAAATTTGGGAATAGCTTGCTTTATCGTTCGGATTTAAATCAGCACGTTTTACGTTAAAAGTCAAAATCGTATCGCTCCCTGGTGGAATAGAATAATAGATGTCTTCTTCATTGTAACCTTCAATTGCCAAAAGTTTGCCTACCTCGAAGTTAATTTTTATCAATTCACTCGTGTTACCTTTGTTTGAGAGGTGGACGTGCAGCGGTTGTGTGTCAAAATATTCATTGAAATAGACAGTGTTTCGTTCAATCTGCATGGTCCAATCACTTTTAACGGGAATGCGAACAAAACAGGACTGGCTATAAATATCTTTTCTATCCCGGACAGTAACATCAATAGGATATGCCATTCCGCCCTTAACTGTTGTTGGTAAGATTGCACTAATTGGTAAATAATAGGTCTCTCCAGGGTTAATTTTTATACGTGTGTCTAACTCTCCAAGGAGTTTCCAATTCGCTGGTACTGTTATAATCAGGTCAACGTCATACACCTTTTCAGTGGTATTGGTGATTTTACAAACGTTAAAATACGTAGAATCAGGTGACTGGGTTTTCTTTAGAAATACAAAATCAATAAGGATTGGTTCTATAACAGATGAGTCTGCAAGGCTACCTCTTTTTAGATGAGATATGTTTGAAGTGTTGGTATTTATTACATGAGGCCAACTCCTTTCGGCTGTTGTGATAGAAAGGTAAGTTCTGTTGCTCTCACTAAGCCAACTAGGAAGAGAAACAAGGCAGATTATGGCAGTAACAATGAACCGTTTCATTTGATTTTTAGAGATTAAAAATCAGGTATCAAAATGATCTCTAGATTCACTGTGTAGAATGACGAAACGGAACCTAAAAGACTTCCATTGGCAATACCACATTCGTAGGAGAGGTTGATTTGATGCGTATTCGGATCGGCAGGCAAGTGAGCAGGATCTATTGTAGACATAAGCGTAGCGCCAGGTGCTACCGCTAAATCTTGTAAACCGCTGAAAGTGGCACCTGAAAGATTTCCATTGGCATCAGTGGCTTCAATTTGAATTGTATTAAGCGGAAGGATTGCTCCTCCAACTCCATCAATGCTCGTTGCTCCAGAAAAGGCTTGAATGTCAATATGCCATCCACTTAGTATGGATGGAGCTATCGCACTCATGGTTATGCCAAGCGTTGTCCCATCATCTATTCGAATACCATCTGTATAATTGTCAATCGAATTGAAGTTAAATTCAATATGTGAACCTATTATTGTTGTAAGTCTGGCCACGTTGTCTTGAGCCCGCAAGATACTGCAGCAAACGAGAACGCCTAAAAACAATAGGTGAGACATCTTTAATAGATTTTCAATATTAATAATTCAAAAACAGCTATTCACCTTTGATTAATTCAAACGCAAATAGCTGTTCTAAATCTGTTAACCTGCTTTTATAACGCAGCAAGTTCAAAAAGTACGCTCGTTACATAACGGTCTGGATTTGGACTCGGGTTTTGCTCCAATAAAACAATCGGATTCATTGTTGCTGGTGCAGCGCCCACTTCAGCTGTTCCAGCTCTCCAAATAATTGTAAAATCATTGTCTAAAACGTCCCCAGCACTGCTCAATAGATCCCCGTTATCTGTAATCAATACAACCGGAAATTGTTCTAATGCTGAGACTTCTGACCCATCTACTGTTGGCGCCGAAGTTAGTTCGGTACCAAACGTATGAATACCGTTTGAAAGAAGGGTGAATCCAACATTGTCTAATGTCAATGTATTCCCCGGATTGTCAGTTCCGATAAAATCCGGTTGTTCCGATCCATAACTAAGTTCCCAACGAGTAGAAGAAGCAATAATGAAATTTGAAACATACATAGGATCTGATGTTGCTGGATTCGAAGATCCAGATGTACCTGCATCTCCGGATAAACCGAAACGATAATCTTCAATGCTATTAAATGTGAATTCAATATTTCCTCCGTCAGTAATTGACATTCGGAGAACTTGGTTCAGATTTACTGCCAAAGGAATCACGTTTCTGTCTCTCACCGCTTGTCCGTAAGAAGCAGTTGTCATTGTTATTAACGCTATTGCTATTGAATAAATTTTTCTCATGAGACTTTTTTAGTTTAATCAAACATAAACAATTTTTAGGTATTAGCTGGTTTTTTTATTTTTTTATTTATTACTTTTTCGATGAATTCTATATTTATATAGATGAAGGAGGATATTATATAGGTATATTTTTTTTTTTCGTTTTGGTTTAAGTGGTTTTGAGAATTGCTCATGGAAATTAACGCGTTTGAACTCGGTTTTTTTTATATTTTTGCTACTTCACTTAAAGAATATGGAACATGTTTAAACGATTACTTCCCTTTCTATTTTTAACATTCATCAGTTCCTGCTTTGCACAGGATTTTGAGGTGTCACCAGTTATACTAAATTTTTCTGCTAATCCTGGGGAAATTCAACAAGCAACTGTCACTGTTCGCAACCATTCCAATATTAAACAAGGCTATACTTTTGCCTTTGGTGATTTTGAGGTGGATGCCGAAGGCAACAAAAAAAGAATGCCTGCCGGTACTTCATCTAGATCGTGTGCAAATTGGATTACTGTCAGTCCAGCTTTCATTGAACTTAATCCAAATGAAGAACGACAAATTACAGTCATTATGACGGTTCCTGAAGGCGGCAGTTCTACGCGTTGGGGAATGATTTATGTGCAAGCCGCCGAAGAACAAAATGAAAATCCAGTAGATAAGCAACTTACAACTGGTATTAAGGTTGTACCGCGTATCGTTGTTCAAGTTAACCAATCGCCTTCAATTAACACAAATTTTAAAGCCTCTATTGCTAATTTAGTAGAAGTGACAACGCCAAGTGATTCGCTAAGGGCCTTTAGTGTTATTGTCACCAATACCGGCGATAAAATAATTGAAGCTTCGGTTGGTCTCATGTTGGCCGAATTAGAAACTGCCATCCAACAAAAGTTTCCGGTGACTATGCAACGCGTTTTCCCAGGTGAATCCCGTACATTTACATTGTATTTGCCTGCAAATAGTGGAACAGGTCGCCACGTATTAGCGGCTATTTTAGATTACGGACACGGGACTGATTTAGAAGGGACGCAACTAATTTTAGATCTTTAACTATGCGCTATCTGATCTTCGCTATTTTTCTATTCATTTCTCTTGTCGCTTCGTCTAAATTGAAGCAAACAACTTATTGGGATGCGGATAAAAAAGTAATTAAAGAAGTTTTCTTTTATAAATTGATCAAAGGCGATACGATTAAACATGGCAATTATCAACTATTTTATGAAAACGGCGCTTTGTGGCAACAAGGAGAATATAAAAATAATTTACTTGAAGGTCGGTGGATTGATAATCACCCGAATGGTGTGAGAAAGCAAGATTTGTTCTTTGTTAAGGATCTGCTGGACGGAGAGGTTCGAACGTATTATGAAACGGGTCAACTCTTTCAAATTTCAAATTTTAATGGTGATGTCCTCAATGGTCAATTAACAATCTATCATCCCAATGGTAAGTTGATGGAAATAAACCATTACCAAAACGGTATTCTCAACGGCGAGGCGCAGGGTTACTATGTAGACGGTACGCTGCGAAATGTTACCCATTTTATTTACGGTTTTGAAAGCGGTAAATCCGAACGCTATTACGAAAATGGTAATATACAAGAAAGAGGAACAAAGGTTCGTGGGCAGTACAATGGCGAATTTTTAGCCTATCACAAAGAATTTGCAAACGTCGTTCAAAAAAAGTGCTCTTATGTAAATGGATTATTAGAAGGCGAATTTATTGGATTTTATCCTTCGGGAAATCGCATGAATCACTGTGTTTACATAAAAAATCAGATTGAAGGAGTATACACAGAGTATTTTGATCTTTCTATGCAAGATGTCTATACAACAGGGATCTGCGAAGGTGGGCAAAAGACTGGAATTTGGAAAACATTTTATCCAACTGGTGAACTCTATTACGAGGGGGAGTATATTGAGGATTTAAAGGAGAATGAATGGAAAGTGTATTATCCAAGTGGTCGGATCAAACAGGTTGGCAAGTATCGCGCAGGTTGGGAAGTTGAAAGATGGACGTTTTACGGAGATAAGGATGGTGAAGTCGTTATGGAAGGAAATTTTTTGAAAGGACTCCGTGACGGGGAGTGGCTATTTTACTATCCATCCGGAAATATAAAGGTGCGTTTATTTTATAATAGCGGATTGCGTCAAGGTTGGGGGAGTGGCTTTAATGAAGAAGGAGAAGAAGTTGAACGGGCATTTTATCGCAATGACATGCAAGTGGAACCTCCAAAGTAAGTTTTAATCTTAATCCGTCCGTCCGGAAATCCTGAGCTTAGTTACACCCAATTTTTAATTCATCAAAAATACAGCATTGAAGTTGATGGAAATGATCTAACAATCACATTTAAACCAAATCGGTGCTTGGACAAATCCGAGCATCCTGTTTGATTTTCATGCTTTAAACGGATAGCCCACTTGTGATGGCAAGCTACACGGTATTACCGATACTTCGAAGCCTGGGTTGCAAGCCTGGTAATCGCTTATTTACCCCAGCACATGCGAAGGTTGTTGTTGAGAAGTTTGGGGAGCTAAGTTTAACAACCATTTTGCTTACTTTTTGTAGTTAATATACAAAATTTGACAAACTTTATCCATTGCTTTGAAAGCTGAAGTATCAAAATTTGATGCTTTTGTAATGCTAGTTAAAGTTACAACAGCATTATAAAGTATTTCATTGTCATTATAACCAATGCGTTCAATAAAATTTACTTTATTAGTTCCTTTAGTTGATTCTGATACAATTACCTCTTTTGTGTCTATATCTAATGCAAATAATAAGTCTTTATACATTTTTTTATTTTATTTGATTAATGCAAATGGCACCTTCCGCTTGAATTAGTTGTTCTCTTCTTGCATCTAGCTCCTTGTTGTGTAGTGCCAGTACATTGTGTTGAAGTTGTTGTTGGTTTTGTTGTTGATGCACCATCACAACAATTTGTACCTACTCTCCTGCTATGAATTTTACAGACGCAACTATTTGATTTGCTGCGATTACACTTCATACATAATAACTGAATATTGGAGGGGCTATTGCTTCCTCCGCAGGAGAATGGTGTTATGTGATCATATTCTAAATCCAAGGTACTTCTACAACACTGACACACGCCGCCATCTCTTGTAAAAACAATTTTTTTTGTAGCAGCTGAAATATACCGGCTCTGCGAAAAGCCGAAAATACTGATTACTAATAAAAGGGTCAGCAAGAATATTTTTTTCATTTTTATTTTCATACACCTGTAAATTTATAACTTTAATTTTTGCACATCAATAACGTATTTATATGCCCAATTCAATTTTATCAATCCCCTTTATCAATACATCCGTTTCTGTCAATGCAAAGATAATTTTTTGATAGTGTAAAATATCGCCAAATTCAAGTATTCTTTCCTTTTTGTCTTTGGTCCATTTTTTTTGCTGGTTGCTAGCCACCAATGTAAAACTGCCAGTCATTAGTTGGTGCATATGCAAAATATTGGTTTTCATTTATATACGCTGGGCTTAAATAATCTGGAAAATTAAAATTTTCGTTTTCATCGGGCACTTCATTTTCGTATAAATAAGAAAAGATTTTTATTTTACTCACTTTATTATCTCCATCCTCAGGATATTGTATGATGTATTTCTCAATCCCGAATGCTTTCAGCGGACTTTCCAATAAATCTATTTCTCGGATTTCACCGCCTAATTTCACCAACTGCAAAAATATGTCTTTTGGATAAGGTACTCTTGGAAAATCGGTTTTTAAAAATTTCTTATACTTTTCTCTGTAGGTTGGCGAATGCAACATCATAATTTTAAACATCATAATTATATCGAATAGCTTTGCTCCTGCGTTGTTCTTTTTGTTGGTATTCAAGAGTTTTTATTCCAGTAAAGCTCTGAAAAATTAAAAGTCTATTACATTACTTGCCTTTTCTAATGGGTTGCCCATAGTATTAATGTGTTCAAGTGTATTTTACTCATCAAATATACTTGTTTTTCCGCGCGATTTATATGGAGACAGACCAAAGATATTTTCAAACTAAAATGGCAGGATGATACAACTAAGAAAATGAAAAGGTTGTCTTAAATTTGGGGAGTACTTATGTTTCATACGTTAACTCTAAAATAAGTCAAGGGGCGAAAACCCCTTGACTTTCAGGTTAAATTACTCGCCTCTTACAATTGTTGTATAGGCAACAATTAAATTAAGCACTTTAGTTTGCTTAATGTCAATTGTTGAAATTTTAGTAATTCCCCCATTTTTAGCTGCGGTTCTATTACTGGCGTACGCATTAAAAAATAGAATTCCTAAATAACCTGTTGCTTTTGCTTCTCCAACTTTGCTTTTAACGGGGTTTTGCGTAGCATTAACAGGTAATGTTAATGCACAACTCGACATCATTGCAACAACTGCAAGTATTACATAAAATGTTTTTAATTTACATTCCAGCTGCAGCGTTGGCTATTTTCATTTGGATTTCGGCAAACTTCGAAGCAAACTCTGCATCAGCCGCACAATCAGCAGTTTTTTCAGTCCACTCTGTTGCTTCAGTCATCATAGAAGTATAATCTGTCATTACAGACATATCATCGGGATTTTT
>JBIKJA010000006.1:0-213244 GCA_044361315.1 Crocinitomix sp. | reverse complement strand
GACTTGGTAAACGCTCAACAAGCGCGACGAGTGTTGGATCGGTTGGTTGGTTTTGAATTATCACCTGTTTTATGGAGAAAAGTAAAACCATCTTTGTCAGCAGGTAGAGTTCAATCCGTTGCCGTTCGATTAGTTGTTGAGCGCGAACAGGAAATTGAAAAGTTTCTTTCGAAAAGCTCTTATCGTTCAGACGGCTTTTTTAAAGTCAACAATGCACCATTAAATGCAAAATTGAATGCGCAATTTGATGACATCCAGGAAGCAAAGAAATTTTTAGAGAGTTGTGTAGGGTACGATTTTAAGGTAAAATCAATTGTTAAAAAACCTGCTAAGAAAACACCAACAGCTCCTTTTACGACGTCTACATTGCAACAAGAAGCCAGTTTGAAACTTGGTTTTTCGGTTTCTAGAACAATGTCTGTCGCACAAAAATTATACGAATCTGGTTTGATTTCGTATATGAGAACGGATTCAGTCAATTTATCTCAAACAGCACTAGATGCTGCAAAAAAAGAAATTGAATCTGCCTACGGAAACGAATATTTTACCCTACGAAAATTCAAAACTAAATCATCCACAGCACAAGAAGCTCACGAGGCCATTCGTCCAACCAATTTTGCCTTACATGTAATTGATGCAGATAGAGATGAAGAAAGATTATATCAGTTGATTTGGAAACGTTCAATCGCTTCTCAAATGACAGATGCTAAATTAGAACGAACCTCAGTGAAAATTGACGCACCTGGCGCAAACGAATTTTCGACGACTGGGGAGGTTATACTTTTTGATGGTTTTCTGAAAGTATACCTCGAATCAAATTTGGACGAAGATGATGAAGAAGTAGCTGGATTGTTGCCTCAAATGAAAGAAGGTGATCCTTTAGTTCGACAAAAAATAACATCAACCGAAAGATATACACGCCCACCATCACGTTTTGTGGAGGCAAGTTTGGTAAAAAAATTAGAAGAATTAGGAATCGGACGTCCTTCAACTTATGCTCCAACTATTTCTACTATCCAAAAAAGAGGTTATGTAGATAAAGGAGAGCGCGATGGAAGTGACCGTGACTTTGAAGTCTTGCTATTAGAGAAAGATACAATTAAACAAACTAAAAATTCGGAAAAAACGGGTAGCGATAAAGGTAAATTGGTTCCAACTGACATTGGTCGTGTCGTAACAGAATTTTTGATTGATAATTTTGATCAAATTATGAATTACAACTTTACCGCTAATGTCGAAAAGGAATTTGATGATATTGCAAAAGGCCTTGTTGATTGGACAAAAATGATTGGGGCCTTTTATAAACCATTTCATGTAAAGGTTGAAAACACCTTAGAACATTCTGATCGTGCCTCAGGTGAGCGTTTAATTGGTGTGGATCCAGTTTCAGGAAAAAATATGTATGCTCGAATTGGTCGATTTGGTCCAATGGTTCAAATTGGCGAATCAGATGACGAAGACAAACCAAAATTCGCATCTATTGGCAAAAATCATAGTATTCAAACTATTACCATTGAACAAGGATTGGAATTATTTAAATTTCCAAAAGTGATTGGTGAATTTGAAGGTGAAGCAGTAAAAGTAAACAAAGGTAGATTTGGTCCTTATGTTCAATTAGGAAAACTTTTTGTTTCAATCAAAGAATCAAACGGCGACACACTTGAAACCATGGAAATCTCCCGTGCAATTGAGTTAATAATTGCCAAAAGAGAAGAAGACAGCAATCGTTTAATAAAATCCTTTAAGGAGGACAAAACAATGGAATTGACAAACGGAAGATATGGTGCTTACCTGAAAATTGGCAAGAAAAATTTTAAGCTACCTAAAGGGACAGATCCTACACTTTTGTCTTTCGATGAATGCATTGAAATTTCTAAAAATCAGCCGAAACCAAAAGGGAAGAAAAAATAATTCTTACTTTTTAAAGATAGCGGGTACGATTAATTGGATGAAAAACGCGTAATAAATGAAAGATCTCAGCATCTATTTTGAATCAGAAAGTAACGGAAATCAATACCTAGTTGGCCAGCTTGGGAGTGTTGTGATAGCAGGTGATTCGTCTAGCTATAATTTTATCGAGAAAAAAAGCATTGCTATTATATATGTACCCGAATATCGAAATAGTTCGTGTGTTGATGTAAAAGAAAGTTGGATTCAGGATTTTAGGCATGCGTTTAATAAACAGTTTATAGGTAATTGGCGTACCGAAATTCATGATTTAGGATGGATCAAACCTGGTCACACGATCGAAGACACTTATAAAGCATTAAAAGATGTGGTCTCTGAATTGGTAAAATCAGAAGTTTTCCCTCTTGTTATAGGTGGTAGTCAAGATTTGACCTTTGCTATGTATCAGGCCTACGAAAAATTAGAACAAACCGTTAATATTATGGCCGTGGATCCATTCCTCGATTTAGGCGATCCAGACGATCTATTAAAAGCAACTGGTTGGATTAATAAAATATTATTGCACAAGCCAAATTACCTCTTCAATTTTTCTATTTTTGGTTATCAATCTTATTTGGTCAATCCAAATGAATTAAAATTAATAGATGATCTCTATTTTGATGCATTTAGATTAGGTGATTATTATGCAAATGAAAAAATAGTTGAACCGCAACTTAGAAATACGGATCTTTTAAGTTTTGATATGAACGCTATTCGTTCGTCCGACTATAAAAGTAATCACGAATTTTTGCCAAATGGATTTTATGGAGAAGATGCTTGCAGAATTATGCGTTACGCAGGGATTAGTGATAAATTGACAAGCACAGGTATCTTTAATTTTGCCCCAAATCCCCTAAATTATCAAAGTGATATAAATTTATTAGCTCAAATGATTTGGTATTTTTTAGAAGGGTATAATCAACGCAAACAAGATTATCCAATCGGTTTAAAAACTGATTATGTGAAGTTTAGAGTTAATTTGGACGATTTTAGAGATGAGGTAATTTTTTATAAAAGTGATAAAAGTGGGCGATGGTGGATGGAAGTTCCTTATCCAAAAATCAAAGGAATGAAACTTCAACGGCATTTACTCGTACCATGTAGTTATGAAGATTATGAGAATGCATTAAAAAATGAACTCCCGAATCTTTGGTTAAAAACGTATAAAAAGTTATCGTGATTATTTAAACTGAATTTAAAAAAAGTCGATTTTGAAAAAAAAAAGTCGGTTTTTCATTATTTTTATTTATTTTAGCCCTTTGTTGGAGCGTTCCGACGTTAAATGGTATAGAAAAAACTAGTTTATGAATAGAGTTTTATCTTTAGTATTGTGCTGTTTCTCAATGACTTTTGCCTTCGGGCAACAGGATAAACAGTTCACTCATTACATGTATGACCGCATGTCTTACAATCCGGCTACAACTGGATTTAAAGGATTTTGTGGAACTTTGATGTATAGAAATCAATGGGATCGAGTGCAAGATGCACCGAACTCAACAATGTTTAACGCCCAAGGCAATTTGCAGAAGGTAACTTTAGGTCCAGGTGGACTAGGAGTTGGTATTTCTTTTGTAAACGATGCAATCGGATTTCAACGAAATAATACAGTAAATGTAAATGCTGCGTACCATTATCCAACAACAGCAGGTATTTTAAGTGCTGGGGTTGGTTTAGGAGCTATCAATGTAGGTTTTAATCCTACTTGGATTCCCCCACAAGTTGCGGCAGATTTAGATCCAGCAATTAATTCAATCAATCAGCAAATTGGAGCAACTGGTTTTGATGCCAATTTTGGTTTGTATTGGTATGGAAATCAAAAGTATTATGTAGGTATTTCTACGACTCACCTAGCACCAGCTAATTTATCTAAAGTTAGTTTTTCGGTGGCTAGACATTATTATGTTATGGGAGGATATACTTATGACTTGGGTGAAGGTGTTGGTTTAGGAACTGGTAAATTGTTGCTTAAGCCAAGCGCTTTAATTAAATCAGACATGGCAACAATGGTGTTCGACATCAATTTAACTGCTGATTATTGGTTAAATACAAGTACGTATTTTTGGGCTGGTGCTTCATACAGATATTCGGATGCAATTGCTGTGATGGCAGGATATGCATTTTCACCGAGTGCAAATATTAATAGAGATCTAGCTAAAATCGGATATTCGTTTGATATTATGACTAATCCGCTTAATGCGTATGGTAAAGGCACACATGAGTTGTTTTTAAACTACTGCATGTTCCCGCCTGCTCCTCCAGTACCGAGAAGCAGTAATCCGTTTATATTAGAGTAAAAACAAAAAATGTAACCTAATTAAATTTATCTCGTTAATAGGAAAGACCGAGCCCTTATTGAGTTCTGAAATTGATAGATAAAGATTGGTAGAAAAAAACAAAGGTAGCATGAAAAAAATAATGGTTTTTGTAGTTGGAATTACACTCTTGTTTTCAAGTTGTAATTCAGGGTCTGGGCATCTGCTCGGAGTGCAGGGAAGAAAAGTCTTTTTTCCGGAAATTCCTCTTGGTATGATTTACATACCTTCTGGCTCTTACACGATGGGAGCGAGTGATGAGGATGTTCCATTCTTACATCAGTCACGTGCACACGTTGTTTCCATCCACTCATTGTATATGGATCAAACGGAAATCACGAACAATGAGTACCGTGAATTCGTGGAGTGGGTGAGAGATTCAATTATGTTAGAAAAGGTGTATGAAAATACAAACCCAACTGGTAATGATGAAATCGATGAAGAATTAATCGGTGATATGTTAAATCATCCAGATATTTATTACGATGAATCTAACCTGGAATGGAAAGAGTTTGATCCAGCTCAGCCCATTGAAAATCGGGAATTATTTTCTTTTACAGGTAGATTGCCTAGAGGGATTAAAGCTGAACAAGTTGTCCCGTTAATTTCGGACATGTATTTGCGTCCAAACGAGCGTTTTTACAAACGTAGAGAAATCGATACTCGAAAATTGAAATTCAAATATTATTGGATTAATTTGCGTGCCGCAGCTCAACAAGGTCGTGTAAACATCTTAAGGGACGGTTACGATCCGAATGGTAATTATACACAACCATCTTTGGATCCTCAGCACCGTGATTTGAAAAACCCACCGAATGCTTTTACAGGTGAGCCAGAAGGACAAGATTTGGATTTAGGTTATTTTAACAAAATCGGACAAAATAATGCACTTCGTTCGCATGAAGACAGAAGTCGTTTTATTATTGATGAGGTAATTAATGTATATCCGGATACTTTATGTTGGGTACGAGATTTTACCTACTCATTCAACGATCCAATGACTAATATGTATTTCTGGCACCCAGCGTATGACAATTATCCTGTTGTTGGAGTAACATGGTTTCAAGCAAAAGCATTCTGCGTGTGGCGGACTCAAAAATTGAACTCATGGCTATCAGGAGTTGGTTCACTTTGGGTACAAGATTTTAGATTACCGAACGAAGGTGAATGGGAGTATGCAGCAAGAGGTAACTTAAAAGAAAGTCCATATCCTTGGGGAGGTCCTTACATCAGAAACTCAGGTGGGTGTATGTTAGGAAACTTTAAACCAATGCGCGGACGTTATTTCGATGACGGAGGTTTTTATACTGTAAAAGCGTATTCATACAATCCAAACGGTTACGGATTATATTGTATGTCAGGGAACGTGGCTGAATGGACAGAAACAGCATTCGAAGAATCTGTTTATGAATTCACACATGATTTAAGTCCTGAATACAGATATGATGCAATGGATTGGGATCCACCTTCAATGAAACGTAAAGTGATTCGTGGTGGTTCCTGGAAAGACATAGGTTATTACCTGCAAACAGGAACCCGAACCTACGAGTACCAAGACACTGCTAAATCTTATTTAGGGTTTAGATGTGTACAAACACATATTGGACGAGGTGGAGAAGATTTTGAAAAAGAAGGAGGAGAAGAGTTGAAGTCTGATATTGAATTGAGATAGTATATTACCAAATCAAGTAAATAAACCAAATAAATAAATGTTAAACTAAAAGCGAAGAATTATGAGACCAGGAACGAAAAAATGGAAATTATTTATGGCGAAGTTGTACGGTATCGGTGCAGCAGTAGTTATTTTGGGTGCGATGTTTAAAATCATGCACTGGCCAGGAGCGGGTCCAATGCTCGTAATTGGTTTGAGTACAGAAGCAGTAATTTTCTTTTTCTCAGCGTTCGAACCTTTACACGAAGATCCTAAATGGGAATTAGTCTACCCTGAATTAGCGTTAGCTCACGATGAAAGTTTTGATTTACACGCTTACCTTGATGAAAAAGGTGAATCAGGAATGGCACATGGCGGTGGCGGCGGTGGCAAAAGTGTCACAGGAATCACTGAAAAATTTGATTCATTGCTTGAAGAAGCTAAAATCGATGCAGCCTTGTTAAACCGTTTAGGAGATGGAATCAGAACATTAAGTGACAACGCAGAAGGCTTAAAAGCTGTTTCTGGTGCTGCTGCTGCAACTGATTCTTATGTTGCAAGTTTAGAAAATGCTTCACAACAAGTAAGAGGTTTGTCTAATACATATGAAAGAGCGTCTGAATCTATTTTAGGTTTGACGAACACTGCAGGTGAAGGCGCTTCATTTGGTGAGCAAATCCAAAAAGTATCCACAAACTTAGCCGCGTTAAACAACGTTTATGAGTTGCAATTAAAAGGATCTTCTGCACACTTGGAATCAACTGAGAAATTCCAAACGAATATAACTGAAATGATGGCTAATCTTAGCGCATCAGTGGAAGACACTAAATTGTACCGTGAAAATATGGCTATGTTGTCCAAAAACTTGACTGATTTAAATCAAGTTTATGGTAATATGCTAAAAGCGATGACTATATCTAGAGATTAATTTTCATTTATCAAATGACAATTAGTTAGTGTTAAACTTTAAAAAATAGATAAATCATGGCAGGAGGAAAAGAAACCCCTAGACAGAAGATGATCGGCATGATGTACCTTGTACTGACTGCCCTTCTAGCGCTAAACGTATCGAAAGAAATCATTGCAGCCTTTGTTACACTGAGTAACAAACTTGACAAGAGTGCTACGATCATTGCAAATAATAACGAAGGTAATTATGCTGCATTTGATAAAAAGATCACTACTGTTAAAGCGCAAGGTGGTGATGTGAATTCGGTAAAAGTATGGCAAGACCGCGCCATCAAAGTAAAAGACGAAACCGCAAAAATTGTTGGTTTCCTTTTAGGAGAATGTAATGACATGATCAAAGAGGCTGAAGGTGTTGATTGGATTGATCAGAAAGATAAAGCGGGTAATATTATTACGCTAAAACCTTTCTCAGATATCCTAGGAATGGACAATTATGATGTTCCAACACAACTATTTATCGGTGGTGATCCTTTAAAACCAGTTCAAAGAGGATTGGATATGCGTAAAAAAGTAGTGGAATACAGAAATGCTGTAGCTTCTATTATGGCAACATACGAAACTCCAAAAGGTAAATACACCTTTAAAGCTCCTGAAGATTTGAAGGATTTAAAAGCATCACTTAAAACGTGTAATCCTGATGATACAATGCAAATTGCTGCGTTCATGAGATCGTTGGATTTGGAAGAAGAAATTACCGTTAAAGTTCATGGTAAAGAAGAAGTTCTTCCTTGGCCTTCGGTAATGTTTGACCATGCCCCAATTGTTGCGGCTGCAGCGATGATTACAGCTCTTAAATTGGATGTTAAAAATTCAGAGTCGATGGCTACTGAGTTTTTATTATCTAAAGTAGATGTTCAAGAGTTTGATTTCAACAAAATTGAGCCATTGGCATTTGCAAGTACTGGTTATATCAACCAAGGCGATTCATTAAACTTACGGGTTATGATTGCTGCGTACGATTCAACCGAAGTTCCAAATGTGAGATGGGGACAGGATGCGGATACAGCGAATAATGATAGCTGGAAACCAGCTACAAATCCAGATGGAAGTATTAGTTTAAGAGGTGAGCAAGCAGGGATGCACAAAATTAAAGGGGTGATTATGGTAAAACAACGTGGAGTTGAAGTACCTAAACCTTGGTCTTTTGAGTATACTGTTGGTCAGCCAATGGGTGTTGTTGCATTACCTGAAATGCGTGTGCTTTACAGAGGATATGACAACATTGTTGAAGGAACTGCATCAGGTTTTCCACCAGATCGTGTAACCTTATCGGGTAGTGGGTGTTCTATATCTAAACGCGGTGCGCAATATGTGGCTACAGTTGGAGCAGGAACGCGTGAAGCATCGATTAGTGTCAACGGACAAAAAGAAGGTGGTGGATCAGTAAACCTTGGAACGTTTAAATTTAAAGTAAAAGGATTACCTACTCCGGATGTTTATTTGGGAGGAATCTCTAATGGGCAAAATCCAGGGTTATCGGCTGTAAGAAGTTCAACAAGAGTTTCTTGTAGATACGATGAAAGTGTCCCTTTGACAAATGTAAGTTTCTCAATTACAGGTGGTGACGTTAGTGTAGATGGTATCCTTAAAAAAGGTAAAGTTGGAAGTGGAGGAACACTTGATGTTGCAGCGAACCAAATTTTGGCTCAATCTGCTGGTAAACAAGTAACAATTATGGTAAACTACAAAGGGCCAGATAACGTTTCAAAAAGATCGGCTTTAGTATTTACTACACGTTAGTAGAAGTTTAATTAAAATGTGAGTTATGAAAAGATTAATTTTTTCTTTTGTGATGTTGAGTGTTGGAGTAAGTTTGGCTCAAGATATTCGAGGACCAATCTCTATTCCTGCACCTGGTGTTTTGGATGGGGTATATGTACAAGAAAATATTCCAACCAAAAAAGTTGTACCTTATGAATTTGTTCGCGAAGCTGATGTGACGTGGAGTAAAAGGGTATGGAGTGTGATTGATTTGAGAGAGAAATTTAATCATCCGCTTTATTATCCTTTGGATGAGATGGAGCTTGGGATGTGGCAAAAAAACACAAGTCGATGGAGTTTATGGACGATCATTCGTTACCATATTATGACTGGCGATTTGACTGTTTATTCTCCGTTTAACCCGATGTGGGAGCAATGGAAGGATGGTGACATGTTCAAATATCCAATTAAATCGAAAGTTCCTGGTGGGACGTATGAAACGGATAAAGCTTTTCGCGATGAAGTATTCGTGTATATGGGAACCGAAATTAGAGACCCATTTGCGGAGCCTTTGAAAAGTATTGTGTACCCCGATGAGGACAGTTTGGTGCAAGATCCAATCACATTAGATTGGTCTGCGGTCTATCCTCCAAGTGATACGCTTTGGTTCAAGTCGTCTGACATCGTTCAGTACCGCCTAAAAGAAGATTTTTTCTTCGACAAGGAAAGATCAGTTTTGGATCGAAGAATTATTGGAATTGCTCCTGTTATCTACAATAAAGATAACAATGGTAACGTCACTGGTTTTAGAGAATTATTTTGGCTCTATTTCCCTGAATGTCGCTATGTATTTCAAAATTTCTTTGTTCAAAATAGAAACAACGATGCGCAACGAATGTCCTTTGACGATTTATTCTGGAAACGAATGTTCCAAAGTTATATCATCAAGGAAACCAATTTGTATGATCGAGAAATTGATAGCTACAAAGCTGGGGTGGATGCTTTACTTGAAGCAGAAAGAATTAAAGAAAAGATTTTTACCTTCGAGCACGATTTGTGGAGTTTCTAACGCACAAACAAAATTTTATTAAAAGCAGGACTTCGGTTCTGCTTTTTTTTTGCTCAAAATCCTGTAACTGATTCCCGAAAAATCGTTCTTTAAGTGTTGTTTGATTTGAATTTAACCGATTTCTCACAAAAATTGTTCATCTCAAAATAATAAACATGAAAAAAATGTTCTTTTTAGGCGTGGCAATGGTTTTTGCTTCGCTTGGTTTAACCCAGTTGGTGCGTGGGCCAATTGGTGGCTCTGCGCCAGGCGTGTTGGATGGCAACTACGTTAAGGAAACGATTCCGACGAAACGCGTGGTACCTTATGTCCATATTCGTGAAAGTGATGTGGGTTGGAGCAAACGGGTGTGGAGTGTAATTGACTTGAAACAGAAATTTAACCACCCCTTGTATTATCCGATGGATGAAATTCAGAGTTCGATTTGGAACAGGAATCCTTCGGTGTGGAGTTTATGGACAATTATTCGGCACCACGTTTTGTCTGGTGATTTGACTTTGTACTCTCCATTCAATCCGGCATGGGAGGCATGGAAAGATGGAGATGCCTTTAAATATCCCATTACTTCGGCCAAATCTGGCGGGAATTACTACACCGATTCTGTTTTGCAAAAAGAATTATTTATCTATTTAGGCGAAGTGTCGGTGGATCCTTTTGCGGCGCCATTGAAGAGTGTGCTAGATCCAACGGAAGATAGCGTGGTTGTGTTGGCGAATGGTACTATAAGTGCGGTATATCCAGCCGATGATACACTTTGGTTTCTTTCGAAGGACATCGTTCAATATAAAATTAAAGAAGATTGGTTTTTTGACAAACAGCGATCGGTGGTGGATCGGAGGATTATTGGGATTGCACCAGTTGTTTATCAAAGAGATGCTGCTGGCAATATTATAGGCTTGCGGGATTTATTTTGGCTATATTTTCCAGAATGTAGGTATGTTTTTCAGAACTTTTTTGTAAAATCGAGGCAAAATGAGTCCCAGCAAATGTCGTTAGATGATTTGTTTTGGAAACGGATGTACCATAGCTATATTTTGAAAGAATCGAACATGGAAGATCGAGAAATTGAAAGCTACAAAGCGGGAATTGATGCCTTGATTGAAGCAGAAGACATTAAAACGTCCATTTCGACATTTGAACATGATTTATGGGGGTATTAACGTGAAGTAGTTATTTAAGTAATGGTTGAATTGTCCCGGCGAATTGTGTTAACGGTTGAAGCGGCAGCTTGCCCTCCCTTCGGAGGTTTAGGCTCTCGAAACCGCCCAAGAGGAGGGCAACTATAGCGGAAAACGTGGCGCAAACCGCAGCTAATTGCGAACGCAAGAGAGCAATTAGCTGCGGTTTGGGAAACACCCAAAGAAAAACCTTAAAAATAAAGAACTTAATTATTTTTGAAAATTTAAGTCGGTTGAGAAGCTGGCTTTTTTTGTGCCTTGTTGTTACTTTTTTTGAATTGCTGCATTGCTTGATAAAATGGATTATTTATTAATAACTCTAAAATCAATTAATTATGGCAGCGGGAAGAGAAACACCAAGACAGAAAATGATAGGGATGATGTATTTAGTTTTAACTGCATTATTGGCACTGAACATTACGAAAGAAGTTGTGAATGCATTTGTGACCATCAATGACAAACTGGATGCAAGTGCGACCATTATCAACAGTAAAATTGAGGATGATTATTTGGCATTTGACATGAAAAAAATATCGATTTTGGCCAAAGGTGGAGATTTGCAACGTTTTACGGTTTGGAAAACAAAAGCCGACTCATTGAAAATTGAGACGAAACGATTGGTTAGTTTTTTACTCTCTGAATGTAACGACATGATTAAAGAGGTTGAAGGGGAAGACTGGATTGCCGCAAATGGTCGCGACCCAGAAGGGAACATTCTTCAATTGCGCAGTATGAGCGACATTCAGGTAAAAGACAATTACGATGTGCCGACGCAATTATTTATTGGATCTGACCCTACGAATCCGAACGAGCGGGGTTTAATGTTGCAGAAAAAAATACATGCTTACCGAGATTATGTGACGGGTTTGATGGGGACGTACACCCAAAAGGATATGAACTGGGTTTTCAAAGCACCAATCGACGTATCAAATTTGTCGGAAGCGCTAAAAACGGCCAATCCGGAGGACTCATTGAAAATCAGCCAGTTTTATCGGGCTTTGTCGATTCCAGATGTGCTATTTGATGCTGGTGAGGAGAAAGAATTGCCATGGGTGTCAGCGATTTTTAATCAGGTGCCATTGGTGGCGGCGGTGGCCATGTTTACTTCGTTAAAGGTGGATGTAAAAAATGCGGAGTCGATTGCATCGGCGTTTATGTTGGCGAAAATTGAGGAAAGTATTTATAAAATTAACAAGATTGAACCGATGGTTTCGGCGCGGTCGGCTTATTTAAATACGGGTGATTCCATGCGCTTGAATGTGCTAATTGCGGCTTATGATACCTTGGAGATGAATGAGATTAGATGGGGAATGGATGCCGATACTTTGCCTGAACGTTGGCGATCAACCACCAAAGGGATTGATTTAAGTGGCAGCACGCCTGGAATTCATAAGTTGAAAGGGGTGATTGGGATTAAAGAACGGGATAATGTGGTTTGGAAACCTTGGGATTTTGAATATACTGTTGGTGCGCCTGTGGGGGTGATTTCGCAACCGAATATGCGTTTATTGTACCGAGGTTATGAAAACCAAATTGAAGCAACAGCTTCTGGCTTTCCTGCTGGCAAAGTGAGCGTGAGTGTGAGTAGTGGGTGTAGATTGGTACGAAAAGGCAGTGGTTGGACTGTTTTGGTAGTGGATGCCTCTCTACGAAACGCGACGATCACTGTAAAAGGTCAAAAGGAAGATGGATCGATTGTAACGGTGGCAAGTAATAATTTTGAGGTACGGCCAATGCCCAAGCCAGAGATATTTTTAGGGGGAATTGCTTCAGGACAAAACCCTAGTTGCAGTGCTGTAAGAAGTCAAACACGAATCTCGTTACGATTTGACTCAAGTGTGCCATTGACAGGGGTGAATTTCCAAATTGTGGAAGGAATTGTCACGGTGGATGGACTTACACGAGAAGGAAGGATAAATCCGGATGGAACATTAGACGCAAATGCGAAAACGATTTTATCCCAAGCTTGTGGCAAAAAAGTGACTATTACTTGTGTTTATAAAGACCCATCGAATATTCGAACCAATGCTAATCCGTCTGTTTTTTATGTGAGGTAAGGGTTTTATGCAAAGTTTTGCAATTAAAGGGGGTATTTTTTAGATGGATTTGGATGGATGTAATTATAATTCAGGTTAATCTTGTACCTTTGCGCCTCGAAGTTAAAAAGTAATGGTTAGAATTGGAGGATTGTCATATCATTTGCCGCAAGGTTTTTTGTACAAGGATATTTCTGTATTTATTGACAGAGGCGATAAAATTGGTTTGACAGGTAAAAACGGGGTAGGAAAATCAACCTTGTTGGGTTTAATTTCGGGGCAAATTGCGCCAAGTGAAGGAACGGTGATTTTGGAAAAAGGGATTTCGCTTGGTTACTTGACACAGGATATCGAAATTCGTAAAGATATTTCGGTGCGGGATTACATTAAAGAATCGAACAAAGAAATTACCACTTTAAATGCGCGGTTGGATTTTGTGAACCATCAATTGACCAACCGAACGGATTATGAATCGGAAGGGTATTTGGATTTGATTCATGAAATTACAGAGATTAACGACCGATTAAATGTGTTGGATGCACATTCATTTGCTGAACGGATTGAGATTGTTTTAAAAGGTCTTGGTTTTAAGCAGGTTGAATTTGATAATTTAATTGGAAGTTTTAGTGGGGGTTGGCAAATGCGGGTTGAATTAGCGAAATTATTGGTCAATAATCCAGAGGTTTTATTGATCGATGAGCCGACGAATCACTTGGATATTGTATCGATTCAGTGGTTGGAGAATTATTTGAAAAATTTTAAGGGGGGATTGGTTTTGATTTCGCATGATCGACGGTTTTTGGACAATGTTACGAATCGGACGATTGAAATTGCGAATCAACGTTTGTACGATTATAAATGCAATTATTCCAAATATTTGATTTTACACGCAGAAGAAATGGAACGAACCATGCAGGCAAAAAAAAATCAAGATAAGGAGATTAAACGAACCGAGGATTTGATCAATAAATACCGTGCTAAAGCCAATAAGGCTTCGTTTGCTCAAAGTTTGATTAAGAAGTTGGACAAAGTGGATCGGATTGAGGTGGATACGATTCAGCGGAAGGCATTTAATTTAAAATTTACGTTGCAGACAGAATCAGGGAAAAGGGTTTTGGACATGAACGGACTCAAAAAGAGTTTCGGTAATAAGGTGATTTTTGATGGGTTGGAAGTGGTGCTTGCGCGCGGTGAAAAAATCGCCTTGCTTGGTCCAAATGGCGTAGGGAAATCTACCTTGATTAAATGCATCACCAAAGAGAATAGTTACGATGGGGAGATTTTATTCGGACACAATGTGTCGGTAGGTTATTTTGCACAGGATTCGGCTGAAAAATTGGATGGTGAAACCACTGTTTTTAAGACGATAGATGACATTGCGAAAGGGGATAAACGGAAAGATATTCGGGCCATTTTAGGAGCGTTTTTGTTTAGTGGTGAGGAAACGGAGAAAAAAGTAAAAGTACTTTCTGGAGGAGAACGAACCCGCTTGGCAATTTGTAAACTTTTGTTTCAAGAATTTAATTTCTTGATTATGGATGAGCCTACCAACCATTTGGACATTCAAAGTAAGGATATTTTAAAAGATGCCTTAAAGAATTACGAAGGTACCTTATTGTTGGTGTCTCACGATCGTGAATTTTTGGACGGACTGAGCAATAAAATTTGGGAAATCAAAGAAGGCAAAATCAAAACGCATTATTTTGGGGTCAATGAATTTTTGGAGCGAATTAATGAAGAAGAGGCAACTTACAATGCTCCGAAAATTAAAAAACCAGAAATCGCTGTCCAAGAAATTGAAAAGAAAACTATTTCGCGTGAAGACCAAAACAGTTTGAAGAAATTAGAAATAAAGATTCAAAAAATCGAAAAATTGATTCAAGAATTGGAAGTGAAATTAAAGGAAAAAACTGATATATTGGGTGAAACGTCTTATCAAGACACAGACATATATGCTGCTGCGGTGGATGAATTTAACAAGGCTGAAAAAGCCTTAGAGGAGGCTATGGCCTTGTGGGAAGACGCTGAAATGGAGCGTGAAGAACTTAGCGCTTAGATTTTTTTAAATTCTCGTCGAATTCGCAAAAGCGGTTTTTCAAAAAGTTTGTAGCTTAAATCGGCAGCGATGGCGGTGCTTACAAATCCTACAATCACTAAAAGTAAAATCACATAAATCGACGATAAATTAAAGTCGAGCGAACTAGCGGAAATCATTAAAAGAATTCCAATAATCGATTGGTAAACAAACATTCCGTAAGAAATTTTCCCGAAATACGACAAGATTTTTTTTGTCTTTAGTTTCACAAACGAGTTACTTCCAAAGGTTTGTTCCACCACCACATAAACAAAAAAGAGGCTGCTGATAAAAGGGATAAAAACAGACCCGTAGGTTTTTCCTAATGCAAAATAACTTCCTACTAAAAAAAGAAGTCCAACCACATAGATTCCGATGTTTTGTCCTTTTTTTACCGATTTAATTAATTTAATCAACTTACTTTCGTTCCGCACAGCCTCAGCGACAAGTAGTCCAAAACCAACAGGAATTCCATAGGCCAATGGGTCTAATGAAAAGTCGGTAGAATTGACTAAATGTAACCATCGTGCAACAATCCCAACAAGTATCAAAACTAATGAAACCCACCTTAAGTGCTTATGAAAAAACCGTAGAATCAAGCCTAAAACAAGGTAAAACTGGATAAACATATAGAGATAACAAATCACCTTAATATAAATTAAAGAATCATTGGCGGGATTGTAAAAGAAGTTAGCAATGAACAAAAGAAATGTTTTAACGCCAGGGGTAGCAATTGGTTGCAATTCTAGTAATCTAATCAACCAAGGATGAATGACAAATGCAAAGGCTAAAACAAAAATCAACCCCGTCGCAAGTTTGAATATCCGTCTGAAGTAGAAATTTTTTATGGAAAAGTTACCAATGTACTTATACTCTCTCAAAGCATGGGACGTAATTAAAAAAGCCGACAAAAAAAAGGAGAAATCAAAACTAACATGAACCAGTGTTTTAAGTCCGTTAACCAACATGAACATAGAGTCCTTGTCTGAAAAACTAATCAGATAGAGAATGAAATACAAATAAATAGGAATAAACGCCAATGCCCGCATGGCAGGAACGTCTTTAAAATGTAGGCGCTTATCTCTTGGCATGAATTAATTAAAGATTTTTACGTAAACAGTTTCAACAAATATAGGAAAACTATTCATTGTCTTTCAAATTGAATAAGTTTAATCTAGAAATCTGTTTGATGGGTTTATCCTCAATTTTACATTAATTTGATCTTTTTCGTCAAGTTGGATCATAAAATTATTTATACTTTTGTTTCATGGATTTAAAACCTGCACACTTACTTGCCCTAACCTTAATTGGAGGACTTTTTTTGGGAATTAGTTTTCCTTTTACAGGCAGTTTGTTTCCGTTGATATTTATTGGGTTTATTCCTGTAATCATCATCAACACCCAATTAAACAAGGTTAAAAATTGGCGATTTATTAAACGTTTTGGATATAATTATCTTTATTTCATCATTTATAATTTTATTACTACTTGGTGGATTTATCATGCCTCGGAAGGCGGAATGTACATGGCGATTTTATGTAATTCTTTGCTCATGACTTTGCCGTTTTTTTTCTTTGGATTTATCCACCGTTTTTTGGGCGAAAATAAAGGATTATTGGCGCTTGTAGTTTTATGGGTTTCATTTGAATATTGCCATTATTATTGGGAATTATCTTGGCCTTGGTTGAGTTTCGGTAATGTGTTTGGGGATTTTCCAATGCTCATTCAATGGTACGAATATTCAGGGGTGACAGGTGGTACTTTATGGGTTTTATGTATAAACATTCTGGGATATTTTATCGTGCGAAATTTATGGATTAGAAAAGAAGAATTGAAATTTCAAACCCCGATTTTCCTGTTTTATGGATTAGGAATTTTTGTTCCAATCATCATTTCTTTGTCGATTTATTTTTCTTATGAAGAAAAAATTGATCCTGTGGATATGTTGGTGATTCAGCCGAATTTGAATGCATACACCGAAAAATTTGAACTACCAATCAACGACCAATTGGACATTATGTTTGAGTTGGCAGCCAAAAACGTCGATTCAACAACGGATTTAATTGTATGCCCTGAAACGGCAATTTCTGTTCCAGTCAATGAAGACAAATTAGACAGTGAACCAAGTATCATTCGTATCAAGGAATTTTTGCGACAAAACAACAACGTTCATATGTTGATTGGAGCAGATTCTTATCGGGTTTTTAAAGAAGAGAATTCATTAGCTGCTAAATTTTATCCCAACATAAATGCTTGGTTAGAAAGTTATAATTCGGCCTTTTTGATTGATCCAAACCGACCAGTGCAAATATATCATAAAGCAAAAGCTGTTCTTGGTGCTGAAAAGGTGCCATTTTTAAGTTGGTTTCCTTCGTTAAAAGAATATTCGGTTGAGTTAGGTGGTACTTCAGGGATGATTGGATTAGGTGAAGAACCAATTAATATGAAATCAAATGGCAATTTATTTGCACCGTTAATTTGTTATGAGTCGGTTTATGGCGATTATGCTTCCTATTTTACCGCGCGAGGCGCTGATATTATCTGCGTCATTACTAACGATGGCTGGTGGCAAGATACTCCCGGCTACAAGCAACATCGAAGTTTTTCTCAAATTCGTGCGATCGAAAATAGACGAAGTATTGCGCGATCTGCAAATACTGGAATTTCATGTTTTATCGATCAAAAAGGCGACATTATTTCAGAAATTGGTTGGGATGAACGTGGAGCTTTGAAAGCGACTTTAAATAAAAATCGGGAAATAACATTTTTTGTGCGTTATGGCGATGTGATTGGAAGAATTTCATTGTTTTTGACAATTGCCCTCTTTTTATATGCCATTACCATTTACGCCAAAACAACAGGTTTAGCAGAAAAATCCAATTTGTTGCGTAAAAAATAATTCCTGATTTCTTGGTAAAATCCATTTATTTACTGCCAGATTGCGGCACAATTTGACACCTTGCCATTGAATTTCAAAAACGAATACGGTAAATTGTGACACTTTGTCTGAATCTTTGGGATGGCAACCTTTTTGTAAGGTAAATGCAAAATGAAAATATAATGTCTGAAAAACATAACGAAGAAATGAGCACTAAAGGAAAAAATAAGGAAGATAGAAAAAAGGTTAGTGATGATTCCGAGTTGGATACTGCAATCGACCAAGCGTTAGAAGAGGAAAAAGTAGCAGAACAAGAAGAGGTTAAAATCCCTACTGTTGAAGAACAATTGGTCGAGCTTAACAATAAGTATGTCCGTTTATATTCAGATTTTGACAATTTTCGAAAACGTACGATTAAAGAAAAGGCGGATATTATTAGCACGGCAAATGGTGCTCTAATGTTAGATTTAATTGGAACGTTAGATGATTTTGAACGTGCAATCGTCAACAATGAAAATATTGAGGATACGGCAGGTTTAAGAGAAGGATTTAAATTGATCTACAATAAATTTTCGGCTACTCTTAAAAGCAAAGGTTTAGAAGCAATTGAGTGCAAAGGTGAGTTGTTTAATGCGGATATGCACGAAGCCATCACCAATATTCCAGTTCAAGATCCAGCGGACAAAGGAAAAATCGTTGATGTCATTGAAAGAGGATATAATTTAAGAGGAAAATCGCTTCGATATGCGAAAGTTATTGTTGGACAATAAGTGTTAAAATGAGCGGAAAAAGAGACTATTACGATATTTTAGGTGTTGAAAAAAATGCGGACGATAAAACGATCAAATCAGCCTATCGAAAAATTGCGTTAAAGTATCACCCGGATAAAAATCCAGATGATAATACAGCCGAAGAAAAATTTAAAGAAGCTGCCGAAGCTTATGAAGTATTGAGTGACACAAATAAACGTGCACGATATGATCGGTTTGGACATCAAGGTGTTGGAGGCGCGTCACAAGGTGGTGGAGGTGGATTTGGTGGGATGAACATGGAAGATATTTTCGATCAATTTGGAGATATCTTTGGTGGAAGTTTTGGACGAGGTAGAAGTGGCGGTGGCGGAGGTCCTGTGGCACGTGGAACTGATTTGAGGATTAAAATTAAATTGACCTTGAAAGAAATTGCCCAAGGAACCAAAAGAAAAGTAAAAGTTAACAAGCTTGTTAATTCGGAAGGAGTTACCTACACTTCGTGTAAAACGTGTAATGGACAAGGGAGGGTGTTAAGGGTTCAACAAACGATGTTGGGTGCAATGCAAACCCAGTCGACTTGTCATGTTTGCCATGGGATTGGAAAACTAATAGATAAAAAACCAGCAGGTGCCGATAATCAAGGGTTAAAACGACAAGAGGAAGTTGTTGAGCTTAATATCCCAGCAGGAGTGGAAGAAGGTATGCAAATTCGTGAAAGTGGAAAAGGAAATGCTGGACCTTTTGATGGGGTTCCAGGCGATTTATTGGTGGTGATTGAGGAAATTAAAGATGAGTTCTTACAACGCGAAGGCAATAATTTACATTATGAAGCTCATGTTAGTTTCATCGACGCGGCACTCGGAGAATCGATTGAAATTCCTTTGGTAGAAGGTAAAGCAAAGATCAAAATAGAGCCAGGCACTCAAAGTGGGAAGATGCTCCGACTCCGAGGGAAAGGATTGCCAAATGTTCAAAGTTATGGAACTGGTGATTTATTGGTACATATCAATGTATGGACACCGAAAAAGCTATCGAACGATGAACGAGCAATCTTGGAGAAATTGAAGAAATCAGAAAATTTCAAGCCTAATCCTTCCGCTAAGGATGAAGGTTTTTTTGATCGAATGAAAAACTTTTTTCAAGGTTAGTCAATTCAGGCTTTGGTGAAAGATAAATTTTCTTGGCTAGAAAAAGTAGTTTCCAGCCTCTTTCGAATTTAAAACAAGCACAGGAATCCCTTCTTTGTTTGAAATTAAACTCTGAGCAAAAGTATCAAATTGAGGAAGTAAACTATCTGAATGATAAGCGAATGCGATTAGCCCTGCGTTTACACTTTTCGTATATTGTACGATGTCTGCAGCATAGCCCTTTTTCCGCTCTAAAATAGCCGTTTGGTAGGCAAGATTTTTTGCCTTGATTTGTTTGGTAAACAAACCAGTATGAACGGCCGTTTTCAATTTTAAATTGGAATCAATCATTTTTTCAGTTACAATATGTAATTCTGCTTTAATTATTTCAGCCAAGCCAGTCGCTACTTGTTCAATTTGTAAACTTTCTTGTGTTTCGTCAATCGGAACTACAATTTTGTTCAGATTACTTTCAGAAAATTCTTTTTGAACAATGAGAAATGGAATATGTGTGCTTGTGATTACTTTGATCGCAAAACTACCAAACAATTTTTGCATCCCAGTTGCCCCATGTGTTCCCATGATAATTAATGTCGAATGCAATTCAAGTGCTTTACTTGCAATGTCGGTGTAAATAGAGCCTACTTTTACATGGGTATTTAATGGGGTTCCATTTAATTTTCCATCTAAACTCGATACAACTTTTTGGAATTTAGCATTGACAGCGCTTGTTTCTTTTGCATCTTTAACGATATGAATTAAATCAACTTTGGCATCAATGGCCTTTGCTAAATTTAGCGCATATAAAACTGCTTTATCGGCCACAGGAGTAAAATCGTGTGGAACGAGGATAGATCTTTTGTCCATAAAATTGGTTTGCACGTAAATATACTAAAAAAAAATATGAAATTCACTTCTTGATTTACAATATTCAACACTCAAAAGTCGATAATTTGTTTTTTATCACTTATTATTTCCAATCATGTGTTAAAAAAACAACACGCTATCGTTTGGCAGTAAAGGGATTCATTTTGTTTTAAGTTTTGTCCTGTGCATATTTTTTATTCATTAAATTTTATTAATTCTAACGTATTATTTTTCCATTTAATATGTCCTATACTGACTTTCATCGAAATAGTATCCGAACAATTGTTATTAATACACTTGAACTGGCAAACTCCCCCTAATTAAATTAATCTAACCATTTACCTCTGTCCAAACTTCTAAATTGAATGGCTTCTGCCAAATGGCGTGGAGCAATTTCTTCAGCTTCTTCCATGTCTGCAATCGTTCGGGCTACTTTTAAGATCCTCGCATACGAGCGCCCCGAAAATCCCATTCGATCCATTGCTTTTTTTAATAATTCTTTACCCGCTTCGGATATATTACAAAATTTCTCAATTAATTTTGGCTCAAGTTGAGCATTGTAATGCACCTTTGGAATTTCTTTGAATCGAATTTCTTGCAATTTTCTCGTTCGAATCACACGTTGTTTAATCGTATAACTCGATTCACCCTTTTTGGTGTCAGAAAGTTGATCAAATGCCACAGCAGGAACTTCAATATGCAAATCGATTCGATCCATTAAGGGACCGGAAATTCGACTCATGTAGCGTTTAACAATATATTCCGGATCTGAATTTGGATTTTTTGGATCATAAAAATTACCCGAAGGCGAAGGATTCATCGAGGCCACCAACATAAATCCAGCGGGATAATCAACAGACATCTTTGCCCTTGAAATAGATACCACCCGATCCTCTAAAGGTTGACGCATCACTTCCAAAACTTGCCTTTTATACTCTGGCAATTCATCTAGAAAAAGAATTCCATTGTGTGCTAACGAAATCTCACCCGGCTTGGGATTTGACCCCCCGCCCACCAAAGCAACATCCGAAATGGTATGGTGTGGACTTCGAAAAGGGCGAACAGTCAGTAAGCCACGGTTTTCGCCAACAAGTCCTGCTACCGAATGAATTTTGGTAGTTTCCAACGCTTCGTCAATAGTGAGTGGCGGAAGAATAGATGGCAATCGTTTCGCTAGCATTGTTTTTCCAGAGCCAGGAGGACCAATTAAAAGAATATTATGTCCACCAGACGCAGCGATTTCGAGTGCCCTTTTTACATTCTCTTGCCCCCGCACATCCGAAAAATCGATAGCAAATTCATCTTCCAAAGTATCCACTGTGTCGTGATTATAGATGGTTGGTTGCAACTCCACTTTTTTGTTGAAAAAATCAACTGCCTCCCGAATTGTTTCAATCCCATAAATGGTCAAACCTTCAACAATTGAAACCTCTCGCGCATTTTGTTTGGGCAAAATAAATCCTTTAAAACCTTGTTCTTTAGCTTTTATCGCCATAGACAAAGCTCCTTTTATGGGGCGCAATCCACCATCTAAAGAAAGTTCACCCATAATCACATACGATTCAATTTCGGCGTCATTTAACTGGTCACTCGCCGCCAACACACCAATTGCAATGGTCAAATCATACGCCGATCCCTCTTTTCGAATATCAGCAGGAGCTAAATTCACGGTCACTTCCTTTCTCGGAAATGTTAAATCAGTATTTGCAAAAGCTGCTTTGATTCGTTGATGACTTTCTTTCACCGCACTATCTGGTAAACCCACTAAAAAAAAGTTAATCCCCTTACCAACATTCGTTTCAACAGCAATAGGTATAGCCTCAATCCCATATACGGCATAGCCGTATGTTTTTACTAACATAACTCAAAATTTAGTTCAGGGGTTGAAACTGGGTCAAAGATAATAAAAAAGATTAATTAATAATCATTTTTAGCTGAATAATTAATCATTGTGTTAAAAAAGAAGTTTGCCTTATTTTTGAAAAATGCGCAATATTGTTGTTTTATTGATTCTCATCGTCTTGAAAAATTTTTCGGATTATTTCAACAGTTTTATATAGAAAATTGATGTGGAAGCTTACCGAAGGATTTAATTTGATTAATTCAGGCGCAAAATCCATTTATTTGAAAGAGGACTATGAGAAAATTTACAAACGAATTTCAGATTCAACAGGAATTAATGTAGAGTTGGACATTATTTTTTACATCAGTTTTTTTTATGCTTATTTAAACGATTATTCTGGACATTATCAGGAAAATAAATTATTAAATGCCCGTAAAGTATTAATCGAAGGAATGACAAAATACGAGTTCGATTATCGATTCATATTGCACTACATCACTTTGTTGTTAGAAGAAGGCAAGTTGGACGAAGCGAAAAGTTATTTTGCTGAAAATCTAGCGAAATTTCACAATTTTAAATGGGCATCACAAGAAAACCTCCAACTCGAACTAAACGAAATTTCAAATTTTTTCAAAAGTGAATAATCTCCTTTCATCAATTAACCAATCGGTTAAAAACTTGGTTCGGCGACTAGTTAGTTTAATTGCCCGAGAAAAGTGGCTTTTAATTGGCGTGATTGATTTTTTTCAAATTCTTCTTCGTATATTCACCACCAAACTAAAAATAATTAACCCCATTTAATTGTTTTAAGAACTTTTATTTTAATGGCTCATTTTCCTTTTTATAGACAACCAGATCAAATGGACTGTGGTCCAACTTGCTTACGTATCATAGCAAAATACTATGGGCGTGTGGTTTCGTTGGAGAAATTGCGCAAATTGTCAGAAACTACGCGCGAAGGAAGTAGTTTAAAGACCATTAGCGACGCTTCCGAAAAATTAGGTTTTAGGTCGTTGGGAGTAAAAATAAACTTGACAAAATTAGACGAAGAAGCTCCGTTACCGTGTATTTTGCATTGGCATCAGAACCATTTTGTGGTCGTTTATAAAATAAAAGGAAATAAAATTTATATCAGTGACCCTGCGCATGGATTAATTACCCTTACTCGTAAAGAGTTTTTAACCGCTTGGATAGGTGCTAATGCTACTGAATCAACCGAAGAGGGGATTGCTTTGTTGCTCGAACCTACACCAAAATTAAATACGTCTGAATTTGACGATATTCAAGAGAAAAGAGGATTTGCTTTTTTGTATCAATACCTTTTTCGATATAAAAAATTCCTTTTTCAGTTAGTGATTGGATTAATTGCGGGAAGTTTATTGCAGTTAATTTTCCCTTTTTTAACGCAAAGTGTTGTCGATATTGGAATTCAGCATCAAGATATTCATTTTGTTTACCTCATTCTCATCGCTCAACTATTCATTTTTGCCGGAAGGACAGCCATTGAGTTAATTCGAGGTTGGATTCTTTTGCACCTGAGTTCGCGAATTAATATTTCGTTGATTTCAGATTTTTTCATCAAACTGATGAACCTTCCTATCGCCTTTTTTGACAGTAAAATGACTGGTGATATCATGCAACGAATCAGTGACCATCAGCGGATTGAGGTATTGTTGACCTCCACTTCGTTGAATGTTTTGTTTTCTGCTTTTAACTTGGTGATATTTAGTATCGTTTTGGTCTTTTATAACTTCCAAATATTTCTTGTTTTCTTGGCAGGAAGTGTACTCTATTTTTTGTGGGTAGTGATTTTTCTTAAACGGAGAAAAGAACTCGATTACAAACGATTTGACCAAATGAGTAGTGAGCAAAGTAAGGTGATGGAGTTGATCAACGGAATGCAAGAAATTAAACTTCACAATGCTGAAAAGGAAAAAAGATGGAGTTGGGAATATCTCCAAGCACGTTTATTCAAAATTGAAACTCAAAATTTGATTCTCCAACAAACACAATCAACGGGGGCAAATGTTATCAACGAACTTAAAAATATATTTGTTACCATCCTAGCTGCAAAATTGGTGATTGATGGGGAACTCACCCTAGGGATGATGGTAGCAGTGACCTACATTATTGGTCAATTAAATGGGCCAATTCAACAATTGATTGGATTTATTTATGTGGTGCAAGATGCGAAAATTGCCTTGGAAAGATTGTCTGAAATTCACAACCGAGAAGACGAAGAAAAAGCTGGTGAGGAAAAAATAACGGAGGTTTCTGCAGACGCATCCATCCATTTAAATGATATCAGTTACCGTTATATCGGCGCGATGGAAAATGTGATTGAAGATTTGACCTTAGAAATTCCTCCGAATAAAATTACCGCCATTGTGGGTGCTAGTGGAAGTGGCAAAACGACCTTGATGAAGATTTTACTCAAATTTTACGAAGTAAATAAGGGCGATATTAAAATTGGAAATTCAGATTTAAATAATATTTCACAGCGCTATTGGCGGAATAAATGCGGGGTGGTGATGCAAGAAGGGTATATATTTAATGATACTATCGCCAAAAATATCGCGGTAGGTGAAACCAATATCGATAAAGTAAAACTGGTTCGGGCGGCAAGTATCGCCAATATTCGTGAATTTATCGAAGAATTACCTCTAGCGTATAATACAAAAATTGGCATGGAAGGGATAGGGATGAGTACTGGTCAGAAACAACGTTTATTGATTGCAAGGGCTGTCTACAAAAATCCTGAAATAATATGTTTTGATGAAGCAACAAGTGCTTTGGATGCTAAAAATGAACGAATTATCATGGAAAATTTAAATCAATTTTTCCAAAACCGAACTGCCATCGTGATTGCACATCGGTTAAGTACGGTAAAAAATGCCGATCAAATTGTCGTGTTAGATAAAGGTCATATTATTGAAAAAGGGACACATGCCGAATTAGTAGCTAAACAAGGCAATTATTATATGTTGGTTAAAAATCAATTGGATTTAGAAAAATTGAACGACCAATAATCGTAGAGCTATGGAGGAGAAAAGAGAAATAGAAATTAGAAGTGACGAGGTTCAAGAAATCCTTTCAAGTGTTCCATCGTGGATGATTCGTTGGGGAATTACCTTGATTTTTGGTATCATGATGATTTGTATCGTTTTGGCCTATTTTATAAAATATCCAGACGTTATAAAAGGCACAATTTCTTTGACCACTGTTACGCCGCCTTCAAAATTAGTTTCTAAAACGAGTGGAGAAATTGAAGGGCTTTTTGTTAAGGACAATCAATATGTAAAAGCAGGGGGTGTTCTGGCGCGAATTAAAAACCCCTTGACCAAAGAAGCTGTGGATTTTCTTGAAAAGATCGTTTTAGAAGTTCAATTAGGTTTCCAAAATGATTTTAAATCTCCCATTGAATTTGCCAACAACCAAACCGTTTTTGGTGGGGTTCAAAGCGAATATAATGAGCTTGTTAATGCGGTAAACGAATATCGTTTTAGCTTAAATACCGACCAATACGAGAAAAGAAAGCAAAATTTAGAAAAGCAGATTTCGAATTACAGACGTTTGGATGAAATCAACCAACGCCAATTTAAATATGCCGAAGAGAGTTATGTTCGGGCAGAAGACAAATACAATGCAAACAAAGATTTATATGCAAAAAATGTTATTTCAAAAGCCGACTTTTTTGACCAAGAAGCTGCGTTTACACAAGCAAAAAACGAACTTGAAAATCTTCGGAAAAACAACCTTCAAAATACCATTACACTGACTGATTATGAGCGACAATTAAATGAACTTGAAATTGATTTTTTGACAAAAAAAATGAATATCTCTCAAACGATAGAAACTCGCTTGAATAATATTAGAAACGAAATCAACAATTGGCAAGCAGTTTATCTCATTACAGCACCAATGGATGGGCGAGTCAACTATTTAATGCGCATTTCAGAGAACCAATTTGTCGAAGCTGGCAAACAGCTCTTTGCGATCATTCCAGATGGTGTTGATCAATATGTCGGTTATATTGAGGTGGACAAATTGGGCTACGGAAAAGTAGAAGTTGGTCAGCAAGTAAAAATTAGATTGGATAATTTTCCATCGGTCGAATATGGTCAATTAAAAGGTGCGGTTCAAAGTATTTCCGCCATTCCAAACGAAGATAAATATTTAATCAAAGTTGGTTTGACCAATGGTTTAATGAGTACGTACAATAAAAAACTCATCTATTCACCAGAAATGACAGGGCAGGCAGATATTGTGACGGAAGATTTACGAATTGTCGAACGGATTTTTAACCAGTTTAGAAAATTATTTGATGAATAATGATTAAATATCAATTCGTCATATCAATTATTTTAAGTGGTTTTAGTGGTAAAGCGCAACAATTATGGACACTTCAAAATTGTATTGATTCGGCTATTCACAATAATTCAACCATTCAACAACAAGCGTTAAATGCACAAATTGCGCAATTGCAATACAAACAGTCAATTTACGATTTTATACCTTCAATTTCAGGATCTGTAAATCAAAGTTTCAATTTCGGGCGAAATTTAGATCCAATTTCGAACGAATTCACCCAAACAACTCGTCAAAATTCAAGTTTAAATTTAAATGCAAACTTGGTATTATTTAACGGAATGATTCGTTACTATTCGCTCCAACAAGCTAAATTATCGATCCTAAACGAGGAATTGAGTAAAAAAATTGCGTTGCGAAATTTGAAATTACAAACCACGTCGTTTTACTTGCAATGCATCCAATCTACCGAAATAATTAAACTGACAGAGCAACATATTCAATATACACAAGCGCAAGAAAATCGTATGTTGGCGCTCATAAAAGCAGAATTAAAAACTGAATATGATCTTTTTGAAATCTCGTCCCAAAAAGCACGCGACCAACTAACCTTGCTAAAAGCGCAAAACGACCTAGCATTCGCCATTCAACAGTTAAAACGGATTATGCAAATTCAAGGCGAATATGAGTTAAAGATCGATACGAATGAAGTAATTTTAACCGATACAAGCGTCTATATTTTACTGGAACAACTTCCCGAGATTCAGCAAAAAGACATCGCATTGAAAGATTTCACGTTGAGCAAAAAAATAGCCTCAGGAGCGTATTTTCCTGCCATTTCAGCATATACAGGGTTAGGCAGTGGTTACTCAGACAGTTATTTTTTGGTGGATCCATTTTCTGGCGACCTTTATGTACCAAATTTCCCGACACAATTTGCTGAGAATATTTATCAGAGTGTATCATTTTCGATATCTATTCCAATTTATAACCAGCACAATACACGAACAAATGAACAAATTCAACTTATCCGAATAGAAAATGCAAAGTTGGAAAGAGATAAAATTATTTGGGAAATGTCAAGCACTATTTTGCAACTTCAAATGGATATAAAAAATGCTAAAGCTGAGTTAGAATCTTCTATTTATGTCTTAAATCTGACAAGATTAGATTTTGATCAAGTCGAAAATAAATACCAAGCTGGGCAAATTAATTACGCCGAGCTGTTGGCAAAACAAGATCAGCTGTATACAGCCCAATCAAATGTGGTGCAAGCAAAATATAATTACTACTTTAAAATGAAAATCTTACATTTGTACCATGAGCGATAATCAAAGTACTACAACAAGTCAAACACCATCTGCTCAAAATAAAATGAGTTTGGGACAAAAAATCCGATGGGGATTTATTGCGATTTTGGCAATTGTGCTTCTTGTTTTTACCATTCAAAATGCCAATCCAGTTAAAGTTGAGTTTCTAAACATCGATATGGAAATCAGTTTAATCCTTATAATTGGTGCATCAATGCTTTTAGGGGGGATGCTTGGCTTATTGGTTTTCAGGGCAAAAAGAAGGTAATAAACCACTATTTATCAACGTTCGATTCGATATAATGAATGAGCGAATGGATAATTTTAATGTGAATTTCTTGGACACGATCTGCCCAGTTACTCATTGGTGCGCGTAATTCGAGATCGGCTAGATGTGCTAATTTACCACCATCCTTACCCGTAAGTGCCACCACAAACATGCCTTTCTCTTTCGCTTTTTCAGCTGCGTTAATGACATTTATAGAATTGCCACTTGTCGAAATTGCCAATAAAACATCATTTTTACCGCCAATACTCTCCACAAACCTCGAAAAAATAAATTCATACCCGTAATCATTTGAAATACAAGTGATATGGGATGGGTCTGAAATTGCAATGGCTGCCAAAGGACCTCTATTTTCTCTAAATCTACCTGTCATTTCTTCGGCAAAATGCATGGCATCACTCATTGATCCACCATTGCCACACGAAATTATTTTTCCTCCAGCGTTAATTGCTCGGATCATTTCATCGCCAGCGCGTTTTATTTTATCAAAATTATCTTGATTTTCAATAAATTGAGACAAAATTTCCTTTGCCTCTAAAAAATGGTCTATTATTTGTTTAGCACTCATTAAAATTGAAGTTTCATCAAATGTAACAAAAATGTATTGATCAATTCCATATACTTTGTGAAACTTCTCTTATATTTGGGAGATGATCGTGCGAAAAAGAAAAAATTAATTTATGAAAAGTACACTATTAGTAGTTTTATTGGCATTTTTAGGGGTTGGCGCGAATGCACAAACCGGGTGTTTAGCAGAATGGAAAAAAGTATTTGCAGAAAGAGGAGCCTTTTCGGTGGCTGATGATATGCACCGAAATGTCTATATTAGCTTTATAGAAGAAAACGAATCTTATTGCGTTTTAGGAAAAGCAAGAGTTGAAAATGGCAAAATTGCAGCTGTGTTTTTGCAGTACGAAGACGAAACTTACGAACTAATGGACATGAAATTGGTGAATAAAGAAGGTCGTCTTGCAGGAATCGAAAATGGAATATCTGAAGAGATTATAAGTGAAGATGGAAAACAATTTTATGTCATCTTTGTCGATAAATTAAAACCGAAGAAAAAAGAATACAAAACCGTTGGTGGTCCTCCAGTTGATTAGTCCGCGAAGTATGGGATTCTTTTACTTGAACAATACATCTACGTATATAGGTAAGTGATCTGCATAACCGCCATTATACACATAACCAACATATGTCCGATTAGTGGTTTTACCAATACCATCTTTTTCAGGAGTCAATAAAAATTCGGCATCAAATATTTGTGCACAATTAAGTTGCGTATAAATGGTGTTTTGGCTGTCCAGTAAATTTTCATTCACAATAAACTGGTCCAAAATTCCCCATTCGTGTTCAAATTTATGGGTGCCTTTTTTAAATTCATATTGCCAAATCATATTTAGTAAGTCGCCGCTTTCCATGTCTGCAATACTCTTTTTTGCTCGCAGAATAGACAACATACTTTCGTCGGTTGGGTGGTCATTAAAATCACCCATTGCAAGAATTTTCGCCGTTGGCGAAGCTACTGTTATCGAATCAAATTTAGCGCGGAGCACTTGAGCTGCAAAATTTCGTTTTGGCAAGGTCGCCATTAAACCGCCATACCTTGATGGCCAATGGTTTACAAAAACATGCAAAGTATCCCCACCAACAATGCCCTTTGTGTACAAAATATCTCTGGATGGGCCACTATTAGCTTGTGGAAAATTAAGTTTTATCGATTCGAAGGAAACAAAATTAAAAAACTGCGGGCGATACAACAATGCCACATCAATGCCACGGGTGTCATCACAATCCTTAAAAACAATTTCGTAACCAAACGCTTTTAAGGGAGAGTTCTTTACCAAGTCTGTCAAACATTCAATATTTTCCACTTCACACAAACCAATAACTGCAGGAGGTTCCCATTCGCCTAGTGCCATCACTGTTTTGCCAATTTTGTTCAGCTTGTCATAGTAACGGTTAAACGTCCAATACCGCATCCCTTCTTTCGTAAATTCGTCGTCATTTTTTAGCGAATCATTACTTGGATGAAACAGATTTTCAACATTATAAAACATAATCCGCACCCCTTTGTTGAGTTGTTGAGGATTTTGTCCAAAACTAACAATCCCACTAAAAAGCAGCAGAGTTACAATAATCAATTTATTTAAATTCATAAACATCTTCAAAAGTAAACGGAAAATTTCAATTTTCAGCTTTTAAGTTAATTAATCTTAGCTTAAAAAATCATTAAGATAGGTTTGTTAGTACTTTGGTATTCTTTGTTTGGGCGTTCCTTTTTTGGTTGGATGGCCCACCCAAAAAACGCCACGCTGTCCGTTATAGTCCCCGACATTCCGACTTAATGTCGGAATGTCGGGGAGCTGCCACTTCCATCGTTCACGCAAAAAAAATCCCCGTTCAAAAAATTAAACGGGGAAATTAAATGAGTGTTTAAAAATGATTAGTCGTCACCTTCGCTAGCTTCTTGTAATTTTTTACCAATCAAGGTTCCATTGACAATTTGCTGCTGGAAATCTGCCATCGCACTTGGTGAGTGAGGAATTAAAATCGAGGTGTTTTTACCATTTTGACCAATATTATTTAACGTATCAAAATATTGTGTCAATAAGACAAACTGCATTACCTCTTCGTGGGTAATATTTTTAAGCGATTTTTGGAAATCTTCTACTGATTCTTTAAAACCACGCACAATTTCAAGTCGTTGTTGCGCAATCCCTTCTCCTGATAAACGTTTCGATTCTGCATCCGCTTCAGCAGCTTTTACCACGGTAATTTTATTTGCTTCAGCACGTTCCATCGTTGCTTCTTTGTCTCGTTTCGCTGCGTTAATTCGGTTCATCGATTCTTTTACATTCGCATCTGGATCAATATCTGTAATCAATGCTTTTACAATCGAATATCCGTAATCATCCATCGAGTCTGCCAAATTTTGACGAACAGCTTGGGCAATGTCTTCCTTTTTAGCAAAAACATCATCCAATTCCATTTTAGGAACCTCCGCACGCACATCATCAAAAATATACGATGCAATTTGGTGACGGTGATTATCCAACGCATAATGTGCGTCAAAAATCTTATCGCTCATTACTTGAAATTGAACAGATACGCGCAAGTGAACAAATACATCATCACGTGTTTTTGTCTCAACATCCACATCCAATTGCTGAACCCGCATGTTAATAATTCCAGCTTTTTGATCAATAAAAGGAATAATCATCCCAAAACCAGGCGAGGCCATTCGTTTAAATTTCCCTAAACGTTGTATCACATAAATTTTCTTTTCAGGGACAATAATTACAGATTTAATAATTAAGAATAATAGGAGCGCTCCTCCAACTGCAATAGGTATCAATTCTTCTTCCATATCTTTTTGGTTAATTTTAACTAATTACGTGCTATAATTGTCACAATTGGATTTCAATAATAAATCTTTTTTTTAAAGATAATAAAAATTAGGATTCATTTTGGTTTTAGAGAAATTCTTTAACTTAAAATAATACCGCACGTTCTCGACTAAAATGTGATATGTTCAATTCTGGACAAACTTAAAACCCATCTTATCTTCATCATAAATACTTTCTCAACGAAAATTCAGCAGAAAACATTGATTTTCGTAATTTCCCTTAAATTTGTCTCAAATCAATTAGAAAATCGACTATGAAAGCATACGTTTTCCCTGGGCAAGGTGCTCAATTTATTGGAATGGGTAAAGACCTTTATGAACAATCAACGTTGGCACAAACCATGTTTGAAAAAGCAAACGAAATTTTAGGGTTCAGAATTACGGATATTATGTTTAACGGAACCGATGAAGAATTGAAAGAAACTAAAGTAACCCAACCTGCCATATTTTTGCACTCGGTTATCTTGGCCAAAGTTTTAGGAAATGAGTTTAAACCAGAAATGGTAGCAGGGCATTCATTAGGCGAATTATCGGCCTTGGTAGCAAATGGGGTTTTAAATTTTGAAGATGGATTAAAACTCGTTTCACAACGTGCCTTGGCCATGCAAAAAGCTTGCGAAGCTGTGCCATCAACCATGGCGGCAATTTTAGGTTTAGAGGATGCAGTAGTTGAAAACATTTGTTCAGAAATTAATGGAGTTGTAGTCGCAGCAAATTATAATTGTCCCGGTCAATTAGTTATTTCTGGCGAAATTAATGCTGTAAATGAAGCTTGTCAAAAATTGACTGAGGCTGGCGCAAAACGTGCACTTGTTTTACCTGTTGGTGGAGCATTTCATTCCCCTTTAATGGAACCTGCGCGTGAAGAATTAGCTGCAGCAATTGCCGCAACAACTTTTAGCACACCTAGTTGTCCAGTTTATCAAAATGTTACCGCAAACCCTGTTTCAGATCCAATAGCTATTAAAGACAATTTGATGAAACAATTAACCGCGCCAGTAAAATGGACGCAAACCATGGAACAAATGATTGCGGATGGATGTACATCGGTGGTTGAAGTTGGCCCAGGTAAAGTGTTGCAAGGTTTATTCAAAAAAATCGACCGACAATTCCCAACAGAAAGCGCTACAATCTAATTGGCTGCAAGTAAATTACTATAGAGTTATAAACTAACGTTAAAATTACTTGGTTACTTTTTTTCATTTTGGACATTATACTTAAAACAAACTGTTCATCAAATGAAAAAAATCGGGCTTTTATTCGTCGTATTTATTTTTGTAATCGTTGGGTTCTCGCAAGAAAAGGCCCATGTCAAAATTAGGGTAATTGATTTTAAAGACCAACCCATCCCACAAGCCGAGGTGTTTTTTCACAATACCAAAGAAAATTCGGTGATTAGTGGAATAGCAAATGCAACAGGTAATTTGGAATTGGTTCTTCCAGCGGGTATTTACACCGTTCGCCTTAAGACAATGAATGGGAACAAAGATTATACAGAAATCGAAATTCCAACCTTAGGTCCAAATGAATTTTACAACAACATCAATATCATTATTCAATTTGAAGAGGATAAGTCATTTACCTTAACCGATCTTTATTTCGAAACGGGTAAATCCATTATCAAACCTGAATCATATTCAAAATTAAACGAATTGGTGGCGTATTTAAAATTAAATTCAGCCCTGAAAATTCAAATTTCGGGACATACGGACAATCAAGGTGAAGAAGAGGCAAACCTTACTTTGTCAAAAAATCGAGCGAATGCAGTGCGCGATTATTTGGTGAAAAATGGTATTCAAACAAGTCGGATTATTACGGTAGGCATGGGCGAAACTAAACCAATAGCTTCAAATGATAATGAATCAGGTCGTGCATTTAATCGCAGAATCGAAATTCAAATCTTATAAATTGTTTTGACCGTTATATGGTGGGCGATCAGTTCGTTTTTTGATAGATGGCCAAATTCAACAAACCACTCAATTACCGGTTATGAAATTTGTACCAGCTAACCTCAAAGTCGAACAATTTATTGGAGGTTATAATTTGATAACAGGTCATATTTCGGCCACCGATCAACAAGTTTATTTCGAAACCAATGGATTCAAATTGTTGGTAGAAGATGGTTATAAATCGATGCCATCCACCACCGAAATAACATTTGGAATCGCGTCGACAGCCGTTAATTTGGTGAAGCCGAAAGCTCATTTATCCAATAGCGTAAAAGTTAAAATTAAACGCATCCTCCAAAAGCAATATTCGGTTTTACTTTTTTTTGCGCCAAATCACACTAATTTTCTCTTTGAAATCGAACTAAACTACCAAACAAAATTGTTAGCACCTCCTCAATTGGGCGATGAAATTTATCTTCAATTTCCTGTAGAAAATCTGTACCTGCTTAATTGAAATAGTTAAGCGCATTAGGTTATTGAGCTTGACGAAGTGTAATTGGTTATCACTTTATCAGATTTTCGTATTTTTTTTCTCCCGTAGATTTCCACAGATTTTCTTTTTTCTTTATTAGATCAGTGTAGATTCGCTTAATCAAGGTCTTAGTAAACCATCTTATTTAAGATGGTTTTTGGAGATAAGTTTGAGCATTTAATCTCCATTTATTCGTGCATAAATCAAGAATTAACTGACAAAAAACTATTCCCCACAGATCTTCCGTAAAGCCCCAACCAACAAATCAAGCTCCGCAGTGGTCGTATAAATTGAAGGAGTAATTCGGCAACCTTTTACTGCCTCATTATTAATCGCGACCGTCCAAATTTTAAACTCTTCGAGCAAGCGAGTGGCCATTTCTTGGGGAGTCATTCCAATTACCAAGACATTAACGATGGCAGAGGAGCGTTCTTCTTCAAAAGGGGTGTTGATTTGAATTTTTTTATTGTCCTTGATTTGATCTACCCAATATTTTTTTAAAAATTTAAGTCGATTTTCTTTTCGTTTGGCGCCAATTGCTAGGTGATAATCAATTGCATTGGAAATACACAAATCTACATGCACGGGTTTGGTTCCAGTGTGGTTTAATCGGTCGATAGAATCTAACGGCAAAACTTCGGCGGCGAGTAGTGGCCAAATTTTCGAAATCTTTTCTTTTCGGACATAGAGCAATCCACATCCCAAGGGAGCGCCTAGCCATTTGTGTAAACTGGCACCATAATAATCACAATTTAAGTCAGGAATTTTAAAATCGAGTTGTGCAAAGGCATGAGCGCCGTCCACCATCACTTCAACGCCTAATTCGTGCGCCATGTCACATATTTTGCGAATTGGTAAAACATGTCCATTAATATTGATGATATGACAAACCAAAATTAATTTCGTTTTTTTAGTGATTTGATTTCGGTATAAATCCACAATTTCTTCATCCGATTTGGGATGATTTGGCAAGGAAATAAATTTGGTGACGATTTGATAACGCTCCTTTACACTTCTAAACATGTCCAACATGGCCCCATAATCTTGATGCGACATAATGGCTTCATCACCTTTTTTCCACGGATAACCACTAATAATGGAGTCTAACGACTCTGTTGTATTTCGAGTAATGATCAATTCGTCCGTTGAGCATCCCGCGAGGTTTGCTAATTTCTGACGGACAATTGTATGGTTATCAGTCATTAACTTGCGCATGTAATAAGAACCTAAAAAATTTACCTCTCGCACATGGGCCAAATAATGTTCGAGCGTTTCTTCAGGGAGGATACAATAATACCCGTTTTCAAGATTTGTATAAGCAGGATTCAAGCGAAATCCAGCCCGAATTTTTAACCAAAAATCTTCGTCTGTGATTAGTTGATCCAAGGTAGCCTCGTCCATTTCATCTATCAAGTGTGACAAGGCAGCAGTGCCAGGCAAAACACTTATTGACAGCAAAGAAAATTTTTTCAGAAAGTCGCGTTTATCCATTTTAACAAGTTGAAACCAGTTAAAAATAGGAAAATAAACGGTAAAAACAGAAATTAATTAATGCTGCAATTCTGCAAAGGCAATTTGGAGATCTTTAATTGGTTTTAACGAAATCTCTGTTCCACCTTCGCCGTTGGTGGCATAATCAAATGGATCATCTAAATCTTTGATCAGGAAGAACATGTAAAAAATTAAAAAAGAAACCATAAGCGTAAGAAATAAATCTACATAAAACGTGTCGATTTTTATAATAATTAAGCCACATGCAATAAAAAAACCCATGGCTTCTAGGATGGTGTAAGCCGAACCGACAAAATCTGTTTCCCGAATAGTATCCGTCCGTAAAATCTGTTTTCTCAAATTCATTTGTTCATTTTTAAGTCGAACAATATATCCCGCTTGCACGCCTTCTTTGTCAAATTCAACAAAAAAGTCATTCATGTTTTCAATTTTTAGTAAGATGTCTTTGGTGTTAATTCGTTTGTAAAACCAATCCATTAAATGATCCACAAACTTTTTTTGATAGGTAATAAATTCGAGCGCTGTTGCCGAATTTTTTGTTTTGTATATGGTGAAGGTGTCGTCGTAAAGGGTTTTCATCGATCCTGTCATTTCACTTGGAATCTTTTCACTTTCCTTGTAATCCGAAAGCACCCCACTGATCAAAAATCCAATTAAAAAAATCGTACCCCCTATCAAACTACCAAAGAGCGCATTTAGTTCAACAATTTCAAAATCATATTTATGGGCGAAAAATTTAACTATCCCAATTATTATAAGTATCGGCGCAATTTTAATAGCAATCGACCATTTTCGGGTTAATTTTCTGGTAGAGGTGGTGATAATTTCCGTTGGATTCATGTTCATTTTGTCTTATTCTTAAAAGCGCAAAATTAATAATTATTTAATCTACTGGTGATTTTGGGATGATGTATTAATTGCCTTTTTTTTGAATTTTTGAGGATTTTGTACTCCCTTTGTAATGTACTCAATGGAAATTCTTTAGACTTTACAAAGGCGCTTAACCTTCCCTAAAATAAAGATTTGCTTCTGACAATAAATTTTGAAGTTTAGGGATGCTGCTTTTACCCATTCCGTGAAAATGAAGCACTTCTTTTTCGCTAAAAGAGGCCAATTGGGTCAAGGTGGTAATTCCATTATTTTCCAAGGCGCGTCGTGCAGGTGCTGCGAGTAAAGCTAAAAACTGATCTTTAGGTTTCCGAGCTTCCTCACAAATCGGGCAGCTTGGGCAATCTGAACTTTTGTAAAACGAATGGCCTTCTGGACAAATTTTATGGATTTTTTTAGTTTCCATACCAATCATTTGATTAATTGTGAAAACACCAAACTATTTGATGAAACAAATTTGAAAGAAGGAGTAGAGAAAAAAAGGTCTTTTAAAAAACCAATTAAATCAACATCTTCACCGGATTTTCTAAAATCTCTTTCAACGTTTTCAAAAAGGCAGAACCCACAGCACCATCCACCACACGGTGATCGCATGAAAGACTTAATTTCATCACATGTCCTGGCACAATAGCTCCGTTTTTCACCACTGGTGTTGATTTAATTTGACCAACAGAAAGGATACAACCATTTGGCGGATTGATAATTGAGGTAAAATCCTCAATACCATACATACCTAAATTAGAAACAGCAAACGTACCGCCTTCCATTTCTTGTGGTTGTAATTTTTTATTTTTAGCACGCGCTGCCAAATCTTTAATTTCAGCACCAATTTGCACAAAACCTTTAGTATCTGTAAATTTCACTACTGGAACAACCAAGCCATCTTCGACTGCAACCGCCACACCAATGTGAATGTGGTTATTGTAACGAATAGATTCACCCATCCAATCAGCATTCACTTTTGGATGTCTTCTTAAAGCTGCTGCAACTGCTTTTACCACCATGTCATTGAAGGAGATTTTCACTTCACCGTCAGCATTAATGGCCTCGCGAGCTGCCATCGCATTTTCCATGTCCACTTCCATTTTAAGGTAAAAGTGAGGTGCAGAAAATTTAGAAGCAGAAAGGGTTCGTGCAATTGCTTTTCGCATTTGCGAATTCGGAACTTCTGTATATGATTCAATACCCGTTGCTGCAGGATATGAAGTAGTTGCTCCGCTTTTCGCTGGAGCAGCAGATGGAGTATAATTTTCAACGTCCTTTTTAACAATGCGGTTGTTTTCGCCTGAGCCTTGGATGGTTGCAAGGTCAATGCCCTTTTCATCTGCCATAATTCGTGCCAAAGGAGAGGCAAAAATACGGGTAGTATTGGTTCCATTTGACTGAGCAACTGGCACAGGATCAGCCTTTACAGGTTCTTGATTAGGCGTTGCGGGTTTTGATTCTTCAACTTTTGCAACGGCTTGCGGTTCTGCTGTTTCCACTTTTTCGGCAACAGGCTCGCTTCCACCAGTTAATAAAGCAGCAATATCTTCGCCTTGTTTTCCAATAATTGCTAAAATTGAATTAATAGGAGCAGCGGCACCTTTTGCCACGCCAATGTGTAATAAAACCCCATCATAAAACGACTCAAATTCCATAGTCGCTTTATCTGTTTCAATTTCAGCCAAAAGATCTCCCTCAGCAACTGTATCACCTAATTTTTTGTGCCATTCTGCAACAACACCTTCAACCATGGTGTCCGATAATTTGGGCATTCTAACGATTTCCGCCATTTTCTAAATTCTTTCCAATGATTAATTTTCTTATGCTAAAAATTCCTTTACGTAAGGATAATCTGTTTGAGTATAAACGTCCACATACAATTCAGATGGGTCTGGGAGCGGCGAATCTTCTGCAAATTTAATTGACTCAGCCACCTCTTTTTTCACCCATTCATCAATTTCAGTGATCTCTTTTTCCGACAAAAAATTATTTTCTTTAATCACAGATAAAACGTGATCAATTGGATCTTTTTCTTGCCATTCCGAAACTTCATCTTTTGAGCGGTATTTTTGAGGATCCGACATTGAATGTCCTTTATATCGGTATGTGCGAATATCCAATAAAGTTGGGCCATCACCGCGACGTGCTCTTGCAGCCGCCTCTTCAATTGCTTCGTGCACCGCTTCAGGGCGCATTCCATCCACCACAAACGAAGGCATTTCGTAGGACAATCCCATTTTTGACATGTCCAAAACATTCGTGGTACGTTCAACCGAAGTACCCATGGCGTAATTATTGTTTTCAATAATAAAAATTACTGGAAGTTTCCAAATCATGGCCATGTTAAAGGTTTCGTGCAACGATCCTTGACGCGCTGCACCATCGCCAAACGAACATAAAGTAACGTTATCGTTTCCTTTATATTTATCGGCAAAAGCAAGTCCAGCACCCATCGGAATTTGTGCACCTACAATTCCATGTCCACCATAAAAACCACGTTCTACATCAAAAAAGTGCATTGATCCACCTTTCCCTTTCGAACAGCCTGTGATTTTACCATACAATTCGGCAGCCAACACGCGTGGGTCGGTACCTAAAGCAATTGGGTGACCATGATCGCGGTAAGCAGTAATGTGTTTATCACCTTTTTTTGTTGCAGATACAGCACCAACAGCCACAGCTTCTTGACCAATATATACGTGTAAAAAACCGCCAAATTTTTGTTGAATATAAAGTTGAGAAATTCGCTCCTCAAACTTCCTAATCAACAACATATCTTTGTACCATTTCACATAAGTTTCTTTCGAAAACTTAGTACCCGCCGATTTTCTAGTCGCCTTTACAGGGTTTTTTTCAGTCACACTTTTTGTGGCCATAATGCACTTTTTGTCTTTATTAATGTACAAATATAAATGTTTATTTTTAATAAAATTGAACCACACTCACGAAACCTCAGGGCAATTGCAATAATATTTTTTTAACAATTACTTGGGCAAATTTTCTCCCCAATAAATTGGGCAGCAAACCGGGCTGTACACTCCCGCTATTTTGTGCTAAAAAAGGCACAAAATGAGCTCCGCTTCCATCCCTTTTGCGAATTCGAATTAAATTGGAAGAATTCCTACCCCCGATAGTAGCGGCAGCATGTCGTTTTGGCGCATTTAGCGAACTGGTTGTTTGCGTGTGACCAACGGAAACATGTAAAACAACCTAGTTGCCTTATGTGGCAAAATGACAACTACAGCGAATAGCGGGATTAGGTGGCAAAATCACCAAATTTCAAAAAGTTTAGGATACAAAATAGTGGGTTTAGCATGTAGATTTTAGAAGAGGTCTAGGACTCAATTGGAGTGTCTTAAACGCAAAAACTTGGACACATTTTTCTAATTAATTTTCAATTGTAATTTCTTATATATTTTTAATTGGATAAATGGAATTCTAAATTTTTTTATGTTTCGTTAGCTAAAATGAAGCTAATATAACGAAATTTTGCAACGGTAGTTGTGTTAGAAAAAAAGCTAGTTTAATTCTTGACTGGCAGAACAATTGTAGACTCTTTTTGCCTGTGCGGATGCGTTAGTTCTGATACAGGCAGGATGAAATTAGATTATTATAGCGCTTATCAATTGTACTGTCTGTATTATCGTCGATTGTTCAGATCTAAAAATAGGGCTTGTTTTAAAACATCCTTTTTGTAACTTTTTAAATTTTAGAGTTATACTCCAATAAAAAGTTTGTATGAGGCAATTCACCGTGGCAGTGATTTTTACTTTTTTTTACCAAGAGTGTATTGCACAGGTGATTTCTGAAGTGAATTTTGATGAGGTGAAGGTGGCGGTTTCGGATTCAACTTCAAATTTTTATTACCCCACCTTGGTGAATCGGTTTTTGGCCAATGATACAAACCTGACAGCTACCGATTATCACCATTTATATTATGGAAATATTTTTCAAGATTATTATTACCCTTACGGTGCTTCGGAAGCGGAGAAAAAAATTAAAGACGGTGTAGCTAATAATTTGCCATTGACAGATTTAGAGGTGCTGTGTTTGGCGGGATTAAAAGAAAATCCGGTGAATTTGGATGCGATTTTGAAGTTGATTTTGGTGTACAATTTGATGAAAAATACCGAAATGGCGACCTTGTATGCAAAAAAATATGTCTCGTTTTTAGAGGTGATTTATGCCAGCGGACGTGGGCAAACGTGTGAAAATAGTTTTGTAGTTATTTCGGTGGACGATGAATATTACATTACCTCTAATTTAGGTCTTGAAGTTAAAAATCAGTTTTTGGAAGGGGTGTGCGACCGACTCTATTTCTCAAAATCGCAACAAAAAGGGCGCTACAAATTGAAAAGTTTGTATTTTAATGTGCGCATTCCATTAACGTATTTATCAAAATCGTATAACCAAAGCGATTTGCCTCCACCAGATCCTTTAGCTGATGAGGATGAATAATTACTCTAAATACGAACCATCAAACGACCAAGGCAATAAATCGCTGCAAGAGGCAACCGTGAGGATTTTTCCGTTTTTTGCCACCATACTCAATTTAATCACTGATTTTTGGCGCTGTTCTGCCTCCAACAACGCTTGGCGACACATACCACAAGGCGGCACAGGTTCGTTCAAATCTTTATCCACGTAAACAACAATTTCTTCAATGATCGTATTTGAGTAGTTGACAATCGTGTTGGAAATGAGCGTACGTTCGGCACAAATAGAAACAGGATAAGATGCGTTTTCGACATTTGCTCCACATAAAATGGTGCCATTTTTTAATCTTAACCCCGCACTTACGCGAAAGTTGGAGTAGGGGGCATAAGCATTTTTTGAAAAAAGAATCGTGGTGTCGATCAGCTCCTTAAAGCCAACATCGGTTAAAGTTTGATAGGTGCTTTCTTCGTATGAAATGGTGATTTGTTTTTTTGCCATGTGCTGTGTTTCTGGTCTGGTATTTTCTTGAAGGGGTCCAAGATACAAATTTCCTACAGATCAAAAGCGAATAATCTTAAAAATTGTTTCTCTTAGGTCAAATTTCGGATCTTTTCACCTTAATTTTTTTTATAGATTGAAATCTTACAAATAATCCATTTTTTGGACAAAAGTTAACAAATCGAAAATTAGATTATTTTTGCACCCAGATGACGCTAATTAGAAATCAAGATATTCAGACCTTGCACCTTTTTGAAGGCATCTCATTATCTGAAATGGACAGTGTAAAATTGATGAATCGAACAGATACGAAGTTTGTTTTTAAAAGGACACTGCTGTCGGATTTATTGGTTGAATTAAAATCGAAGTACCGCGTTTTGAACATTGAAGGTCATTTGATTTCATCGTATAAAACTCTTTATTTTGATACCAAAGATTTTAGATTGTACCAAGATCATCACAATAAAAAAGGGAATCGTTTTAAAGTTAGGATTCGTAATTATGTCGAATCAAAACTTTTTTTCCTTGAAATCAAAAATAAATACAAAGGACGGACGATTAAAAACAGGATTGCTTTGGAGGATTTCCAGCTCGAATTAGCGCCTTTTTCTGCGCTTTATATCAACAAGATAATGAAGGAGGAAATTCAGTTGGAACCTAAGCTTTGGAATAGTTTTGAGCGAATTACCTTGGTGAATAACGAAGACAAGGAACGGGTGACTTTGGATATTGGATTAGCATTTGAGTTTAACGGGAAGGATGTTTCATACGATCACGTTGTTGTTGCCGAATTGAAACAAGAAAATGCAAATCGCGTAAGTCTTTTTTATAGTTTAATGAAGGAGCATGAAATTCGGCCATCTGGAATGAGTAAATATTGCATTGGAGCAATAGCGCTTTATCCAGCGTTGAAATACAATAGTTTTAAAGAGAAAATAATTTTAATAGATAAATTAATATAGAATGGAATCAGCAACCTTTTTTGGAATGAAAATATATGACGAAGATCTATGGACTTTGATTATACGATTTTTCATCAACTTATTTTTCTTAACCGTTATCGTACGATACGTTTATTATGAAAAAACTCCAAGGAAAAGTTATTTGTTCACCTTTTACATGATCTCGGTCATTTCATTTTTAATCTGTTTCGCCTTGAAAAAGTTTGAAATGGAAGTAGGAATGGGACTTGGTTTGTTTGCGATTTTTGGTATCATCCGATATCGCACTGGCTCAATGCGAATTCGTGAAATGACGTATTTGTTTTTAGTGATTGGTTTGTCGGTGATCAATGCCCTGTCAAATAAATTAAGTTATGCAGAGGTTGGTTTTATTAATGGGGTTGTTTGGTTGATGGTGTATTTGATGGAAAATTTGTGGTTGCAAAGTCACGAAATTGATAAATTGGTGATTTATGAAAAAATTGAAAATATAAAACCAGCGAATAATCACCTTTTAATTGAAGATTTAGAAAAACGTACAGGGTTAAAAATTAACCGTGTGGAGATTGGTAAAATTGATTTCTTAAAGGATGTGGCTGAGGTAAAGATTTTCTTTAACGAAGATCCTAAAAACCAAAGCGATTTTAAAGATTAAGATTCCCTTTTAAGTCGTCTATAAAGTTTTAAAGCCCCATCATTTTTGGCATTATCAATAATAATGGGGCTTATTTTGAGAAATAAGTCCCAAAGTTTGATGACTTCTGTTTATTATAAAATCAATAGTCTTTGTCGTAGGTCACCAATTCGTAGGAAATAAAATCCTGTAGCAAGGCTAATTTGAAATGGAGAGTATGGCGTAATTGAAAGGGTGGAAAGCAATGAACCATCTACCCCGTAAATCAGCAATGTTTCTGCACTACCTTGATAATTAATCCAGACTTCACCATTCAACGAAGGGTTCGGATATATTTCAAAATCAACCATTTTTAGTTCGTTTGTTGAGGAAGTATTGACACCATCTTGATCAACCGTATTTTCACGTTCACAATAAATTGCAGTTAGGGTGATAGTATAATCCGTCGCATCAGGAAAGGTGTGTATAGGATTTTCTTCCGTGCTGGTGGCTCCATCTCCAAAATCCCAAAAATAGGTAAAGGCATGTTCGCTTTGATTGTCAAAACTGGCTGTTAATCCATCGTAAGTGATCTCAAAAGCCGCAATTGGTTGGGTAAAATCTAATTCAATAGAATCGACCTCATGCAGAACCCACGAGGCCACCGATTGTAAGTAGGTTGCCTGACTTTCGCTTACACCATCGGGTAAATAGGTATTCCCTTCGGCTGATATGTCAAAAATCTGTTCGTAAAATAAGCAAGCTGCTAAATAAGTTCCGTACGAAGAAGGGTGACTGCCATCGCCAACATATAAATCAGTAAACGCAACGGGCGAATCTATGTCATTTTTAATATGTTCAAATCCAATTCCAACTGGTGATATTTTACCACTATTCATATCGGCAATTCGCTCGTACGCATAATAAAGACGTTGATTCATTTTTTCAAAAGTATTGATGGAATCCCACATCGCATCGCCATCTCTTCGCCCCCAAGTATTGTAAAAAAGTGGAATGGCACATTCATTGGCTGCCCGAATTGAATCACATAAAATTTTAGCAAAGGGCACAACTTCGGTATTTACTTGTTCATAAGGAAACGAAGGACGTTGACTTTGTTCTTGAAGCACCACATAATCCCACGTATTTCCAGCAATTTTAGTTAAAGAAGTTGTATTGGTTGAGTGCCCCTCAAATGTATAACCTCCCGGTGTGTTTTGATCTTTGATCAAGGTATTTCCATCCGCAGCGGCAATACCAGCAATTTGACCTGGCAAATCATTCGCATACGTATAACTGTTTCCGATGAAACATACTTTTTTTTCAATTTGTCCATAGAGCGTGGACGACAAAATAAATGTAAGTAGTAGTATTTTTTTCATTTTTGATTTGTTTTAATTGTAGGACAGACGTGCGTAAACACAAAAATGTCCGCTCTAAAAAATAAAATTATTCGTCGATTATTGGAAACCTAGTTTTCTGGTACTACTGCTCGCATAGTTACGATTCCTTTGTGATAAGTTGGAAATCCATTGCCTCTTTGGAATTTAAGTTGGGATAAGATTAAATTTTTAGACTCGTAAATATACCGCATACTGGAAATGGTGGATTGATCTTTTAATAAATCACATGCAATTACTTTGCCTTCGGTGTTTACGGCAATGGCAAATACTAAAACACCACTCGTTTTCATCGGAAAAGTATAGGCGATTTCCGATTCAATTTTTCTTCCAACAACGATAATTTCGCCTGAAACTTGCGAAAAAACATTGATCGAAAGGCTTAGGAAAGAGAATAGCAAAATGAATTTCATGTTAGTTAGCGATTAAATAGATTTCTTTCCGAAGATACGTGTTTTATTTCAGAAAGTTCGACACAATTATTATCATGTTCGGCTAACTAATTCTGCTCCAATTTGGTTTTGCTTGTATCAAGGCGCGTAATTTTTTTGCTAAAAATTGATGTTCGACCGAAGCTAATTGAGGATCTTTCTCAAGTAATTCTTTTGCTTTGTCACGGGCAATTTGCACAATTTGACCATCTCTTGCCAAATCTGCAATCCGCAAATCCATAAGGCCGCTTTGTTGAGTTCCCATAATGTCACCTGGTCCTCTTAGTTTAAGATCGACTTCTGAAATTTTGAATCCATCATTGGTTTCACACATAGTTTCCAAGCGTTTTTTGGCATTTTCACCTAATTTGTAGCCGCTCATTAAAATACAAAATGATTGTTCAGCGCCTCGGCCTACACGTCCTCTCAATTGATGTAATTGCGATAAACCAAATTTTTCGGCGCTTTCAATAATCATGACACTGGCATTAGGGACATTTACCCCGACTTCAATCACAGTAGTAGCCACCATTATTTGAGTTCTTCCAGCAACAAATTCTTGCATTTCAAACTCTTTATCTTCAGGTAACATTTGCCCATGCACGATACTTACTCGGTAATTTGGCAAGGGAAATCTCCTAGTAATAGATTCGTAACCTGCCATTAAATTTTGATAATCCAATTTTTCAGATTCTTCTATCAAAGGATAGACAATATAAATTTGTCTGCCTTTTTTGATCTCTTCCTCCACAAATTGGAATACTTTTAATCGTGCCGATTCAAATCGATGCGAGGTTTGAATATCTTTTCTACCCGGTGGCATTTCATCTATAACTGAAACATCCAAATCACCATAAAAAGTTAAGGCAAGCGTGCGTGGAATTGGGGTAGCAGTCATTACCAATTGATGAGGTGGGAGGAGGTTTTTTTTCCATAATTTAGAACGTTGAGCCACACCAAAGCGATGTTGTTCATCAATTATCGCCAATCCCAAGTTTTTGTACACCACTACTTCTTCTAACAGGGCGTGGGTTCCAATTAAGATATCAATTTTACCATGTTCCAAGCTGTCATGCAGTACTTTGCGGGCCGATTTTTTTGTAGCCCCCACCAAAATTTCAACACGCAGGTCCATTTCTTTGAGCATATCTTTAATGGATAAATAATGTTGGTTTGCGAGAATAGAAGTAGGCGCCATCAAACAAGCTTGATACCCGTTTCCAATAGCAATGAGCATCACCATTAAGGCTACCAATGTTTTGCCGCTCCCAACATCGCCTTGCAATAATCGGTTCATGTGAACACCCGAACTTAAATCTTTCCGAATTTCTTTGATCACTCTTTTTTGCGCATTGGTTAGGGCAAAAGGTATGTGTTTTTCAAAAAACTCATTAAAAGGCGCCCCAACTTGATCAAATTTAAATCCTTTAATTTTTCGTTGGGTAATTTTTTTGCGGATTAATAATTCGAGTTGGAGGTAAAATAATTCTTGAAATTTTAAGCGAAATCGCGCATGCTCAATTTCTTGTTTACTTGTCGATTGATGAATGGTAATAAGTGCACTTTCTTTGTTAATTAAGCCTAAATCACTTTTAATCCAATCCGGCAAATCTTCTTTTACATGATTTTTGATCGCTGGTAAAAGTTCTTTGATGATACGTTCAATTCCTCTACTCGTAAAGCCTTCGTTTTGAAGTTTTTCGCTGCTGTGATAAATTGGTTGTAAGCCGCCCGAAGCCTCTTTTTCAGAAATTACAAATTCTAATTCAGGATGAGAAATGGAGAATTTTGTCCCAAATAATTTCGGTTTTCCCCAAACAATTAATTCAGTGCCAAGCAATAATTTTGGTTTAATCCACTTAATTCCTTTAAACCAAATCAAATCTATTTGTCCTGATTGATCCGCAAAAACAGCTTCAAAGCGTTTAATGCGTCCCGTTTCGATTTCTTTAACTTTTACAATTTTACCCTTTAATTGCACGGCTCCAATGGCGGTTGGAATTGCCGAAATCTGTTGAAATTCAGAACGATCAATATACCGAAAAGGAAAATAATAAAGTAAATCACCAAAAGTGTATATGCCTAATTCTTTTTTTAACGCAGTGCCTCTTTTTGGACCTACGCCTTTTAAATATTCGATTGGAGTTAAAAAAAGATCCGACACTAGGCAGATTAATTATTTTTTGTAAATTTCGAAGCAATCAATTTCACCAATGGTAAAAAAAGTTCTGCAAATTACGTTATTTTTTTTAATACTTATTACAGTTGTTGGATTCATGTCAAAGGAATCTCCTATCGGTAAGTATGTCGCCGATAAACCTGCAAATGTACCAACTACGGTTGAAGAAGCCTTGGTTCAATTGGGAGAAAAAAAGCCCTTACATTATTTAGCGGCTGCAGATAAAGATTCTGCTCGAATGGGAGAAGAGATCGTGAAGTATGGGCAATTATTAGATAAATCTAATACAAGGGTGTCAAAATTTTTTGTGTGTACCGATTGTCATAATGTTCAATTAGAGTCTGCAGATCCTGCAGATGTATCACCAGAGGCTGTATTGGAACACAGTAAAAAAAATAAAATTCCTTTTTTGCCAGCATCCACTTTTTATGGAATGTTTAATAAAAGACATTGGTACAACGATGATTATTCAAAAAAATACGGTGATTTAGTCATTCCAACAAGGGATACTTTGGTAAATGCGATCCAATTATGTGCTACCCAGTGTTCGCAAGGTCGTGAAATGGAAAAATGGGAAATCAGGGCGGTATTGCATTATTATAAAACACTCGAGTTAAAAATCTCGGACTTAAAATTCGATCAAAAAGAGTGGGATAATTTTTCGAATTTGCTGATTACCGATAAGAGCAAAACGTTGAAAATGCTAAAATCTAAATATACTGAAGTTAATCCTGCACATTTTGGGACTTCTGCCATTCCAAAAATTGATGGGTACGTTCCTAATGCTGAAAATGGCCAATACATTTTTGAAGGAGGATGTTTGCATTGTCATGACGCTGAAGCTGGCATCACCAATTTTAAAATGAGTAATGATCCTTTGACCTTGAATTTTTTGAGAAGGAAAAAAGATAAATATAATCACTTTGCCGTGCCACATATCACCCGTTATGGCACATACGCAATTACTGGTCGTAAACAATACATGCCAATGTATAGTTTAGATAAAATGAGTGATAAGCAAATGCTCGATTTACTTCATTATATCGAAGTAGGCAGGGTCAAAAAATAAATTGCACTTACTATTTAAATTAACAAAATGAAAATAAAAAAACTATATTTAGTAGTGTTGTTTTTGGTGACAGTGACTAGTTATGCTCAAGACGACCTGGTTTTAGAATCATTTTCAGGTACTCGGGTACTTTCAAATCATTCGGTCGAACTTTTACCAAAACGTACACTTGAATTTATTGTCGCCCATAAATTTGGCGACATTGCTGGCGACAATGGAGGCGCAGCGAGCTTTTATGGTTTGGACAATTTAGCCGATGTGAGAATTGCATTTGAATATGGCGTTTTGGATAAGTTCAATGTTGGACTTGGAAGATGCAAGGGTGTTGGTCAAGTGACTGGATTATTGGATGGATTTACTAAGCTCAAAATTTTGCATCAAAAAAAAGTTGGAATGCCAATTAACTTGGTTTTTGTTAGCTCACTTATTTTGCCTTACAAAAAGGCGGTGAATGATTTGACCTTGATTTCTTCTTACCCTGATTTTATCAATCGTTTCACCTTTACGAATCAACTATTAGTTTCTCGTAAATTTTCTGACAGATTTGTGGCTCAAGCAAATTTTGGTTACAATCACCGAAATTTAGTAAATAGTTATGACCAAAACGGTGTTTTATTTGCAGGTTTTGCTGGTCGTGCTAGAATTACTAAAACCGTTGGTCTGTTGGTTGAATACAACCATGTGTTAAATCGACCAAATACAATTTTGAATGATTACAAAAACCCGCTGAGTATAGGGATTGAGTTAATAACTGGTGGTCATTCATTTATCATTAACTTTTCAAATGCTCGCGCTTTAAATGAAAATCTCTTTATCCCTTCAAATACAGCAAATTGGTTGGATGGCGAGTGGAGATTTGGATTCTCAATTAATAGAAGATTTAAAATATGATAGTTAAAATAGTAGGCACCTTTGCGTTAGGTGTGATCTTTGTTTCTTGTTTAAAAGACAAAACAGTGGAACCAGTAGCAGATGTATGTGAAGACACGGTGTTTTATGCTACCGAAATACAAGGGCCAATTATGAATACAGGTTGTGCGGTATCGGGATGTCATAATAGTGGCACAGCCGCGGCTGGGTTTGTATTTGAATCCCATGCTCAAGTATCTTTCAATGCAACGACAATTTTATCAGCGATTAAACATGATGGATCTGCAGCACCAATGCCATTGGGAGGATCAAAATTGAATGATAGTCTTATTCAAAAGTTTGATTGTTGGATTAAACAAGGAAAACTTAATAATTAAGATTCCAAGAGTTGAAATATTAAGATGAAAAATTGTTTGATTCAATAATTTTAAGATGAAAATATTTCTCTATCTTTAACGTTTAATTAAATTTTCTACCATGAAAAAATTAGTAGTGATTGCACTTGTATTTATAGGAATTGCAAGTATTTCATTTTTCTCAGTTGAGGGAAAAGTTACCAAATATCATAGTGATGGAATTGATGGAGTAAACTTCTCATCCAATCCTCCAGCAGCGCGAACGGGTGCCCCAGGCGAAGCCAATTGTACTGCCTGCCACGCAGGAACAGCGATGTCTGCCGAAGGAGTTGTTTTCTTCACAGTAGGTGGAGGCCCTAATTATACGCCAGGGGAAACTTATCCAATTTCTATAGCAACGGTAGGTGGCTCAAAAAACGGGTTTGAATTAACGATTTTAGATGGCTCAGATAATCAAGCTGGTACTCTAGCTGCTGGTCCTAATACATCAATTATTTCAGAGGGTGGTCGCCAATATATCCGCCACAGCGCTTCTGAAGGAATGGGTTCTTGGACATTTGATTGGACAGCACCAGCGACTAACGTAGGCGAATTGACCGCTTATTATTCGTTTAATAAAGCAAATAATAACGATGGATCTTCTGGTGATGAAATTTTCCTTGGAAGTACTGCAATTCCACCATTTAATGTTAGTATCGCAGAAAACCCGCTAGAGAAAGGGTATAATGTGTCATACAATAATCTTACGAAACAAGTTTCACTGAATTATTCATTAATTGAAAAGGCGAAAGTGGTACTTAATGTTCAAGATTTATCAGGACGATTGATTCAAACGGTAGATTTTGGTTACAAAACCACTGGAGATTATTCAGAACAATTAACGTTGAACGAGTTGGACATTAGCGGAATGTATGTCGTTTCTCTTTTCATCAATAACCGTGTTTTGAATCGAAAATTGATGATTACCAATTAAGAAAATTTAAGTATTATAAAGAAAGGAGGTTTTTAAGCCTCCTTTTTTTGTTGATTATACTTCCCGCATTTTGGTAATCAATAAAATTTCGAATTATATTTGTTCTAATTTTGATGTTATGAAAACAATCTCGACTTACGATTTTAAAAATAAACGCGCCCTCATTCGTGTTGATTTTAATGTTCCCCTCGAAAAAGAAACAACCGAAGTTACAGATGCCACACGAATTATTGCGGCAATTCCAACCATCAATAAAGTTTTAGATGGTGGTGGATCTGTGGTATTGATGTCGCATCTAGGAAGGCCAAAAAACATCCCAGAAGACCATCTTTCCTTAAGACATATTTTACCAACCATCGAAGAACATTTAGGTAAAAAAGTTCTATTTGCAACTGATTGTATTGGCGAACGTTCGTTTGAACAATCTGCCAACCTAAAACCGGGCGAAGTTTTATTATTAGAAAATCTGAGGTTTCATCAACGAGAGTCGAAAGGAGGCGTTGATTTTGCGGAATTGTTATCAAAACATGGTGACGTTTATATTAATGACGCTTTTGGTACTGCTCATCGACCACACGCTTCAACCACGATTATTGCAAACTTTTTTCCAAACGATAAAATGTTTGGATATTTATTAGAAAAGGAAATTCATAGCGTTGACAAGGTATTGAATTCGAATCAAAAACCCTTGGTTGCCATTGTAGGAGGGGCGAAGGTTTCTTCTAAAATAACAATCATTAAAAAATTATTAGACAAGGTAGACAGTTTAATTATTGGTGGAGGGATGGCCTATACTTTTGCAAAAGCGCAAGGCGGAAATGTTGGAAATTCATTGATCGAACCAGATTTTATTGAGGTAGCGAATGAAATTATTGCGTTAGCGAAATCCAAAAATGTGAAGTTATTGATTCCGATTGATACAATCGCAGCAGACGAGTTTTCAAATGAAGCGAATTCCAAGTTATGCCTAACCAATGAAATTCCTTCCGGATGGATGGGCTTGGATATTGGGGAACAAGCGATTGTTAATTTCAGAGAAGAGATCCTCGTATCTAAATTAATTTTATGGAATGGGCCAATGGGAGTATTTGAAATGAAAAAATTCCAAAATGGAACCTATCAAATAGCACTTGCGGTGGTAGAAGCTACAAAAAACGGTGCTTTTTCTTTAGTTGGAGGAGGAGACAGTGTTGCAGCAGTTAATATGTTTAATTTAGCCAATGATGTGAGCCATGTTTCGACTGGTGGTGGCGCAATGTTGGAGTACCTCGAAGGCATTCAATTACCAGGTATTGCAGCTATTTTAAATGATTAAATTATGCAGATTTCTGAATTGCATTCACTTTTTTTAGCAAGTACAGGCATTTCAACTGACACGCGAAATTTAAAAAAAGGCTCGATTTATTTTGCCTTAAAAGGCGCTAATTTTAATGGGAATCATTTTGCAATTCAAGCCATTAACGAAGGGTGTGTATTTGCCGTTGTAGATGAAATTGATTCTTCCTTAGAGCATCCTTCCATTATTCAAGTTGAAAATGTCTTACTGACCTTGCAGGATTTAGCTAGATTTCACCGCAGACAATTCAATATCCCCGTAATTGGTATTACAGGAAGTAATGGGAAAACAACTACTAAAGAATTAGCAGCAACTGTTTTAAGTTGTAAGTTTAATGTTTTGGTGACAAAAGGAAATTTAAATAATCACCTAGGTGTTCCTTTCACCCTTTTGGAATTAAATGCATCCCATCAAATAGCAATTATTGAAATGGGAGCGAATAAACTAGGCGATATCAAAGAACTTACAGAGATTGCCGAACCGACAATTGGGATTATTACCAATGTTGGGGCAGCGCACATCGAAGGTTTTGGCTCGTTGGCAGGAGTTATAAAGACAAAAGGTGAGATGTATGACTTTATCCGGAAATCCTGTGGTAAAATTTTTGTGAACGAGATGGATGAAACCTTAAAAGGTATTTTGCCAAGTTCGGTTGAATTGATTACCTATAATGGAGAAAATGGAATTGTTTATGGGCAGGTAACAGGCCAAACGCCGTTTATCCGATTTAAATGGCAAAGTAAAGATTATCAGTCTGATGAGATTCAGACAAATTTAGTGGGTACCTATAATTTCACCAATTTTTTATTAGCACTTGCACTTGGCGTTCATTTTGATGTAGACAAGAACAAAATGAGTGCGGCCATCGCTAATTATGAGCCTACCAATAATCGATCACAGGTCACAAAAACGCAACGAAACACGCTGATTGTTGATTGTTACAATGCCAATGCCACCAGTATGAAGGCAGCTTTGGAAAGTTTTGTACAGGTCGAGGGGGCAAAGAAATTAGCAATTTTAGGAGATATGCGTGAATTAGGAGCAATCTCGGGCGAGGAGCATACAAAGATTGTGCGATTTTTAGAAGAACATCAATTAAATGCATTGTTAGTTGGGGAAGAGTTCTCAAAAATTGACTCAATCTTCCCAACTTTTAAGGATTGGAAATCGTTAGTTGATCAATTTGATCTTTCTTTTATTGATGATTCCATCCTGCTGCTGAAAGGCTCAAGAGGGATTCGTTTAGAAGAAGTGATTCCTTATTTGTAAGCGTCAAACGTTAATTTAGCACAAAAAAAATCAGGTAACTTACTTTAAATTACCTAATTTTATTAATTCCTATTTTCAATTAGTCAGCTAAAATACTTCTTGAAATCACAATTTTTTGAATTTCTGAAGTACCTTCATAAATTTGTGTGATTTTAGCATCTCGCATCATTCGTTCGACATGGTATTCACGAACATATCCGTATCCTCCATGAATTTGAACCGCTTCGGTCGTCACAAATTGAGCAATGTCAGAAGCATACAATTTCGCCATTGCGGCTGCTTCCGTATAATCTTCCCCTTGATCTTTTAACGAAGCGGCATTCAAACACATTAAACGAGCAGCGTGAACTTGCGTCGCCATATCTGCCAATTTGAAAGCAATCGCTTGGTGTTTATTGATTTCTTTACCAAACGTTTTACGTTCTTTCGAGTAGGCAATCGCTAAATCTAACGCACCAGAAGCAATTCCCAGTGCTTGAGAAGCGATTCCAATTCTTCCACCTCCTAAGGTTTGCATGGCAAATTTAAATCCAAAACCATCTTCGCCAATTCTATTTTCTTTGGGAACTTTTACATCGTTAAAAATTAACGTATGTGTGTCTGATCCGCGAATTCCCATTTTATCTTCTTTCGCCCCAACTAAAAATCCTTCCATTCCTCTTTCAATGATTAACGCATTAATTCCACGATGACCTTTTTCACGATCAGTTTGAGCGATTACTAAATAAATAGAAGCAGAACTTCCATTGGTAATCCAGTTTTTTGTACCGTTTAACAAATAGTGATCACCTTTATCAATCGCACTAGTCTGTTGAGAAGTTGCATCAGATCCGGCCTCTGGTTCTGACAAACAAAATGCCCCAATTTTTTCACCACGTGCAATTGGAGCTAAGTATTTTTGTTTTTGTTCTTCTGTTCCAAAAGTCTCTAATCCCCAACATACTAAAGAATTACATACAGACATACAAACCGCCATCGAAGCATCCACCTTAGAAATTTCTTCCATCGCAAGTACATACGAAACAGCATCCATTCCCCCACCACCGTATTTCGGATCAACCATCATTCCTAAAAAGCCAAGTTCACCAAGTTGCTTTGCTTCTTCCACTGGAAATTTTGCGTGAATATCTCTTTCAATAACACCAGATTTAAGCACATTTTGCGCGAAATCTCTTGCAGCATCTCTAACTGCTATTTGTTCTTCTGTAAATTTAAAATCCATCAACTTAGCTTTGAAATAAATAGTTATCTTGTCTAACATTTCTGAACCAAAAAAGTTCAGATGGGACAAATTTAGTAATATTTTAGGAATACATTAATGGGATTTAAAAGTATGAAGGATGTAGGGGTGATTGGACTGATGTCTGGCACTTCTTTGGATGGATTAGACCTTTGTTATGGGGTGTTTAAAAAAGTTAATTCACAGTGGATTATCAAGGAAATCATCACCAAAGATGTACCGTATTCGGAGCATTGGAAAAATCTTCTCAAAATGGCGTTCTTTATGAATGAAGTTGATTTGAAAAAATTGCACGAAGAATATGGCGTTTATTTAGGTCAAGAAGTTAATCTTTTTCGAGAAGAATTTTTACAAGGAAAGTCAATCTCATTAATATCCTCTCATGGGCATACAATTTACCACCAGCCTGAAAAAGGAATTACCCTTCAAATTGGCGATGGAAATAAAATTGCAAAGGAAACAGGGTTGTTGGTGGTCAATGATTTTCGAATTGGGGATGTAAAATTAGGGGGACAAGGTGCACCATTAGTTCCAATAGGGGATGAATTACTTTTTTCTGAATATGCTGCTTGCCTCAATCTTGGGGGTATTGCAAACATCAGCCTTCGTTATAATAACCAGCGTATTGCTTATGACATTTGTCCCTGTAATTTACCGCTAAACAAGCTTATGTCTGAATATTATAATCTCGATTTTGATGAGAATGGCGCCACGGCAAAAACAGGTATGATTATACCAGAATTACTCAGCTCGTTAAATGATTTAAACTATTACAAAAAAACATTTCCAAAATCACTGGGAATTGAATGGTTGAATGAGCATTTTTATCCAAACTTAGCGCCATATCTATTGCAAGAAAGTCAACGAACAAATGTGCTTAGGACCATTGTCGAGCACGAAGCGAATCAACTCGCCAAAACACTTAATTTCTACCAAATTAAAAATGTATTAGTAACTGGAGGTGGCACATTTAATAATTTGCTGATCAATTCAATAAAAGATAAAACAAACTCAGAAATAGTCCTTCCTTCGCGACAGATCATCACTTCAAAAGAGGCCCTGATTTTTGCTTTTTTAGGACTCTTAAATGTACGAGATGAAGTGAATATTCTTAAATCGGTGACAGGTGCAGTCCGCGATTCAATTGGTGGTGTTCGTTGTTATCATTAGATAGTTCAAAACTTTATTTAAATCAAACTTTCAATTAAAAATGTTTCTTAATTTTGCGCATCTAAAAAATAATTTACATGATTGAATTATTGAAGAAATTTGAGAACAAACGACCGGAAATCGTTTTTGAATGGAAAGACGCAGAAACGGAAGCTGAAGGTTGGGTTGTGATTAATTCTTTACGGGGAGGAGCAGCAGGAGGAGGTACTAGAATGAGAGTTGGCCTTGATAAACGTGAAGTTGAATCATTGGCAAAAACAATGGAGGTTAAATTTACTGTTGCAGGACCACAAATTGGTGGGGCAAAGTCAGGCATAAATTTTGATCCACAAGATTCAAGAAAAGAAGGTGTTTTACGCAGATGGTATGCCGCTGTCACCCCTTTGTTAAAACATTATTATGGAACTGGGGGCGATTTAAATGTGGATGAAATTCACGAAGTGATCCCATTTACCGAAGATTGTGGCGTCTGGCATCCCCAAGAAGGTGTATTTAATGGACATTTTCAACCAAGAGAAGCACAGAAAATTAATAGAATCGGTCAGTTACGTCAAGGAGTATTGAAAGTGATTGAGGATGAAAAATTTTCTCCAAGTGTTCAACGGAAATATGTTGTGGCAGATATGATCACCGGATACGGTGTTAGCGAATCTATTTTTCATTTTTATAATCTTTGGAACGAGTCGTTGAAAGATAAAAAAGTGATTGTACAGGGGTGGGGGAATGTTGGGTCAGCTGGTGCATATTACCTCGCCCAGCATGGAGCAAAAATAGTTGGAATCATTGATCGGGTGGGGGGATTGATTAAAAATGAAGGCTTCACTTTAGAGGAAATCCGAGAATTATTTTTAAACAAAAACGGCAATCAACTCAATGCGCCAAATTTAATGTCTTATGAAGATGTTAATGCGCAAATTTGGGATGTTCAAGCAGATATTTTTATTCCTTGTGCAGGTTCACGAATGATCACACAAGATCAAGTTGATCGAATGATCAAAGCTGGAGTAAAAATAATTTCTTCTGGTGCAAATGTACCTTTTGCGGATAAAGAAATTTTCTTTGGACCAATCGCAGATTATGCAGATAACCAAATCACGGTAATTCCTGATTTTATATCTAATTGCGGGATGGCACGTGTTTTTGCTTACCTGATGAGCAGTGACCTTCATGGAATTACAGATCAAGGCATCTTCGAGGATACTTCAAATACCATCAAAGAAGCACTTAAAATTTCACATTCTAAAAATCAAAATAAAACAAAAGTGGCGAAGACGTCATTTGAAATTGCGTTAAATAAATTAATCTCTTAAATTATGGGTATTGGTACGATCATGATTATCGTTTTTATTATTGGCTATTTAGCTATTGTTTTAGAACACAATGTCAAAGTTGATAAAGCGGCTTCTGCTTTGTTAATTGGAATGATATGTTGGGCAATCTATGCAGTTTGGCCAGCAGAATCCTTAAGTGTCGATCCAAATAAGTCGATCGCTGAATTAGCAAACGATCCGCAATTGAAAGAAGACAATAAAGCTTTTTCAACTTATTTAGGAGAAGAAATTCACATGAATGAGCTTCATGCGTTGGAAGTCTCTCAAGATCCAGCAACAGCTCAAGCTGAAGCCGAAGCGGCACCAACACATGGAACAAGCGAAACCATCAAACATTATGTTGAGCATGGATTAGTTCATCACCTTTTTGACATTGCAGGGATTTTATTTTTCTTGTTGGGCGCAATGACAATCGTCGAGGTAATTGACGGTCACGATGGATTTAGTGTTATAACACAAAGAATTTCTACCCTCAACAAAGTTAAATTGTTATGGGTGGTCACAATTATTACCTTCTTTATGTCCTCCGCATTGGACAACCTAACTACAGCCATTGTGATGGTTTCGGTGATAAGAAAATTGATCGATGATAAACAAACCCGTTGGATTTTTGGTGGTTTTATTATCATTTCGGCAAATGCTGGTGGAGCTTGGTCGCCTATTGGTGATGTTACAACAACCATGTTATGGAATAATGGCCAATTGCCAGATTCAGCCTATTTAATGGGACATTTATTTATTCCATCATTAATGTGTATTTTACTTCCATTAATCGCAGCTACTTTTTTCATGCGTGGAAATGTTAAACGTCCAGAAAAATTAGAATCAAATGGACATTCTGTAAGCACAGCCAACTGGGAAAAGAATTTAGTTTTTGGATTAGGTCTTGCAGGATTATTATTTGTTCCAGTATTCAAAACAATTACCCATTTACCTCCATTTATGGGGATGTTATTGAGTTTGGGGATTTTATGGGCAATTACTGAGTTATTACACGCTAAAAAAGACGGCGATCATAAAAATGGTTTAACGATTGTGACTGTCTTACGAAGAATTGATACCGCAAGTGTATTATTTTTCTTAGGGATTTTAATGGCGGTGGCTGCATTACAAGAAGTGGGTCATTTGGCACAAGCTGCTAAAATATTAGATACTACATTTAATCAAAATGTCTATTCAATTAACGTTTCTATCGGTGTATTGTCCGCAATTATTGATAACGTTCCGTTGGTTGCAGCAGCTCAAGGTATGTATCCTGTATCAACTGGTGCTTTCGAAGCAAATGGAATGTTCTGGCAACTTTTAGCGTTTTGCGCAGGAACAGGTGGCAGTATCCTAATTATTGGCTCGGCAGCTGGAGTAGCAGTAATGGGATTAGAAAAAATGAATTTTATTTGGTATTTGAAAAGAATCAGCCTTTATGCATTGTTGGGATACCTTGGCGGTGTAGCAACTTATTACATAATGTACGGTACTGTGTAACAAAAAAAAAGAAACATCGTTAAATAACTAAATTAAAATAAACATGAGCGCTTTAGCTATATTACTTGAAGCAACGGATCTAAATGCAACAAATACCGCGCAAACGGCTGCGGGCCTTGGGTCAAAAACCGAAGAAATTCCGGTATTTGAATTGGTCATGGACGGAGGATGGACGATGATCCCATTGTTTATCCTATCTATCTTAACTATTTACGTTTTTGTTGAGCGTTTACTTTCTATCAATAAAGCCCTAAAGGATGAAAAAGACTTTATGGGGAAGGTGAAAGATTACCTCCTAGATGGAAAAGTGGATATGGCGAGAGAACTTTGCGCAAGAACGAACAATCCTGCTGCAAGAATGGTTGAAAAAGGAATTTCTCGAATCGGTAAACCAATGAGAGATATTGTAAGTTCAATCGAAAACGTGGGTAAGTTAGAAGTATACCAATTAGAGAAAAGATTAACCTTGTTGGCTACTGCCGCTGGTGTTGCTCCTATGATTGGTTTCTTGGGTACAACTTTAGGGATGGTGAAGACCTTTTTTGCGTTAAAATCTGAAACAACTTTAGAAATATCAACCATTTCTGGTGGAATCATGGAAGCAATGGTAACAACCGTTGCAGGTTTGATTGTTGGGATTATTGCTCACTTATGTTACAATTATTTGGTCGCAAAAGTGGATAAAGTTATTCATACAATGGAAGGTGCTTCAATCGAATTTTTAGATTTATTGAACGAACCGGGTAAATAGTTGTAATAGATAATAAGATGAATTTAGGAAGAAGAAATAAAGTAATCGTGCAAGGAGAAATGTCCTCCATGACGGATCTTATTTTCCTTATGCTGATCTTTTTTATCATCATGAGTACAATGTCTGAACCAGGTATTCCAGTTGATTTACCAAGTGGTACAACTGCCGCTACACCATCAAAACCTGTACTTAATGTGGGCGTTACTGCCGATAATATGTACATGTTATCAGATGCAACGGAAGTTCTATACACGTTTGAAGAAATTGAACCAATCATTATTTCAAAAATGGATGGGGAATTATCAGACAATGATAAAATTAAGATCTCAGGAGATAAAGATGCAGATTATCAATATGTTTTTAGATTAATCGCATTGGCCAAAGAAAAAGAATGGAAGCCAATTTTAGTTTTTGAATAATAATTTAAAAAAAGGAGAAGGAGTATGAAGATTTTAGGAGCATTAAAAGATGAAGATCACCGCAAAGCATTATATGCTTCAATGGTGTTCATAATGTTGATGATTTTGTTTTTTCTGTTGGTGAGTTTGGAGCAACCAAATCCCCCATTAAAAGATAAGATTATTGAAATTGAGTTGCCAGATATTGAAGTAGAAATGGGCTCTCAAGCCGCTGGTGGAAGCACGAATAATAATGAAGAAGCGCCATCTACAACTAGTCAAAATGTAGAGGATTCTCCAAGAAATGTTACTACCCAGCGCGAAGAAAGTGTATCAGTGCCAAAAGGAAATGGAACATCAAATAACAACGAACCAAAACCAGATAATACCTTTACTTTTGGTGGTGGCGGTGGCACCGGAAATGGTAGCGGTACGACTTTTGGAAACGGAGATGGCGTAGGTGGAACAGGAGATGGTAATGTTGAAGGTCCAGGAAAATATAATCCAGATCGTAAAGTTAACACTAGACCCAGTTATAATTCAAATGCACAAGAAGAAGGAGATATTGCGCTCGACATTTGGGTAGATGCCAATGGTGCCGTGGTAAATACAAAGTACAAAGAATCTAAATCATCTTCGGCAAGTAATTACTTAATTGATTTAGCGCGAAAAGCCGCAAAGACTACGAAATATGATAAAAAACCTGGCGCTTCTGTTGAACACGTAGGTTATCAAGTATTCTCTTTCACGAAATCGTAAATGAAGTATAAAGAAGTCGTTGATTGGCTTTTTCTTCAAGTTCCTAATTACCAGCATCAAGGAGGCGATGCCTATAAGCCGGGATTTGAGCGCATAAATGCTTTACTTGATGTCTTAGGAAATCCTCAACGACGATTAAAAACAATACACGTGGCAGGCACGAATGGAAAAGGTTCGGTCTGCCATATTTTTTCAGCCATATTTCAAAATAATGGTTACAAAACAGGACTTTTTACGAGTCCACACATCACCGATTTTCGCGAGCGGATTAAAATAAATGGGAAGTTAATAAGCAAGGATTTTGTGGTTTGGTTTGTGGAGACCTATCAAAACGATATCCTGAGGATTCAACCCTCATTTTTTGAAATAACCACCGCAATGGCATTCCTCGCCTTTGAAAAGAAAAACTGCGACATTGCCATCATTGAAACAGGTTTAGGAGGGCGTTTAGATGCGACAAACGTTATTTCGCCAGAGCTTTCTGTCATTACATCAATTGGATTAGATCATACGGCTTTTTTAGGCAATACAGTCGAATTAATCGCCGCGGAAAAAGCGGGTATTATCAAATCTAAAACACCCATTGTAGTAGGCTATGTCAATGATTCAGTTTATGAAGTAATTGAAAAACATGCTAAATCCAAAGATGCGTCTATTTATCGGACGGATCCGCTTCCACCGAAACCTGAACCGACGGATCTCCTTGGAGAATATCAACAAAGAAATATTCGCACTGTATTTCTGGGGATTGAAATTTTGAAGTTTTATTGGAACCTTGATGATGGAAAAATTTCAGAAGCGATTAATTATGTAAAAAAACTAACCAATTTTAAAGGACGGTTGCAATTAATCTCTGATCACCCAAAAGTGATTGTCGATGCAGCACACAATTTAGAAGGAGTTGAATCTTTACTTACAGAAATTCGTTTGCTGAATTATTCGCGCCTTTTTATTATTTACGGGGCGTCGAATGATAAGGATTGGAAAGAAATTTTGAGAAAGATGCCTCGAGAAGCTACCTTCTCTTTTGTTGAATTTGACTCAAAACGCTCGGTAAAGTTATCCGATTTCGAATCAGAGGCGCAATCTATCGGAATACAATACAAATTGTTTAAACAAGCTAAAGATGCGCTAAATCATTCAAAAAAAACAGCAAATCTCGATGATTTAATCACGATTTGTGGAAGTTTCTATCTTCTCGAAAAAATAATTTAATTTTTTTTTAGAAAATATGTTGTTATCTTAAAAAGGCTATGTATATTTGCACCCGCATTAAAGACAGTTGAGAACTTTAAAGCATAGTGGGGCTCTTAGCTCAGCTGGTTCAGAGCACCTGCCTTACAAGCAGGGGGTCACTGGTTCGAACCCAGTAGGGCCCACAAAAGAGGATCAAATTTTGATCCTCTTTTTTTTGTCCAAATTTCCCAAATTAACATCTCCAATTCCAAGTATAGACCCTAATTAGTGTAAAAGATATTATCGCGTAAAAAGAGAATGAACAGTTGATTTTGGAGACAATTATTTCTACTTAAGGGCAGAACAGAGAAGAGTGGCTGACGATTTGCACGATTCACTCGGTCAAGAATTGTACATGGCTCAATTAACGCTTTCTAATTTCCATTGCTTTATAGTTAAGGATAAAGAATTTAGAATGGTGTAACGATATTTTAAATACCTCCGTGCTACATTTAAGAGACATTAGTTTCGATTTAATGCCTAACGTTCTTGTGAAAGGTGGTATTGCAAGTGCCGTTGAAATGATGATAGGAAAATTGGAAAAATCAGAAAAAATGCAAATAGATTTTGTTTGTACGGAAAAATTCCCTAGATTTTGCCTGAATTGGAAATTGTCATTTATAGAATCATTCAAGAGTTTATAAATAACATGAGTAAACTCTCAATTTCGGATAATTTAAAAATTCATCTAATCGTGTACTAAAAGAAAGTAGAAATAAAACTTTTAGAAAATGGTCAAGGGTTTCACTTAGCGAAGTTGGAAAATGTTGGAGAGAATAGAGGAATGTATAATATCAAAACGAAAGTACTTGCTTATAATGAGCAGTACAAAATTAAGAGCAAGGTCTTAAAAGGTACCTTACGATGGCTATAATTACCCAAAATATAATATATGAATAAGTTAAAAATTTTAATCGCCGACGATCACAAGCTTGTGAGGATAGGTATCCGGTGCACATTGACCGTCGGAGATAACGGCAATTTTGTAGAACGAATTGATGAGGTCGTGAATGGAAAAGAAGCCTTAGAAAGATCAAAAATCTTTTCTTACGATATCATTTTGATGGATATTAATATGCCTGAAATGGACGGTATTAAAGCGACTTCCGCTATTATGCGCGAAAATCCTCAAACAAAAATTATCGCCCTTTCGATGCATAGCGGTGATTTTGAGATCCGAAGCATGATTAAAGCAGGTGCGAAAGGTTATCTGCTTAAAGACAATGGTTCTGAGGGGTTGGTCGATGCTATCCGCACGGTGATGGACGGTGGAAAATATTATAGTAATGAGGTGGCACTTAAATTGATGGAAACTTATAATCGTGAACCAGCAACCCAAAAGAAAGCTCCTACCCATTTGGATAAACGGAAAATTTCTCTCACCCGTCGTGAAATCGACGTATTAAGAATGATAGCGAGCGAATATACGAATGATGAAATTGCGAAAAAATTTTATTTAAGCAAACGCACCATAGATTCACACAGGCAAAATATCTTGAGTAAACTACAAGTTAAAAATACTGCAGGGTTGATGAAGTGCGCGATCAAACTTGGGATCGTTTAATTTTTTTTCTTTCTAATACTTCGGAGCCTTTTCTTAAAATCTACTTATTTATGCGGATATTTCACCTATTTTGTAGATGTTTAAACTGTTTTATGCTGTCAATTCATTCCTTATCTTGCGCGTTGAATAAGCTTGTATTTTACGTGAATTATAGTATGAACTCCCACCTTAATTACCAGGTCAAAAAATCAATCCTATTTGTCCAAAGTGTTAACAAGGAAAATAAAGCCTCAATTATCCGAACAATCAGTGAATCATTGATTGCCGCGAATAAAAATACGGCCCTTAATTACGGCCTAACTTGTTTATAATAAATATATTGCATCTATTTTGAAAATTAATCGGTTGAAAGTTGGAGTCACTTGCCAAAAAATCACGAATAAATGAATTCGTTTAACCTCCAATCGCAGTCATGGTTCTATTTTGACTAAATATTTTTTGACCTTCGGCGCTTTCAAACGATTCAATACCTGCACGTTTTTCGTGTTTGGATCGAATTGAAGCTAAAATTAAAGGTTCAATTTCATTCCCATTTCGATATGCTGCTAATAAATCTGTTTCTTCCGACGAAAACAAACAATTTTTAATTTTACCATCAGCAGTTAATCGAATGCGATTACATGTATCACAAAAAGGGTTAGTCAAGGTGCTAATGATTCCAAAATCTCCCTTAAAACCGTTTATTTTAAAGTTTTTAGAAGTACTATTCGGCAACAAATCTATCGTTAGCACTTGTTCCTTCCCAAAATGATTTTCTACACGGTCCATAATCGCCGAAAAGGAAACCTTTTTTGTCCAATCCCATTCGTTTCCATCAAATGGCATAAACTCGATAAATCGAATTTTTAATAACGAATTTTTTGTAAGTTCAATAAAATCAATAATTTCGTCGTCATTAATTCCAGACATTAAAACACAATTTAGTTTAACGTCAAAACCAAAATTCAACGCTTGGTTAACGTTTTCACGAATTCGGACAAAATCCGTTCGCCGAGAAATTTGATTAAATCGTTTTTCAATCAGCGAGTCCAAACTAATATTAATTTTTTTCACTCCTCCGCGTGCTAAAGCCTCAAATGATTTATCGAGCAAAACGCCATTTGTCGTTAAAGTAAGTTCTACTGGAAGTGTCGAAAAATATTGGATAATTTCATTGAAATTTTTTTTCAAAAGTGGTTCTCCCCCAGTCAAGCGAATTTTTTTTACCCCCAACGAAACAAATTTTTCAGTAATAAAAAATAATTCTTCTTGCGTCATAAATTCAGCCTTGTCTCTTAAGACAAGGCCATCTGCGGGCATGCAATAGGTGCAGCGCAAATTGCAACGCTCCAACAATGAAATCCGCAAATAATCATGGACTCGGCCAAATGTGTCAATAAGTTGAGACGCCATAATTAATCTAATTCGTCGAAATAGATTTTAGTGTAAATATCATTCTTTTCCCTAACCAATTTAATTCGATTAATCTAAAACTATCCGACTAATTGCCGAGGTAAATTTTTCTACTCAGTCTGGTTTCATCATTAGTCACAGTCACCATATAAATACCTGTGGCACTTGATGGTAGACTAACTAATTTCTCGTTTAATGAGGTTTCGATAGCTTCAGAATAAATGTGTCTTCCATCCATATCAACCACATTAATCTCTAATTCTTTACCGGTTAAATTAGCCCATTCTAATTTTAATTCATTCACCGTTGGTTGATAAATTGTAAAAAGTGGATTTGCTTTCGGCGCATCGTCTAAACTCGCAATATGCCAAGATGAGAAAGAGAAAATTCGCGTTTTTCTTGAACCTCCAGGCCCAATATATTCACCAGTAAACCAAAAAGTCATATCATCTGTTGGATCCATTGTCATCTGTGAGTAATCTCCATATCTACCAGCGGCTGTTTGAGCGGAAAGACCATCAACAGCTGTTAATTCCGGTACAGTCATTTCCCCCAATGGATCATCTTTAAAACGACCTGTATAGCGTAAACCTGGGTATTCCGACGAACCTGTGATGGAGTAGGCCATCGCAATATTTCCCTGTGCATCCATCGCTAAACTTCCTAACCATCTGCTGTTACTTGCATCGGGAGCATAAGTTCCTTGTTGATAAATCGACCAATTTCCGTCGTTGGCATCTCGTAATTCGTACCAACGCATTCCTGCTCGATTAGATCCCACATTTACATTATGGCATAAAACAATGGTGTTATGATCTTCAAATCTTCGGTACTGTGCTTTATACATAAAAATCCCCGGAATAGCATCTAATTTTTGAGTAGTTCCACGTTGTGTGATATTTTCTGTCCATTCACCACCAAAAATCGAATTAAAAGCTCCGGTGTTTAAGGATTGATGGACAACTACAGATGAACTTCCCGGGCTCTCCCAATTAATCGTTGCTTTTAAAACTTTAATATGATCCGTAGCAACACCAGGATAAGAATTATCTTGTACAGCAAAGAAATAACAAGGTTCATCCATATCTGGAGCAACAGGGCCTTCAGCGTACGCTGGAGCAATACTGTTAAACAATAAATACATCGATGGGAAATTCATCTTAATCACGCCAGCAGTTGGGTCACCAACTAACATTTTCTCTCGTTGAAAAGCACAACAATTGGCATTTGAAACATTGGCACTCATAAAATAAGCATTCGACCAGACCGAATATTTTGGGTAATCAGGAAATAAGGTGAAATCAAATTCATATAAATAGTATTCTCCAAGTGCATCAGAAGATTGTGAAACAGCAATTAACAAGCCCGGTGTGCCACCATCAGCACCATAAAATTGACTGATAAACCAGCGTTGTGCAAACTTGTCATACATAACAATTGGGTCACCATTACCAGGCGTGTCCCAAATCGAATTTAACGAATATGGAGGCGTTTCAGGACTCCCAAGTTTGTCATAAATTCGATAAGTGCTGTTTACTGATTGTACATATTGATTTGGTCCTGCGGCGCCTGTTGGATCTGGTGGAAAAGCACCAAATTGACCATCAATGTTTAAGGCCAATCTTAAACCACCGTCTTTTTTTGTCCCGTTTTTTGATTGAATCATCGGATCTACCCCTCCAGTTTCAGCCAAACCGATGTCATTCACCCTACTCAAATCGCCATGCCGCATAGGATTGATTGGTTTAGCATCTGCATTGCGCGATAATTCCTCATCATTAACCGGTGTTAATGTTTTCAAAATATCCCGCAATGGAGGAGTTTTTACAAACGATTTGCATTTTTCAAATGTGGTGCTATTGGAGGCAGGAGTATCAGATGTTTGTGCATTTATTGTCGAGGGCGCCAAACCTATTATCAACAGGCAAATAATTTTTTTCATGGTAGCTTATTTGTTGCTAAAATTAAACAAAAATTATTGGATTCTAGAAATTATCAGTAATCAGATTTAATTAGTTAGCGCATAAAAATAGTTTCTTTGGTAAAAAATCTCTACTAATTGTGTATCTTCGTTCTTGTAGAAAAATCGAAATGCCATTATTTAAAAAAAATATTTTTGGTCAGTACATTTTCGTAAAAAAATCGGTTATCCGACTTTTTGGAACAATTGTGTATCCCCGATTTAATTGGATTCATAAGCCGAGGGTAAAAGGAGCCGAATTATTTAGTGATTTGCCTAAGCAAAATGTCTTAATTGTTTCTAATCATCAAACGTATTTTGCCGATGTTTCTTTTTTCTTTCATGTTATCCATGGAGCCCTCACTGGTCACGCAAACCGTATTGATTACCCCGGATTTTTGTTGTGTAAAAAGCATGCAATTTATTATGTGGCCGCAGAAGAAACGATGAAATCAGGTTTATTGCCTAAAATGCTTGCTTTGTCAGGTGCAGTTACTGTAAACCGAACGTGGCGCGCAAATGGTCAAAATGTTCGCCGTAAAGTGGACAAATCTGAAACTCAAAATATTGATAAAGCCTTGCAAGATGGTTGGGTAATTACCTTTCCGCAAGGCACCACCAAACCTTATTCACCCGGCAGAATTGGCACGGCAATTTTAATTAAAAAACACAAACCAATCGTCGTCCCTGTAGTAATCGATGGTTTTAGAAGAGCCTTCGACAAAAAAGGCCTCAAAAATAAAAAACGACGGACCGAACTCAAAATGACCGTTAAACCGCCTTTAGAGATCAATTACGACCTTACTGTTGAGGAAATCATGAAACAAGTTATGGACGCCATTGAGCAGACAAATGACTATGACCTCATGGATAAAATCAAAAAACAAACCGAACCCGTCGAAGATTAATTTTATAAGGATGAGGGCGTTTTTTTCACCTAAGAGGTGAAAAACCAGGCTGTCCACTATAGTCCCTTACATGACAACAGTCCTGACTGAGATATCAGAATATCGAGATCGTCGGGGAGCTGCCGTTCCCATCCTTCACGCAAAGATTGCTCAGCATTTCTATTCGCTGCACTTAAACAAAATTTCGAGCTCAAATTAAATCCATTTAAACAACAAAAAAAGGAGTCTTCGCAAATCGAAAACCCCTTTGTCTTAAAATTTGCAGTTCCCTAATTAATTCGACGCCAAATTAATAGGTTTAGTCTTGTCGTATTCAATAGTGTAAACAATTTCATACCGAACAGTTCCCAAGGCTTTAATTTTTTCACGCCAAGTTACAAAGCCATTAATTTCATTCAATGCACCTTTAGTCATATTATCAATCGTAAGTTTAATTTCCGGATTTCTTGAAATTGGAATCTGATCCTCAGTAATTAGTTCAATGGGCAATTTGCCTAAATTTTTCACATCAATCGAATAGGCAAACGTCTTAATAATTTTATCACCAACAACCTTTTCTTTCGTCGCATTTTTTATCAAATTACGCTCAACTATAATTGTCGACGATTTTCCTAAACTCAAATCCATTGTGTCACTTAACGAATTGGAATTGATATAAGTCGTCCCTAAATACGATCCATCATGAAAAATCGTGGCTTTGCCAGGTAGTAAATTTAAATCATCCAAATTAGTAATCTGAGCAATTAAATAAACCGATGCATCTAATTTCGGAACGGTATAATACAAATAATTGGCATCCAAATTTGTGGTCTTTACCAAAACCATGTTCTTTTCATTATTGGATTTAATAGTGTAGGGGAGGGCAATCGAATATTCAACCGAAAGTAATTGCTCTACCGTTGTCATGAATTGATCTGCCGTTAACGCTTTTTTTTCTGAATAAACTTCGTCTTTTTGTGAGGCTGAATATAAACTTCCGGGCTGAGTGGCACCATCATATTCAGACGATTCACGAAGGTCATCAGCTCTTGATGGACCGTTGTGGTAAATAGCATAACTATAATCTAAATACCACGGACTCAAAGTGGGTTTCGTTTTATTGGTATACGGATTATTGGTCGATAAACTTAATTGGGCATTTTCCCAATCAATTCCAGTATTTTGATACACATGTGCTTTATAAGTTAATTCAATTTTTCCAGCAGCATTTGAACTCCGAATATCATATAAAGGTGTCCAACCTGCGTTGTTCACCAAATAACTCACCGTCACTTTGCCAGTCGCCACATCATTCGCCGAAACAGTAATCACAATTTCGTGAATCGGATTATAATTTTGGGTAGGTTCTAGGTTAACATTGCGATTATAATTATTTAGCTCATTTAACCGCGCATTCATTCTCGTTTGACTTCGGTTTACAATGGTTAATTCTTTGTTTAATGCCAACAATGAGGTATAAATCGTATTCATTTCTTGCATATAAAACTTTAGGGCATCTCTAAGCAGTGGAATCGAATCATTTACTTTTCCTTGCCCTTTAATCGTCCCGTTATTTTCAATAATTCGCTTTTGGCTATTTAACACGTCAATCCTATTTTGTAAACTCATTACGTCATATGAAATATCAAACAGTGAATCTTGTAATAGCCTAATTTCGGTTTTTATCTTCAAAGGAATTTCATGCGTTGTTTGCGCATTAATAAGTGGCTCTGGATAAAAAATTGAATGTTTCGAGTCGAGGATTACAATATTACCAGTGGCATTAATTTGTAATGTATTTGGGTCAATATAAGGACTAATCCCACGAATTTTTAATTCGGTAACTCCTTTTTTTATAGAGTAGTCGCCGGTTCGTTTAATTTGAGCACCTTGTTGGTAAACAATGACATTTTTAATTTTAGATTTAACTTCCACTACTTCTGTTGCGAAGGTTTTAATCGATAAGAGTGTAAATACAATTAATAGAGATTTCATACTTTTTTCTCTCTGTACAAACATCGTTTAAATTGGTTCAAAAAAAAATGGGATGATCTTTTGGATCATCCCATTTTTATAATATTGATAGAAATTTTATCTGTAACGCCCTAAACCTTTTGGACTTCCAACGCGATCCATCGCACATCTAAATCCAATCGTTGCAGAAGATAATTCTTCGTCTAGGAATCGTCTGTTTGAACCAACAATCCAATAAGCTCTATCTCTCCATGATCCTCCTTTGTACACGCGTGCATTGTCAGAAACTAAGGTAGTTGGCCAACTTGTACGATCATTCGGTTTAATTGAACTACCAGTCAAATTGAACTCTTCGTGGTCATTTTGATACATCACTAACGATTGATCACGAACGCCTGAGTTGATATCATTTTTACGATCATCACTTCCGTAATAAATTGATGATTCAAAATCGCCATCACGCTCATCTTTATAATCTGAGTTTTTATAATTTCTTCGGTCAATGTTTTCCTCAGCAACTACTTCTCTCCACTTTAATCTTCCTGGAGTGTTCACAATGTACTCAGAAATTCCATCTCTTAAAACTGGGATTATTTCTAGTGCATATTCGTTACCAACACCATCGGTTCTGATGAATCGTGGATCTACTCCATCAAATAATCCGTCAAAAATTTCTGTTTGAATAGTCTCAGATGCTTCCATGTAAAATTCATCATTTTGCATTTGAATGGCTCTGTCAATTACTTTGTTAAGTTCATCCAAAAGCATCAATTCTAAAGAGTCTTTTGATTTATTACGAGATAAATAAACTTGTTCAGGAGGGTTGTTGTAATAATCAATGTCGTTTCTTGACTTGATGTTCGCCTTCATTCCTTCAAACATGATTGAGTTCGTATCGGTATTATCTGGAATATGCTCTTGCGCAGAAATACGTTGATATCTTTTTTGCTCAAATTCGTGCAAATATTCTTTAATACCGTGTGGATCATAAAGAACTTGTCCGTTTTTCTCATCAATCACCCCATCATTTCCTAAAACTTTTGTTTTGAAAACATTTCCTCTAAATGGTCTAAATTCATCAAAATCTTCGTGAGAAAGTGGTCTGTAAACATCCATTACCCATTCCGAAACGTTACCAGCCATGTGGTACAATCCATAATCATTTGGCCAATACGAATCAACAGGTGCTGTAATGTCAGCAGCATCATTCAATGCTCCTGAAGCACCCATATAATCTCCTGCACCTCTTACAAAGTTTGCACGAATATCTCCTTGAAATTCTTGGTCATCTTGACGAACCCAGTGACCAGTCCAAGGGTAAGTTCTTCTGTTTTCAATAACACCTGGATCTTCAGGGTTAGTCATACTTCCAATCAAACCATAGTAAGCAAATTCCCACTCAGCTTCTGTTGGTAGGCGATAACGAGGTAATAGGATTCCGTCTTCCATTCTAACGATACGTTGTCCTAAATCTTTACGTTTACCAGACCATCCAGTTTTTGGATTTAAATCTCTTAAAAATTGTTCCTCTTGCGGGTGATATTGATCTGCTAAATAAGCATCCGTAGTAAAGGGTTCGCCAGATTGATCAGGGTTCATTGTTAAAACACCTTCTCTGATTAGAATAAACTCGTTAACACGGTCTGTTCTCCATTTACAAAAATCATTTGCTTGTGACCAACTTACCCCAACAACTGGGTAGTTTGCATAAGTAGGGTGACGCAAATAGTATTCTACGTAAGGTTCGTTGTATGCCATCGGTGACCTCCAACATAAGGTGTCAGGCAGCGCATTTTGATAGATCATCGGATATTCTTCATATGTTCTTCCAATCCAATATAAATACTCTAACCAGTTAAAGTTGGTTACCTCAAATTGGTCAATATAGAACGACGAAACAGTCACACGTCTCGGAATATTATTCCATTCGTAGGTTACGTCTTGCTCAGTTCTACCCATTGTAAAGGTTCCACCTTCTACTAATATTAAACCTGGTCCAGTCTCTTGATCGAAATAAGGTACTTTTTGGAAACCACCATTTTCAGGTCGGTTATATTCCCACCCTGTCGAGTTCGATCTTTCTCTCGCACATGAAGCAATACTAAGAGCAGCTAACGCCGCTATTATAAGTCTATTCCTCTTCATATTATTTGATTTAATTCGCATTTTATTTTTACTACTTTTTACTATAACTCAATTTTAAAACAATGGTTACACTTTTTTAAAAAGATGGACACGAAATTGTTCTAAATTTCTTCGGTTTATCTTTACAACTCCAGTTAAAACCTAATGAAAGTTCGTGAGAACCTCCTGAAGCATTGGTTAACGGAGATATTGTAATATCGTAACTGTATCCAACTCTAAATGCTCCTGCATCAATTCCCATTGATAAAATAAATGCATCTCGCGCTCTCCACCATGCTCCGGCTGTAAAAGCACCATATTTAATATAGGTACCAACGTTTAATTGCATAAAGCCATCTTGGTAAGTAAAGATAACATTCGGCGAAATTGAGGTAACATTGGCAAATTGTGAACTTTTTCCAAATTTAATATTCGCTCCCATGTGACCAGTAAAACGCATTGGCATTCTAGAATTTCCTAAAATCATGGTTTCTTGTGGCGTATTTAAATGTTTGGCAGCAAATCCAAAATAGAAATTTTCAGAATAACCAACTAATCCCGCAGATACATCAAAAAATCCACGTGTACCCCATCCGTTTTCTAAAAGTTGTCCTCTTGGTAAATCTCCAGTTTGATAAATGAAGCCTCTTCGTGGATCAATTTGGTCACCGAAAGTTAGCTTACTCCAATCCAAAAACTTTTGATTCCAAGTAGCTTGGGCACCAAATAACATGGTAAACTTTCTAGTTACTTGTAAATGATAAGAATAAGCCAAGTTTACTGTCGACCAATTAATGGTGTTTTTGCCAGCCATGTCATTTGTGACCATTAGCGCTAAACCACCTTGTAAAACATTTACAAATTGATCATATGAAACACTATTGGTAACAAATGCTCCAGAAATTGAAGGCCATTGGTTTCGGTAATTCATGTTTAAACGCGGACATCCATGAGTTCCAGCCATCGCTGGATTCAAATAGATCGGATTCGCATAAAACTGCGTAAATTCAGGATCTTGTCCAAACGCTGTTGCATTAACAACAAATAGAAGAAACCCAATAATAATTTTTTTCATCTTAAATATGGAATTTTGTTACCCAATATTTATTACAATTCAATTTATTCTCGTACGAACTTGTAGAAAAAAAGGTTACAAAATCTATTTTTCTTTCGTAGGATTTGCAATAATAACTAATTTAGTTCGTTTTTAATGCAAAATTAGTATCAGTTTTTTACAAATTTATATCATATTGTCAAAAAATGAAATTTAAGACCTTCGTATTTCTTCTTTTTATCGGTGGATTTAGTTCAGCACAATCCCTTGAATTTACTTTTCAAACAAAATGGGATGATGATCAAAAGCGCTGTATGCCTTGCGATTATAGTGAAATAACGGGGGAGTTGTTCTCAACTTCAACCAAAAAAATTAATTTGAGAGGGAATTATGATTTTAATTATCAAATCGAAGAAATAATTTATACTCCCGTAGTACTTCCAAGTTATATTTCATCCAATTTATTGCCTAAAAAGACCGACATTCACGTTTCATTTGGAATTTCTCGTAATGAAAATTATCTCACAATCAATTACCAGCCAATTATCCTAACTAATGGGGCAACACAAATAATTAAGGAAATTAAAGTGTCCGTTTCAGGCACCCCAAAGTCAACAAGCCAAGATCGCGAAGTTATTTTTGCTTCAACATCTATATTAAATTCAGGTGATTGGTACAAAATTGGTGTTCCTTCCGAAGGCGTATATCGCTTAACTTATGACAATTTAAATAGCTTAGGTATTAATGTTGAAGCGCTAAATCCTCAACATTTAAATATTTATGGAAATCAAACTTCTGAACTTTCTGAAAAAAATTGGATTCCGCGTTCTGATGATTTGAATAAAAATTCAATTTTCATTTCTGGTGAGGTAGATTTGTCATTTGAATCTGATGATTATATTTTGTTTTATGCTAAAGGTCCTGATAATCTAATAACCAACTCAGGTAATTTTAGTCCACGTAAAAACAAGGTGGATTCGTTGGCTTATTTTTTCATCCATATCGATCCGGCTGATTTACCTCAAAGGATTGGAACGACTAATAATTCACCACTTTCAATCACAAACGAAGTTACCAGTACAAATGCCTTTTCATTCTCTGAAAACAATGAGAATAACTTGCTAAAATCAGGTGATGGCTGGTATGGCAAGCATTTTGAAGGAGCAAGTTTGACAGAATCACTAACACTTGGAGCTGAAAATCGTGAAGTAACAGAACCAGTTTCGTTAACCACCACTTACGTATCGGCGGTTAAATCTGGTGATGCTGGACTTAAAGTTACGGTAAATGGTGTCCTTGTTGATGATTTGAGCTCCGATATTGTTGGAGGATCTTACACTGTAGCGAAAAATAAAACGTCAACAGTCAGTTTTACTTCTGCAACGGAAAATTTTAACGTTAGTCTTGAATTTTATCGCGATGCTCCATCTGGCGAAGCTTGGATTGACTTTTTGCAATTTAACTATATCAAAAAGTTACGAATGGGCTTTGAACAATTAATGATTCGAGATTTGAGAAGTGTTGGGTTAGGAAATGTATGTCGCTATACAATTTCAAACGCTTCGGCAGGTACCATCGTTTGGGAGGTTACTGATCCATGCAAAGTTAGTTCAATTAATGGAGGCCTAGCTGGAACAAATTATTCGTTTACACAAACAGCGGATAGCCTTAGAACGTATGTTAGTTTTAACTTAAATCAAGTAAAAAATCCAGTGATTTCAGGGACATATTTAGGTAAAATTTCAAATCAAAATTTACATGGACTGCCGCAAGCTGATTATCTAATCATCACCCACGAATCTTTAAAACCTTCTGCTGATCGATTAGCCAACTTGCACCGCGCTAATGGATTGACCGTTCATATTGTTGAAATTCAAAAGGTGTACAATGAATTTTCAGGAGGGGTATCCGATCCTGTTGCAGTGAGATGGATGGCCAAGATGTTTTATCAACGTGCCGCTATTGATCCGAGTAATACCTTAAAATATTTGTGTCTTTTTGGCGATGGAACGTATGATCCGCTTAATCGAATCCCTAATAATAATTATTTAATTCCCACTTATAATAGCATCGAATCTGGTGATGTCGACTTTTTGAATTCATATACAGCGGATGATTTTTTTGGATTGTTAGACGATACAGAAGCAATGGGGTCGTCTGATATGTTGGATATTGGAATTGGTCGTATGCCGGTTTCGGACAATGAATCGGCTAATCAGGTGATCGATAAAATCGAACATTACATGAATTATGGATCAACACTTTACAGTAATGCTGAGGGCGTTCAATGTGATGACAATGGATACGCATCTACTTTCGGTGACTGGAGAAATCGAATTGTTTTAATGGCAGATGATGAAAATGGCGGGCAATTTGTTTCAGATTGTGAATCGTTAAGCGATACCACTGAAAAATATCACCCAGAGGTCAACATAGTAAAAATTTATTTGGACGCCTACAAACAAAACGTTACTTCTGGCGGGCAGCGATACCCGGATGTGGAAGAAGCTATTAATCAAAACATGAACAAAGGAGCGCTGGTATTTAACTACGTTGGACATGGTGGTGAAACTGGACTGGCATTGGAAAGAGTGGTATCTATTCCAATGATTCAAAACTGGTCGAATGTCAACAATATGCCGATTTTTATTTCAGCAACTTGTGAGTTTAGCCGTTTTGATGATCCAGGTAGGGTTTCTGCCGGTGAAACAACTCTTACCACTCCTTATGGAGGAGCAGTTGGCTTGCTTACTACAACTCGTTTGGTAAATATTTTTGTAAATACTATTCTTGTCCAAAATTTGTACACAGAAATTTTTAATGAATTAGATGGAGAGCCCTTAGCTCTCGGAGAAATCATAAGAAGAACTAAAAATTTAACGTTAGGAAGTAATAATATGCGGAATTTCGCTTTACTTGGTGACCCTGCTTTAAAATTGGGGAAACCGCGTCCGCAAATAATTACAGACAGTGTAAATGGGGTTGATATTACTTCTGACATCGACACCTTAAAAGCACTAACTAAAATAACAATTAAAGGTCATGTTGCAAATGCAGAAGGGACAATATTATCTGATTATAATGGATTTGTTTATCCTGCTGTATTTGACAAATGGAAAACAAGATCAACGTTGGGGCAAGATGTTACATCCCCAATAAGGGCATTTGATACCCAAACTAACATCATTTATAAAGGAAAGTCTACCGTCACCAATGGCGAATTCACTTTCTCATTTGTTGTCCCTAAGGACATCGATTATGCGTTTGGGAAAGGCAAGATAAGTTATTATTCAAACAGTGATTTTTTTGACACCTATGGGTATGACACAACCATTGTTGTGGGCGGTGTAAATCCAAATGGTTTGGACGATGAAATTGGTCCTGAAATTTCTTTGTACATGAATGATGACAAGTTTGTAAATGGCGGAATAACGGATAGTAACCCATTATTTATGGCTTCCATTCGTGATGAGAACGGGATCAACACAACAGGTAATGGGATAGGACATGATATTACTATTATTATTGATGGTGATGTATCAAATCCAATCGTCTTAAATAATTTTTATGAATCTGATTTAGACACCTACCAAAGTGGAAAAGTTGCCTATGAGTTAGCTAATCTATCTGTTGGTCCCCATAAAATTGTCTTTAAAGTTTGGGATGTAAACAATAACTCGTCCGAGGCAACTCTCGATTTTGTTGTAGTGAATGAGGAAGAAATTGGAATTTCCCATCTATTGAATTATCCAAACCCGTTTACAACTAATACTGATTTTTATTTTGAGCATAACCAAGTTTGTAATGCAATTCAAGCAAAAGTTGAAATATTCACGGTATCTGGTAAGTTAGTTAAAACTATCTATGAAACAGTGAACACCATGGGCTTCAGAAGTGAAGGTATTAACTGGAATGGACGTGACGAATTTGGAGATAAATTGGCAAGAGGGGTTTATATTTACCGATTGTCCATAGAAACAGAACAAGGGAAAAAAGCCGAGAAAATTGAAAAATTGGTAATCCTTTAAATATGACTTTAGTTAATTTTTGATTTTTTGTATTTTCGCTTAATTTTTTTTAGCTTTACAATAAACAATTCATTTATGCGTATATTTGAAACCATCATTTGACTTGTAAGGCGAAAATTAGTACTTAAAGCCAATAAAAGTTAAGGTTGGCATATATATTAAATAATTTATAAATGACGCTAGTGGAATCAAAATGCCACTAATTATTTTAAAAATAGTTCGATTACATGAAAAAAAGTATTGCATATATTACATCCGCATTTTTAGTTACTGGCGCTTACGGGCAATCCGTTGTTAAAGATGGAACAGAATTTCCAATTCAACTTAACACGATTACCACTGCTGTACCTTTTTTAGTTATCGCGCCTGATTCAAGAGCCAGCGGCATGGGTGACGCAGGGGTAGCTACATCACCTGATGCGAATTCGTTTCATTGGAATACCTCGAAATTAGCGTTTTCAAAAGAGAAAGCAGAGTTTGGGATTTCGTATTCACCTTGGCTAAAGCAACTTGTGGATGATATTCATTTATCATATATTAGTGGATATACAAAGCTTAAAAATGGACACGCGGTTGGTGGTTCAATGCGCTATTTTTCGTTAGGCAACATTTCATTTACGGACGAGCAAGGAAATTTAATTCGTGATTTTAGTCCCAATGAATTTGAACTCTTAGGTGGTTATTCTTTTAAATTGTCAGATAGAAATGCAATTGGGTTTAACGGTAAATTTGTTTATTCTAATTTAACTGGAGGTGTGTCCGCGGGCAGTGTTGCTACTAAAGCGGGAATTGCAGGAGCAGTTGATTTGTCTTATTCATACTTTAACGAAGATATCCGTGTTTTCGACAATGATGCAACCCTTTCTTTTGGGGCAAGCATTTCTAATATCGGGAATAAAATGGCCTATACCGTTGGTGCCGACAGAGACTTTTTACCAACAAACCTTCGATTAGGGACGGCGCTAAACATGAAGTTTGATGAATTTAACTCACTTACAACAACCGTTGATTTTAATAAATTATTAGTTCCAACTTTGCCAAGAAGAGATGGTGATGGAGAGGTGATTTCAGGAATAGATAATAATGTTGGTGTCACCCTCGGTATGTTGCAATCTTTTTATGATGCACCTGGAAATACAGTTATTGAAGAAGATGGTACTTTACTTGTTCAAAAGGGTAGCAGGTTTACGGAAGAGTTGAAGGAAATTAATATTGGTGGCGGTTTAGAATATTGGTATTCAAATATATTGGCTGTTAGAGGAGGGTTCTTTTACGAAAATAGAGCTAAAGGTGCAAGACAATATTTTACGTTTGGCGCTGGACTTTATTACAGCGTTTTTGGAATCGATGTTTCTTACCTCGCCGCTTTAAGTCGTGTAAATCCTCTTGCTAATACAGTGCGTTTCTCGCTTAAATTTAAGTTTGGGAACGGTAAAATTGCTCAATAAGTGAGTGCAAATAGTTTACCTAAATTTCGTATTGGTTTTGGTGTCGATATTCACCAATTAGTGGAAGGCAGAAAATTAATTATCGGAGGAGTTACGTTCGATTCTTCATTTGGTGCGCTTGGACACTCTGACGCAGACGTTTTGTTACACGCCATTTCGGATGCCATTTTAGGGGCTGCAAATCTTCGAGATATTGGGTTTCATTTTCCTGATACCGATCCTAAATACAAAGGCGCCGACAGCCGATTACTCTTAAAAGAATCTTTTAATTTGGTCAAAGCAAAAGGTTATTTGATTGGTAATTTAGATTGTACCGTCCTCTTGGAAGCTCCAAAAGTAAATCCTCATGTGACAAAAATGCAGGAAATCATTGCTGATCTTTTAGAAATAGAAATCGATCAAGTTTCCATCAAAGCCACGCGCGGAGAGAAAATGGGATACATCGGAAATGGAGAAGGAATTCAGGCTTATGCATCTGCCTTGATTTACCAGCCATAGGCAAGCCCTCTTTTAAATCAGACCCAAACTACTTCAGTTTCCCCAAAGTGACTTCAAATTTAACCATTTCAGTGTTGCCTCTTTCGTCAATCACAGTTAAAACATGTTCGCCATCACTTGGCACAAACTTCATTTGATGGATGGTTTGAGTCGTACCTATAAATTGATTATCCAAATGCCAGAAGAGTTTCATCCGTTCAGAAATATGGGTGGCTTCAAAGAAAATCTCTTCGCTTAATTCCTCAAAATTAATAGGGATAAAAAGTTTGCTATTTGTTTTGGGATATATAATCGCCAAGTCCGAATTTTCACGATTTTCCAAACAACCTTCCATAAAGGGAGGAGGTTTTCTGTAATTGGGATCATGATTTTTGTAAAAATATTCGGCGACTGCTGGCAAGGTGAACCAAGCTATTCTTTTCGCCTTGGACATTTCATAACAAGAAGAATTGACGCGATAGGATTCACTGCTATCGACAAATATATAGGTGTGGTATTGACACGGCGTTGTATTTAAGGATTGTTTCGGTATAAATTCATTCTTGGTCTGTTGACACGCTGTGCCTGCTCGGTATCCTGTCTGAACACAAATACTCGCTTCTACCATATCATCAAAAGGTGCGTAAAACCATTCAGATTGAGGCAAGGCTGAAAAAACATCAAACAAAATTGGTGCCGCCGCTTTAAGCCCTACCAAACCAGGCCTTCCCTCTCCATCTGCATTTCCAACCCAAACACCCACCACAAAATCTGCATTCGTTCCGACAGCCCAAGCATCCCTAAATCCAAAACTCGTCCCTGTTTTCCACGCAATTTGTTGCGAAGTTTCAAATAATTCCCAATTTGCGTCATCTTCTGGTCGTTTTACCTCACGCATAGCTTGTAAGGTAAACCAACAGGTAGCGGCATTAAATAACGATTTTTCAATTGGATACTCCACTAGTTGATTCAAGTAACTCGCCGATCTATTGACTCCCGCATACATTTCAGGGTAATTATTTAATGTTCGTGCAATTTTTCCATAAGCCGAAACTAAATCCCACAAACTGGTTTCCGCTCCGCCTAAAATTAAGGACAAGCCGTAATGTTGAGGCAGTTCATTGATGGTCGAAAAACCTAATTTTCTTAAAGAATAATGAAATTTCTCCACCCCAAATTTAGTTAATAGCCTTACCATCGGAACGTTTAATGATCGAGAGAGCGCCTCGTCAATGGCAACAATTCCATCGTATTTTAAATTATAATTTTTTGGCGAGTAGCCAGACATCACCGTTGGAATATCTTGAACCACCATTTTAGGAGTAATCAAACCATCTTGTAACATGGCGGCGTACAAAAATGGTTTAAGAATACTTCCCGAACTTCGAGGGGCAGTGATTATGTCCACATCTTTTCCGTGTTCCATTTCAAGATCTGGCACATTTCCAGTATAGGCTAGTACCTTTCCCGATTTAACATCCATGACCATCACGGCAGCATTAAAAATTTGATTTTCACGCAATTTTTCGTGATGAAATTGCACAATTTGATTGGTACGTTCTTGAAGGGAAATATCAATCGAGGTTTTAACCAATTTACCTTTATGACCGTCTTGAATGACCCTTGTTAATAATTGAGGTGCCAATTGTGGAATTGGGTGCGGTTTTTCAGGCAATTCCTCCAATTTTGATAAAACCCATGTCATCGAATCAATTTCTTTCACTTCATATAATCGATCTAACAATCGATTGCGTTTCGATAAAAGTTGATCCCTATTTTTGCCTGGATGCATTAAAGACGGGGCATTGGGCAATACTGCTAAGGTAGCTGTCTCTGCCCATGACAATTGATAAGACGATCGACCAAAATAACGCCAAGAAGCAGCATCCAAACCAACAACATTTCCCCCCATCGGAACATTAGATGCATATAAAGCTAAAATCTCATCCTTCGTATAGCGCCACTCAGCTCGCGTAGCTAAAAATATTTCAATTCCTTTTTGCCATATATTCCGCGATTTACCTTTCCTACTCATCCGCATCAATTGCATGGTAATCGTACTTCCTCCACTTACTTTTTCTCCTTCTTTAATATTTTGATAAGCCGCTCTGGCCAATCCTCGCAAACTTACCCCCCAATGAGAGGTAAAATTCCGATCTTCAAATTGCATAATTGCTTTTTTGAATTTTTCTGGTATTGCAGGATTATAGGGAAATCGCCATTGCCCATCATCTGCAATTGAAGCACCTAATAAACGCCCATTCCGATCCACAATTACCGTGCTGGTGGGATCTTTGAAAAGTTCACGTGGTAAACAAAACAACCAACTAATAAAAATCGTCAAAAAAGTAGTGCTCAAGACGCACTTATACTTATAAATAAAGCGCCAAATCCGTTGTCCTATTTTTTTTATTCGTTTCAAATTCTATCTTTATCCAACTTTAAACGCTTCCACACATTTATTAACTAAGCTGCCATGGTTATTTCAATACGTAAAATTAATCAAATTAAGTCAAGGAAATGTTGACATCTATTATGTGTTGGGTCCAAGTTTTTATTCGAACCGTTTTGGGTTTAATTCCATTTTTACTCGTCGTTAATTCGACAATTTTAAGTAAAAATAGTTTTTCTCAAGCATACAATTTTAATTACTTAACAATTCAATCTGGACTTCCTCAATCACAAGCTTATAGTCTTTTATTTGATTCTAATCAATATGCTTGGATCGGTACGCAAGGCGGAGGTTTGTGTAAATTTGATGGAACAAATTATTCCTATTTTACCAAAAGTGATTCCTTAATTTCAAACCGGATCTACTCACTGAAAGAAATTGACAAACGAATTTGGGTTGGTCAAAAAGGAGGTGTATCTGTACTTGATCTCAATGGAAATTTTCTGAAAAATTTTAGGTTCGAAAATGACGGTATTCAGATAAATGACATAATTTTCTTTCAAAAAAAATATCTTTTTGCGACAAACGCTGGTGTTTTTCGATTAGACAAGATGGAATTGGTGAAAGTAACCGATAATCCAGGGATTGTAGATGTAAATGTTTTTCAATTTTTTTTGACAAGTACCAATGATTTATGGCTCTGCTCCAATAAAGGTTTGCTCAATTATACCAATGCCTTCGGTCGCCTCACCAAGGCAAAAGGCCTTACCAATTCACACATCGAATGTGCTGTCGAATTTAACAACGAATGGGTCATGGGATCGTACGAAGGTGGAATCAACTTTTTTGCGAATAACCAAATCTTTCAACGCGATCAATTTAAGTCGTTGAATGATAAAATAATTCTCGCCATGGCAGTTGTGGCAGAAAAAGAACTTTGGATTGGCACGTTAAATGACGGAGTTTATGTCTATACATTAAGCGATGATACTTTGCGGAATTATCGCACTTCGAATGGTCTTTCAAGCAATCATGTAAAAAAAATTGCGGTTGATTATTGGGATAATATTTGGTTAGGCACCAGTGGAGGAGGGGTCTCCATTTTTCAAAACAGCCCATTTATTGAATATAATTCCTCTTCAGGGCTTAACGGAAATTATGTTTTCTCTGTCCTTAATGACACCAAAAACAACTTGTGGTTAGGTACCGAAGGTATGGGTGTTTTGAGAATTAACGATACCTCACGGGTACTTTTTGACGAAGAATATGGATTTAAATCTGAAAAAGTAAAAGCTATTTTTGAGGATAGTTATGGAAATATTTGGTTTGGAACGGAGGGTAAAGGAATCGGAATGTACAATACATTACTTTCAAAAGACACCGTTTTTTCTTTTTTCAATGCCAATGGGTTAAGAGCAAATTGGATTAAAAGTTTTGCAGAAGATCCACTTTCAAATAAACTATACATCGGTACGAACGATGGTGGAATTTATGAAGTCGACAATTCAAAAAACGGAGCTTATTTGTTTAAACCTATAAAAACTAAAAATGGAGGCGAACCTAACCATATTTCTCATCTCACATTTAATCAAGGTAAACTTTGGTTTGTCGAAGAAGATGGAGGGTACGGTTACATTCAAAATAATCTAACAAGAAAATTCAACGAACCAGGTCGCACTTTTCGTACCATTATCTGTGTCAACAATTCCATTTGGCTAGGTTCTAAAGATGATGGAATTTTGCAGCTTCAATTGGAAGATGGTGGAATAAAAAGTAAAAAATGGATCAATACCGCAAGTAAATTTGCCATCAGTTCAAACAATATTTACCAACTTTTATATTATAACCAACAAGTGTGGGTGGGAACAGAAAGAGGATTAGATCGATTGGATTTGAATGAAGGAGATGACGTAATTGGTCTTACACATTTTGGTTACGAAGAGGGTTTTGAAGGAGTTGAAACCAATATCAACGCAAATTCAGTTGGTCAAAACGGAAATTTGTGGTTCGGAACCGTCGATGGACTTTTTGTGTACAAGGGGCGACAATCAAATCCTACCGCCTCAAAACCGCCCATTTTAACAATCACTGATTTTAAAATTGTTTTTGAGTCTATCCAAGAAACACCCTATGCTTCATCCTTTAAAGATGGAAAAATTCAAAATGCCCTAAAATTGCCTTATAATAAAAACCACATCAGTTTTCAATTTTTGGGTTTGCATTATTCGCACACAAAAAATTTGCGTTACCGTTGGAAATTAAGTGAAATTGATCCAGATTGGACACCGGCAACAACCGTAAATATTGCCACCTATCCAAATTTGCCTCCCGGAAAATACACCTTCCAAGTTCAAGCGTCTGTTGATGGTAATTGGAACAACCAATCCATTCAATTAGAATTTACCATCGATCAACCGTTTTGGCAAAAGTTCTGGTTTATATTCTTCGAAATCGTCATTTTGGTTTTTATACTCTTTTTAATCATCTTCTTCATTATTAAACGTCAAAAACGGCGGGCAAAAATTCAAAATGAAAAACTTACTTTAGAGAAAAATCTGTTGGAATTAGAGCAAAAAGCTTTGCGTCTCCAAATGAATCCGCATTTTATCTTTAATGTCCTCAACTCAATACATAATCTAATTATCTTAAACGATTCTGATAAAGCCAGGTACGCCTTGTCTAAATTTTCTAAATTAATGCGGCAAGTACTCGAAAATTCACGCGAAAAATTTATTTCGATTACGACCGAGGTAGAGACCCTCCAAAATTATATCCAATTAGAAAAACTTACCTCAAATTCCAATATCAACTTACTTTTTGATTTTGACGAAGAGATTGATACCGAAGAAGAAATTCTTCCTCCCTTAATGATTCAGCCCTTTGTTGAAAACGCATTAATCCACGGTTTTAAAGGCTTGGATAAAAAGGGCGAAATTAAGGTGTCGTTTAAATGGTTTCATCAAGATATTTTAGAATGTACCATTTCAGACAACGGCATCGGACGAAAAAAGGCGAGCGAAACCAATGCGCAAAAAACGGATTATCATAAGTCGACCGCTTTAAATGTAACACAAGAACGTCTGGCAAATCTAAATCAAAACAAAACCTTTGTCCCTTTCGAAATTATCGATTTAGTGGATGAATTCAATCAACCTTCAGGCACCAAAGTGGTTATTCGTATTCAAGTGGTATAATTATAAAGGTAAGTTTCTTTTGGGCGTATCCCCAACTAAAACGTTGGGGCCACGCTGTTCGCTATAGTCCCGGACATCCCGACTGAAGCGTCGGGATGTCCGGGAGCTGCCGCTTCCATCGTTTACGCGAGAAACTTCAATCTGTTCAGCACTAGATTTTAATTAATCTACCACTTCTAATTTGGCAAATTTTAGCAACAGTTGTTTACTACCAGCTTTCGGAAAAAAAACGGTGGCTTTGGTGGGAGGTGTGCCTTCCAATCCAATTATTTTGCCTTTCCCGAATCGCTCGTGAATTACATTGTAACCAACTTTTAAATCCAACTGTTCGGCGCTAACGCCAACGGGTTTTTTGGGTACCGAATCATTAATAGGTGTCAATCTTCTTCGGTCCGAAAATAAGGGAGTTTGACCACCACCAATTTTTCGTTCCATGTTTAATTGATTCATCGAGCGGCCAATTCCACTTCCTGCAAAGGAATTTGAACTTTGCATTTCCAGTTCGCGGGCATCAATTTCTTCAATAAACCTACTTGGCTCACTGGTCACAATATTTCCCCACCTAAACCTACTTGTGGCGTACGATAAGGTGGCTTGTTTTTCGGCACGGGTTAATGCCACATAAAATAATCGTCGCTCTTCTTCCAATTCAGATCTAGAGTTTAAAGCCAATTGCGATGGAAAAAGATTCTCCTCCAATCCTACAATAAATACATACGGAAATTCCAAACCTTTTGAGGCATGAATTGTCATCAGTGTAATCTTGTCCTTATCTTCATCCTTCTCCTGATCGGCGTCCGTTAATAAAGCAACATCCACCAAAAAATCACTCAAAAATGCTGTTTCACCCTCGCCCGCAGAACTCGAAAATTCCTTAATCCCTGCCAGCAACGCTTGAATATTTTCATGTCGCGAAACACCCTCCGGAGACTTATCATCGTACAAATCCTTTAAAATTCCCGAACTTTTCGCAATACTTTCTGCCAATACATAAGCATCCAACGTTTCAAGTTGAACTTGAAAACTTTTAATCGTCGTCACAAAAACATCAATCTTGCCCCGTGCGCTACTTGGAATTTCCGCTCCGTATTTCTGAGGTTCAGAAATTATTCGCCACATACTCACTTCATGCTGACTTGCGGCAATAATTATTTTATCAATCGTCGATTGGCCAATTCCTCTTTTTGGATAATTAATCACCCTTTTTAAAGCTTCCTCATCATCTGGGTTGGCAGTCAACCTGAAATAAGCCAATAAATCCTTAATTTCTTTTCTTTGATAAAATGAGAGTCCTCCGTAAATTTTATACGGCAAATTTAATTTCCGCAACGATTCTTCAAAAGCTCTCGATTGAGCATTCGTTCGGTATAAAATCGCAAAGTCAGAATGAAAAGCATGCGTTTGATGTTTTGTTTCAAAAATCATATTACAAATCGTCTTCCCTTCTTCATTGTCTGTTAACGATCGCACCACTTTTATTTTAGTACCATCTTCGTTAGCGGTCCAGACCGTTTTTTGAATTTGTTCCTTGTTTTTTGCAATCACACTGTTGGCTGCATTCACAATCGTTTTGGTACTTCGGTAATTTTGCTCCAATTTAAAAACGCGGTGTTCTTTGTAATCGTTTTTAAAATTTAAGATGTTTTCAATATTTGCACCCCTAAACGAATAAATACTTTGGGCATCATCCCCAACAACACATATATTATTGTATACAGCTGCTAGTTTTTTAACAATTAAATACTGCGAATAATTGGTATCTTGATACTCATCCACCAATATATACCTGAATTTATGTTGGTAATAATGCAAAACATCCGCATGATCTCGAAACAAGATATTTGTCTTAAATAACAAATCATCAAAATCCATCGCCCCAGCCATAAAACATCTTTTTTCGTAGGCTCGATAAACTTCAAACAACCTCGGTTTACCGCTCATCCGATCCTCGGCAATTACATCCGTATTAGCCTCGTAGGCTGCTGCAGAAATTAAATTATTTTTTGCCGATGAAATCCTTCCTGCTATTAAATTAGGTTTATAGGTCTTATCATCTAACAGTAATTCCTTAATTATCGTCTTTAATAAACTCCGCGAATCTTGCGTGTCATAAATGGTGAAATTGGAAGGATAACCTAATTTGTCTGAGTGATGCCTTAAAATTCGTGCAAACACAGCATGGAAAGTCCCCATCGAAATGTTTTTGGCTTCCGCATTACCAACAATTTTGGCAATACGGTCCTTCATTTCTCTCGCCGCTTTATTGGTGAAAGTAAGTGCCAATATATTAAATGGATCTACTCCCTTATTTATAATGTGAGCAATCCTATAAGTTAAAACCCTTGTTTTACCAGAACCCGCCCCCGCAATCACCATTGTAGCACCTTCGGTGTGTTCAACAGCTGCTCGTTGTTCTGGATTTAGCGATGATAAATAATCCATACAACAAAAGTAGAGTTTTCTGATGAATTCGATTCGATCCAGAAAAAAAATCTAACTTTGTTGCTAAATCACAGATTTTAAGGCAAGTTCTCAATCTTTTAAATCATTGTCAACATAAATTTGTGAAAAATCTAAAAAATAATTAACCAAAAGTTGTTTAATAAAAAAAACTTGATACCTTTGCACTCCGAATTTTTACGAATTTGGGCGCAATTTATTGTGAAACAACTAGAAAAAACAACATTTACGTACTATGCCAACTATACAACAGTTAATTAGAAAAGGTAGAGTAGCTACGGTAAAAACAAGTAAATCAGCAGCGCTTGATTCTTGTCCGCAGCGAAGAGGAGTATGTGTAAGGGTTTACACTACCACACCAAAAAAACCAAACTCGGCTATGAGAAAAGTAGCGAGGGTAAGACTTACCAATGGGAAAGAGGTGAATGCCTACATCGGAGGAGAAGGACACAACTTACAAGAACACTCAATCGTTTTAGTAAGAGGTGGAAGAGTAAAAGATTTACCAGGTGTACGATACCATATCGTTCGCGGAGCACTCGATACAGCAGGTGTTCAAGGTAGATTACAAAGAAGATCAAAATACGGTGCTAAACGTCCTAAGAAATAAGTGAATCATGAGAAGAAGACAAGCGAAAAAACACACGATCTTACCTGATCCAAAGTTTAAAGAGATATTGGTGACTAAATTTGTGAACAATTTAATGTTTCACGGCAAAAAAAGTGTCTCTTTTAAGATTTTTTATGACGCGATGGATATCGTAGCTACTAAAAATCAAGAAGAAAACCCAGTTGACGTCTGGAAAAGAGCATTAAACAACATCACACCTAATGTAGAAGTTAGAAGTAGAAGAGTTGGTGGGGCTACTTTTCAAATCCCTACGCCAGTTCGTGATAACAGAAAACAGTCACTAGCTATGAAATGGTTAATCACTTATTCTAGAAAAAGAAACGAAAAAACAATGGCGCAAAAATTAGCTTTCGAGATAATGGCAGCGGCTAAAGAAGAAGGTGCAGCTTTCAAAAAGAAAGAAGATATGCACAGAATGGCTGAAGCGAATAAAGCGTTTTCACATTTTAATAGATTTTAGTAATGGCTAAGAAGAGAGATTTAACGTACACTCGTAACATTGGAATTATGGCCCATGTTGATGCTGGTAAAACAACAACAACTGAGCGTATTCTATTCTATACAGGTGTAAGTCATAAAATTGGTGAGGTACATGATGGCGCTGCTACAATGGATTGGATGGAGCAAGAGCAAGAAAGAGGTATTACAATTACTTCTGCTGCAACTACTTGTTTCTGGAAATATCCAACTGTACAAGGTGAAGTAATCGATACGACAAAAGATTATAAAATTAATATTATTGATACCCCAGGTCACGTTGACTTTACCGTTGAAGTAGAGCGTTCATTGCGTGTACTCGATGGTGCCGTTGCATTGATCTGTGCAGCTTCTGGTGTTGAGCCACAATCTGAAACCGTTTGGAGACAAGCAAACAAATATGGTGTTCCAAGAATTTGTTTCGTTAACAAAATGGACAGAGCTGGTGCTGATTTCATGAGATGTGTGAGAGAAGTTAGAGAAAGATTAGGTGGTAACCCACTTCCTTTACAAATTCCAATTGGAGCAGAAGATGATTTTAAAGGAGTCGTTGATTTGATTACGATGAAAGGAATTATTTGGAGAGATGAGAATTATGGAAGTACTTGGGATGAAATTGAAATTCCAGCAGATCTTCTTGAAGAAGCGCAAGAGTGGAGAGATAAATTAATCGAAGCAGTTGCTGAGTCTGATGAAGTCTTAATGGAGAAATTCTTTGAAGATTCTAATTCAATTACAAAAGAAGAAATGTTTGCAGCGATCAGAAAAGCTACAATCAATATGTCTATCCAACCAATCATGTGTGGATCATCTTTCAAAAACAAAGGTGTTCAAACAATGTTGGATGCGGTAATGGCATTCTTACCTTCTCCATATGACAAAGGTTCTGTAACAGGAATTGATCCAAACACTGGTTTGGAAACTACAAGAAAACCAAACAACGAAGAGCCAATTGCTGCTTTAGCGTTTAAAATTGCTACTGATCCTTATGTTGGTAGATTGTGTTTCTTCAGAATGTATTCAGGAAAATTAGACGCGGGTTCTTATATCCACAATACTCGTACAGATAAAAAAGAACGTATTTCGCGAATTTTCCAAATGCACTCTAATAAACAAAATCCAATCGAGTCTATCGAAGCAGGTGATATTGGTGCAGGAGTAGGATTTAAAGATATTAGAACAGGTGATACATTGTGTGATGAAAAATTCCCAATTATCCTTGAATCTATGGATTTCCCTGAACCAGTTATCGGTATCGCTATCGAGCCTAAAACTCAAGCCGATGTTGATAAATTAGGTATGGGATTAGGTAAATTAGCTGAAGAAGATCCAACTTTCAGAATTAGTACAAATGCTGATTCAGGTCAAACAGTTATTTCAGGAATGGGTGAGCTTCACTTAGAGGTACTTGTTGAGCGTTTGAAAAGAGAATTTGGTGTTGAGGTTAACCAAGGTGAACCGCAAGTTGCATACAAAGAAAGAATTACTGGTTCAGTCGATCACAGAGAAGTTTACAAAAAACAATCAGGTGGTCGTGGAAAATTTGCTGATATTTCAATTACAATTTCGGCGCAACAAGATCCAAAGAAAACTGGTTTAGAATTCATCAACAGTATTAAAGGTGGTAACATTCCTAGAGAATTTATTCCTTCAATTGAGAAAGGATTCAAAGAATCAATGAAAAATGGCGTATTAGCAGGTTTCCCTATGGATAGCATGGTGGTAGAATTAAAAGATGGTTCTTATCACGATGTCGATTCAGACGCACTTTCTTTCGAAATTTGCGCGAAAATGGCTTATAGAAACGCATTAAAAAGTGCAGGTCCTGAGTTGTTAGAGCCAATCATGAAAAATGAAGTGGTGACTCCAGAAGAAAACATGGGTGATATCGTTGGCGATTTAAACAAACGAAGAGGTCAAATTAACGGTATGGATGACCGTTTAGGAGCTAAAGTTGTAAAAGCTGACGTTCCATTGTCTGAAATGTTCGGATATGTGACAACATTAAGAACATTGTCTTCTGGTCGCGCAACTTCAACAATGGAATTCTCACATTATTCAACTACTCCGAGAAACATTGCTGACGAAGTAATTAAGAAAGTTAAAGGTAAAATTGAAGCATAATAAAGAGCTATAAAGATGAGCCAAAAGATTAGAATAAAGTTAAAATCTTACGATCACAATTTAGTAGACAAGTCTGCTGAAAAAATCGTAAAAGCGGTGAAAGCTACCGGTGCTGTAGTGAGTGGGCCAATTCCACTTCCAACTCATAAAAGAATTTACACCGTGTTGAAATCTCCACACGTTAACAAAAAAGCAAGAGAGCAATTCCAATTGTCTGCTTACAAAAGATTGATAGATATTTATAGCTCTTCATCTAAAACAGTAGACGCTTTAATGAAATTGGAGTTGCCAAGTGGTGTAAACGTAGAAATTAAAGTTTAATTAAGTAATAAATAAAGTATGCCAGGGATTATTGGAAAGAAAATCGGGATGACTAGCATCTACAGTGCCGAGGGCAAGGCAACGCCATGCACAGTGATAGAAGCTGGTCCTTGCGTTGTTACGCAAGTCAAAACCGAAGAAAAAGATGGGTACAAGGCAGTTCAATTAGCGTTTGGAGAAAAACGCGAAAAGAACACGCCTAAAAGCCTACAAGGTCACTTTAAAAAAGCAAATACTACACCAAAATTTAAATTGGTAGAGTTTGACGGATTTGAAGATTTAAGCCTTGGAGATGTTGTCAAAGTTGATATTTTTGAAGAAAATAGCTTTGTAGATGTTGTTGGAACATCAAAAGGTAAAGGTTTTCAAGGGGTTGTTAAGCGCCACGGATTTGGTGGTGTTGGGCAAGCGACACATGGTCAACATAACAGATTAAGAGCACCAGGTTCTGTCGGTGCGGCTTCTTTTCCTGCAAGAGTATTTAAGGGAATGAGAATGGCAGGTCAAATGGGTAATACACGTATTACACAACCTAACTTGCAAGTTTTAAAAGTTTTAACTGATAAGAATTTAATTCTTGTTAAAGGATCAATTCCTGGCGCAAAAGGTTCTTACGTAATAATAGAAAAATAAGATGGATATTAAAGTTGTTGACATAAAAGGTAAGGAAACTTCCACTAAAGTTACGCTTGCTGATTCTATCTATAGCATCGAGCCTAACGATCACGCAATTTACTTGGATGTAAAACAGTATTTAGCTGCACAAAGACAAGGAACGCATAAATCGAAAGAAAGAGCTGATGTTGCTGGAAGTACGCGTAAGATTAAAAAGCAAAAAGGAACTGGAACAGCTCGAGCGGGGAGTATTAAATCCCCAGTGTTTAGAGGCGGAGGTCGCGTTTTTGGTCCAAAACCAAGAAATTACGATTTCAAATTAAACGTGAAATTAAAACGTTTAGCTAGAAAATCTGCACTAACATACAAAGCACAAGAAAACAACATTATCGTGCTAAACAATATCGATTTCGCTGAAGTGAAAACAAAAGCGTTCATGACTATCATGTCAGATATGAATTTAGCTTACGAAAAAGTTTTGTTTGTATTGCCGACAGATAACAAAAATGTTTATCTCTCAGCTAGAAACATTCAAGGAGCAAATGTTGTAACTGCAGATAGTTTAAACACCTACGAAATCCTTAATGCAAATAAGGTAGTAATCGTAGAAGGTGCTGTTGAGAAAATTGAATCCATATTGAATTAATACTAGAAGAGATGAACAGTATGATAAAAAAGCCGTTGTTAACTGAAAAAGCAACTTTAGATGGTGAATCTAATCAAAGATATGCTTTCGTTGTTGACAGAAGAGCTAACAAATTGGAAATTAAAGATGCCATAGAAAAATTATATGGTGTCACAGTAGAAAACGTTCGTACAATGACATACGGAGGAGGCAAACCAAGAAAAAAATATACTTCTAAAGGAATTGCTGAACAAACCATTCCGGTATGGAAAAAAGCAATTGTTTCAGTTGCCGAAGGTCAAGAAATTAACTTGTACGATAACATATAATTTAGTAAGATGGGAGTTAGAAAGTTAAAACCGATTACACCCGGTCAAAGACATAAAATTGCGAGTGACTTTAGTGAATTAACTACGTCAACGCCAGAAAAATCTTTGTTGGCAAGTAATAATAATTCCGGAGGTAGAAATAATACCGGGAAAATGACCATGCGTTACATTGGTGGTGGTCACAAGAAAAAATATAGAATTGTCGATTTTAAAAGAGATAAATTCGGTGTTCCTGCAACTGTGAAAACAGTAGAGTACGATCCAAATCGTTCTGCACGTATCGCCCTTCTTTTTTATGCAGATGGAGAAAAACGTTACATCATTCATCCAGAAGGGTTGAGAGTTGGAACTGTTATCAACTCTGGTAAGAATGTTGAGCCAGAAATTGGGAACACGTTATTTCTTAGCGATATTCCTCTAGGTACTGTAATTCATAACATCGAATTGAAACCAGGACGAGGAGCAGCAATCGCACGTGGAGCTGGTACTTACGCTCAGCTTCAAGCGCGTGAAGGTAAATACGTAACAGTAAAACTTCCTTCTGGCGAAACGCGAATGATCTTAGGATCTTGCTTAGCGACTATCGGAACAGTTTCAAATTCTGAACACATGTTGTTAGTATCTGGTAAAGCAGGTCGTACAAGATGGCAAGGAAAAAGACCTCGCGTTAGAGGGGTTGTTATGAATCCAGTTGATCACCCTATGGGCGGTGGTGAAGGTAAATCTTCAGGAGGACATCCAAGATCAAGAAATGGTATTCCAGCTAAAGGATACAAAACTAGATCTAAGAATAAATACTCTACGAAGTATATAATTGAAAAGAGAAAGAAATAATTAAGGCATGAGTAGATCATTAAAAAAACCACCTTTTGTTCATTATAAATTAATGCAAAGAGTTGAAGAATCACAGGAGTCTCAAAAGAAAGCCGTGATTAAAACCTGGTCAAGAGCATCGACTATCACTCCTGACTTTGTTGGATTAACTATCGCAGTTCACAATGGAAATAAATTTATTCCCGTTTATGTTACCGAAAACATGGTAGGTCATAAATTAGGAGAATTCGCTCCAACACGAACCTTTAGAGGTCACTCTGACAAAAAGAAAAAGAAATAATAGTCTAACATAAGATATAATGGGAGCTAGAAAAAGATTAAAGGCAGAGCAGCTAAAAGAGACAAAATCAAAAATTGCAATCGCAAAATTGAATAACTGTCCTATTTCTGCAAGAAAAATGCGATTAGTAGCAGATATCGTTAGAGGTGTTGAAGTGAATAAAGCGTTAAATATTTTATCACACAATTCAAAAGAAGCATCTTTAAGATTGGAAAAATTATTGCGATCTGCAATTGCTAACTGGGAACAAAAAAACGAGGATAAAAACTTGGAAGACGAAACATTAATTGTTTCTGAAATCAGAGTAGATCAAGCAGGAATGCTTAAACGTATCCAACCAGCACCGCAAGGTAGAGCGCACAGAGTAAGAAAAAGATCAAATCACACAACTATCATTGTTGATAGTGTAAAAACAAAAGAGAATGGGACAAAAAACTAATCCAATAGGAAACCGATTAGGATTCATCCACGGATGGGAATCAAACTGGTTTGGAGGAAATGACTATTCTGCTAAGATTGTTGAAGATTACAAAATTAGAGAATATTTATCGGCTCGTCTTTCTAAAGCGAGTATCTCTAAAATTATTATCGAACGTACAATTAAACTTGTTACTGTCACTATTAATACTGCACGTCCAGGTGTAATAATTGGTAAAGGTGGTCAAGAAGTTGACAAATTGAAAGAAGAGTTGAAAAAAATCTCTGGAAAAGAGGTGCAAATAAACATTTTTGAAATTAAACGACCTGAGCTAGATGCTAAATTGGTAGCGGACAGTATCGCTCGTCAAATCGAAGGCCGAATTTCTTTCAGAAGAGCGATTAAAATGGCAATTCAATCAACAATGAGAATGGGCGCCGAAGGAATTAAGGTTAAAATTGGTGGACGTTTAAATGGCGCTGAGATGGCTCGAAATGAAATGTATAAAGAGGGTAGAACTCCTTTACATACATTCAGAGCTGACATCGATTACGCTTTAGCTGAAGCTCACACTACTTACGGTCGTATCGGAATTAAAGTGTGGATTTGCAAAGGAGAAGTTTACGGAAAAAGAGATCTTTCTCCAAACGTTGGACTTCAACAAAAGAAAGTAGCTCCTAAGCGCGCTCCGAAATTTCAGAATAGTAGAAAATAATTAGTTAAAACATTACAAAATGTTACAACCGAAAAGAACCAAATTTAGAAAAGCCCAAAAGGGACGAAATACGGGGCTCGCTCATAGAGGAAGTCAAATCGCATTCGGATCCTTCGGGTTGAAATCAATAGATGCTGGATGGCTTACTTCAAGACAAATTGAAGCTTCTCGTATCGCCGTGACGCGTTACATGAAAAGAGAAGGTAAAGTTTGGATTAGAATTTTTCCGGATAAACCAGTAACTGCAAAGCCAGCTGAGGTAAGGATGGGTAAAGGTAAAGGGGCTCCTAGTCATTGGGTAGCTGTTATAAGACCAGGACGTATTCTATTCGAAGCTGAAGGAGTGGACTTAGAAACAGCGCGAGAAGCAATGCGCTTAGCAGCTCAAAAGTTACCACTTAAATGCAAATTTGTAGTTAGACCGGATTACGCTGGATAAGCTAGCTGCCTACAAAAAGTTACAGTAATAATAACGGATGAAACCACTTGTTTCATCTGTACAATGAAAACAAGAACACAGATGAAAGCAAGTGAAATAAGGGACTTGTCCTTGGAAGATTTAAAAGAGAAATTAGTTGAAGCGACAGAGAAACAAGAAAAATTGTTACTTTCGCACGCCGTTTCACAATTGGAGAATCCAATACAAATAAGAGTGGGGCGTAAAACAGTCGCTCGTTTAAAAACTGAAATTAAAGGTCGCGAGCTAAAAGCTTAGCCTTTTATTTAAAAAAGACTTTCTGTTATGGAAAATAAACGAAATTTAAGAAAAGAACGTATCGGGGTGGTTACCAGCAACAAAATGGAGAAATCTGTGGTTGTTACGGTAGAAAGAAAAGTAAAACATGAGAAATATGGTAAGTTCGTGAAAAAAACTACTAAATTTGTCGCCCACGATGAAAAAAATGAGTGTAATCCTGGAGATACTGTTCGTATCATGGAAACACGACCACTTAGTAAAAATAAGTGTTGGAGATTAGTAGAAATTATTGAAAGAGCTAAATAAGATACAATGATTCAGTCAGAAAGTAGATTATCTGTAGCCGACAACAGTGGAGCAAAAGAAGTGTTGGTGATCCGAGTGCTCGGTGGAACAAGACGAAGATATGCTTCAGTTGGTGATAAGATTGTTGTAACTGTTAAGAGTGCTATCCCTGCGGGAAACGTTAAAAAAGGGCAAGTATCAAAAGCAGTTATCGTAAGAACAAAAAAGGAAATCAAACGTGCGGACGGTTCGTATGTAAGGTTCGATGACAATGCTGTGGTATTGCTTAACGAAGCTGGTGAAATGAGAGGTACCCGTATTTTTGGACCTGTCGCTCGTGAGCTTAGAGACAAGCAATATATGAAAGTTGTTTCATTAGCACCGGAGGTACTATAAAATTAAGGAAAATGCAAAAGAAACTACACGTAAAAGTTGGAGACACTGTAAAAGTGATTAGCGGTACGTCAAAAGGACAAGAAGGTAAAATTCTTAGAATTGACAGAAAGAAAGATCGTGCTATTGTTGAGGGTGTAAACATTATTAAAAAACATGTGAAGCCTAGTGCATCGAATCCACAAGGTGGTATTGTAGAGGCAGAAGCAGGTATACACATTTCAAATGTTATGCTGGTTGTCAATGGTGTCGCTTCCAAAGTTGGAAGAAAAGATGAAAATGGGAAATTAGTTAGATTTTTAAAAAAGAACGGGGAGGTAGTTAAATAATGAGCTATACACCAAGACTAAGAGAGCAGTACTCTAAAGAGATTTCGAAAAAATTGCAAGAGCAATTTGGATTTAAATCCGTTATGAGAGTACCGAAACTCCAAAAAATCGTATTAAGCCAAGGTATTGGTGATGCGGTTGCAGATAAAAAGTTGGTTGAGTCCGCTGTTAATGATATGACATTAATCACAGGGCAAAAAGCAATTGCCACAAACTCTAAAAAAGATATCTCTAACTTTAAATTAAGAAAAGGGATGCCTGTCGGAGTAAAGGTAACTTTAAGAGGAGATAAAATGTATGAGTTTTTAGATAGACTTATCAATATCGCTCTACCAAGAACAAGAGATTTCAAAGGTGTTAAAAGCACTGGATTTGATGGAACTGGTAACTTCAATATGGGTATCAAAGAACATATCATTTTCCCTGAAATCAACATAGATAAAGTTAACAAAATATTTGGTATGGATATCACTTTTGTAACTTCTACCTCTTCTGATGAAGAAAGTAAAGCGTTATTGAAAGAGTTCGGTTTCCCATTCGTGAAAAATTAAAAAAAATGGCAAAAGAATCAAGTAAAGCAAAACAGCGCAAGAAAGTTAAATTGGAAGCAAAATATGCTGACAAAAGAGCCAGTTTAAGAAAAGCGACAAAAGATGGTGATTGGGATGCAATGATGGCATTACAAAAATTACCGAAAAATTCGATGAAAGTTCGTTTGCACAATAGATGTGGGTTGACTGGAAGACCAAGAGGGTACATGAGACAATTTGGAATTTCTAGGGTAACCTTCAGAGAAATGGCTTTGGCTGGTAAAATACCAGGTGTAACAAAAGCAAGTTGGTAATAAAGTAAAAGTAGTCTATGTATACAGATCCAATAGCAGATTATTTGACGCGAGTAAGAAATGCGCAAATGGCAAGACATAAAGTTGTCGAAATTCCTGCATCAAGTATTAAAAAAGAAATTACTAAAATTTTAGAAGATAAAGGATATATCCTTAGCCATAAATTTGAAGATGATGGCAAACAAGGAATTATCAAAATTGCTCTAAAATATGTAAATAACGCTCCGGCGATTAAAAAAATTGAACGAGTAAGTACACCAGGTTTAAGAAAATATGTAGGCGCTAGCGAACTACCTAGAGTATTAAATGGTTTAGGTATCGCTATTCTTTCTACTTCTAAAGGAGTTATCTCTGATAAAGAAGCAAGAAATGAAAATATTGGTGGTGAAGTACTTTGCTACGTTTATTAATTAAAAGTAAAAAAAATTAATTATGTCTAGAATTGGAAATGCACCGGTTACTATAGAAAACGGAGTACAGATCAACTTAGGAGAAGGCTTTATTTCTGTAAAAGGACCAAAGGGGGAATTGACACAAAATATTGACCCGAGTGTTACAATTAAGCAAGATGGAGATACGCTAACATTTGAGCGTGACTCTGATCTCAATCACGTAAGAGCAAAACACGGTTTATACCGAGCTCTTGTGAAAAATATGATTGAAGGTGTGTCGAAAGGATTCTCCAAAAAATTGGAGTTTCACGGAGTAGGATACAGAGCTGTTGCGAATGGTCAAAAATTAGAAATGGTTATTGGGTTTTCACATCCAGTGGTTATTGAATTACCTTCGGAAATCGTTCTTAGTGCTGAAACCGCTAAAGGAAAGGCGCCTGTTGTAACCCTTGAGTCGCACGACAAACAATTGTTAGGTTTGGCCGCAGCAAAGATTAGATCTTTAAGAAAACCAGAACCGTACAAAGGAAAAGGAATCAGATACTCTGATGAATTTATTAGAAGAAAAGCTGGTAAATCAGCATCGAAATAATTGAGATTATGGCTTTAGATAAAGTTGAAAAAAGAGAAAAAATTAAAAGAAGAATCCGTAAGAATGTATTCGGAACTTCTGAGCAGCCTAGATTAAGTGTATTTAGATCAAATAAACAAATCTATGCGCAAGTAATTGATGATAACAAAGGAATCACCCTTGCGTCAGCATCGTCTTACAAAAATAAAGCGGTTGAAGGAAAATCAAAATCCGAAGCAGCATCTTTAGTTGGAAAAGATGTAGCAGAAAAGGCAGTGAAGGCTGGTGTTACAGCAGTAGTTTTTGATAGAAACGGTTACCAATACCACGGAAGAGTAAAATCCTTGGCTGATGGTGCAAGAGAAGGTGGACTTAAATTTTAAGAAAGATGAAAGCAAAAATGGTTAGATCTACGGATTTAGAATTAAAAGACAAATTGGTTGCCCTTAATCGTGTAACGAAAGTTACTAAAGGAGGCCGTACTTTCACTTTCTCAGCGGTAGTGGTAGTTGGTAACGAACAAGGTGTAGTTGGTCACGGTCTTGGAAAAGCGAAAGAGGTTGTAGAAGCAATCGCTAAAGGGGTTGACGATGCAAAGAAAAACTTGATTCGAGTGCCTATTATTAAAGGAACAGTGCCTCACACTCAAAAAGGAAAGTTCTCAGGAGCTCAGGTATTTTTGCGTCCTGCGTCACATGGTACTGGAGTAATAGCAGGTGGTGCTATGCGTGCAGTTCTTGAAAGCGCAGGTATTACTGATATCCTCGCTAAATCTCAAGGATCTTCTAACCCGCACAATGTGGTTAAGGCAACAATTGATGCGTTGGTAAACATGAGAGACGCAGTTCAAGTAGCACACGATCGTGGAATTTCAATCGATAGAGTATTTAACGGTTAATAAGATCAATATGGCAACTATAAAAATACAACAAGTAAGAAGTGCAATTAACCGTCCTAAAGATCAAAAAAGAACGATTGAAGCACTTGGGTTTAAAAGATTAAACCAAGTAATTGAGAAAGAAGCTACTCCTCAAGTTATGGGAATGGTGAACAAAGTTTCTCACATGTTAAAAATAATTGAGTAAGAATTCTAAAATCATTAGTGAAATGAATTTAAATAACATTACACCTGCAGAAGGCTCAACCAAAAGCGTTAAACGAATTGGTCGTGGTCAAGGTTCTGGACATGGTGGAACTTCGACAAGAGGTCACAAAGGACAAAAATCAAGATCTGGTTATAGTCGTAAGATTGGATTTGAAGGTGGACAAATGCCGCTTCAACGTAGAGTACCTAAGTTTGGTTTTACCAACATTAACCGTGTAGAATACAAAGGGATCAATTTAGACACCTTACAAACGTTGGTTGAGAAATTAAATATTTCTGAAATTAGTTTGGATATTATTCGTGAAAATGGATTGGCAGCTAAAAATGATCTAGTAAAAATCCTAGGGCGAGGCGAGTTAAAAGCAAAAATTAAAGTTTGTGCTAATGGCTTCTCAGCTACTGCTAAAGCTGCTATCGAAGCTGCTGGCGGATCAATCGAAACTGTTTAATCTTAACAATCACCTCGAATGAAAAGATTTATAGAAACAATAAAGAATATTTGGAAAGTCGAAGAGCTTAGAAATAGAATTGGATTGACTCTTGGTCTTATCCTAATCTACAGAATTGGTTCTTTCATCGTACTTCCAGGGGTGGATCAAATGGCGCTTGCGACAAGCAGCACCGGAGAAGGATTGGTTGGATTACTTGACTTGTTTGCAGGAGGAGCTTTTTCTACAGCCTCCATTATGGCCTTAGGGATTATGCCTTATATTTCTGCATCAATCATTATGCAATTGTTGGGAATGGCAGTACCAGTGGTACAGAAAATTCAAAAGGAAGGTGAAAGTGGAAGACGAAAAATTAACAATTACACACGAATTTTAACCATTTTAATCTGTGCTTTCCAAGCTCCATCTTACTTAAAAATGTACGTTCTAAGTCACGATGCAGCGATTGATCCTTCTACCATGTGGTGGGTAACATCGATCGGTTTATTAGTTGCAGGAACTATGTTTGCAATGTGGTTGGGAGAGAGAATTACAGATAAAGGTATTGGAAACGGGATTTCGTTGTTGATTACGGTTGGTATCTTGCACAGATTTCCAGGAGCAATTTTAACAGAATTCAATTTAAGATTGAATGGATCAGGATCTGTTTTCATGTTCATCGTAGAATTGTTAGTTTTCTTTGCTTTGATCATGGTAACTGTGTTAATTGTGCAAGGTGTTCGAAGAGTTCCGATCAATTATGCTAAAAAGGTAGTTGGTCAAGCTGGAGTAACTGAATCATCAAGAAGTTACATTCCGTTGAAAGTGAACGCTTCAGGTGTTATGCCGATTATCTTCGCTCAAGCAATAATGACGGTGCCAATGATGATTAATAATTCTGCACTTGGATCGCTTGCTGATTACAGATCGTTTTGGTACAATTTCGTGTTTGCCTTGATGATCATAATTTTCACCTATTTCTACACTGCAATTACGATCAATCCTAAGCAAATAGCAGAAGATTTGAAACGAAATGGAGGTTTTGTTCCAGGTGTTAAGCCAGGTTCTGAAACAGCTGATTTTATGGATAACATCCTGTCAAGAATTACCCTACCTGGGTCGATGTTGTTGGCGGGAATTGCAATTGTTCCTGCGTTAGCAATGATGTTTGGTGTTGGGGAGTCGTTTGCGATGTTCATGGGAGGAACTTCTATGTTGATTATGGTTGGGGTTGTTTTAGATACCTTACAACAAATTGAAACCTACCTATTAAATAGACATTACGACGGTTTAATGGAAGGTGGAACAATCAGAGGTAGAAGAGGCGAAAAACCGGTTGGGAACGTTATTTAAGAAAGATGGCTAAACAATCCTCGATAGAGCAAGATGGAACAATTATAGAAGCGTTGTCTAATGCGATGTTCCGAGTAGAATTAGAGAATGGACACAAAATTACAGCACATATTTCAGGTAAAATGAGAATGCACTACATTAAAATTTTACCAGGAGACAAAGTTAAATTAGAAATGTCGCCTTACGATTTATCTAAAGGGCGTATAACATACAGATATAAATAAGAATCATGAAAGTAAGAGCATCTGTGAAAAAACGATCAGCAGATTGTAAGATCGTTAAAAGAAGAGGGGTAGTTTATGTAATAAACAAAAAGAACCCTAAATTTAAACAAAGACAAGGTTAAGATATTTGAATTATGGCTAGAATCGCTGGAATAGATATACCTAAAAACAAAAGAGGTGTAATAAGTTTGACCTATATCTACGGAATAGGCAATAGTACTGCTGCAAAAGTATTGGACGATTGCGGAGTGGATCAAAATACAAAAGTGTCTGATTGGACAGATGAACAAACCGGTGCTATTCGTGCAGCTGTGACGTTGATCAAAACAGAAGGCGCACTTCGTTCCGAAGTTCAATTGAACATTAAACGTTTGATGGACATTGGTTGTAACAGAGGAATCAGACACAGAGCTGGTCTTCCGTTAAGAGGACAACGTACAAAAAATAATTCTAGAACCCGAAAAGGTAGAAGAAAAACAGTTGCTAACAAGAAAAAAGCAACTAAATAATAGCTGAGTTATGGCAAAAGCAGGTAAAGTAAAAAAGAAAATTGTTAAGGTTGAATCAGCTGGTCAAGCACACATTCAAGCATCTTTTAACAATGTAATCATCTCATTGACAAACAATGCAGGTCAAGTTATTTCTTGGTCTTCTGCTGGTAAAATGGGATTTAGAGGATCAAAAAAGAACACGCCGTATGCTGCACAAGTTGCTGCTGAAGATTGTTCGAAAGAAGCATTCGATCTTGGTCTAAGAAAAGTGAAAGTGTATGTGAAAGGGCCTGGCGCTGGTAGAGAATCAGCGATAAGAGCGATTCACAATTGTGGAGTAGAGGTGACAGAAATTGTTGATGTTACTCCAATGCCACACAATGGATGTAGACCTCCGAAAAGAAGAAGAGTATAACTAAAAATAGTATAAAAAAGAGAAGATGGCAAGATATAGAGGCCCTAAGGCCAAAATAGCAAGACGATTTAAAGAACCCATTTTTGGACCTTCTAAGGCATTGGAGCGTAAAAATTACCCTCCTGGTCAACATGGCATTAACAAAAGACGTGGAAAACAGTCAGAGTATGCTGTCCAATTAATGGAAAAGCAAAAAGCAAAATATACATACGGAATCCTAGAGAAACAGTTTGAGAATTTATTCGATAAGGCTGCACGTATGAAAGGTATTACTGGTGAAAACTTACTTGTTTTATGCGAATCTAGATTAGATAACACTGTATACAGATTAGGAGTTTCTCCAACCAGAAGAGGTGCAAGACAATTAGTTGGTCATAGACACATCACTGTCAATGGAGAAGTAGTTAACGTGCCTTCATACACATTAAAAGAAGGTGATGTTGTAGCTGTCCGCGAAAAATCAAAATCTCTTGAGATTATTGCTTCTTCTTTGGCTTCTAATTCTAGCTCTTCTGAATGGTTAGATTGGAATTCATCAGCCATGACAGGTAGATTTATCATTAAACCGACGCGTGAAATGATTCCTGAAAACATTAAGGAACAGTTGATCGTCGAGTTATACTCTAAATAAGAGTTTTAATAATTTAATTTAACATTGGACGGTAGCAGAAAGGATTTATTGGGTCGATCTTCAAACAAATAAATCGCGCAACTAACGTTCAATTAAAACAGAAGATAAAAAATGGCAATTCTAGATTTTCAGAAACCGGATAAAGTGGTAATGATTGAATCAAATGACTTTCAAGGTCAATTTGAATTCAGACCCTTAGAACCGGGATACGGGGTGACAATAGGTAATGCGCTAAGAAGAATTTTACTTTCTTCTTTAGAGGGTTTCGCAATTTCATCTGTAAAGATTGAAGGAGTAGATCACGAATTTTCAACCATTAAAGGGGTTGTTGATGATGTGACTGAAATTATTTTAAATTTAAAACAAGTTCGTTTTAAGCAACAAATCGACGGAACAGATTCTGAAAAAGTAATTGTTTCAGTTTCTGGGCAAAGCACACTTACCGCTGGTGATATAGGAAAATATACAACGGCTTTCCAAGTGTTAAATCCGGATTTGGTGATTTGCCAAATGGATCCAAGTGTGAAATTTAGCATGGAAGTTGAAATCATTAAAGGTAGAGGCTATTTACCAGCTGATGAAAATAAAAATGCGAATGCAACTTTCGGTACCATTTCAATTGATTCTATTTTTACACCAATCAAAAATGTAAAATATACGATTGAAAATTACCGTGTTGAGCAAAAAACGGATTACGAAAAATTAATCTTTGACATTCAGTCAGATGGTTCTATTTCTCCGAAAGATGCTTTACAAGAAGCTGCTAAGATTTTAATTCACCACTTTATGTTGTTCTCTGACGAACGCATTACGTTGGATACGGAAATTAAATCTGAAACGGAAGAATTCGATGAGACTTCACTTCACATGCGTCAATTGTTAAAATCTAAATTAGTTGATCTCGACCTTTCTGTAAGAGCATTAAATTGTCTAAAAGCAGCAGACGTTGAGTCATTAGGTGATTTAGTTTCTTACAACAAAAACGACCTTTTGAAATTCAGAAACTTTGGTAAAAAATCATTGACTGAATTAGAAGATTTAGTTGAAGCAAAAGGTTTGGCATTCGGAATGAATGTAGCAAAATACAAGCTTGATAAAGAATAAATTTTTAAACTAGTTCTTTGCAATTTTGCAAGGAACTAGTTTTTTGACTCTCAAAATCCTTGTGAGGGAGTATAAATACTGATTAAGGTTGAGTTTAACACAAACAGTTTTTAGGTACTAAAACAGGTCTAAAACCTTCAGCGAAAGCTGGCAAATGAATTAAAAATGAGACACGGTAATAAAATTAACCACCTTGGAAAAAAGACAGCACACAGAAAAGCAATGCTTTCCAATATGGCTTGTTCGTTAATCGAACACAAAAGAATTAACACAACTGTTGCAAAAGCAAAAGTTTTGAGAGGATATATTGAGCCTCTAATTACAAAATCTAAAACAGATTCTACTCATTCAAGAAGAACTGCTTTCAGACATTTAAAAAGCAAATATGCGGTGACAACTCTTTTTAGAGATGTCGCTCCAAAAATTGCTGATCGTCCAGGAGGATACACTCGAATCATCAGAACTGGGAAACGTTTAGGTGACAACGCTGAAATGTGTTTAATCGAATTAGTAGATTTCAACGAAATATACGGAACAGAAACAACACAAAAAACTACCCGTCGTTCAAGAAGAGGTGGAAAGGCGGCTTCTACTGCTCCAAAAGCAGAAGAGAAAAAACAAAAAGAAGAAGAAGAATAGTTTTTATTCATACTTATTTAGAAAAGGGGAATCTGTTAAGGATTCCCCTTTTTTGTCAACCAACATTAACAACATAACTGAAATATGCTTGATCGAGAATCAAATTGGATAAGCAAAGAAGGTATGCCTAAATAAGTATTATTATATTATAGCCAGAGTAATACGCAGGCAACCATGTTTTCTAAAACGCAAATACAGCCAAACTAATTCTTGAATTTATTTGACTGTTATTTACTTCCTATAATTTGGACTGTTCCTTGCCCTTCAAAGTTTGTATCGTTATCTGAAGTTGCTTGATAGGTGTAAAAATAGACCCCGTCAGAACATGGATTTCCATTTTTGTCTGTTCCTAGCCACACATCATGGATGTTATTTAATTCTCCAACTATCACACCCCAACGGTTAACTATCAGACAAGAGAATTGATCAATACTAGCCGACTTAAAATCGAACGTAAAACCATCGTTGATTCCATCCCCATTAGGAGAGAAAATATTTACATTGTTAAAGACGATTGGTTCATAGATGGTTATTAATTTGCACGTTGTGTCGGTGCATCCATTTTTATTTATTGCAACAAGGCATACATCCACTGTGTATGTGTTCCCGCGAGCTAAATAAGTGGTATCGATCGATTCAAAATAATCGGTTGTTATTTGCCAGTCGGCAGTTGGATGGTCCAAATTCCAAAAGAAAACTGTGTCAACATCTGGATAAGTTGAATCCGCAAAATTTTCAGATTCGTTTATGAAACTTACTTCTACAGGTGCAGTTCCTTGATAGTCAGAGTTGAGTTGGTCCGAATTGATGGTGAATGCCGCAATAGGATTTAAAGAGTCAAGAACTAAACTTTGTTCGAGGACACAACCATTTGCATCAATAACTAATAGTTCGTAATTACCTGGGTTTAGTCCTCCCCAGGTGCTATTTATGGAGGTTTCACCGTTGTCCAAATTTGTCCACAAATAGTCGTAATCAGGTGTGCCACCTATTGCTGCTCCATAAACCACCCCATTTCCACTTTGATAATCGAATAAGCGACAATAAGCAGGGTTGTACCCATATTCAGAAAAAGAAAGCGGTGAAGGTTCAATTATTTCAAGGTCAAATACTTTTGAACAACCATTTTCATCATTAATTGTCAATGTGTAATTTCCTGCACCCATATTGAAGGATGAATCCGCGTCGATGCCACCTATACCAGCTGGATTCGGATTCCACAAGTAGGAAATGTTACTATAGTCGCCTGTTGTATGGTAGACGGAATCTACTTTTATCCATCCAGTTTCATCGCCAGCACACAAAACATTAAATGGGGTTAAATCAATTGATATTTCTTCAGGTTGATCAAGATAAATCGAATCCACGCCTTCACAAGTCGAACCGTCTGTTACGTGAAAATAATACCAGCCAGATGATAGGGTGTTTGCCGTGTTTGAATTATCTTCATTAATAATATTACCTTCCGAGTCACTAATTTCAAAAAGCAAATCTCCTGCACCACCAATTATATTTATCGTGACCGATCCATCGCTAAAACCATTACATGTAGGTTCATTAGAGAGGATGCTCATTTCTAAACTCTCTGTGATCACAATAACAAGCGTATGATTGTCTACACAACCTAAATCACTAGTCACTGTTAAAGTGATAGTAAATGTTCCAAAGGTCGAATATATATGACTTGGGTTTTCTTCTAGCGAACTGCTGCCATCACCAAAGTCCCAATTCCAGGAGATTATTGCACTCGGTTCGATTATGGTGGAAAGGTCGTTAAATTGAATTTCATTTTCAATACAACTTGTTGTTGCGCCATCCTCGGATGAAACACCATTAATTACAAATTCAAAATCTGCAACGGGCGAAGGATTCACTGTTAATTCAATTTCAATTGTGTCTTCGCATCCTAAATCATTTAGCGCTATTAATTCAACCGTGTATGCGCCTGATGCCGCATAAGTGTGGTTGGGATTTTCATCACTTGATGTAAAACCATCACCAAAATCCCACTGCCATTCAGGATCAATTCCGTCATATATCGATGTGTTGGTGAATGCTGTTTCAAATCCAACACAAACTGTTGTAAATTCAAAATTGGCCGAAATATCTTCTCCACTTAAAATGGTGTAATTGGATTTAATACAAATGTCTCCGACGGCGTAAAGGACATTGTATTCACCCATTCCATATAAGTTCACGTCGATTGTTTCCGAGGTCTCTCCGATCAATGCAACACCTTCTAGATACCATTGCCATGCTCCGCCTGAGGTATCAGTCGTTGCTTCCAACATTAAATCTCCATCACACCAACTACCTGTTTCTGATATAGATGAATAGCTGTCGCTATCAATTAATGTTAATCCATCAATATAAGTATATCGCATCGGACTTTCGCCTGAACAGACTCCTCCAAATGCAATTGCGTACATATCAGATGTTGGCGTAAATGTAATGGTAATTTCTTGCCATGTACCGTCCATTGGATAGGTAATTGTTTCGCTTGTTAATAATTCCCAACTTCCAACACCAATGGGACAAGCAATACCAGACCAGGGTAAATCGCCACAGCTTGGAGTGGCATAAATTGTAAAATCGTGATCTGCATTTCCTCTCCCCCAAGCAGTATGAAAATTTAAGGTATATTCAACACCAGCAATTAACGGGGCATCTAAACAAGCGCCTATATATTCGAGGTAACCTTCTCCAGTCCAATAACCAACCCATGCCTCACCATCAGGAATATCTGTAATATCGGCAGCCGTCACGCCCTCACCCATAATAGCGGTGTAACCACATGTATTGTAATAGTCACTCGTAGCATCCGATGCTTGTATCCATGTTGATGCACAGGTCATTTGGCTATGAAAAGTTGGACAACAATCCATTTCTTCAAATGAGGGATTGGGAATTAAACTAAGTATCTCCTCACCAAAACCTTCGCAGATGCATTCGTCGTCATTTAGATCCACGAACCCATCGCCATCATCATCTATTGCATTATCGCAAATTTCTTGTCCATATGTAATTTGTACAAGGAGGAATAGGGAAAAAAACAGGAAAATTGATTTCATGCAACGTTTATTTTTAATTATTGGATGCTACATTACTTTTTTTGTATTTAATAATGCTACATTACAATTAGATGACAAAAACTTTAATACTAAGACGAATTAATTCAATGGCTAGTTGCAATCGTTAAAAAAAACGCTTTCACATTGACCTAAAATTACGAAAGAAAATCATTTTTTTTAATTAATCATTCAATTTTTGGTTGGAACATTGTATTGGGAGGTTGATTTGTGAATTCGTGGTTTCGTTTGATGGTGATTATAAAAGTTAATTTATTGGAGTTATCGAATTTCCTCATTCGCTATCTTTTGAGTAGGAGTCAGAATAAATGAGAAAAAATTTGTTCTGACTGCGCTGATAATTTTTGTTAACGTTTGAAACAAATTATAAACATTCCTAGCTTCTTACTTCGTTTAATTCTAAATTTGCACCCAAATAAAAAGCGATTTAAATGGAGCATTTGCCTGCAGTACTTTTATTAGAAGATGGAACGGTTTTTTACGGGAAAGCAATTGGAAAAGTTGGAACTACCACCGGCGAAATCGCTTTTAATACGGGAATGACTGGTTATCAAGAGGTTTTTACAGATCCTTCGTATTGCAAACAAATTTTAATCATGACCACCACACATATTGGAAATTACGGTGTTCAAGCAGATGAAATTGAATCGGATTCGATAAAAATTGCTGGTTTAGTCACTAAAAAATTCTCAGCGACCTATTCGCGTCCTTCTGGAACTTCTTCGTTGCAAGTGTTTATGGAGCGCGACCAAGTGGTTGGAATTTCGGACATTGATACGCGTGCATTGGTGAGACATGTCAGAAGTAAAGGCGCTATGAATGCCATCATTTCTTCTGAAGATTTGGATATAGAAAGTTTAAAAAATAAGTTGAAAGAGGTGCCATCGATGGAAGGATTGGAACTTTCATCGTTGGTGAGTACAAAAGAAGCCTATGAGCAAGGAGACCCGAACGCGGTAAAAAAAGTTGCGTTGTTGGATTTAGGTGTTAAAAAGAATATTGTTCGTTGTTTGGTTGATAGAGGTTGTTTTGTCAAAGTTTTCCCAATGGATGCCAACCTTGCGACGATTAAAGCATTTAATCCGGACGGTATTATGTTATCGAATGGTCCTGGTGATCCATCTGCCATGAAAAACGTGATTGAACATGTAAAAGAAATGGTGGACAGTAAATTGCCAATTTTCGGGATTTGCCTTGGTCACCAAATTCTTGCGTTAAGCCAAGGATTGAAGACAGCAAAAATGCACAACGGCCATCGAGGAATCAACCATCCAATTAAAAATTTATTGACAGGCAAAGGGGAAGTGACTTCGCAAAATCATGGATTTGTGGTAACAGCAGATTCTGTGGCTAATAATGCAAATGTAGAAGTAACGCACATTCATTTAAATGACGATACCGTTGCTGGAATTCGTTTGAAAGATGCTAAAGTTTTTTCTGTGCAATATCACCCAGAAGCATCGGCTGGACCGCATGATTCGAGGTATTTATTTGATCAGTTTATTGAAAACATGAATTAGATTTTGAACCAAAATAAAATATAGTTACCTAAAATAGAATATATGAGTTACATTGCTAGTGTACACGCCCGTCAAATTTTAGATTCAAGAGGAAACCCTACGGTAGAAGTAGAGGTGCTTACGACAAATGGCGTTATGGGACGCGCTGCCGTGCCTTCGGGTGCTTCGACAGGTGTTCATGAAGCGGTTGAGCTAAGAGATGGTGACGAAGGTTTTTATTTGGGTAAAGGGGTTTTGAACGCGGTAAATAATGTAAATACCGTTTTAAACGAAGCGTTAGAAGGTCAATTTATTTTTGATCAAGCAGCGATTGATAATTATATGCGTGCGTTGGATGGTACCTTTAATAAAAGTAAATTGGGAGCTAATGCGATTTTAGGGGTATCGTTGGCTTTATCTAAAGCTGCTGCGCAAGAAGCGCGTTTACCGCTGTATCGATACATTGGAGGGGTGAGCGCAAATACATTGCCTGTTCCGATGATGAATATTTTAAATGGTGGTTCGCACGCTGATAATAAAATTGACATTCAAGAATTTATGGTTATGCCTTTTGGTGCAGAATCGTTTAGCCAAGGATTACAAATTGGGACTGAAATTTTTCATACACTAAAAAGTGTTTTAAAGAAAAAAGGACACAGCACCAATGTGGGCGATGAAGGTGGTTTTGCACCTAATTTAGGTTCGAATGAAGAAGCGATTGAAGTTGTTCTTGAAGCGATTGATAAAGCTGGATACAAAGCAGGTAAAGATGTTTACATTGCTTTGGATGCTGCATCGTCTGAATTTTTTAAAGATGGTAAATACCATTTTCACTCAACTGGAGATATTCGTACTTCAAGTGAAATGGTTGATTTTTGGAAAACATGGACCGCGAAATATCCTATTATTTCAATTGAAGATGGGTTGGCAGAGGACGATTGGAATGGCTGGAAATTATTGACAGACGCAGTAGGAGAAAAGGTTCAGATTGTTGGAGATGATTTATTTGTGACTAATACCGAACGTTTACAACAAGGAATTGACAAAGGTGTTGCCAACTCGATTTTGATAAAAGTGAATCAAATTGGCTCTTTATCTGAAACAATTGATGCGGTGAATTTAGCCACGCGAAATAGCTATACCTCCGTTATGAGTCACCGAAGTGGTGAAACCGAAGATAGTTTTATTGCAGATTTAGCTGTAGCCTTAAATACTGGTCAAATTAAAACGGGTTCAGCGTCTCGTTCAGACAGGATCGCTAAATACAACCAATTATTACGTATTGAAGAAGAATTAGGTGCCATGGCCTATTATCCAGGCACTAATTTTAAATTTTTGAAGTAGTTTTTTAGATTTCAAAATCCTCACACCATCGCAAAAGGGATGGCAGCGGCAGCTCTATTTTAAGTTGGGGATCAACCAACTTAAAATGGACTATAGCGTGCAGCCCGACGCCCCCAACTTGTTGGGGGGGATTTGCCCAAAAAAACAAGCGGATAACCCTACCACTTTTAAGGTATTTTTAATGATTAGTTGGAAAGTAAATGGGTGCGAATTTTCTAAGCCATTCAAATTATTTATATTTGTTCTAAACACAAAAAATGGCGGTAACACTCAGTGACATTCAGGCAAAGGAAAATGGTGTGATTAAACAAATCCTCGATAATCCGTTTGAGAGCCAGTTGCTTGAGTTTGGGATTCAGCCGGGGGTAAATTACGCCGTTTTGAATCGCGCCCCTTTTAAAGGTCCAATTTTTATTCTTATAGAAAACAGTCGAATTGCCTTGCGTTGGCAAGAAGCGGCTTTTATTATCGTTGAATGAGTGCTGAAGACAAGGTAAGGATTGCTTTAGTTGGCAACACGAATATTGGAAAAACTACACTTTTTAATAAGCTTTGTGGACTAAACCAGCGTACGGGAAATTATCCTGGCGTAACGGTGGACAAAAAGAAGGGTTTTTTGAAGTTTGGGAATTCAGATGATTCCAAAAAAATAGAGGTGATTGATTTGCCGGGTATTAACAGCCTGTTTCCGAGTTCGCAAGATGAAGAATTGGTGGTGCGGTATTTATTGAATTATCAGTCGGCTGATTTTCCGGATAAAATTATTTTGGTGGTGTCTGCGCTCAATTTAAAACGTAATTTGTTTTTGTACGAGCAGATAAGGGATTTGAATTTACCCATGATTTTGGTGGTGAATATGTTGGATATCGCCGAAAAGAAAGGTTTTTTTGTTGATTTAGATGAATTGCAAGCTGCGGTAGATGTGCCGGTGGTGGGAATTTCTGCCAAAAAAGGGCAAGGGATTGAACAGCTGACTGCTTGTTTGACAAAAGAGGTGGTCTTGAATCCACGTCCATCCCATTATTTAGAGGACGACGCGAAATTGGTGTTGAAACAATATGCAGATTTACAGGAAAATAAAAATGAATTTGTGATTTTTTTGCAACTCACAGAACAATTATTATCGTCTGATTTAGATCGAAATTTTGTCCTTGAAAATAAAGTGCCCGTCCGGAAGTGGAAAACCAATGCTTCGATTTTGCGGTTTAAGTTTATTCAAACTTATTTAGACAAAGTAGTTCAGATAGATAAGTCGAAAGCAACCGATTTGACCGCTAAATTGGATCGATTTTTTTTGCATCCAGTTTATGGCATCCTTTTCTTTTTTGCCATGATGTTTGGGATTTTTCAGGCAATTTTTTGGTTGGCTGGTTTTCCGATGGATTGGATTGATCAAGGAATGTCGTCGTTGACTTTATGGGTGGGGGAGACCTTGCCACCAGGTTATTTTTCACAATTATTAACAGATGGTTTGCTGGCAGGAATTGGGGGAGTGCTGATTTTTATTCCCCAAATTGCAATTTTGTTTTTCATTTTTTCTGTGCTGGAGGAAAGTGGGTATATGTCACGGATTATTTACCTGACCGACCGTTTAATGCAGAAATTTGGTATGAGTGGAAAAAGTATTGTACCATTAATTTCTGGTTTAGCCTGTGCAGTGCCTGCAATTATGGCTACCCGTACCATTGAAAATAACCGCGAGCGATTAATTACCATTTTGGTCACCCCTTTATTAACCTGCTCGGCACGCATTCCTGTTTATGTTGTGGTGATTGGTTTGGTGGTGCCTGATAACCTAAAAGTGGGAATTTTTAATGCACAAGGTTTAGCCTTAATGGGGCTTTATTTATTAGGGATTTTAATGACGTTTGTGGTAGCTTTTGTGTTGAAATCAGCAATGAAATCGACCTTTAAAAGTTATTTAATCATGGAAATGCCTGAATATTTATTGCCAATGGTGAAAAATGTGGTCATTAACGTTTGGACGAATGTGCGATCATTTGTATGGAATGCGGGAAAGATTATTTTGGCTACCGCGGTTATTTTGTTTGTCTTAGCAACCAATGGTGGCGCCCGGTTTGATTCGGCGGAGCAAGAAATTGAAAAAACGCATCCATTCGTAACAACTGCTGAAAAGGAAGTTTTATTGGCGGCGTATAAAATGGAAAACTCATATTTAGGCGGAATAGGTCAGGCAATCGAACCCGTCGTAAGGCCTTTAGGTTATGATTGGAAAATTGGGATTGCCCTAATTTCGTCCTTGGCAGCGCGGGAGGTTTTTGTTGGCACAATGTCAATTATTTATTCGATTGATTCGGAAGAAGAAATGACGATTCGTGATCGCTTAAGAAATGAAGTAGATCCGAAAACGGGATTGCCGATATTTGGTTTTGCCACCAGTATTTCGCTTTTGCTTTTTTACGCATTTTCGTTGCAATGTATGAGTACAGTTGCGGTCACCTATAAAGAAACAAAGTCGATTAAATGGACAATTATCCAATTTATTTACATGACAGCTTTAGCGTACTTTTCTGCCTTAATTGCTTTTCAATTATTGAGTTAATATGGTACAGGAAATCATTGTATATAGTTTATTTGTATTGGCGATTGGTTATTTTGGATACCGATTTTACAAATCTCAATTCACCAAAAAAAAGGATGCCGCTTCAGGAAAATCGTGCGGTGGATCTTGTGATTGTTAAGGGCGAAGAAAGAGCCACAAAATTCCCACTCCCAATAAAATACTTACAGCAACATTTGCTATTGCCATTCCAATATTTCCATTTTGTACCAATTGAATGGTCTCAAAACTGAAGGTTGAAAAAGTAGAAAATCCGCCGCAAAAACCAATAATCACGGCATATTTAATCCAATCGCTAGAAACCAATTTGTCTTTGAAAAAATACAGCGTCATTCCTAAAATTAAACAAGCCAATGTATTTGTCAAAAGTGTTCCAAGTGGAAATTTTCCAGCATCATAAAAGTTAAGTGCTAATTTTCCAACTCCATACCGAGCAAGGCTACCGAATCCACCTCCCAAAAAAATGCAGCTTATAATTGTAAAATTACTCATGACCGCTCCTTGTTTTTTGAACCGATTGTAATGGGTTTAATTTTAAGCTAATCCAATAAACCAAGACCCCAATTACTGCACCAATCAATCCTCCACAAATCAAGTCTAATGGATAATGAACACCTAAATAAATACGGGTGTAGGCTACCAACGCCATCCACAAAAAAATCAAAACCCAATAGTTACTGTACTTCCTGAAATGTAAATAAACGAACAAAGCCATTGCCATCGCATTGGTCGCATGCGACGAAACAAATCCATACAATCCACCCCGGTATTCATTTCCATTTGGGTCGATGACCGTGTGCACTAAACTTCCAATTTCGTGGTTATGTGTCGGGCGATAACGTTGGATAACTTCTTTAAATAATTCTACCGAAATGCGATCTGCTAAAAGTATACAAAGGCCAATTCCTCCCAAAAAAATCAGCGTATAACGCCAACGACCTTTGCGATAGGCATAATACACAGCAAAAGTAAAAACCGGAATCATAAAGAGGATTGTACTTAAATACCACATAATTGGATCAAGCCAATCGGCATGAAGTCCGTTTAGAAATAAAAATAAATCCCGATCCAGTTGATCTAATTTTTCAAGCATCAAAGCGAATTTACAAAAAAAAGTGGTTTCTGCTGCGAAGGATCAAGTTGGTGGTGGAAAAACTAATCAGTTCTCAACCAAAAATAAAAATCTAACCTTCAAATTCAACCCAAAAAAACACTAACTTCCCAACACCATTTATGTAAATTTAAAAAAAGTACATCACCCCAGTGAACTTTTTAAATTACCAGTTGTATCCAATTAAAAAATAAGTTATGTTAGCTATTCCAGATCCCTGTCGCGAAGACTTTAGCGAAATGACACCAACGCAACGCGGTGCTTTCTGCTCAAAATGTGAAATTGACACCTTCGACTTTAGAAATCTAAGCGATCAACAAATCAATAAGGTAATCCTTGAAAATAAAGGACAACATATGTGTGGACAATTTACCAAACGTCAGTTAGATTCGTTAAATCAAGGTTATCTTGATTGGAAAAATCAAAATACGCAAACCTTTAAAAGTAAATTTATGTTGGCACTGGTGCTGGTTTTTGGTGTCACCTTGTTTAGTTGTCAAACGCAAAAGGAACAGGAAATTTTAACCCAACACCTGACTGAATTTACCGAAATCGCTAAAGAGAAAGACAGCTTAAAAGGTGTAGTTGAGATGGAAGATGTCAATCTTTTAGACTATATAAACGAAGGGCATATCGATGGATTGGTGACATTTGAAGTCGAAGAAATTACGTGTGAAAAGGGTTTAGAAGACGATTATCTCCTTGGCGGAGCGCCAATGATTGCCGGTGGATTGTCTGTTAACAATTATTACACGTATTTAGAAGCGACAGATTCAGTGGTCGAAGAGCCAATTATCCATTTATACACCGATGCAATTTCTGAAAAATTCGTGGGCACTGTTTATCCAAATCCAACAAGAGACAACGCGACCTTAAAACTTGAGGTTGTTAAATCAGCCGAATTTACCATCGCGGTTTTCGATCTTTCTGGCCGATTTATTACCTCCATTTATAAAGGTCCATTAACCGAAGGCACGCAAACTTTCCCTATCGATTTGTCGTATCAACAAACTGGAATGTATATTGTTACGGTGGCAAGTTCAACAGGGCAAAACGAATCGTTAAAGGTTCAAAAGTTGCAATAATTTCACTGTTAGTCTTATTATTTAAAAGTCTTAGGCAAAACCCGACCCCCGACTAAAACGTCGGGGCGTCCTTTTCGAAAAATAGAAAAAATGGCTACCTCATTTAAAATAGAATGAAATCTATTTTCGAATAATTCCTTACTTTAGGTTCGTTTTTAGGAAATCACACAGTATGATTCGGTTGTTAGTTTTAATGGGATTTATTTTTTCAATGGTCGGAAGAGCCCAAGATTCTGGTATTCCTTCAGAAATTTTAAATGAACTCGAAACCATCCTCATAGAAACTAAGGAAGACACCTTCATGTGCAGAGTGGTCTACCCAGCTAATTATAATCCAGAAAAAGAATACAAATGTTTTTTAGGATTGGCAGGAGGAAAACAATCTCTCGCCGATGTAAATTATAGCTACGCAGCTTGGTTTAGAAGTGGGTATTTTAAAGATTATTTCACCATTTTACCTGTGGCGCAATCTGATTCCAATAATTTCAAAAACTATACATCAGCAGAAATTAATTCACTTTTAGCTGCCATCAATGAAAAATTCAGGTTGTCTCCAACTTGGTTAATTGGTGGCACATCTAATGGTGGAGTAGCAGCTTTTAATTTTGTGGCGGCTTTTCCAGACAGGTTTGAGGGAATAATTGTGGCACCAGGTTATTTACCTAATAACGTCCAACTCACCGAAAAATGGAGCCATTTAAAAGTCGTTTTAGCTTACGGAAAATTAGATGCAGATTTCTGGATTAAATCAACCAAAACAACGGCAAAACGCCTAAAAAAAACCGTGAAATCATTGATAATTGCACCTTTAGAAGAACAAGGACACGTATTAGAAATTAAATTTAATGCGGACAAAATGTACGATCCGTATTTTATCCCTTAAGCTAAGTCAATCGCTTATTTCATTTTACGAATTTGGTTAAAATTAATCCCTAATTTAGTTTCCAAAACCCTAATCTGTTTCATTTCTTTTGTTGTCACCAAACTAATTGATACACCAGATTTTCCGCCGCGTCCAGTTCTTCCACTTCGGTGGGTATAATATTCATCCGAACTCGGCATTTCAAAATGAACTACATAGGCCAAATTTTGAACATCAATACCCCTCGCTGCAATATCCGTAGCTACTAAAATTGCCACGTTTTTATTCATGAAATTCCGCATGGCCTTGTCCCGTTCTTTTTGCAAAAGATCACCGTGAATACAATCCACCTTAATTTTTTTCGCACTAAGTTCAAGTACTAAGGCTTTTACAGTCTCTTTTGTTTTACAAAAAACAATTCCTTGTTCGGCCTTCATTGTATTTAAATACTGCAATAAAATCTGACTCTTTTCTTCGGGCGAACAAATTAAAAATTGGTGTACTACATTTTTATTTACCCCATTTTTGCCTTTAATATCAATCCGCGCAGCATCAGGCGATAAATGGTTGTTCACGATTTGATTAATTCCTTGAGGCATGGTTGCCGAAAAAAGCCATTTATTTTCAACCCGTTTCAGTAAACTCAAAATTTCGTCCAATTCATCCTTAAAGCCCATGCTCAACATTTCATCGGCCTCATCCAAAATAATGGTGTGAACGTTGGATAAATCAACGGCATCTTTTTTTACCAAATCAATCAACCTTCCTGGTGTGGCAACAATAATGTGGGTGGGTCGTTTTAAGTTCTTAATCTGTTCATCAATGCGTGCACCTCCATACACGGATTCGGTAAAAACTGGCTTGGTGTATTTCGTAAATTTAAAAAGTTGTTTAGCTATTTGCTGTCCTAATTCGCGGGTGGGACATAATATCAACCCTTGTACTACTTTTTTATTTTTATCTATTTTTTCGAGCAATGGTAAACCATACGCCGCTGTTTTTCCTGTGCCTGTTTGTGCTTTCGCTATCAAGTCGGTCGACTGTTTCATCAAAATTGGAATTGCTTCCAATTGAATTTCGGTAGGGTTTATAATCGAAAGCTCCTTTAGCCCTTTAATTAAATCCGAATGAATACCAAGCTCTTTAAAGGTCATCATGTTTTTCTGCTTTTGCTACAAAGATAAGCGAAATTAAATCAGAACATTTCTAATCGCACTTCACCCAATCATTATCCTCATTTTTCGACAAAAAAGAAGTATTTTTGGCCAACAAGAACAATAAGCTTAAATGAACGGACAGATAAAAAAAAATGTTAAAAATGGCGACTTTGTATCCATCGTTTTAAAAGAAGATCAACGGTCAGGAACATTGACTGAAGGAACCGTTAAACGAATTTTAACCAATTCGCCCTCACATCCGCATGGCATTAAAGTCATGTTAGATACTGGCGAAGTTGGACGTGTAAAAATCATTCATCAAGAAGAGAATTAAAAATAAACAACTACTTTTCACGAATATTTAGTTATATCGCAATGAAAAAAAACTACTTAATTATTGGAATCCTATTCTTAACCTTCGTTGCTTGTAAAGAAGAAGCCAAAGAAAACACCTTAGAATGGGATTTTTATGGGGACAAATCGTACCATTATACCTATTCACAAATTATCGATTCTGAAGCGATTTTTTCAAGGGACTCCATCACACCTACCATGATCAATTCGATTGTAAATTTTGATTTAATGATCACTACTGATAGCACGGAATGGTCAAATCTAACCATGTCCAACGCCTCGGTCACCATGAACGGACAAAAAATCGACCAAATTATTCCAGATGTCGATTTACAAAAAATGGACAAACACGGTAAATTCAAAAATAGTAATGCAGATGCTATTTTTGACATTTTATTGGCACTTCCAAAAAAGGATTTAAAAGTTGGAGCTACCGATGAGGTCGCCCTCATTTTTCCATTTAATACCCCAGATTCGGTTTACCTCACCAAAGGAGTTAATCGAATGAAATTTAGTCATATCGAAACGAAAGATTCAGTTGAATGTGCCGTGTTAACGGGTGAAATTTTATTCGATGAAAAATTAGTACCTCAAAATGAATCGGCCAGTTATAAATTTTTAGCCAAAGGCACCTCCGTTCTATATTTTGACCTTGAAAATCAATGCGTAAAACAAGCTAAAATTGATATCAATTTAGATGCTTTATGGGATTCAGGTGTGCGCACTGACACCACGCAAGTTTCAACCTATTCTAAAATTAAAATGCACTCCGTTTATGAAATTATAAAAAAATAGTTTTGTATAATTTTGATTTATTTAGCAAAATAAAATAAATTTGTTCGCAATGCTCCCGCAATTACTTATAGCACACAGCAAATTTTATGAAAATTGACCAGTTTCTGTTTAGTTCAAAAGAGCCAATCTTAAACCAATTATTGCCAAATGTAGAAAAACCAAATTTCGCCTTGATATTTGGGAGTCGTTTAGAAATGGAGGAGGATACTAGTTTTATCGAAGATATAAAAAAAAAATATCCAAATACAGATATTATTACCGTTTCAACGGCAGGAACAATTAGTGACGTAACAATAACGAGTAAGTACGCTGCAACCCTCGTTGAATTTGAAAAGACATCTCACTTAGCTAAGGTCTTCCAGTATAATGAGTTCAATAATTTTATTGATCTTGGCAGATCAATTGGAAATTCTTTTGACCAAACCAACTTAGTTTACATAATGCTCCTTGGAACTTCGGGAATCAATGCAGAAAAAATGCTACAAGGTTTAAATGAAGTTTTACCTTATAATGCTACCGTTTCTGGAGGTATTGCAGGAGATGATGAACGGTTTGAAAGAACTTTAGTTGGGCTAAACGAGAATATTGGGTCTGATCAAATGGTGGCATTGGCATTTTATGGTACTAATTTGATAGTTACCCATGGGTCTAAAGGTGGTTGGGATACCTTTGGACCACAGCGAACAGTCACTAAATCGGAAGGAAATATCTTGTTTGAAATTGATAATCGACCTGCCTTAGATTTATATAAAGAATATTTGGGTGAAAAGGCTGCTGAATTACCTGGTTCTGGACTTTTGTTTCCTTTTACCATTTTAGACACGACAACAAGTGAACCGATCGTGAGAGGCATTCAAAATGTAAATGAATCGCTGAATTCGATTGTGTTATTCGGAGATGTGAAAAACGGGGATAAAATTCAGTTGATGCGTGCAAATTTTGATCGCTTAATAGATGGAGCAGCCTTATCGTCGATCGAATCTAAAATAGGCTTGAATTCTGAACCCGATTTGGCGCTTTTAGTGAGTTGTGTCGCCCGCAAATTAGTTTTAGGGCAATGTGCTGAAGATGAATTAGAAGAGGCTAGAAAACACTTAGGGGCTTCAACTAAAATTTGTGGGTTTTATTCATATTCAGAACTCTCTCCTGTTGTTGGTAGTAAAGCATGTTTATTGCATAACCAAACTATGACCATCACAACCTTTACTGAAATTTGATATGGAATTGAAACTCCCGGAAAACGTTTCTCGTCTCTTAACGAGACAATACACTCAAATCTTAGCTAATCAAGAGGTGACCGAACAGACGTTGGAAGAATTCTTGGATAAAGTGAACAAAACATATATTGAGTTTGCAGAAGATCGTAAATTTTATGAACGTGCAGAAAGAATAAGTAATAGAGAACTAGACGAATTAAATGGTCGATTGACTGAAAAACTCGAATTTTTGGACACATTCAATCATGGGTTGGCACACGACGTAATGAACCATACAGCTAACTTAAAAGGCCTTTCAAATATGTTGTTAAAGTACGTTCAAAAAAACAACTTAGAGATGATAAATGAAATCGCTCTTAAGCTAGTTAGTTCGAGTTCGCAATTATCCAATATAGTGTACGGAGTTTTAAACCTTTCTAAAATAGAACATAAAAACGAAATCGAATATACATTGATCAACCTAGCTGAATTGATACAAGAAATTGATACAGAAATTAACTATCTAAAAATAGGTAAAAATGTAAGTATAAATTATCGCACCGATGGCTTAAAAGAATTACATTTTTCCAATGCTATCCTGCGACTAATTTTGGTGAATTTAATTTCAAACGCGATTAAATACTCTAAACCAAATCTTCCCGTTATAGTAAATGTTTCTATTTTTAAATCGATTAATAATTTGACAATTATCGTCGAAGATAATGGAATTGGAATGGATATTAAAGAGACAAATCATAAACTTTACAACTTGTTTTATCAATCTACTACAGAAAAGGCTAAAGGCTACGGTGTTGGACTTTTTTTAGTGAAAAAATTAGTAGACAAATTAAACGGACAAATAATACCAGTAAGTAAAGCGGGAGAAGGGACTAAAATGACAATAAAATTGATTTTAAATGAAACGAATATACAATAGAATAATTTTAATCGATGATGACAGCACCACTAATTTTTATCATAAAGATCTTTTGCATGAAATTTTCCCTGAGGTGAAAATCTTCGTTTTTGAAAATGGGAATGATTTTTTAGACCAACTGAATTCAGGAAAGTTAAATCAATATGGTGGTTTAAAAACTCTCGTTTTACTTGATATTAATATGCCCGATATTTGGGGACTAGACCTCTTAAATAATTTAGACGAAGACTATGAGAACATTGAATATATGGATGTTATTATGGTGTCGTCTTCTAAACTTAAATCGGATGTTGAAAAATCTTCTAGGTATAATTCTGTCTTGGGTTATCTAGAGAAACCATTAAACGTTGATAAAATTAGTTCAATCTTGACAACTAATTCATAACGTAAAATTGCCCTAGCTTAAATTAGCTATAAATCAACCTTAATTATTTCATAAGTGATTAAAAAAATAAGATATATTTGAACAATGTGGTCAAACTACCTCATCACTTACTTTCATTATTTGTCAATTATTTTTTTGACGGGCTCTTTATTCGTGGAGTTATTCTTAATTAAACAAATAATCTTAAAAGACCAATTAAAAAAACTGACCCTCGTAGATGGAATTTATGGAATATCCTCGGTGGTTTTAGTAGCGACAGGACTTTTACGGGTCTTTTATTTTGGAAAAGGGGATGCGTATTATTTCGCTAACTGGGTTTTTATCTTAAAATTTTCCTTGTTCATTTTGGTTGGTTTATTATCGATTTATCCAACGGTGCTTTTTTTAAAGCTGAACAAAAAACTGAAAAAATCTAACGAAGCGAGCATAGAAATCCCTAGGTATTCTCTTATTAAAGGAATTGTGATAAGTGAAATTTTAATTGTCTTAATTATTCCGTTATTGGCTATCTTAATGGCTCAAGGCGTTGGTTTAGCTCAATAGCCTGTTATAAGACTCCCCACAGGATATGCTCTAAAATAAAATTCACTTTATTAAGTTCACTTTGAGCAGCATAATGGGTGATAATGGTTAAAATATACTCTCCAAATTGTGCGCAATAATTCCGTTGAATTTGAGTTTCAGTTGCATATTCAACCGTAAAAGTCTGCATCAGAAAAGGTTTGTCTCCTACCAAACTTTCTATAATCGAATGACTTATATAACGTGGATAACCTTCTTGGTGGTTTTCTTGAATATACGAATCTGTGTATTGGAGATATTCAAGCGCATTGTTAACGTTTGGAATCGGAGCCAAATGTTCAGCCATAATCGAAATCAACGGAATTCGCCCTTTTTGCTGAATTTTGAGCAATTGGTTGTAATTTTCAGCCCCTTGCACTTTTGCCACACTATCTGCTATTTCAGTCGATGTTTCAGCAGGCAAAAGAATGTCCCAATCACTATCAATTTTAACCATAAATCCGAAATACGAATTTCTGTAAATTCGTCCTTCCAGAATTCCCATGTCAAATTCTCCGTGGGTTTCATACTTGATCGATTGAATTTCTTCTTTTTCAGTTGTGCTTTCATCAATGGTTGACTCAATGGTTGATTCACATGCCATTAATACACTTAATCCTATAATTGGCAGCCAAAAATTTTTACTCACACACATTTTAAGAAACTGTTTCAATGTATAATTTTTCGACTTGATTTCGCGCCCAAGCAGTTCGTCTCAAAAATTTTAAGCTCGAACGAATACTTGGATTACTATTAAAACAATTAATGCGAATGCGATCGCCCAACTCCTCCCATCCATAAACTTCTAAAAGTAATTCCAGCATATCTTCTAACTTGACACCATGAAGTTTGTTGTTGGTTTGATCACCAGGATGATTTTTTTCTGTCATGCGTAATTTTTCTTTTTGCTAAAGGTATTACAATAATTTAAACTTAGATAATCCCGCCACTCCATCTAATCATTCAAAATAACGAAAATCAAACATTTTAAGGAGTTATTTAACGTGGGTTTTAATGTTTAAAAAATTGAAATTGCTTAATAAATTTCGTCAGAAATTAAATGAAAAAGATGCCAACAGCGCATCGATTTGATAGAATAAATACCAAAACATCCCAAACGCTAAATAGGTTATACATAAGGCATAATACCTGAGCTTTGGGGGATTATTACGTTAACTTTGTATCACATTCAATCAAAAAATGTTTTTATGAAATTCAGAATTCGTCCTCTTATTTTAGCAAGTTTATTTGGTCTTTGCACCACACAATTGTCAGCACAGCGATTGGTGAACAACTTGGAAAATCTGCAAGAAGTGCAATATGTCCGTCCAGGTCAATTTTCCGAATTACCGGCATTCATAGAATTTAAAAAGGGTCAAGAAATTGCCATCGCAAATTTTGAATCTTGGATGAAAACAACCTTGAATTTAGCACCAGAAATGGGATTCAAATTACTGAAACAAGAAAATGATCAATTGGGTCATACGCACTTTCGTTTTCAACAAACCTTTAATGGTGTTCCTCTCGAAGAGGCGATTTGGATTGCACATACTGCTGGGAACCGGGTCTATTCTTGTAATGGATTGATTTATAAAACGCTTCGTGTTAATCCTGCAATTAAGTTGACAGAAGAAATCTCTTTGCAAAAAGCATTGTACAAAATTGGAGCAGAAACTTATAAATGGCAAATTCCTGGCGAAGAAGCTCATTTAAAATTGGAGTCTGGTGATCAAAACGCAACTTATTTCCCTAAAGGAGAATTGGTTTATGTGGCGTCGAGCAATAAATTCGAATCAAGTTCTTACCGGTTGGCATACAAATTTAATATCTATGCACACAAACCCTTGTACCGTGCAAATGTCTATATTGATGTGAACACAGGAGAAGTCATTCGCGAGAATTTATTAATTCATCACGCCGACACCCCAGGAACAGCCTATACTGCATACAGTGGGCCACAAACAATCATTGCAGATAGCTTTGGAGGCTCTTTTCGTTTGCGCGATGCGAGTAGAGGCGATGGCATTCGAACCTTTGATTTGAATAATGGAGAAGATTACGGATCGGCGGTGGATTTTACCGATACAGATAACGATTGGAACAATATTAATCCGCAATTGGATGAATATGCAACCGATGCACATTGGGGTGCAGAAATGACCTATGACTATTTTTTTGAATCGTATGGAAGAAACAGTATTGATAATGAAGGTTTTCAATTAAATAGCTATGTGCATTACGGTGTTGGATTTTTTAACGCTTTCTGGGATGGTGAAAGAATGACGTATGGCGATGGCGACGGAATGCCTTCTACACCTTTAACCACAATGGACATTGTTGGTCACGAAATTACCCACGGTTTAACGAGTAATTCTGCTGATTTAATTTATTCCGACGAATCTGGCGCTTTAAATGAATCTTTCAGTGATATTTTTGGAACAGCTATCGAGGAATATGCAAAACCAGGTGAGTGGGATTGGCTGATGGGCGAAGAAATGGGTGTTACGATTCGTTCTATGGCTAATCCTAACTTATATGATTGTCCAGATACTTATGATGGTGATTTTTGGGTTGATGGGGGAGGGGTTCATACAAATAGTGGGGTTCAAAATCATTGGTATTACCTCTTAACCGAAGGCGGATCAGGAACAAATGACGTTGGTGACATTTACAGTGTTACTGGATTAGGTATTGAAGATGCTGGCGCCATTGCGTTTAGAAATCTTACAGTTTACTTGACTCCTTCTTCTAATTATGCAGACGCGAGATTTTATTCGATTCAAGCGGCAGAAGATCTTTTTGGTGAATGTACTGATGAGGTGGCTCAAACAATTAATGCTTGGTATGCGGTGAACGTTGGCGAACCATTTTCATCTGAAGTCGTTGCAGACTTTTCAACTGAAGGCATCACAACTTCATGTAGACTTCCGTTCACTGTAACCTTCGAAAATGAAAGTATAAACGGCGATGATTTTGTATGGAATTTTGGCGATGGCGCAACAAGTACTGAAATGAATCCAACTCATACCTATACAACTGAAGGAACATTTGATGTTACGCTTGAAGTTTCCGGGGTTTTGTGTGAAGGCGGCCTTGGAGAAGATACAGAGATTTCAGATGCGTTGATTTCTATTGTTTTAGAAGATGATTGTCCAAATAATTTCCCTACAACAGGAACAGGATCTGTATTAACAGCTTGTGATGGAAGCCTTTTTGATAGTGGTGGGGAATTTGGAGTATATGGTATCGGCGAAATGGCTGTTCAAACAATTAGTCCTGTCGATGCACTTACGGTTCAACTAAATTTTGTGAGTTTTGATGTTGAAGGATATGATTGGGGCGATGATGAATGTTATTATGATAGATTGTATATCTATGACGGTGCGACTGACGCTTCACCATTATTAGGGATATTTTGTAATGAAGTCTCATCTCCCGGAACAATTTCGTCTACTGGACCATCGATTACTTTGCGTTTCGAGTCTGATTTTTACGATGCCGGAAATTCTGGTTTCAAAATTGATTGGGAATGTACAAAAGAAATCGACAACACGGGAATAGCAGATCAAACCACCAAAAATGGCATCTCTATTTACCCAAATCCTACCTATAATTTTGTGACCATCGAAAGTCAATTGAGCCAAGACGGAACAGTTGAAGTGAGAGATGTAATCGGCAGAAAGTTATTTTCAATTTCGTTGACTGATCAATTGACGCAAATTGATTTAGCGCGATACGAAGCGAAAGGTTTATATTTTATTCACGTAATTGATGAAAAAGGGGAAACCTTGGCAATTGAAAAAGTGATTTTGAATTAAGTCCCGAGCCTTATAATCTAATTCCAAAGTGAAATTTCAGCTCAATTTTAAGTAGAAATTGGATGGAAAACAGATAATGTCTTAAATAATTTCTTGGATAAGATTTTTTTTGTCTAATTTAGATTCGCTTTAAGAGAAGCACTGTGGGAATAATCAAAAAAGACGCCTTAAAGATCACTATAATTTCGTACATCGGTTTAATTATCGGGTACGTCAATAAAGGAGTTCTATTTCTTATTTTTTTAACAACGCAACAGATTGGGCTTTTGAGTTTAATTGTTGCGGTTGGATTACTTTTAGCACAGTTCTCCAACTTAGGAATGTCCTACACGGTTTGGCGTTTTTTTCCATTTTTTAGAAATAAAGAAAAACGCAATTTCGGTTTTTTTCAATTCTCCTTGTTGGTAACGTTAATTGGGGTATTGATTTTTACTTTTTTAGCAATACTTCTCAAAGAACCTATCACCTCTTTTTACGTCGAAAAGTCGAAAGAATTCGAACACTATTATTATTGGATAATTCCGATAGGTGTATCATTTGCTTTCTTCTTAACGTTTGATGTTTTTCTGCGAGGACTTAATAAAAATGTCATTTCAGTTGTCGCAACAGAATTAGTTATCCGTCTCTTTGTCACGGTATGCATCATCGTTTTTGCTTTTGGTTGGATTAATTTTTATCATTTGTTGATTCTTCACAGTGCTTCGTATTTAATTCCTACCCTAATTTTAGGGCTTCAATTGTTTAAGAATAAAGAACTTCATTGGCGGTTATCAGATATTTCTATCCCCCAACGATTTAAGCGTATCATGCTGTCTTATAGCATCTACACTTACATCAATTTTATTGGGGCAATTATGGTGGTATCGCTTGACACCATTATGGTTGCCAGTATGATTGGCCTAGACGCCACGGGTGTATATTCGACGACCGTCTTTATTGTGAGTGGTTTATTGATTCCTTACAAAACCCTCCTTCGAATTTCATCACCTTTAGTTGCAAAATACTGGAAAGAGCGAGATTTTACCCGTATGAAAGAACTTTATACCCGGATTAGTTCAGTAAGTCTGGTAATTGCATTAATCACATTTTTGGTTTTTTGGATTAATAGAGTAGAATTGTTCCATTTTTTACCCCCAGCCTTTTCAGATGGGATTTATATATTTTTAATTTTGATGATAGGCAAAATAGTTGACATGTATTGTGGTCTTAACGGAGTGATTTTTGTGACCTCTAAAAAATACAAATACGATTTGATTTTTACAGGAATATTGCTGGTAGGGGTTTATTTTCTTAACGTAATTTTGATTCCTGAATATGGTGTTTTTGGTGCAGCAATATCAACCTCAATAATCTACGTTGTTTATAATCTTGGTCGTTTGTTGTTCGTCTATTTTGCGTATAAAATGCACCCATTCAAATTAAGTCAATTGGCCATTTTGGGTCTTTTCTTCGCGTTAATTTTATTGTTCGAATTCGTTCCATTTGAATTCAAAAACGAATTAATTTCGATTGGTCTAAAGGTGGTTTTAGCATCTTGTCTTTTTATTCTCCCAATTCATTGGTTTAAATTAGATGAGGATGTCGTTTTTTATACAAAAACCGTTAAAAATTACTTCAAAAAGGAGACAAATCAGTCCGAATAGTTCCTGCAAAATTGATTAAAGAAGGTGTCAAATCGTCATTTTATTAAAATTCCTCAAAAATATTTTAGCCACATATCTAATTGAAAACAATTGTTTTATCTCTTTAATATTGTGTAATTTTTAGACTTATTAAAAATAATTCTTGGAAATTAGAATTATTCTATTGTATCTTTGCCACGTCGATTACAGTTCTTGTAACAGTGATTGATTTATAAAGAAGAGGTTAGAGACAGGCTCATTGATCCTCTGGCAACCCTTACAATTAGTAAAAGGTGCCAATTCCTGCTCACTTGGATATGCCAATTGAGAAATATAAATTATGAAGTAAAATGACACGATCAAAAAACAAAAGAGAATTACTTATTTCGAGAGTCACTCGATCATCTAACCAATATTCGTTGGTAAGCATGTGCTGCTGTTGCTGCATTTGCTGGTAATTTTCCGTTCTCTTCAGGCAATTATCAGTTGGACAAGATTTATCTAGGGCCCAGGTATTTTTTTGTCCCTGAATTCGCATAAATAAATTTTCACAATTAAATTTTAATCAAATGTCACAAGAAAAAAAATATCATTTTGATACATTACAATTACATGCAGGACAAGAAATTGACCCAATAACAGGAGCTAGAGCGGTGCCAATTTATCAGACAAGTTCGTATGTCTTTAAGAATTCTGAGCATGCAGCAAACCTTTTTGGTTTGAAAGAGTTTGGTAATATTTATACCAGATTAATGAACCCAACCACAGATGTTTTTGAAAAAAGAATAGCCGCTTTAGAGGGAGGTGTTGCCGCCTTGGCTGTTGCTTCTGGTCAAGCGGCTCAATTTATTGCGCTAAATAACATTTTGCAAGAAGGAGATAATTTTGTCAGCACTTCACATCTTTATGGTGGTACGTACAATCAATTTAAAGTTGCGTTTAAAAGGCTTGGAATTCAGGTTCGTTTTGCTGAAGGTATTGAACCTCATTCGATCGAAAAACAAATCGACGAAAAAACTAAGGCGATTTATCTTGAAGCCATAGGTAACCCTGAGTTCAGCGTAGCTGATTTTGAAGCAATTGCTAGAATTGCCAAATCGTATGATATTCCTTTGGTCGTTGACAATACATTTGGCGCCGCTGGATTCATTTTTAAGCCATTCAAGCATGGTGCTGCGGTGGTCGTCGCTTCGGCTACGAAATGGATAGGGGGGCATGGTACGAGTGTTGGTGGTGTTATTGTCGATGGAGGTAATTTTAATTGGGGAAATGGTAAGTTCCCTCAATTTACAGAACCTTCTGAAGGATACCACGGCTTAAAATTTTGGGATACTTTTGGCTCAGAAAGTCCGTTTGGCAATATTGCCTTTGCTATTCGAGCGCGAGTTGAAGGATTGAGAGATTTTGGGCCCGCGTTGTCCCCATTTAATGCTTTTTTATTGATCCAAGGTCTCGAAACTTTATCGCTACGTGTGCAGCGCACACTTGAAAATACGTTAGCAATCGCAAAATGGTTAGAGCAAAAGGATGAGGTTGAATATGTGAATTATCCAGGGCTAGTTTCTTCTAAATATCACGAAAACGCAAAAAAATATTTAACAAACGGTTTTGGTGGAGTTTTAAGTTTTAAGGTGAGAGGAAGTATAGCTAATGCTAACTTGTTTGTGGATGAATTGCAACTTATTTCACATTTGGCCAATGTAGGTGATGCTAAAACTGTCATTATTCATCCTGCTTCAACAACTCATGAACAACTGTCGCTCGATGAACAAATTTCGAGTGGTGTAATACCAGGGATCCTGCGTCTATCTGTTGGTATTGAGCATATTGATGATTTGAAACACGACCTGGAAAATGCCTTTTCTAAAGTCTTTAGTGAAGAACTTGTTTAATTAATTTAATCTTAAGCTGACTAAGTAGACTTTTGAAATACTTAGTCGGCTTAACCACGAGCTATGATAACCAAATACTTAAAACATTCAGATCCATTTAAACTAGAAAATGGTCGCGTAATTAATAATTTACAGATTGCTTATACACAAATAGGTAGTTTAACGGCAAAAAAAACGATTTGGGTTTGTCACGCCTTATCGGGAAATGCAGATGTTTTCGATTGGTGGTCTGGCATGTTTGGGAAAGATAAATTGTTCTATTCAGATGATTATCAAATTATTTGCGCCAATATTCTTGGGTCATGTTATGGCTCAAGTGGACCGACCAATGAGAATGATTTTTCAATTTATGCGTCGTTAACCATGAGGGACATCGTCAATGCACATATTTTACTTCGACAAGAACTTCAAGTGTCAAAAATTGACATACTCATCGGCGCCTCCATCGGAGGTCAGCAAGCCATCGAATGGGCGATTCAAGAACCGACACGAATCAATAAACTCATCCTAATTGCGACAAATGCCGTACAATCACCGTTTTGTAAAGCATTTAATGAGGCGCAAAGATTAGCACTTAAAGCCGATGCAACTTTTGGGATTCAACATGGTGGAAAATCGGGTTTGAAAGCCGCGCGAGCGTTGGCAATGATTTCATACCGTTCCTACGAAGATTTTGCCATAAAACAAGGCGACGATCAAGAAAAGGCGGATAATTTTAATGCCTGTTCGTATCTCGCCTATCAAGGTCAAAAGTTCGTGGACAGGTTTTCTCCGCTTTCCTATTTTTCAATTACGAAAGCGATGGATAGTCACAATGTCGGTCGTGGAAGGGGTGGTTTAAAAGCTGCGCTGAGCCAAATTCAAGCGGAAACATTGGTGGTAAATGCAAGTTCTGATTTTCTATTTCCTCTATGTGAACAAGCTGTGATTTGTAAACATATTCCTAATGTACAGTTCGGGAGAATCGATTCAATTCATGGACACGATGCCTTTTTAATTGAATACGCGCAACTTACTTCACTCATTTCAAATTTTTTATATAGATCTCAAATTTTTAAATATTCACCTTTAAAATTAAATTATCATGAGCAATAAATTAACCATTGGACTTTTTGGATTCGGCTGTGTCGGATCAGGATTATACGAAGTTTTAAACCAAAGTAAATTGTTAAATGCAACTATCAAACACATTGTTGTCAAAGATCCTACTAAAAAAAGAGCACTTCCATCAGATCGTTTTAGCTATGACAAAGAGGATATTTTAACAGATTCTAACGTGAATTTAGTAGTCGAATTAATCGATGATGCAGAAGCGGCATATCAAATCGTCACCCAAGCAATTCGATCAGGAAAAAATGTTATTTCTGCCAACAAAAAATTAATTGCTAACCATTTAGAGGAATTGATTCAGTTGAAAGCGCAATATGGGGTTTCGTTTTTGTATGAAGCTGCCGTATGTGGAAGTATTCCAATCATCCGAAATCTGGAAGAATATTATAACAACGATAGCTTGGCAGGAATCGAGGGCATTTGCAATGGCACCACCAATTATATCCTGACACGATTAGCTAACGAAAATAGCTCTTTTGAAACGGTATTGGCAGACGCGCAAGATGCTGGTTTTGCCGAAACCGATCCGACTATGGATATTGATGGCTTTGACAGTAAATTTAAATTACAAATTCTCTTATTACATTCATTCGGAATTTTAACGACACCTGATGACATTCTCAATATAGGTATCAGACACATTAAAGAAGAGGACATCATCTTAGCCAAAGAAAAAGGGTTAAAAATTAAATTAATTTCTTTTGCGCGAAAAATTGAAAATAAAGTGGTGGCTTTTGTAGCGCCAGTTTTGGTCAATAAATCGTCCTTTGCTTACGACATTAATTACGAATTTAACAGTGTCTCTATCGAAGCTCTTTTTTCTGATAAACAGGTTTTTATTGGAAAAGGTGCTGGCAGTTTTCCAACGGCAAGTGCGGTTCTTTCTGATATCTCGGCACTTCAATATGGATACAATTACGAATACAAAAAACTCTTTAATTCAAATGTTCAACTTGCCGAAGATTTTGAAGTGAGTGTGTTTATTTCCGCAAATTCCGTAAATTCGCTCGATAAAATTAAGTTTAATTCAGTGGAAGAAGAGTATACCTCCAGTCAATTTGTCTATAAAATCGGTAGATTAAATAGATTTATATTGAATCAAGCGCTTTATAGAGAGCATCCAGATCTATTTATTGCGTTCATTCCAGATGCAAATCTTACACTGAAAACAGGAACTAGAGAAAAAAAAGTAGTTGAGCTAATAAATTAGTGTATGAATGAAGTAATAGAAAAAATAATTTACGAACCTTGGCCTTGGTGGGTAGGTGGACCTTTGATCGGAATTTTTGTGATCGCACTTTTATTAATCGAGCGAAAACAATTGGGAATTTCCTCAAGCTACCAATATGTATGTGCAAAATTATCACCGATTAAACTTGATTATTTTAAAGATCCAGAAAAAATAGCTTGGCAATTTTGGTTTGCAATTGGATTAGTTTTAGGTGGGGTGATTATTTATGGTGTCATACCTGTTTATCAAATCAATATTTCTCCAGAAAGTGTTCAATCGCTTCAGGAAATAGGAATTTCACCTCAAGTGGGTTATGCGCCGCAAGAATTGTATAATTTCTCTTTAAAATCAATTCTTCTTTTAGTACTTGGAGGATTTTTTATAGGCTTTGGAGCAAGGTATGCCAATGGTTGCACAGCTGGACACGCGATTATGGGATGTGCGCAACTTTCTCCGGCCTCAATTATTTCAACCATCGGCTTTTTTATTGGCGGATTGATTGCCACGCATTTTGTTTTACCTTTTATTTTTTAATCATGAAATCTTTAAAGTATATTTTGTACGGAATCATTTTTGCCATTATTTTAATAAAGGTTGAGGCTGTCTCTTGGTTTAGAATTCAGGAGATGTTTTATTTTCAATCATTTCACATGTACGGTGTTTTGTTTTCCGGGATTTTAGTGGCGATGATAGGTGTTTTTATCATTCGAAAATTTTCTTCGATTAAGGTGAAGCCTAAAAAATTACAATTTAAAGCAAATACGATCGGTGGCATTTGTTTTGGTATTGGTTGGGGAATTACTGGTGCTTGCACAGGTCCTTTATATTCACTGATAGGATTATCAATTTCTCCCGCAATTATCGTACTATTAGGTGCAATTGGTGGGACATTTATTTATGCAATTTTGAAAAAACATTTGCCTCACTAGGTAAAAATAACCATGAAAGAAGAAACCAAATTAATACGAACACAACTGCCGAGTTCAAATCATCTTGAACATTCAGTGCCTATTTATATGACTTCAAGTTATACGTTTGACGATGCCGATCACATGGCCGCCTTGTTCAATGAAGAACAAGAAGGTTATATCTATAGCCGTTATTCGAATCCAAATGTCGATGAGTTTATCGAAAAAGTGGCCTATTTAGAGGGCATGGAAAGCGGTTGGGCCACAAGTTCAGGAATGGCGGCAATTTTCACCACCTTTGGTGCGATGTTGGAAAGTGGGGATGAAATTATTTCTGTTCGTTCAATTTTTGGTTCTACACATCAACTTTTTACACAAATTTTTCCAAAATGGGGAATATATACCAAATATGTTCCTTTCGATAAGCTAGAAGATTGGCAAGATGCGGTCTCGACTAAATCAAAAATTTTATACCTAGAAACGCCCACCAATCCTGGCGTGGATATTATAGATTTAGAAAAGGCAAATGAATTTGCGAAAAAAAACGGCCTTTATTTTGTGGTGGATAATTGTTTTGCAACGCCGGTTAATCAACGTCCGCGTGATTTTGGTGCCGATATTGTGATTCATTCGGCGACAAAATATTTTGACGGTCAAGGAAGAGTGATGGGAGGAGTCATTCTAAGTTCGGTCACAATTATTGATAAGATTCGTGCGTTCGCAAGACACACGGGTCCTTCTCTTTCCCCTTTTAATGCGTGGATTTTATCCAAATCGTTGGAAACCTTGATTATCCGAATGGAACGACACAACCAAAATGCCCTCGAATTGGCCCAACGAATTGAAAAAATTCCTCAGGTTTTTAATGTAAAATATCCTTTTTTACCCTCTCACCCAAATTATGAAATCGCCCGAAAACAAATGCGTGGAGGTGGCGGAATTATTTCGTTTGAAGTGAAAGGTGGGCTTTTAAAAGGAAAACAATTTCTCAATAAATTAAAATTATTAAGCCTTACCGCCAATCTCGGTGATACCCGTTCGATTGCAACACATCCTGCAAGTACCACCCATTCTAAATTAACACCGAGCGAGCGCGAAGTGGTTGGGATTTCAGATGGATTGATTCGAATTTCGGTTGGTCTGGAGCATATTGATGATATTTGGAAGGATATTTCGAATGCCTTAGAATAGATTGTGTAATTTTATAGCATCGTTTAAATAATTACCGAACATGCTCAACAAGTTTTTACTTTTATTTTCTTTTCTGATTTGCCAAGATGTTGCTTTCTGTGGTGATGGGCAAGATAAAGTGTACAAAACCATCTACCTCATCCGCCACGCCGAAAAAGATTTGACAGACACCACGGACAATCCACCTTTAACAAAAGAGGGCCAAAAGCGCGCGAAACGGTTGGTCCGAAAAATGCGTTTTGTAAAATTAGACCAAATTTACAGCACCAAATTTCAACGGAATCTGAATACGGTTCAACCACTTGCGGCAAAGAAAAAATTAAGTGTTTCTATTTTCGTTTGGGCGGACTATTTATCGCTAGTGGAAGAAATTAAGAAAAGTTCCTTATCCACTTTTTTGATTTGTGGCCATGGAGACATTATCATTCCCATCATAAAGGCATTTGGTGGAATTCCTTTGATAGCTACTTTAGCACACGACGAATATGACAAAATTTTTGAAGTAAAGTTTTCAGAATCAAACGTAATTGTTAGAATGAGGGTTTATTGATCTCAAATTTAGTAACATAAAATTTAAGCAAAAAAAAGCCGACTCATTTCTGAATCGGCTTTGGGGTGGGAGATGGGGTTCGAACCCACGACCCCCGGAACCACAACCCGGTGCTCTAACCAACTGAGCTACAACCACCATTTATTACCTGTCAAACACCCTAATTTGCGTTTGCGTTTGCAAATATAGTGCATTATTTTTAAGTAGAAAACAATTCAACTAAAAAATGTAAAGTTTTATCCCTTCTTTCCAAAACTTAATTTCCCAAAAAGCTTTTCTATCGAATCTAAGAAACGTTTCAGTAAATCAAAATAAAGGCTAATAGTTAATAATAATGTCATTCCCCAAATCACTAATACATTGCCAGTGAAGGTGCTAATGTATTCTCCAAAAATTCGTTTACGAGGTGCGTAAAAATGAGCAGAAAAAAATCCGACATCATAAGGATCAAGATAGATTGGATCTGCTTTTTGAATTAAACGCCCGTTTGATTCGACAAGTTTAGTTAAATCCGTTTTATTGGTGACAAATTGAGTAAGTGATTTGTTTGTGTTTAAATTAACCAAATCGAGGTAAACATCTTTATTATTTTTGTCAATAATCTCTTTTGTTTTATCATCAATTTTGATTCTGTTTTTATCTGCAATTGACTTATAATGAGATTTTAGAATATTAAAATAGTTCTTAATTCGATCGTACGTTTCTGGTTTGAATTTTTCTATACTTAATTCGGCGCAGCAATTATCACATTTCAAGTTTTGGATAAAGGTTTGTTCACATTCAATTTCATTTGTCAAAATTTCAAAAGACTGCTTTAAATCATCTTTTTTGGTAGGATCAGAAAGATTCGTTTTAACAAAATCTAATTCAGCATTTAATTCTTGGAGCCAATAATCTTTTTTCCACGAGGCAAAGCTTTTGTTTTTTTCGTACTCAAAGAAAATTTCATTGTATTCGTTATTTTTAAATTGGGTTACAGCAAGTGCTTCGTACGCCCATCGCGAGGCCATAACGTTACCAACAAAAGGAACGGTACTTTCATCACCAAAAAGCGGATGTAATTTGTCAAACTTCACAATCACCCCACTAAAAAGAAGTTGAGGAATTATTAAGATAGGAATCAAGATATAAATTACTTTGACCGAATTGAAACTCGCAGAAATATTTAATCCTAGCAAATTTGCGAAACAAGAAAGACTGAAAAGGATGAGCCAATATTCGAGCCACATTCCTCTGATTTCCAAAATTGTATTGCCAATCAACACAAAAAGAAACATTTGTATCGCCGAAATAATAAACATGATAGATATTTTTGACGCTAAATAAGAGCCTCGGCTGAGGTTTAAGAAACTTTCGCGTTTTAGGATTTTTTGATCCTTGATAATCTCTTCCGCTGCTACTGTCAATCCAATAAATAGGGCGACAATAACTGAAATAAATAAAAACGGTGGAATATTTTGATTTTCGCTGAAGGTATAAGCATCGCCCTCATTACTGTTGTAAAACTTGACAAAGAATGACAATACAAACGCTAAAACTGGTGCTTCTAACAAATTAATAATCATGTATTGTTTGTTCGTCAATTTAGACAAAACATCACGCACAAAAAACACCCCAAGTTGGCTGAACATGGTTGGTTTCTTGAAAGTACTTTCTGGAATTTCATTTCCCTGATGCTCAATTGAATGCAAATTCTTATTCATTTCAGCTAAATAATGTTCATTCCATTCTTTCGGTGATACTTTCCGATGTCTGGTCATTGAACCGTATTCATCCACAACTTTCGATTCGATTATATTGAAAATCTGTTCGGGGTTTACATTACCGCAAACAGGACATTCACTTTCATTACTTTTTGCGTGGTTGATTAGATTTTTGAAATAAATCACTGCATCCACCGGATTTCCATTGTAGATTGGATAACCACCAACATCTAAAATCAATAATTTATCAAACATTTTGAAAATGTCTGAAGAAGGCTGATGAATGACCACAAAAATAAGTTTGCCTTTCAACGCAAGCTCCTTTAAAAGGTCCATGATGTTTTCAGAATCTCGAGAAGATAATCCTGAAGTTGGTTCATCCACAAACAGTACAGAAGGTTCACGAATAAGCTCTAAAGCAATATTTACCCGCTTTCGTTGTCCACCAGAAATCGTTTTATCAAGTGGACTGCCGACCTTTAACTCTCTTATTTCGTATAATCCCAATGATTTTAAAAGGGATAATACTTTTTTTGCAATCATTCGCTCACTCAATCCTCCGAAGCACAATTTAGCGTTATAGAACAGATTCTGATAAACAGACAATTCTTCAATCAATAAATCATCTTGAGAAACATACCCGATAACCCCTTCAATTTTACTTTTTTCTTTATGAATATCAACACCATTGATCGTAACGGAACCTTCGTTAGGCGCGTAGTTCCCATTGAGGATATTTAATAGGGTAGATTTACCAGCACCCGATCCCCCCATAATCCCAAGTAAAGAACCAGATTCTTCAGCAAAATTAAAATTGTGAAGTCCAATATTCCCCGCTTTAAATCGGTAAACAACATTTTCTGCTTTAAATACGATCTTCGTTTGTGTATTGTCTGCCAAAAATTTTCCAATGATGTCGCTGTAATAAATTGGACTCACTTTCGAAGAACGAATAGAGCTCCCTTGATTTAAGATTAAATGCCGATAAGGACGAACAGGCTGCCCATTTAAATTTACCTCTGATTTTCCTAAATATTTAAAAAAGTGAAAGTTTACACTCTCAATCTTCAATACCCGAATTTCGCCATCAATGCCATCTGCATAGATATGTTTTGCGTGGACAAAATTCTCAACAGGATTTCCAGTAATGTATAGTAAGTTCGAATCGTCAATAATTTTACTGAGAGGGCTTTCAACAAAATCTTTGATTTCATTGTATTCCTCCATCGATAAATTAAAAGTTTCTGCGACTGTTTGTGCAAATTGTAATTCTTGCTCCGTTACCGATTCATTGGTATTTATAAATTCTAAAATTCGCACCAACACAATCATTTTTTGGCGTTGCGCCAATTCTTCGTTGATTTGTGTACAGATGCGAAGTACTTTTACAGAATGAACAGATGTTTTTTTTCGAACACCGTCTTTTTTGGTTGACTTTCCTTGATAAGCGATCAAAAATTCGTCGAATAAATTTAAATATTCTTCAACGGCTGCCGAACCTAATTCCTGCGTTAAAAAGGCATGAACAATTTTTCTGCCATTTCCGTTCGTGACCGGGTTTTGCAAATCAATTTCTTCATCCAGCCTCGCAATAATTGCGAAGAGTTGCATTAAGGCTTTTAATATCCGTTGGCTCATTTACGAGTAAACTAAATCTATTTTATTTTTGAAATCCAAGTAACACAACTATGCAACCTGACACTTTTTTATCCACATCCAAATACGCCTCAATATAACAATCTAGTGTATTATCTATCTTAAAATCCCAATACGGTTTGTTTTTATAATCTTTATTGGTGAAAAGTAAATTTCGCTCCTCATCATAGACATTAAAAATCACATAATTGTCTTTTTCTCCAGCTGTCCCAGCTATACGATACGTTGATCCGCCGTACAAAGTTACTTTGAATTCTGCTGCTTGTTCGGCATCCACAAATGCTTTATAAACCTGACCATCGGAAATAAAAATTTTCCCTTTTTTAGCATCCGCCGAAAGATGCTTGTTGCAAATCGCAGTTAATGAATCACATTCTTGTGAAAAACCAGATCCTGCTAAAACGAATAATATGAGCACTAAAAGTTGTTTTTTCATTGTTATCCGATTAATTCGTTTCTAATTGTTTTAATTTTCTTGGTAATGCTACCGATAATCTTTTCGTCAATTTTGACATAAGATTTACTTTTGATGTTGGTTTGAAATTTTTCAGGAATGGTAACAGGTTCAACAAATTGGTAATTAAACTCAATTTTATCGAAATCTGTTTGTAAATCAGTTAATTTCGTAATTAAATCGGTGTAAGTTCCTTCGCCGTTAAAATCCTTCAAAAGATCAACAATAGTTTTTAATGCCGTCTTTTGTTCACCAATTCGGTTGGCAATTTCTTGATTCTTTGTTTTTTGAAATGAAGTTGTCGCAAAAAACATAGATTCAATCCATCCACCTGTTAAAATTAAGGATGCCAAATCGTGTTGCTCATTATCTTTCAAAAATTGGTCACCTTTTCGATAACCTTCTGACATAATAATGAGCATAGAATCTTGGTTGTTTCCGTTATCAATGAACCGTTGAACTAAATCCGCATCAAATGCTCCCGCAATACCAAGTTCAGTGGATAATTTATCAACAGAATTTAAATAAGAAACCGCTTGAAGATTTTTTTCGTAAATGGTTGCATACCCTAAATCTGCGCCATACACCCCCATATTAATTGCTCGTTTGAACGTGGTTGTAAATTTATCCACATTTCCTGCATCTGTCATCACGGAAGCATTGTAAACGTCATCTTGTTTTTTAATCAAACTCACCATTTGAATAGGAGATGGAATGCTGAAAATTTTTCCATTAATGTTTGTGTTCATCGATTCAGTTGAATCTAAAACATTGTCTGTTACTACAATTAACTCATCGCTATCTAGTTGATCAGGTGATACGCCTACGCCATCTCCACTACATGAAAATAAGACGAGACCCACAATCGAGATCATTAATAAAGAAAAGGCAGAATTCATAGCTTTAATTTGTTTCAAAACTAAAAAAATAAATCGATTTTCTCAAAGATTATTGATAGTAAACCATAAAATTATCAAATACCGCATGAATATTGTCTTTTGAAGTAAGTTCTCGGCTGGATTTAAAGTTAATTTCCATCATTAATCGTAAATTTGCAAAAAAAAGTCATGCAAATCCGACCACGTCGAAATAGGAAAAATGAAGTCATTCGTCAAATGATTGAAGAAACTAATTTGCGGCCCGCTCACTTGATTTATCCCATCTTTTTGCTCGAATCGCATCTGGAAAAACAAGAAATTAGTTCGATGCCAGGGATTTTTCGAATGAATTTAAGTGATTTAATGCATGAGATTGATCAATGTATTAGACTCGGTATAAAAACGTTTGTTTTATTTCCCGCTGTTCAAGATCATTTTAAAGATAAAACAGCTTCGTATTCACTAAAATCCTCTAATTTCTATCTCGAAGCGATTCGTCAATTAAAGGAAAGATTTCCGGGAATTGTATTGATGAGTGATGTTGCGATGGACCCTTACAGTTCGGATGGACACGACGGCTTGGTGGAAAATGGACTTATTTTAAACGACCAAACTTTGCCGATTTTAGCAGATATGGCCGTGTGTCAAGCGCAAGCAGGGATTGATATTATTGGACCTTCGGACATGATGGACGGACGGGTTGGATTTATTCGAGAAGCTTTGGATAAAAATGGGTTTGAAGATACTTCAATTATGTCTTACACCGCTAAGTATGCAAGTGCCTTTTATGGCCCTTTCCGCGAAGCGTTGGATTCAGCACCAAAAAGTGGTGATAAAAAAACCTATCAAATGAATCCCGCCAACAAAATTGAAGCGTTACGAGAAGCGGAATTGGATACACTTGAAGGTGCAGATTTTTTGATGGTTAAACCAGCACTTTGTTATCTTGACATCATTCATTTACTCAAAGAATCAAGTGTTTTGCCCATTGCGGCATACAACGTGAGTGGCGAATATGCCATGTTGAAAGCGGCATGCGAAAAAGGTTGGTTAACGTACAACACAGCAATGCCAGAAATGTTGTTAAGCATCAAACGCGCAGGTGCAGATGTGATTTTGACGTATTTTGCAAAAGATTTTGCTCAATTGTATGCAGGTAAATGAGTTGAGAAAATCAAACCTAAATTTATTTCACCGGCGTAAACAAAATTTGAGGCTCGTAACCTTCTAAAATAAGGGTGGTTGCTTCGCTATTGTAACCCAAGGCTGAGATTTCAAAAACCAATACCTCTTGAACTAATTCACGACAATCGTCTCCATTTGCATCATGAAATAGGAGAATGCTGCGTTGAGGTGGCAACGATTTTGAGATCATGCGATGTCCAAGTAGTTGAAATGTATGTTTTTGACAGCCACCATTATATTGAACCGTTAAACTCATTTTATTTCCTTTAATGGCAACAGCCGTGATGCCTGTTGGAGCCGAATTACTGAAAGCTTTGAAATCGTTCACAATGGTAGCACTTGGTGTACTTTCTACAGTTTCTACGACCAATTCTTCAGGGTTTTTGCACGAAAAAATGCCAAAAAATAAAACGATTAAAAGTAGGTTGATTAATTTCATTAACATTATTTTTTATTAGTTTTTAGAAAAAAGATGACAAGTATAATTAAAAGGAAGACACCAATAACAATTACAAGGTCTACTCGAAAAGGAAGATTGATTTCTTTTTTTGGAACCATCATTTTAGGTGTTTCCTCGACCAAGGTATCGCCATTAGAAGCCAAGAGTTTTTCTTTTAAAACTTCGTATTCGAAACGCCATTTTTCGATGCGAGGGAAATACCGCCTAAAAATTGGAATTTTGTATTTTTTTTCACTCAATTTTGCCTTTACAGCTTTAATGTTCTTTAAAATTCGTTTGTCCCATTTATTGTAATTGCGACCTAAGCTATACGCAATATAGGCTTGAGTTAACGACACATGATTTTCGAGGATGATTCCCATTTCGTAACAGGCCGAGGCAAGAATCGGATCATCCGCATGGATATAATGAATCATCAAATGAATCACAAAATTTAAATTTTCTAAAGGAATTAATACCTCATTTTTAAAGCGTTCACTCGATTTATCTTCAAGGATTAAGGAGGAATCTACATCCCATTTTAAGGTGCGCTGTGTACGATACCATTTATCGTCTTTTTCATTTTCGAGATAACTCAAAAGTAAGCGATCAATAAAATAAATTTTCGAGTAATCCGCGCGCCCGGTCACCGATTTGTGAATGGATTCGATCCCTGCTTCGTATTCTTTTTGCTGAAGAAAAAGCATCATTTGTTCCCACCAATACACATTCTCAGTGTCGTAATCCACTGACAAAGCATCAAAATAATAATTGGATAAGGCAATGTTTCCTGTTTGTAAAGATGATTGGGCAAATTCTAAACTGTCTTGCCGATTCCATTCTTTTCTTGGTTTTGTTTCTAAAATATTGAGACTAAGGCGCAACGAATCGCTGTCGAATCCACGTTGGAATTTGGTGAGTGTAAACCAAGGATTATATTCATCTCGGTAAGGAGACAAGGAAACGTTCTTGGTTGAATCAGCAAAGGCAAATACATCTAACCCAGAAAGTAAAAACCCGCAAAAAAAGAAAAATTTAGTGAACCGATGTAAACGCATATTCAATAATATTTGCACCCATTCTCAACGCCTCTAATCTTTTTTCTTCACTGTCGCCATGTACTTCAGTATCTTCCCAGCCATCACTTAAATCTGTTTCATACGTATACAAACACACTAACCTGCCCTCATAAACAATCCCAAAACCTTGACTTCTTTTACCGTCATGTTCGTGAATTTTTGGCAATCCCTTTGGGAATTTATAGGTTTGATTATAAATGGCATGACTTGAGGGCAATTCAACCAAATCAACCGTTGGAAACACCTTTTTTAACTCTTTACGAATAAATTGATCCATTCCGTAATTGTCATCAATGTGCAAAAAACCTCCACCCAATAAATAATTACGTAAATTTTCTGCTTCGGCAGGACTAAAGACAACGTTCCCGTGCCCAGTCATGTGAATGAATGGATAATTGAATAATTCGGGATCACTGACATCAACTGTGGCAAATTCGCTAGAAATAGTAGTGCCAAGATTTTTATTACAAAATTTGATTAAATTCGTTAAGGCCGTTGGGTTTGCATACCAATCGCCACCACCTTTGTATTTTAACAAGGCAATTTGATAAGCATTGTTTGTATTTTGGCTCGTTCCTCGAAAAGAAACCAATAAAACGGTCAAAAAGCCAATTATATAATAATTACGGTATGACATGCTACAATTCCTGCTGTTTCTGTTCTCAATCTACTTTCACCCAAACTAACGGGAGTAAAGTTTTTTTGTTTTGCTAAGTTAACTTCTTCTTTCGTAAAATCGCCCTCTGGACCAATTAAAATTAAGACATTTTTTTCAGGAAGCACAACATTTTTCAATTCGACCTTTTGATTATCCTCATCACAATGAGCAATCAAGCATTGCGAAGTAGAATGATTCATATCCATAAACGATTTGAAGGAAACAACTTCGTTCAATACAGGTAAAAAAAGATTTCCTGATTGCTTGAGCGCGGTCAGGGCATATTTTTCTATTTTGCCAGGAATCAACACTTTGCGTTCTGAATTTTTTGTCAGGATTGGAGTAATTTCTTGAACACCAATTTCAACGACCTTTTCCAGAAAAAAAGCGAATCGATCCAAGTTTTTTGTTGGAGCGATGGCAATGTGAATGTTTGTTTTTGGCGGCGGAGCTTGAAAATCAGCTAAAATTGAAAATTCTAATTTTTTCCGATCGGCATTTGTGATTTTTGCAATTGTCCGCCTGCCTTTTCCATCAATTAAGGTGACTTCATTCCCGTTTTGTAACCTTAAAACTCTCACCGCGTGGTTCGATTCATCTTCTGAAAGGATCCCCAACGAAATGGAAGGACAAAAAAAAGTATGTTTTAGCGTAGACATAAATCAAAAATGTACTTTTGTACCGTTAATAGTTTGAATGACAAAAATAGTATTTTTATACAGTGAAATTGCAGGATATTTTTTAGCCTGTGCCGAAAAACTGTCTGAAAATGCCGAAGTTTTGATTATTCGCTGGCCAACAAACACTGAGGCACCCTTCGAATTCGAAAATTCTAACCGTTTAAAGGTGATTACGAAACAGTCGGGTAAAACGAATGAATTAACACGCGAAATTCTTCAGTTTTCCCCAGATATTGTGGTTTGCAGTGGTTGGATGGACAAGGATTATTTGAAAATCGTCAAAACTTTGGATAAAAAGGTGGTTCGGGTTTTATCGCTCGATAATCATTGGAAAGGAACGTTAAAACAACACATTGCAGCTCGGGTATCGCCAATCTATTTAAAGCGGTATTTTACCCATGCTTGGGTCCCAGGCTCAAAACAAGTAGAATTTGCACAGCGATTGGGTTTTGGAAAACATACAATTACTGGTTTCTATTGCGCAAATTCGCCTTTATTTGAAAACTTGTACCACACAAATCGAACCAAAAAAGAAGCCGCTTTCCCCAAAAAGTTCATTTATGTTGCGCGGTATGTCGAGCATAAAGGGATTTTTGAATTATGGGAGGCTTTTCGACAACTTCAAGAAGAATCACCAAACGAATGGGAACTATGGTGTGCAGGAACTGGACAAGAATGGGAAAAACGAATCGAACACCCTAAAATTAAACACCTTGGTTTTGTTCAACCCAATCAAATGGAACCGTATATTTGTGAGACGGGGGTATATATTTTGCCAAGTAAGTTTGAACCTTGGGGTGTCAGTGTTCAAGAATTCGCAATAGCAGGATTTCCATTGATATTGAGCGATGAAATAGGTTCTCGAGAGCTTTTTTTGGAAGATGAATCTTTGCGTAAGGATGCCGGGAACGGTTTCGAATTTAAAGCAGGCGATCTACAAGCACTAAAAAATGCAATGCAAAAAATGATGAGTTTGAAGGAGGAATCCTTGCTTAAAATGAGTGCGAAGAGTCACGAACTTGGAATGAAATTAACAACTGAACAATGGGCAAATACCCTTTTGTCAATGATTGAAAAATAAAAATGGAAAAATTAGCGATTAAATTATGTATGACCAAGGACATCGGTGTCAACGGGAATCTTTTTGGAGGAAATATGCTGGCTTGGTTGGATGAATCTGCAGCGACATGGGCTTGTAGTGTGTGCAAAAACCCAAACATGGTCACCGTAAAAATAGACGAATTGGTTTTTGAACGTCCTGTAAAAATTGGCGAACAGGTGATTATTTTTGGAGTGGTTAGAAGGGTGGGAAAATCTTCTTTAACTGTTTATATCGAAGCACGTAAGAAGGATTTTTATTCGGGCGAAGAACAAAAAGTTTGTTCAACAATCTTTACTTTTGTTCGGGTTGATGGAAATGGTCGTTCAATTTCAATTGATGACACCGTGCGAGATGAATACAAGCATTTAAGCTAATTTTGAAAAAAATTCTCATCATACAAACAGCCTTTATTGGCGATGTGATTTTGGCGACGTCCTTGATAGAAACCTTGCATAAACATGCGACAGAACCTTGTTTAATTGATATTCTTGTTAGAAAGGGAAATGAATCTTTACTGGCTAATCATCCCTTTATCAATGAGGTAATTGTCTGGAACAAGAAAGAAAAAAAATATAAAAATCTATTTTCGGTTATCAAAAAATTGAGAAAAATTAATTATGCCAATGTGTATAATTTACAACGTTACGCAAGCACTGGTTTTATCACTTGGTTTATCAAAGCCGATTTAAAGAGTGGTTATTCCTCCAATCCAATTTCGTTTGCTTACGATCGAAAAATAAAACATGATTTGGAAAGTGGGAAACACGAAGTTGAACGTAATTATGAGTTGATTGACGAAGAAATCGAGTCCAATTGTAAGCACCCTTTAAAACCTAAACTGTACCCAAGTGAAGAAGACAAATTAGTTGTTTCCAACCTTACACAGCATTTTGGTGATTTTGTGGTTATGGCGCCTGCTTCTGTCTGGTTTACAAAACAATTGCCACTAAAAAAATGGGTCGAAATAATTCAAAATCAATCCGCTAACGTAAAAATATGTTTGATCGGAGCACCTTCGGATGAGCACTTGATTAATCAAATTATAAATGATGCAGGCACTGAAAATTGTGTCAATTTAGCAGGTAAACTATCGCTTTTGCAATCCGCAGCATTGATTGGACGAGCCAAACGAACCTTTGTAAACGACTCTGCTCCTTTGCATCTTGCCAGCGCAATGAATGCGCCAGTGATCGCCTTTTTCTGCTCAACCGTGCCTGCTTTTGGGTTTGGTCCGCTGTCCGACGATTCAAAAATTGCAGAGGTAGAAGAAAAACTTTCTTGTCGCCCATGTGGATTACATGGGTACAAAGCATGTCCCAAAGGACATTTTGATTGCGGAGCTAAAATCGCACTTCCTTTCAACTAATTTTACCCAATATTTCACAAAATCGCACCTGTTAATTTAAAATTTCGCAACTTATTGGTTGTTAATTCGTATTGACCTATTAGTGATTTTTTTTATGATTTTATGCGGATAAAATTAAAATGGAACAAATATGGGGGGATTCAAAGATATACTTGTAATTAAGCTGTGAGAAAGATTATATTTATTCCTGATCTTAAATTGACATAAATAATGTCAAAAAAGTTATATTTGTGTAGCTATTTGTGCCTATGAAGTTATTAATTACTTGTCTTATAGTTTTGATTTTTCAGCCTGGCTTTGGCCAAGAGGATTCTGTGTTGCAGTCTAAAATTGCCGAGCTAAAGGCGATGTTTCATAATTATTCATATTCGCCAATGGAATTTAAAGACACTTCCTTAGAAGTGATTCGTCAAATTTCAACCATAAAAAGTAGCACTCATTTCCCTGATCGGTCAATTTATTTGCAAAAACGTGCCGAACAATTGCGTACGGATCTTGGAGTTGATTTTTCTGGTAATTACGTCGAAAATTTTAATGTCGATCCATTAGAGGATATCGAAGACAATATTGCTTATCAGCGCAGGTTTCAGGCAGGCTTAAGATGGGATGTATTAGATGGAGGTTATTTTGAGAATAAGGTAATGGCTCAAATGATGGAAGATCGAATCTTACGTGAAAAATTAAGTAATGATGTAGCAAAAGAAAGTCAATATTTCCTAGCGCGATTTGATCAAACAGTTTATTCTTTTAACAATATAAAAATGAGGCTGTTGGGACTTCGATTAATCGGATTACGCAAACAATTTAAATTAATTCGTGACCTCGTAATTCTCAAAAAATTAAGAAGAGAACAATTAATTCAAGTAGAAATTAAACTTTCTGAGGTCGAAAGTTTAATTAATGTCTATAAAAGTTATAACGATTATTTAGGAATCCAAGCAGATACAATTCAACCTTTAGGCACCGACCTGCCTATTATTGATTTGAATTATGACGCCATTTTTAAATACATGGGGATCCAAACAGACAGTATTTTAGGCAATTCTTCGTACACTGAATATTTTAAGTGGTACCACGAAGTTGGGTTACAACCCTTTTTGAGATACAATTATTTTGACGTTGTTACTGATCAAGATCGTGGTTTTTTCACCGCCGGTGTTAACCTAACGATTCCACTTACATTTGATACTAAACTAAACAACGAAGTTGAACACGAAAAGTGGATATACGAAAATGAGCGTTTCGCGCGTGATCAATCTTTATTGCAAGAAGAAGTTTTGAATACGGCGCACGAATTTAGAGGTCAAATGAAACGATTCGTGGACACTTATAAAAAACGAAAATTAATCAGTGAACGTTTGCGCATTGAAAAGGTAAAAGAACGATTAAGTGATAATGGAGTTGACCCCTTCTTAGGTTTAGGTTTATTTGACGAATTGGTGGAGGCCGATATTGAATTGATAGAAATATTGCAAGGACTTTATCTTAAAGCTCTTAAAATTCACACAAAAATTCCCGGAATCTCAATTGATCAGCTAATAAAAAATCAATCATTGGGTGATTTATGCCAATATGTGACACACAAAAAACGCGATGTTTATATTTGGAGCAAGACATTTGAATCGTACACCAGTGATTTTTTAGCAGAATATGCTTTGTACAACGAATTTGGAAAATTGATTGTGGCGGTTTCAGACACCGATCCGTCAACTGAGAAAAAGAAGTTTATGCAATATGCTTCGGAGAATAGCGAACTCTATTTTATGCTTGGAGACAACAAATTATTTTATAACAAAGACATAACAGGGTATTTAAATCGTGTAATGTTGCAATATCCAAACACCAAACCAACAGGAATACATTTGGATGTCGAACCACATACTTTTGACAATTGGGAAACCGATCGACTAGATTTATTGAACAAATATGTCATTTTTGTGGCTGAAGTAAGCAGTTTTTGTAAAGAAAATGATTTAAAATTAGAAATTTCTGTACCGAAACATTACGATAAGTTTGTGATGGATCAACTGTTTCAAATAGTTGATAAAGTGTATTTTATGTGTTATGAAAATGTTGATACCGACTTCTTAATTAAGAAATTAAAACCCTTTGTGGATGCAAATAAAGAAAAAGTTGTCATCGCACTGCGAACCGAAGACTTTATTAATCGTCTAGAGATGGAAGATAAAATAGATGTTTTACAAGATTCGTTGAAAGTTAATGAATTTGCATACCATGATTTGCAGCGAATTATTAGTTTTGATAAGAAAGGTCGCACCGAATGAGAAGTCTTAATTTTAAGCGAAGAGAGAATTCTCAATTGCGTTACCTCGAAGAAAAAATTAACGAGAAACAAAAAACTCGTTTTAACTGGGATAGGGTAGTGTATTTGGCAATATTAGGAACTATTTTGTTTTTTCTATTGCGCTATTTTTTTATAAATAATTTTTTTATTTCTGCCGATGGTCAAATTATTTTTGATAGTGTAGAAATTAGCGAAACACAGGATGTTAGAATTGAAAAGTACTATATCGAAGAAGGGCAAGATGTGAAAAAGGGCGATACCTTGTTCACTTATCTGATTGAAGATCCGATTGAGATGGCGCAAGAAATGGAAATGGCAGAAGGAAATGCCGACGAAGAAGGTTGGTCGGAGCGAGAAATGTACACACTACAAAAAAATATCGATTTGAATAACGGCCGGATCAGAGGAGATAGTGAACTTTTAGATTCGTATAAAAAACAGTTAAAACGAATGGAAAACGAAGTCATTCTTGGCACAGCCTCCGATCGTGACTTGACAAATTTGGATTATCAAATTAGTAAGTTGGAAACAGAAATAAAACTAAAAAGATCTGAAAACGGTGTGTTAAAACGACAGTTATTTGATTTGGGTATCAGTGATTCGACAATGACCCAATCGCAAATTGGACAAGGGAATTCGTATTCACCTTACCGCGTTTTTATTGCTCCTGTGGATGGTTATATTGCCAAAATTTATAAAGAACCTTACGAAGTTGCCCTAAAAAGTGAGATCATTATCACCATCTATCAATCAGATTCTGTCTATATCAAAGGATATTTTGAGCAAGGAGATTTGAGGTATGTAAAAGAAGGTGATATTATTACCGTTAACTTCCCTGATGGAAAACAAAGTGAAGGTAAAATTCAACGGTTTTATTCATCCACTGTATTAGTGCCGGAAGAGTTTCAAAAGCGATTTGAACCGGCAAAAAGAACCATCGCGGCAGATGTAGTTCCTGCCCTTGGAAGTGATTTAGAGATTTGGAAACGCTATTATAAATTAAGTGTGAAATTAAATAAACGGACTTTCTAATGAAGCAAGTTGTGCAACATAAGGATAATTCTGAATCCGTTTTAACGTATGGGGGGTATTCTTTTTTGTTTATTAAAAATCTCACCATCGTTCCTATCGAAGAAGTGCAATTTCATAATGCGGTTATCATAGAATGTAAAAATTTGGATTTTGTTCGATTAATGATTTCTTCCATTCGATCGAGCACCAAACCGGATATTTATCTAAAACCTATCTTTCTCTTAAAAAAGGAAGATTTTGTAGATGAGGTAATCACCCAATTGGCAGATGGTAGCATTAAATCTGTTACCGAATTAAATTTAATTAGTCCTATTGTTGAACGAATTTTGTTAAAAATTCAAGACCTTACCTTTACCAATTCAATATCTTTTGAGGCGCAATTGATCACTAAACTGATCACGCTCCTCTATTCAAAAGAGCAAAAGGTAATTGAGCCTGTTCCTTATATTTATTCAAATTTTAATTATTATTACCCGCTTTTGTCGGTCAATTTTGAACATTCAGAAGATCACATAGTGCTGGATATATTAAAAATTGCGGAAGAAGAAGGAATATTAAGATCTGAATATTATGACCGCGTTTATTTGTGTTCCACTTGTTCGAGTGGGCATTTAAGTTACCGCGAAGTTTGTCCGAAATGTTCAAGTTCAAACACCACGCCTGACGATATTATTCACCATTTTCCGTGTGGATATGTAGGGCCAATGAAAGATTACCGCAACGCGATTGACGATAAATTAGATTGTCCAAAATGTAACAAACGTTTGCGTCATATTGGGGTGGATTACGATAAACCTTCTGTTATACACGAATGTAATAATTGCGATCATAAATTTCAAGATTACTTTGTAAACGCCAAATGTTTGTCATGTGGAAATGATAAAACAGTCGAAAATTTAGTGTCCACTGAAATTAAGTCGTTTAGGTTAACTAAAAAGGGTGAACTGGCCGCCATAAAAGGATTTAACACAACTTCAAAAGATATTGATGATGTGGTTGGAACGATTAAATATGACACATTCCGTACAATGTTGAAATATGAAATCGAACGTCTAAAACAAACCGAAGGCTTAAGTAATATTTGCGCGATTCACATCAGTAATTCATCGCAAGTATACTCTACGTTAGGCAGCGATATACAAATACGCCTCCTTAAAGATTTAGTGGCTGTGATCCGGAGTAATATTCGTACTTCTGATGTAATCGCTTTTGAAAGTTCATCGACCATTGTGATGTCCATGAACGCAATTCCTGCAAAAATTGCGAAAAAAATCATCACTGAAGTGGTAGTTATTCTTGAAGAATTGATCAAGTCAGGATTTGAAAACCTCAAAGTGAATTTTGATACCCGGGTAATTCCGTTGGATTATTCAAAATCGTATGAAAAGCATTTAAGCGAATTGATTGCTGATTTTTCGTAACCGTGGATGCACTCTTTGAAAATTACCTCCGATTCATAGCAACGCTAACCCCAGCGTACTTCTTCGAATTGTTTTGGTTTTATTTTGTCTTTGAGTTTGTCCGTTATTTTTTACTCGAATTCGTTGTCCTCAATTTAGCAAAAATCAGACGGTGGTCAGAACGTACAAAACGCGCCGACGCTCGAAAACGATTATTTGTTGAAAATCCATTGGTATCCATCTTAATTCCAGGTAAAAATGAGGGAAAACATCTACATAAACTCGTCACTTCCTTAGGAGAACAAACCTATAAAAACATTGAAATTATTGTAGTAGATGATGGTTCGGACGATGACACTCCAATTATTGGACGATCACTTGAAAGAGCGGGTTTAATTACCATGTTTTTGCGAAATGAGGTGCGTGGGGGTAAAGCTTCCGCTGCAAATTTGGCCCTTCGTTATGCTAAAGGTAAATTTGTTATCCACCTTGACGCCGATTGCTCATACGACAGCGATGCGATGGAAAAAATTCTCATTCCATTTTTTATGGATGAACGTGTTGGAGCAGTTGGGGGAAATGTAAATGTCAGGAATTATAAAGAAAGTTTGGCAACTACCCTGCAAGGAATCGAATATTACAACACTATCACGGCGGGTAGGGTCGTGACTTCGTATTTAGGAATTTATAGAATTGTTTCCGGAGCATTTGGTGCCTTCCGTACCGATGTTATTCAACAAATAAAGGGTTGGGATATTGGTCCGGGTTTAGATGGAGATATCACGGTAAAAATTCGTAAAAAAGGCTATAAAATTAAATTTGCACAAGATGCAAATTGTTTAACCTCGGTGCCAAACACGTTTAAAAAATTAGTAAAACAACGGTTGCGTTGGGATAAATCGTTAGTAAGGTTCAGGATGCGAAAACACAAAGATGTACTTTATCCAAGCAAAGCGTTTAAATTTTTGGATTTTATTGGGGCATTTGAAAACATACTTTATAACGTAGTACTCAACTTTAAATGGTATTTTTATTTGGTATTCATGTTGACATTTTACCGACCATTGTTTCTTAATATCTTTGTCACAAATATTTTACTTTACACAGCATCCAATATTGTTAAATTTATTGTGTATTCGTGGTACCGACAAAAAAACCACATTCCCATGTCTTATTTTATAATTTATTTGCCGTGTATGGTATTTTATTTTGGGATGTTTTTACGGATTGTCCGAACAATTGCTTACATACAAGAAATTTTTTTCAAACGTTCTTATTCCGATCCTTGGAATCCAGCCAAAACTTCAATTCACGCCAAACACTTGGGGATATAGTTCTCCCAAAAATCTGGGTAACTTTTAGCCACACATTCCGCTCCTTTGATGGTAATGCCTGAATCGGTCAAGGCACTTGCAATCGCCCCCGCCATGGCAATTCGATGGTCGTTATGCGCATCAATTTCACCTTCTGACAATTTGCCTGTACCCAGCACGAATAATCGATCTTCTTCTCGAACAATTTCCAACCCAAGTTTCCCAAATTCTTTTTGCAAAACACTTGCCCGATCACTTTCTTTATGTACCAGCCGATTTGCGCCAATTAAGGTAGATTTACCAGTAGCAGCAGCCGCCAATACCACCAAGGCAGGAAACAAATCGGGACATTCTGTCGCATCAAACTCAAAAGGTTCAACGGTCGATTTTTCAATCCTTAAAACATCTCCTTGCCACGAAAAATTAACCTGCGCCGCTCGCAAAGCATCCAACATTGCTTTGTCCCCTTGCCGACTGTCTTTTCGTAAACCAAACAAATCAATGTCCTTTGTAATCGCACCAAAAACCATCCAATTCGATGCCCCGCTATAATCCCCTTCAATTTTAAACGAATTGGCGCGATACTTTTGTCCCCCCCCAATCCAAAATCTTTCATAATTCTCGTGCCTTACCACAATCGAAAAACGTTCCAATACATCCAAGGTAATGTCTATATAAGGTTTACTCGTCAACTTATTCACAACAATCACCGAATCCTCCTTCAACATAGGCAAGGCCATCAATAATCCAGAAAGGTATTGCGAACTCAAACTCCCATCCAATTCAATTTCCCCCCCCCTGGCCTTTCCGGTTAACGACAAAGGCAAAAAACCATTCGCATCTTTGTAATTCAACCCCATCTGAGGCAAAAATTGGTTAAATTCTCGCATCGGACGTTTTAAAATACTTCCGTGTCCTGTAACTGAAACCTCTTTCATCAAAACACCCGCAATTGGCACCGCCAACCGAATTCCTAAACCAGATTCCCCAACAAATAAATCAGGGGTTGGGGCATTAATCCGCCCTTTCATTGAAAGAATGGGACCTTCGGTGGTCAATTCGGCACCAAAACAACGCGCAATTTCTTTTACGTGTTTTACATCATCACTTGTCCCACAATTTGTCAAAAAGCTCGCATCTTCACAAAGTGAGGCGGCTAAAATGGCGCGCTGGGCGTAACTCTTTGACGCGGGAATTACCACCTTGTAAATCAATGATGTATGAGGTATAAAAATATCCATTATTTATTCATAATCGCCGTTTGGTGGCGAATCGATTCTTGGTGTAAAGCCTCTAAATATTTCGCAATAAACTTCGCCGAAAGGCCGTTTTTCTGACCGTTTTTAAGCTGTTTTTGTTGAATTTCACGCCAACGGTTGGGCTGTAAAATCGTAATGTGGTGGTCGCGTTTATACCGACCAATATGTTCAATTACTCCCATTCGTTTAGCAAACAGGGCGGTAATTTCTTCATCAATCAAATCAATTTTTTGCCTTAAAATCGCCAATTCCGAATTTAGTTCAACATTTTCCGAATGTTCCGAGCGCAAAATCAGGGAATCCAATAAAACAGCTAAATTTTTCGGAGTCACCTGCTGTTCGGCGTCGCTCCATGCGTTGGCAGGGTCAATATGCGCTTCTAGCATCAAGCCGTCGTAAATTAAATCCATTGCCTTTTGCGCCACTTGTTGCAATAAATCACGTTTACCCGTAATGTGGCTCGGGTCGCAAATCAATACAATACCCGGGAATTCTTGTTTTAAAGCCAACGGAATTTCCCACATCGGCGCATTGCGGTAAGTTTTATTTTCTACTGACGAAAAACCTCTGTGAATCGCATCCACATGTTCAAGTCCGGCATTTTTAAGCCGTTCAATCGCCCCAATCCATAAATTTAAATCCGGGTTAATCGGATTTTTCACCAAAATTTCAATTCCCGTTCCCTGCAAAGCATCCGCAATTTCTTGCACCGTAAAAGGGTTCACGGTGGTGCGGGCGCCAATCCACAATTTAGTAAAACCAGCTTTAAGGGCGGCTTCCACATGTTTCGCATTCGCAACCTCCGTAATAACAGGTAGGCCAGTCTCCAAGCCGGCATCAATTAACCATTTTAAACCTACCTCCCCAACCCCTTCAAACGAATTTGGGCGGGTACGAGGTTTCCAAATCCCGGCACGCAAAATATCCACCTTTCCCGTCGCCTTTAACTCCAATGCAGTGTGCAAAAGTTGGTCGGGCGTCTCGGCACTACAAGGGCCAGAAATAATCAGCGGTCGTTTCGTTGGTTTGTCAATCATTGTCTCTTAAATACAGTACAAAAGTACATTATAAAACGCCTAATCCAATCATTTGTTCAGCAAAGTTCCCACCCAAAAAAACCTTTTTTTTAAAAATCAAGGGTGGTGATGCTCAATAAAATTCCAAATGCAAGTTTGTTCAACATAGTCGTAGCAAGTGGGTTAAAGATTCAAAAAAAAATGAAAAACTGGGGTGTTTCATGAAATTTTTGCCAATTAAAGTTTGATTTATTGGCTGATGGTTTTTAAATATCGATTTTGTTCACTTTATTTTTGTGATTAGGTAACAGATTTGAAAAAATGACGTTTACTAGAAGGAATAAAACAAGGAAATGAAAGGAATTATACTCGCAGGCGGTTCGGGAACACGTTTGTATCCGTTGACAAAATCGGTATCGAAACAAATTTTACCGATTTACGATAAACCGATGATTTATTACCCTTTATCGGTGTTAATGTTGTCCGATATTCGTGAGATTTTGATTATTTCGACCCCGCGAGATGTGTTGGTTTTTGAGGAACTTTTTGGAGATGGGAGTTCGATTGGATTGTCGATTTCGTATTGTGTTCAGCCATCGCCAGACGGATTGGCGCAAGCCTTTATTTTGGGTGAGGAATTTATTGGGGACGATTCGGTTTGTTTGGTGTTGGGAGATAATATTTTTTATGGGTATGGTTTGCCAAAAATCTTAAGAAACGCAGCTGGTTTGACCAATGGAGCGGTGGTGTTTGGTTATTATGTGACTGACCCAGAACGTTATGGGGTGGTGGAATTTGATGAGAATAGAAATGTGGTTGGCATTGAAGAAAAACCGGTGGATCCAAAATCAAATTACGCCGTAACAGGTTTATATTATTACGATAATTCGGTGGTGGAGAAGGCGAAAAAGTTAAAACCATCTGCGCGCGGGGAATTGGAAATTACGGATTTGAATCGTTGTTATTTGGAAGAAGGCACGCTTAAAACTGAATTATTGGGACGTGGGATGGCTTGGTTAGACACCGGAACTCACGAATCGTTAATTCAAGCTTCTAATTTTATTGCTTCGATTGAACAGCGCCAAGGACTGAAAGTGGCTTGTTTAGAAGAAATTGCTTACCGAAAAGGGTATATTACTGACCAGCAATTGGAAGCTTTGGCAAAACCTTTGGTGAAAAATCAATACGGGCAATATTTGATGAAGTTGTTGGACAAAAAGAACATGTCTTTTTAAGGGATTTTCTTGGCCCAATTATGGGAAGGTTTTTCAACGAATCGATAAAGTAAATAGGCCGATCCAAGGCTGATTAGAAATCCAGCAATAATCAGGAGGACTTTTTGAAAACCGCCTGAAACGTGGTGGGATAAATAATTCACAAACGAAGCCCCAATGATGGCGTGAAGGAGGTAGAAGGAATAAGAGATTTTTCCCAAAAACAAGGTAAGTTTAGTTTTAAAGCTTGAAAAATAGTGGATGACTAAAATGGCCACAAATGCTATTCCTAAATCGATAGCGCCAAAAAGGTGATAAATAATTGGAATTAATAAAACCATCAAAGCCCCAAATTCAAGTGAACCAATTCGTTCTGTTCGCCTTAAAATATAGACGATTCCGACTAAAAAGTAAGGCCCCCAATGCGGAAAAAACCCAGTTGAGACGGGTAAAAATCCGATGCCAATAAAGATCATGTAGAACGTAATTCGCAAGATGAGTTGTTTTTGCAAGAGCAAAGGAAACAACAATGAAAGCAGCAAATAATATTGAAATTCGATGGCTAAGGTCCAAAAAACATCGTTAATCCAGCGGGTATTTTCAAAAAAAGGAATTAAATAACCAAGGTGCAAAACCACTTCTTTAGCGCTTGGAATTAAATCGGCAGACACCGTCCCGGGAACGTAATTTCGTAACACTAAAAGGGTAAATCCAATGGCAACAGCCACTAAATAAGGTGGTTCGATGCGGATAAACCGCTTAAGCATAAAATTTTTCCAATTCCGCAGTGAATAGTTGCTGTTGATGAGCGAAAGTGGAATCACAATTCCTGAAATGATAAAAAATAGTTCAACGCCTTTATGTCCGAAATAAAAAATGGAGCGAACGGTTTCGTTTTCAATAAAATCGACCGTGGTATAAACAAAATGGTAAAAACAAACTGCCGTGGCCGCTAGTCCTCTCAAGCTATTGATTATGAGTATTTGATCTGTTTTTTGTGTCATTTGTGTCTAACGCCTTTGCAAGCAAAGTCATGGGTAAAGATAATGATTTGAATGATTTGGATTCCTCAAAAAAAATTGTGGGAGGATTTGGGCAATTTCATAAAGGATGGATTGCGCATTTTTTCCTATTTTTACCACTAGATTTAACGAATGAAAAATCTGAATTAATTGATTCGAATATCTATGGAAACCATTAAAAATATTTTTGTTGACAGTTTAAATGGATTTGCTCTTTCGCAAATCCCACTTTTTATTTTTCAGCTACTTTGTGCGGGTTTGTTGAGTTATGTCTTGCAGTTGATCCTCAATAAAAAATTCAAAACCGCCGTGGTTGAAAATGGGGTGGTGACAGGAATGGGTATAGCAGTTTTAGCCGCTATTGTGAAATATTCTGTTCCGGGGTCGATTCTGGCGGCAGCCATCGTCTTATTGTTTTTGCAAGACAAGGAAAAATCGAAATTAGCCATCCTTGGGCAAACCTTGATTTTATTGATTGGCGTTGGGTGCGGACTTGGTTCGGTGGTTTTGACAGGACTAGGAATGTTGGTTTTAGTGGCAACCATTCTGTTTATCCCTATTAAAAAATAGATGGTACGGCGTTTTCGGGATAGTTCATTATTCCTGTTTTTTGGGTTGAGCTTAGCTTTTTTATGGCTTGTCTTTCCTGCTATTCAGCGAACTATTTTTGGAAACGATACCTATAAAACCGTCGATTGGGATTTGAGGAAACTCGTTGAAACAAAATCGCAAGGTGCGTTTGACTTTGGACAAAATAACGATACTTTACTAAAAGTTTATCATCCAAGTTTATCGCTTTATTATTCGTTAGATGGGGGAGACCATTTCCTAAAAGATCAAGACAATCATTTGCAAATCGCTGAAATTCGAAATACTGGGTTAATATATCAATCAACTTCTATCCGTTGGCGGCATCCAAAAGGTGAGTTTCCTTCGGTAAAGTCCTTGCGAATTAAATTGCGGGATGAGGTAAAAATGGAAGAATCGGAAGAAAAAGTGTTCACCTATTTCGAACAAACCAAAAGTGATTTACCAGTGGTTTCAATCAATATGTCTTCGGATGATTTGATAGGTTGGGAAAACGGGATCATGGTTCCTGGGGCAAGTGCCATGAACGATTCTGGTTTTTACAAAGCGTGGTGGTACCGTTCGGCAAATTTTGCCAATCGTGGAAATGATTGGGCTAAAAAGGTAATGGTGCATTATTTTGATAAAGGGGAATTAAAAGCCGAGTTTCCAAGTCAACTGCGCATCAGTGGAAATGCGACCCGTTATTTTCCTCAAAAATCAATGAAATTTTACCCGCTTGATTCGTTGGGGAGAAAGGATAAATTAAATTTCCCTTTTTGGGGCGAAGCTCGGAACAAAAAATCAGAGAGCTTTTTGCTTCGAAACGGAGGCAATGATAATTCAAAAACCCTTTTTGCCGATTTATTAATGCATCGTTTGGCTAAAAACGCCAATCTTTTGGTGTTGGAAGGATTTCCGGTTTCTGTTTTTATCAATGGAAATTATTGGGGAATTTATAATTTACGCGAGCGATTAGATGCTTATTTTATCGCCAAACGTGAAGGAAAAAAGGAAGGGGATGTCACGATACTTTATTGCGAGGTGTATGGACATGAATCGCTGTTAAAAGAGGGCGATTTGAAACATAAATTAGCGTTTGATTCATTGATTTCGGATTTGCCTAAAAAGGGAGAATTGGACAAAGAAGTGTACGATCGAATTAAGGATCAGATCAGCATAAAATCGTTTATTGACTATATTATTTTTGAAACTTTTTATGCTAATGGCGATTGGTTGCACAATAACACCACTTGGTTTAAGGCAAAAAATGGACAATGGAAATGGATTTTGAATGATTTGGATTGCGGATTGGCTTATCAGGGTAAAAACCAAGTTGAGTTGAATATGTTCAAAATTTTATCCAAAAGCGATGCAATTACCGCACGTATGTTTAATGCCTTGTTGACAAAGAAAAAATTTAAGAAAAAATTCAAGAAACGGGTGTTTGAAATTTTGGCGACCGATCTTTCAGAAATTAAAATCAAGGAAACTTTTGCAAGTTTAAAAAAACAATACCAAGCGGATATTTACCTGCAAATTAATCGTTGGCGAAGCATCCATTCGGTAGATGAATGGGAAAAAAATTGCGCCAATAACTTGACTTTTTTGTTGGAAAGACGTATATCCTATTTAAAACACGTGGAGGAACTTTAATGGTCGTTGCATACAAGGAACATTCGCAGTTTATTTTGATTATGACCTTGCTCTATATTCTTGGAGTTTGGGGAGGTCCCATCATTTATCCTGTTTTTCCGTTGTTTTTATTTTTATTTGGACTTAAAGGCCGATATTTCGAATTGTTGATTTTAGCACTTTGGACCTTGATTCTTTCTGATTATGTTCCTGTTGAAAATGCGACGCACGATGATTTGCAATTTTCAAAAGATTTAAAACCTTTAATTCCATTGACCTTGTTTTTGTTTTACGTAAAAGATCGCGCGGTTTTTAGGCCTCTCCCTAAATTGTTCGTTTATTTTGTTCCTTTTTTGGTCATTGTGTCCATTGCCTTGATTGATACTATTAATTTTCAAGTCGGAATTCAAAAAACAATTTCTTTTGCTTTGTTGTATTTTGTGGTGCCGGCCTATACCTTATTACTCCATCGACTTTATGGGGATCGGTTTTGGAAAGCGTTGATTACCTTTATTATAGGTATATTTTTGATTGGTATTGTTTTGCGCTTTGTCGCGCCAGATATTGCCATGCGACTAGGTCGATTTAAAGGAGTGTTGGGCAATCCCAATGGGTTAGGAGTAATTTTAAATTTGACCTTAATTTTGTGGATTTTAGTGCGAAAATTTAAGTTAGCCACCTTTACAAAAAAGGAAAACATCTTAATTTTTTCGGTAATTTTTATATCATTGATTTGGTCAGGTTCTCGAAATGGGATGATGAGTATTTTTCTCTTTTACATGATGTATCGGATGATTCAATTGAACTGGTTTTTTGCATTGATTTTATTAAGTGGGTTTTTGGCGTTCAACGATCAAATTTTTAACTTAATCCTTGGTATAGTGGAATTTTTTGGGCTTCAAAGTTATTTTAGAGTGGACTCGATTGAACAGGGTTCGGGAAGAATTATTGCGTGGGGGTTTGCATGGATTAAGATTCAAGATTATTTTTTTATTGGGGGTGGTTTTGGCCATGACGAAAACATAATGCGCCCTAATTATGCATGGCTTTCGCGAATGGGACATTCGGGGGGAGTCCATAATTCGTACCTTTCGATGTGGTTAGATGCTGGAATTATTGGTTTGGTGGCTTATTTCGGAGCGGTGTTTACAATTATTACCAAATCAATAAAAAACAATTATTTGATTTTAGCATTTGTCACTTCTGTTGCATTTAATATTTATTTCGAATCTTGGCTCGTGGCCTCACTCAATCCTTTTACCTTGATTTACCTCGTAATTTTAACCATTTTTATCAGTAACTTATCGGGGCAGGATTACGTACAAGAACCAATCAAATCGGTGGATGAAATTTCAAATAAATAAAGCACGATTGTTTCGGCATTTTCTATTGATCTTCTTGTTGGGAGGCGTTATAACGGTCTTTTTTGCTAATCGGTATCTTAAAACAAAGGGCTTTGACAATTTAATTGATTTTATTTCAAATTACCGTGAGAATAAAAATCTTGCAAATTCGGTGGATCCTCAAGAACTTAAACTTCTTATTTCGGACGAAGATTATGAGTTTTTGAAAAATAAGCGGCAAGAGGCTTTGGATCGAGGGATTCAGATTAACGAAGGCGATAATTTTGTTGATTGTAAGGTGATTCAAGGGAAAGACACTATTAAAGGTGAAATTCGCTTAAAAGGGCACATGACCGATCATCTCCAGGGTGAAAAATGGTCGTTTCGTATCAAAACGGAAAAAGAAGTTTTGGGAATGTATCGATTTTCGTTGCAACACCCGGGCACACGCAATTACGTGTATGAATGGATTTACCACGAACTCTTGAAATTTGAAGGAATTATTGCTTTAAAATATGATTTTATTCGCCTCCAATTGAACGACAAAGATTTAGGAATTTATGCAATCGAAGAACATTTTGGACAGCATATTTTAAGAGATAATAATCGCCCACCAGGTGCAATTTTGCGCTGGAATCCTGAATTATATTGGGAAAAGCGAATTGATGAATTAGATGGGGTGTACATAGACGAGCCCTATTCAGAATTTTCTTCCTCTTTCACCGAACCTTATGACGGTGGTGTAATCGAGAATGATCCAAAATTAGTGGAAACCTATTTAAAAGGTGCCGCGCAATTGGAAGCCTTTAGACGCGGGGAGAAAACAACGGCTCAGGTTTTTGACCTCGAAAAAATGGCAAGGTTTCATGCGGTTATCGATTTAGTGGGAGGATACCATTCGTTGGATTGGAGCGATGTTAAATTTTTCTATAATTCAAAAACAGATTTGGTGGAACCTGTTGGTTATGAAAGTTTTTCTGTGCGAGAAACCATTAAAATTGCGGGTCAACGCACCCCTGAAGACTATGAACAAATTGGATTCGATTTTCACGATCGCCTTTTTGCTGATCCAGTTTTTTATGTTGCTTATATTCAGGGGCTCGAACGCATTTGTGACGAGGCTTATTTTGATAAATTTATTGCAAGTATTGAAAAGGAATTAGCGTTAAAAAGAGGAATTTTAGCCCATGAATTTGCCTATATAAAATTCTCCTTAGAACCTTATTTTAAAAACATTTCCTTGATTCGAAAAAACGTGCAATTACCTAAAGCGTTTCATGCCTTTTTGGAATCTTCTAACGATTCAACGCTTAAAATTAGCATGACGCCTGTCAGCGATTTTCCAATTCAAATCACCTCGCTGTTAATTGATGGAGAAGAAGAAATTCCTATTCAACCAGTTTTTAATCTACCCGCCAAAGCTAGAAATACTTATGCGCATTATTGGTTTTTAGAATTGCCTTACACGAGTAAAAAATTAAAAAATTTGGTCTTAAAAGCACATATTCCTGGCAGTAAACACGTTTTCGAAATTAGTGTCGCAGATTTGCCTTCATATCGTTCTTTGGCACCTATTGACAGTATAAAAACTCAACCAAAACGGTCAGAGTCATCGCTTGTGAAACTCAACGATTCACTCAGTTTTTTTAGACAAAAAGAAATTCTTATTTCTGAAATTTTGCTGATTCCAAAAAATCAAACGCTACAAATTAGAAAAAATCAAACTTTGGTTTTCACTGATAAAGGAAAAATTGTAGTAGAAGGTGAATTGGATTTTTTTGGTGGAAATGATCAAGAAATCATAATTCAATCATCCCCAACCAACCAACCGCGATTAGTAATTAATGGAGGGAAATTGGTGGCATCTAATTGTAATTTTGTGTCATTGCCTGCTAATTTCATTCAAGCAAAAAAAGCCGATTTAAGTTTTCAAACCTGTCAATTTGCGCAAACTAAAGGTGATTTTATCCAAGCAATTACTTCAAAAATTATTTTTACAAAATGTGCCAGTGGACAAATGAATTCTCTAGGTTCTTTTGATCGCTGTTTTGTAAAGTTAAGCGAATTTACTGCGAAAAATGGTTCGGTTTTTATTACTTCTTTTGGCAGTGATGTTGAAATGAAGGCATCGGTGATTAAAAATTATAATCAATTAACCAACCTTAATTATTCGTCCGATTTTAGCACGTGGTACTCGAAATTTGAACAAATTAACTTGATCAGTGAGTTAAATAATCATTCCGTTTTTAATTGTTATTCGGGTGAAATTCTTAAAAGTAACCAAGGTTTTAAAGTCGATCTAGGGACAAATCTGGGAGGCAAATCGACGTATCTTTTGTACAGCACCAATTATGAATTTTCTGTAAGAAAGGAGGAGGTGAAATTGTGAAAAAGTTTTTTTTAATTGTTCTTTTTGCTCAAATTTGGATCAGTTCGGCACAATACGTTTCACCTTTTAATCAAAAAAAAATTCAGGTTGATTCGACTGGCGATTATACTTTTATTGTGAGTGGCCATTTTTATGGAGATGGCACGAATAAATCGGGTTACCCAGCAAATACGCTTTTAGGAAATTTGGATCAAATTAACACCAGCAACGCAGCCATGTTGGTTTGTCTTGGTGATTTATTTATGGATGTTGAAAATGATTTACGAAAATACCAACATTCGCTCTTTCAACAACTTAACATGCCTTTGGTGAATTCGGTTGGCAACCATGATTTATCTGGGGATTTCTATCAAGAAAATTTTGGTAAAACGTTTTTTGAATTTCAAATTAATCAGGATTTGCATTTGGTATTAGACACTGAATTGGACAATGGTGATATTGTGGATGAACAACTTCAACTGCTAAAGGCTGTTAGAGATCGAACCAAGCAAGGGAAATACGCAAATGTATTTATCTACACGCATCGCACCATTTGGTCAAAAGCATATCCAGAAATGGATGGATTGTTTTTAGATAATACCCAAGGAATTGGTGCCACAAATTATTCTGATGAAGTACTACCAATCCTCAAAGAAATGGGCCAAAATACCTCGGTTTATTTGTTTTCAGGATCCTTGGGAAATGCTCCGGCGTCCTTTTTTTATTTTCACGACCAACCGAATTCAATTTCAATTATTGGAACAGCCATTCGCGCCTTACAAAGGGATGCTTTATTGTACGTGCATGTTAAACAAGGAAAAGTGAGTTTTGAAACCGTTTCATTGACTGGAGAAACACTAATGCCCCTCGAGTCTTATTCCGCCGACTTTTGGAAAGATGAAGTAGGTGAGGAGCCTTTTAATTGGCGATTAGTTCCTTATTATTGTAAATTAATGATCACCCACCGATATTTTTGGTACGGCGTATTGTCCATGGGATTTTTGTATGTCTTCTATTGGGGATTTAAAAAGCGAAAGCGAAAAAAAATAAGTACCTAATTTAAACAAATCGACTCCTCAATTCTCGACATCAGGAATGCTTCTTATATTTAAATCACAATTAATCTTTCAACTGTACCTCCGCTAACTTGGTTTCATTTTCATGTTTCGGGATAAAAAACAGAGCAACAAACCCTAGGACAAAAAAGGTTATTAAAGCCAAAACGGAAGTTCGCATATTTCCAGAATAAGCTTCTACAAATCCGACGATAATCATTCCGAATACAATTCCCACTTTTTCTGTAATGTCATAAAAGCTGAAAAAAGAGGCCGTGTCTTTGGTCTCTGGAATGTATTTAGAGTAAGTAGATCGGGATAAAGATTGTGTCCCACCCATTACAAAGCCTACGATTGAAGCCAAAATGTAAAAATTCAATTCATCTTTCACAAAAAAGTAGGCATAGGTGCAACAAAGGCTCCATATAAATAAAGCGATTCCAAGCACTTTGATGTTCCCAATTTTTTTTGCGCCCCTGCTAAAAGCAAATGCCCCAGGAATCGCAATGAATTGAATCAATAAAACGGCGATAATTAATCCTGCATCGTTTGCATTTGGCCCAACAAATACTTCTTTTTTGGCAAATAAAACGGCAATCAGCATAACCGTTTGAACGCCCATGCTAAAAAGGAAAAAAGAAATCAAAAATCGTTTTAGTCTAACGGTTTTGCGTACAAAATTTCCAACTTTTCGTAGTTCTCGAAATCCATCCCCAAGAATTTTTTTGGTGATTTTGTTGGAGGCTGTTGAATTTGGTAAATAGCGGTAGGTATATTGGCTAAACGCAATCCACCAAATTCCAGTCAATACAAATGCATATTTGGCTGGCATTGTTTTGGTTTGAATGAGGACCAAACACACAATCAATAAAATAGATGCGCCTGCATATCCCATCGCAAAACCTTTGGCGCTTAGTCGGTCATGATCTTCAGGATAAGCTACATCGGGCAAATAAGCATTGTAAAACACCAGACTATTCCAAAATCCCAAACTGGCAAAAAAGATCGAAAGCATGCTCAATTCAATATGCTCCATATCAAAAAAGTACAACGTCGCTGTTGCGATTGCTCCTAAGTAGCAGAAAAATTGTAGAAATCGTTTTTTACTCCCACTGTAATCGGCCACACCAGAAAGAATGGGCGACAATACACACACCATCAAGAACGAGGCGGCAACTACGTATGAATAAAGAACAGTATTTTTAATTTCAATTCCCCAAAAATTAACGAGGTCTGAAATCACATTCCCCTCAACATCCTTTGTGCTCGTCACCGATTCGAAAAAAATTGGAAAAATAGCAGTAGAAATTACTAAAGGATAAACTGAATTTGCCCAATCATAAAATGCCCAAGCATTCATTGTCTTTTTATCACCTTTTTGTAGCATCTTAATTTATTTTGGTTTCAAGTTGGTTTTACACTAGCAAACAAAAGTGCAAAAAAATATGCAATTGAACGATTTTAATGAAATAAAAAACCCTGCTTTGAAATTTCAAAGCAGGGTTCCATAAAGTTTTTTTTCAATTACGGAATGTATGTAAACGTCACTCGTCTATTTTTCGCTTTCGCTAAATCCGTTTCTGCGGGATCGGCTGGGCGAGAATCTTTCAAATCTTCCGTTAAAATTCGCGTATAACTAATTCCATTTGTCATAAAATAAAGTTTAATCGCTTCTGATCTTTTTTCACCAATTCCTACTAAAGTTGGATCTTTCGCTTCACTCAGGTCTGAATTGGTAGAGATCATAATTTTAGATCTAGGATTCGCTAAAAGCATATCTAACATGTTTTTTAAATGTGCTTTTGTGTTTTCTGTAAACGTCTCATCACCATAACCAAAATAAATGGTTGTCCCATTTGCTACTTGAGCAGGTTCCATTCCTTCGATATTTAAGGGAGCAACTTCGTAAATGAAATTTGTTTGAGGTTTCCCAGCATCAGCTTGGCATTCACATTGTGATTCGTCATCAATGGGAACCACCGAGATATTGTCTAAGAAATAGTAAGCACTTACTACCTCAGTTCCAGTAAACGAACCTTTTTTCAAACGAGTGTTTTGTGTTTCGCCATTGGCTGAGAAGTTTCCGATGGTCAAAAATTTCTCACCACCTTCTGCTTTGTAGACACCGCAAATTTGATCCCATCCAAATTGTCCACTATACACCAAATTGTCTTTATCTCTAACACTGGTAGTGGTCATGATACTTTTTGGCTCGGTGATATTGTATTGTTTTTTAGAAAAATTAATCCCAATATTATTTGAAGCATATTTCGATGCTTCAGCCAAATTTACATAAAATGTTACACAGTATTTTTGATCTTTCACCATAGTCATCTTTAATTTTGACGACACATAGTTTCGAGCCTCTTTGTCATTGTAAGAGAACGCTCTAAATCCTGCATAGTTTTCACCATCTTGCGCTTCTTCCATCCCCAAATTGTTATTTGGAGTCCCATAACCTTCTTTGTTACTTGAGGAAAATAGATCTGCAGCTGCTGTTGTTGGAGACATCCAACCAATCGCAATGGCAATCGCCCCACCTCTTTTTATTCTACCTTCTGTTTGCTCAAAACTCGGATTTTCTACCAAGTTATTCATGTCTTGAGCACTTGCACTTAGCACTGTTCCTAGCGCTAAAAAAGAAATCATTATTCGTTTCATTTTCTTCTTTTTTTTAATTAATTGAATGCGATTTTACCGATTCAATAAAACATTTAACCTTGTCAGGGTCGGTGTCTGGATAAACTCCGTGCCCTAAATTAACAATATGCCGTCGATTACCAAACGATTTTAGTAAGTTTTTTGTTTTCATGTCAATTACATCGTAGTCGGCATACAACACACAAGGGTCTAAATTACCTTGTAGCGTCTTATCCATTCCAATGATTTGCCTACTTTCTTCAATATCCATGTTCCAATCCAATCCAATCGTTTCACAATCTAATTCAGAAAGCTCTTGTCTTGCGTAATACGCTCCTTTTGCGAAAACGGTTACAGGTGCTTCTTTTATTGCTTCACATATCCTCCTTACATATTTCGTTCCAAACTCTGAATAGCTAGTAGAATCAAGGACTCCAGCCCATGAATCAAACAATTGTACCATCGCCGCACCCGCTTCAATTTGTAGTTTTAAATAGGTAATCGTTACGCGAGTAATTTTCTCCAAAATGGCATGAGCTAAAGCTGGTTGAGTGTACATCATCTTTTTTGCCTTCGAAAATGTCTTTGAACCCTGACCTTCTACCATATAACAAAAAATTGTCCAAGGTGCTCCAGCAAATCCAATCAGCGGAACGCGTCCATTCAGTTCTTTTTTTGTCAATTTAATCGCTTCAAAAACATATCCTAATCGATCAGAAACATCAATAGTATCAGAAATCAAACCGATATCTTCCGCGGATCGAATTGTTTCTTCAAACCAAGGTCCTTTTTGTTCAACCATTTGATAAGGTAAGCCCATCGCTTCGGGAATTACCAAAATATCAGAAAAGATTATGGCTGCATCCACACCCAAATGGTCCACTGGCTGAATGGTCACTTCGGCTGCAAAAGCGGGTGTTTCGACAAGCTCCTTGAATCCACTTAAACTCGCCCGTAACGCCCTATACTCAGGTAAAATCCGACCTGCTTGACGCATTATCCAAACGGGGAAACGTTCGGTTTTTTCACCGCGAATCGTCCTTAAAATTAAATCATTTTGATAGTGATCCATAATTAGTTACCAATTGATGCTGTTTTTACCTTGCAAAGCTAAGAGTTCATTTGTTTTGGAGAAAGGTTTTGACCCAAAAAATCCTCGGTAAGAAGAAAGAGGTGAGGGATGCGGGGCTTTTAATACGTGATGTTTGGCGGTGTCAATTAATCCTTCTTTGGCTTGTGCGGGTGCTCCCCACAATATAAAAACTACCCCATTCAAATTTTTAGAAACTGCTCGAATCACTTCATCTGTAAAGGTTTGCCAACCCAAATTTTTGTGTGAATTTGCGGCTCCAGCTTTAACTGTTAACACCGTATTTAAGAGTAAAACACCTTGTGCTGCCCACTGCGATAAATCTCCCGATTGTGGCATTTCTACAGCCAAATCATCTACGAGTTCTTTATAAATGTTTTTCAATGATTTCGGAAGCGGTCGAACTGAGGAGGGGACAGAAAAACTTAAGCCATGTGCGTGTCCAGCAGTTGGATATGGATCTTGCCCCAAAATCACTACCTTTACTGAGTCGATTGGACAAAGATTTAAGGTCTTAAAGATGTTTTCTTTTTTGGGCCAAATGTCTTCGGTTGAATAGGCTTTTGCTAAATTCTTTTTTAACGAATCAAAATAAGGTTGAGACAGGGTGTCTGTTAATTTATTTTGCCAAGAAGGATCAAGAAAAAATTCCATGGAACGTAACTATCTAAACTCAAAAAAGGTCTGATGCATTGAGCATCAGACCTTAACTAAAAATGGTGCAAAATAAATTATAATTTATTTACAAGTATCGTTAAGCTTGATTTCAAGTTACCCGCTTTATTTTTGTGGATAACACTTCTTTTCGCTAATTTATCAATCAACGAAGAAACTTTAGGAAGCAAAGTTGTTGCTTCAGCTTTATCTGTAGTTGATCTCAGAACTTTAACCGCATTACGCATTGTTTTGTGCTGATATTTATTTCGCAAACGTTTCGCGTTATTTGATCTAATTCTTTTAATTGACGATTTATGATTTGCCATAATTCTTTAGTATAAACTTTATTTTGCTTTCAATTTACCTGATAAAGTCATTATTTTCTTTACCAATTTTTGTAGCCCATAGGAGAATCGAACTCCTGTTTCCAGGATGAAAACCTGGCATCCTAACCACTAGATGAATGGGCCATTAAACTTATTTTAACTGATTACGTTTAATCAGTTCACTTTTTGTAGCCCATAGGAGAATCGAACTCCTGTTTCCAGGATGAAAACCTGGCATCCTAACCACTAGATGAATGGGCCATTTTCCAAATTTAAAAGTCCTTACTTTCAAAATTGGAGTGCAAATATAATTCTAAATTCTCTAACTACAAAAAAATAGATTATTTTTTTTACGTAATCTTTTGTTGCGATTCAAACTTAAACCCTAATCGTTTGCCTGTCTTTAGTTTAGAGCTGTAGTTCATGCTTTGTAAATCTTGCACTGTAGCGGTTTGAACGGTCTCATAAGGTGGCGTAAAGAGGTCAAAGTCTAATCCGTGGATACTTACTTTCAAAATTATGTCCTTAATTATTTCGTTTGTGAGTAATTGATGCATGAAATCTTTGTAAACTAAACCTAGTTTTCCCTTTCCTTCCATTAAGAAATGATTTTCACGGTTAATAAAAATCCGCGAGATCAAGTATCCAACGTCATACGAACGATTAAATTCATACGAATCTGCCAAAAAATCATACACATTAATAATCCCGCAATAAGCATTCATTGGATTTTTCTTTACGTATGAAGTTTGACTGGCGTAGTTTTCTCTGTCCAATTTAAAGACATTGGTGTGCATGCTAAAAATTAAGACGTCACTACCGATAAATAACTGTGTTTCCGTTTCACCAACTTCCACCACACGCAAACGAATTCGTTCGTCTTTCACCTCTTTCTTGATCAAATCCACACAATTGTTCAGTTCAATTTTGAATTGATTAAACCATTGAATGGTATTTTGGTAAATATCTAATTTTAAACTTGTCTTATGATTTAATAGATTAACCAAATAATTTTGATCATTCTTTAATTCAGCAGCGATGTCTTTCGTTTTCATACTTAATAGGCTTTTGCAAAAATGGCTCGTCGTGTCGATGGTTTGCCAGTCACCATACATTTTCCTTCTTCTAATTCTCCATCCAAAGGAATACAACGAATAGTCGCTTTGGTTTCTTGTTGAATAAGTTCTTCCGTTTCGGCAGTGCCATCCCAATGCGCTAAAAAGAAGCCGGGTTCTTTTTCCAATTTTTCTTTAAATTCGGCGTAAGTGTCAACTTTCTGAGTATTTGCAGCTTGTCTTGCCAACGCTCGCTGATACAAATTTTCTTGAATGTCAATCAATAGTTGCTGGATATGTTCCACTACTGAGTCGATTGAAATAGTTTGTTTTTCTTGGGTGTCTCTGCGCGCAACTTCAATTTGATTTTGCTCTAAATCCCGCATTCCAACTGCTAATCTCACAGGAACCCCTTTTGCTTCATATTCAGCGAATTTCCATCCTGGTCGTTTTTGATCATCCGTATCAAATTTTACCGAAATATCTAATTTCCGCAACGCAGCAATGATAGGATTTATTTTATTTTGAATCACTGCGAGCTGATCTTCACCTTTGTAAATTGGAACGATCGCCACGTGTATAGGTGCTAACTTTGGCGGTAACACCAACCCTAAATCATCTGAATGAGACATAATTAAGGCCCCAATCAAACGGGTAGACACTCCCCATGAAGTTGCCCATACATATTCTTGTTTTCCAGTTTGATCGGAAAATTTAACATCGAATGCTTTGGCGAAATTTTGCCCTAAAAAATGGGAAGTTCCAGATTGTAAGGCTTTGCCATCTTGCATCATGGCTTCGATGGTATATGTTTCATCCGCCCCTGCAAAGCGTTCACTTTCTGATTTAATTCCTCTAATCACTGGCATAGCCATGAAATTTTCAGCAAATTGTGCGTACACTTCTAGCATTTGTTCTGCTTCGGCAATTGCCTCTGTTTTAGTGGCGTGAGCAGTATGCCCTTCTTGCCATAAAAATTCAGATGTACGTAAAAACAACCTTGTTCTCATTTCCCAACGCACCACATTCGCCCATTGATTAATTAAAATAGGTAGATCACGGTAAGATTGAATCCATTTTTTATAGGTACTCCAAATAATCGCCTCACTTGTTGGGCGAACTATTAATTCCTCTTCAAGTTTTGATGTTGGATCAACAATCAACTTTCCTTTATTATCTGGATCATTTTTTAAGCGGTGATGCGTAACAATTGCACATTCTTTTGCAAATCCTTCCGCATTTTTTTCTTCTGCTTCAAATAATTTTTTTGGCACCAACAAAGGGAAATAGGCGTTTTGATGGCCTGTTTCTTTGAATCTGCGGTCTAATTCATCTTTTATATTTTCCCACAAGGCAAAACCGTAAGGTTTAATCACCATACACCCCTTAACCTCTGCGTTTTCCGCCAAATCGGAGACCTTAATAACATCAAGATACCATTTTGAATAGTCTTCTTTTCGCGAAGTGATTTTTTCTGACATTTTTGGTATAATTTTTGTAACTTTAAAATTCGAAAGCAAATGTAATTATAAGTTTTATCCATTCCAATCGATAACAACATGAAAACGCTAAAATATTTATTACCCGTTGTCTTCTTCGCCTCCTGCGTGAGCAATAAGGAGGTGTATGATGATGTTTACACGAAAGTCGTAGTAGAAAAACCTGTGGACGCAAATGAAGACCTCGGTTATGCTGATTATATTAAGAATAATAAAGAAGCTTATAATGTTGAGGTAGATAGCAGTGGGATTTTTTGGGCAAATCAAAACGATCGATCAGCAAATAATTCGAGCGATGTTTACATCACCAACTATAATTTAGGAGGTGGTTATTATGATCCTTATTTCGGACATTTTGGGAATCGCCCAGCTGTTATCTATTATAATAATTGGGGTTGGTCAAACCGCAATTATTATGGCTTTAATCCTTGGTATACCACCCCTTATTTTTATAACAATTACTATGGCTTTGGAACTGGTGGTTATTGGAGTGATTGGGCGTATGATCCGTGGAATGGATATAATGGCTATTGGGGCTACTCCAATTGGGGATGTGGTTATAACCCTTATTATAATGGTTGGTACAACGATCCTTTTTGCTACAATGGATGGAATAACAATGGATGGAATAACAATGGATGGAATAACAATGGTTGGAACAATGGTTGGAATTCAGGGGTTAACAATGGAAATAATTCTGGTAATTCAGATGTTATTTACGGACACAGAGGAAGTATTTCTTCAGGCTCGTCCAACACAACCTCTTATTTAAGCACAGTTAAAGCGCCTTTGGATGTAGATAACGGAAAACCATTTGTAGCTTATAGCGATCAACAAGCAGTAGTAACCTCAGGTTTGGGAGTTGTCAAAACTGACAATACACTCAAAACAGGGGTTACAAAATTAGCAAATCAGAAATTGGATGGTAACGATTTGGGAGTAGAAAAAAATCTTGGGAATGGAAACAATCAAGGGGGTATTACTAATGGTTCGGGAACGACTGAAGTTACCACGACAACCAGAGAATGGAATCCAGTTTCGACAACAGAGGTCATTTCTTCCAATGGGACAGTTGGAACTGCAGGAATTGTAAAAACTTCAACTGGAACATCTGAGGTGAAAACGACGAATGTGGCAGCAAATAATCAATTTTCAACAAATAATGGTGGTATAAAATCTACATCGACAAGTGGAACGACGACAACTTATCAAGAAAATAATTATAATAGAACCACGCAAAATGGTCAAACCTATAATTCTGGATCAGGAACATCTAGTGCTACTTCCAGTCAATCGAACAGAACGACCTATGTAAGAAATTCAGGCAGCTCGACCAGTTCGGGAACTAGCTCGAGTTCAGAAAGTTCAACTAGTTCTGGTACCACAACGACAACATCAACATCGAATGAATCTAGAGGTACAACTTATAATACTTCAAATAGCTCAAATAATTCAGGAGGAAGTACCTATCAAAACGGGTCTTCTAGCTCGAGAAGTAGTTCTTCCGGTTCATCTGGCTCATCAGGATCAGGAAGTAGTCGATCTTCAAGTTCGGGTGGATCAGGTTCAGGTGGAGGGTCAGGCTCTCCAAGAAGATAGTCACGAATCGTTAAAAAATCTTGTATGAAAAAAATTTACTTAGGAATTAGCCTTTGGCTAATGACAGGTGTCGTTTTTGCTCAAAACGAAGAAGATGCCTTACGCTACTCGCGCACTTATTTTGGTGGAACAGCTAGAAATTCAGGAATGGCTGGGGTGATGTCAGCTTTTGGAGGAGATTATTCGGTGGTTGCTCAAAATCCAGCGGGATTAGCAAGACTCCGGAAATCGAATTTTTCGTCTACGTTAAATCTTGAGAATCTGCGATCAGAGGCAGATTTTTATGGCACACAAACAAAACAAAATGAATTGATTGCCAATCTAAGCAATTTATCCTATGTCAAAGCTTATAAGCTTGATCCAAAAGTTTTTAATAATTGGTACAGTGTTCAATTAGGGATGGGATTTAATCGGATTAATAGTTTTCAGCAACGATTTTTAATTGGAGGAGAAGCAGATTCATCAATTTTGCATTCTTTTATTCGGCAAGCGAATGGAATTCCGGACAGTTTGATTTATGATCAGTTGCCTTTTGGAGCAGGATTGGCCTACGATGTTTATGCAATTGATCCAGCTTCTGGTAATCAATATACCACTGATTTTACCTCTGGAAAGGCTCTTCACAGACGCTCGGTTATTTGCACAGGGGGTATGAATGAATATAGTTTTAGTTTGAGCGGCAATTATGCAAATAAATTATATTTAGGAGCGACTTTTAATGCGACACGTGTAAAGTTCAACGAAACGCTTCAACACAACGAATCATTCACCGACACCAGTTTATGGTTGCAAAGTATTAATTATACTGGAAAGTTAAATACTGAAGGATGGGGGTATAATTTGAGGGTTGGTGCGATTTTTATGCCCAAAGATTGGCTGACAATTGGTGCATCTGTGCAAACTCCGACACGTTATAACTTGTCAGACAATTGGTCGAATAATATGACTTCGATGACAGACGAAGGGTTAAAAAGTATTGATAATGCGAATGTGCCTGTTGGTGAGTACGATTATCGAATTCAAACACCCATAAAGGCTAACGTTTCACTAGGGGTTGTGCTCGAAAAATATGGATCTCTTGGTGCCGAAGTTGAATTTGTAAATTATCCTTCTGCATGGTTGGCGTCTATTAAAAATTCAGAAGCTCCTTATCTATTTTATAAAGAAAATTTACAAATACAAAATTTGTATCAAACGGGGATTAATTATAAGTTAGGTGCTGAGTTTCGTGTTAATTCGCAATTCCTAGCAAGGGCTGGCTTTGCTTATTATCAATCGCCTTACCGTGAAAATAAAGGCAATGCGCTTAATCCTACTTTGTTTTATACCGCAGGTTTAGGTTATAACTGGGGAAAAGTTTATTTAGATGTCGCAGGAGTTCTTCAAAATTCAACCAACGCTTATTACGCTTACGACCCAACAATTAATGGAAGTAAGTCAACAATTAAAGAAACTAACCTACGTTTTTTGGTTTCTTTGGGGATAAGATTGGACTAAATTGAAAAATAGTAAGAATCAAATTTTAAGAAGCAGGGATTGTTGGGGGAGGAGTTAAATTAAATTGTAATCACCCAAGACGAATGAAAACAAAATGTTTTCTGAGAATCGTGAACAAAAAAAAGCCTAATTCTCCGAAGAGAATTAGGCTTTTAAGTTGGTAGCAATAAAAGGTTAGTTCACAATTAATTTTGTGGTAGCAGTTTGATTTTCTTGTTGGATATTGATAAAATAAATTCCTTTCTCAACTCCAGATAAATCGATTTCATTGATTCCGTTTCCATTTCCATTTAACACGATGCTTCCTTTTGTATCTGTGATTTCAAATGAATAAGTGCCAATTAAATTTAATGTTATAACGTTGTTTGTGGTTGGATTTGGATAAAGTTCAAAATTGAGGTTGTTTTTTACAATGCTTGACGTATTAGGTTCACCAAATTGGATTCCTGATTTGAAAGATTTAGCAGATGAAAACCACTTATCATCAATTAATCATGTTTAAAAGTAAACTTCTTTTCATAGACATTGAGTTAATTAAATTAATAATGGAATAAACGCAAAACGCCATTTAATTAACGTATCTAATTAAATGGCGTTACGTTACTATGTATAGACTTTGGAAAATAAATTTGGGTTACCAGAAATATTAATTAGGGTTAAATTATTTTACTGATTAGTTTATTGAAAATCAATACTTAAAAAATAAATTTAATTATATCTCCCGGTCGTTTTTGAGCTAATTTTGATAAACTAGTTTCTGATAATTGCAAAATTCGTGCATATCCACCCGTGGTTTGGCCATCTTTCATCAATACAATTAATTGACCTGATGGGGTGAGTTGAATGGTGCCAGGTTGAACAGGACTGGTTAAAATTTCCGCACCTTTAAGCGCTTCATTGCCTGTTAATCGATACCCCATCCGATTAATTTCACTTGATAAGACAAATTGATCATTTTCAAGTAAAAATCGGGTTTGATCGCAAAGTTCATCGAATTCTGGTCCTTTCATAACAGTTAAAAATGGATCTGAATAATTGATTTTTTCCAAATTTTCTGCTAAATCAACCACTTCATTGGATTTTTTCCAATGTAAATCATAAAATAATTTAGCGCCTTTTCTAATTCGTTCGATTGGAGTAATTCCATCATAAAAACTGACACTGCCTAGGACAGATGGAGCAAGAAATCCACCTTGAATGGCGAGATATCCATATACACCCTCGGTTGCTGTACCCAACGTTATTTGATCACCTGCTATAATAGAATGCGGACAACTTACATCAATTAATTTGTCATTTACACGGACACTAAATTTAGCTCCTTGAATGGAAATAACGGCTTGAAAATCAAATCTTAAAACAGGACCTTGGCCAACAAATTCAAGGACTGGTGCATAATCTGAGTTTCCGATTAATCGGTTGGCAAATCTTGCTGAATGAGCATCCATCGCTCCAGCTATTGGGATCCCGAATTTTCTAAATCCAAACCTTCCCTCATCTTGCAACACAGAAAAAGTTCCTCCAACCAAAACATCAATCATGAGAGCTTTTTTTTAATTGATACTTACTCAAAGAAATTTCTTCTTCAATCCTCAAAAAGTCGTCGAATTCAACCGATTCAAATTGAATACTATCACCTGGTTTAAATGAGGTTAGATCTTTTGAAGAAATGTCAAACATATCAATGGGTGTTTGACCTAAAATCTGCCAACCACCGGGACATTTTTTAGGATAGATTCCTGTCTGCGATCCACCAATTCCAACAGCTCCTTTTGATACATTTAAACGTGGAGTTGATTTTCTGGCGACGTGAATTTTGGAATCTAATCCACCCAAATAAAGAAATCCAGGTAAAAAGCCGCTGAAATATATTCGATAGGGTGTAGCGGTATGAATTCTTATTATTTCCTCAACGGAAAGTCCAGTTTCGTTTGAGATATGTTCTAAATCAAGTCCAAATTTTTTATCATAACAAACAGGAATTAACCAATGGTAATTCGTGGATTCGGTTGTCATGAATTCGAGTGCTGAAATTTCTTGGATTTTACAGATCAAATCTAAAACGTTTCCTGAGGATTTTAAAAAAATTACGGTCGAATGATAGGTGGTAACGGTTTCTAAAATGGTTGTTTTAAACCTTTCTTCTAGAACTGCTGTGAACGCCAAAATGTATGAGTGTTGATTTGCATCAATTTTCTCTTCCCATACAATCGAAATTCCGTTTGATCCAAATTGGGTAATGACAGGCTTATCCATTTTTTAATTGATTCGAGATATAAGTTAATATTTCGAGTGAATTTTCTGAATCTCCATGGATGCAAAAAGTTGAAGCGTTTAGATCAACTTTTATACCTGAATTCGTGCTTACTTTTTTAAAATCAAGTAAGAGTTTTAACTGCTGCCAAGCCAATTCAGGGTTTTTAATGAGTGCATTTTCATCGGTTCTAGGTGTAAGACTAAGATCGTTTTGATAGGTTCGATCTATAAAAGCCTCTTCACAAATAACACATTTTTTTTCAGCCAAACGTGCAAATTTAGATTCACTAGGAACGTACAACCGGATAGATTTTGGCAATTCATCAAAGGCATTTAATACAACCTCACCGATTTCTATATCATTTGCTGTTCGATTATAAAGGGCTCCATGAAGTTTGATATGATGAAATTCACAATTTTCTTCGGTTGCTATTTTTTGAAAAAGATGAATTTGATGTTTAAGTGAATTAATTAATTCATTTGTGGAGATGTCCATTTCTTTTCTCCCAAAATTTTCTCGGTCGGGATAGGAGGGATGGGCCCCACAACGAACGCCATATTTTTGAGCGAGTTTAATGGTTTTACGAATAGAGTTTTCATCACCATAGTGTCCCCCGCAGGCAATACTGCAAGAAAATAACATAGGCATTAAAAGGTGATCATTCGCCATACCTTCGCCTAAATCACAATTGATATTCACACCACGCTTTTGGACCATTATTGGATGAAAATTGTGTAGATCATTCGACAAGTAATCAAAAAGGTAACAAGAATAATCAGGCCACTCAAGATATTTTGATAAATGGTATTTTTATAAGCACCCATAATTTCCGATTTATTGACCATCCACCACAAGAAAAATGCAATAATAGGTAATAAAAAACCGTTGCTTACTTGCGCAAACGAGATGATTTCAATCGGGTTTTTTCCAACCATCGAAAAGAATGTCCCTATCATTAAAACAGTCATCCATGTGGCTCTAAATCTAGGAGATTTTAAATTTTTTTCCCACCCAAAACATCCACGAGCCACGTACGCTGCGGCTAACGGCGCAGTGATTGCAGAGGTAAGACCAGCTGCGAAAAGTCCTATACCTAAAAAATAATTTGCATAACGTCCATAGATCGGTTCTAATCCCGCAGCTAAATCGGTGGCGCTTTTTATAGTTGCATTTGGAATTGATGCGGCGCAAACGATAATCGCAACTGAAACTAAACCACCCAAACTTATTGAAATTAATGTATCTCTTTTGATAAGCTTTAAATCACTTGGATTTTTCCATTTTTCTTGAACCAAAGAGGCGTGCAGAAATAAGTTATAGGGTACAATTGTTGTTCCTATCAAACCAACAATTGTCAAGAGACTACCTTCAGGCATGGTAGGAACAAATGATCCTGTAATCAATTTCCCCCAATCAGGTTGAGTCATTAAAGCGGTGATTATGAACGAGACACTCATCAGCACGACAAGTAGAACTAACGTACGTTCAATAAATTTATAATTTCCAATGTACAACAAAATGAAGGTCACTCCTCCTAAAATCAATGGTAATACGCTGAGGTTGGTACGATCGAATGATAGGTTAAGCTTTGGGAAAAATGTTTCTAAGCCCAAAACGCCACCTGTAATATTGCCCGCTTGATAGGCACTGTTGCCAATAACAATAGCAGCCACCACTAAAACAACCACTAAATAACGGACTAATTTAGATTTTAATTGAGAAACGATCGCTTCTGCCAATCCATTTTGGTAAATTAAACCCAAGCGAGCAGCCATTCCTTGTAAAACAATGGTAGATACAATTGACAAAATCATTGCCCACAATAATGAATATCCAAATTGTGCGCCAGCAATTGAGCACATAGTAACCGTTCCTGGGCCAATAAATGCCGCAGCAACCATGGTGCCTGGACCACTATTTTTTGCAAGATTCAACTTTGACATGAACGGCCTAAAATAGGAAGACTTTTACAGATAATCAACGTTTTTGTTGATTTGGTTTAAAAAGACGGAGACGAAGTAGAAATTGTCTGCCAGATGAAATAATTTGACACACGCTTTGCCGATCACTTTTATTCTTTTAATTAGAACTATATTGTGATAAGATTGATTACGAAATCAGAACGTCTGAATTAAATCGTTTTTTTTCCTTTATTTTTCCCGTCCATCCACTTTCCACCTTTCACCTGACCTAAATAAGTGACTGCTTTATTTTTGCCATATTGCTCGATTGCTAAATCAACCTCATCCATGCTATCTCTTCTGATTTTGACAGGTGTATTAGAACCTTTTGTTTTAAGCTCAATATAAAACCCCTCCTTCAATTCGGCCTGTTTAGTTGCCGGTCTTCCTTTTCGTTTCATTCAATAATTTTGATCTAATTTAATAGAATTATCTCAGAACCAATGCTTTTTTTACGATTAATTATCCCTAAAGCGAAAAAAAATGATAATTTCGTTAGGACTTGCGTATGTTGATAAAGGACAAAATTTCAATTTTTCTTCTTGCGATAATCTTCGGAAGTTGTAAAACGCACGTCGAGTTATTTGTGAGCAATATTTAGGTTTTTGACGGAGGAGACATTAATAGAGGGGTTGATAATCAATTACTCACTGGCTATTCTTCAACAAAATCAGGGACGTCTTTTTTTGCGAATCGCATATTGTTTACATCTCCGAATTGCGAGAAAATCAATTATTTGGTTTTATTATTGATCACATATTTACCAGCAAGTCGTAAATAGAATTCGTTTTCATAGTTCAATTTTGCTTAAAAAATAAGACTATTAAAATAGTTGTATTTACACAAAATTTCCCTGATTAGGTTAGCTTCAGACAACATTTTAAAGATCTTAGGGAAAAGCAGATTTTGAATGTGCAAAATTCGGAATCGTTGGAATTGTCAATAAATTTCATAAGAGTTAAATTCTACCCACGCAAAAATCTGACAGGTGCCATTTTAAATTGCATCTTCATTTTTTTAAGGAGTACAAACAATTATCGCAACTCGACCTTAATTATTTTTTATTTAATTCGTCTTAATTTGTATAATATACTTAAAATATTTCCTATAAATATGCGCACTGATTTCGCCCATTTCATCGCTTTACCTTGAAGCGATGAGTGAGCACTTTCAATTCTAAATCGAATCCTTCCGCTTCAAAGCCCAAATCGTCCCCAAAAAGAAAATCAAAGACCAAGCACCAACAGCAACAAAATCCAACTCAATGGTTCCTGCCATCTCGGAAAAATTTTCCTGATAAGTTCTGTGAAATTGTTCGAGTAAAATTTTGGTTGCGTCATTTGGTCGCTCAACCATTTTTAGTGTCAACTCGCCCATAGGATTTTGAACAGGCTCTACAACAGGTGCAATAACTGTATTCTGCAAGTCCGCAAAACCTTCTGTACCCCATCTCGAAAGAGTAGCATAACTTAAAACTTCTACGAACCCATTTGAAATTTTTGCCACGAAACCTCCTAATAGTATCTGAGGAATTAATGCAATCGGCACAAGAGTCATTACTTTCTCTGTTGAATTTACAACTGCCGATAAAAGTAAGCCCATCAAAGTAGCGGCGATTGATAAACTCATCATCCATACGAAAGCACCAAAAGGATTTTCGAACGGAATTTCGTCACCAGAATATGTTATACCAATTATACTAATAAATAACAACGCTTGTATAGCAGAAAAGATTGTTAGTACTGTAATCTTAGACATCAGATATGGTAATAAGCGAACGTTGAACATTCGTTCTCTCGTATAAATTGGTAATTCACTTACGATTTCACGAGCGGCATTGTTTACGCCAAACCAAATTGCGGAAATTGCAATTAAGAATGGAACGGCGATAGAAATTTCATTAAAAATAATACAAATCAGAGCAGCTATAATTGGTGCTTGCGCAAGAAGAATTGTGGTGTTTGTTTTATCATTTGTTTTGATTGCCAAATATCTTGCGGTTAACCATACCCATTGCACAAAAGGATTTGCGTTCGATGATTGTCGAATATCAGTTGTTGCCGCTGATCCTGATTTAACAGGATTTGCTTTGTTGAATTTTTCAATCCATTTTTGTTTATCTGCTCCAGTAATATTCATGTATACTTTCACTGGGTTTTCGACTCCAAAATATTTTTGATAATCGTCTGTGTCGCCGTAATAAACCATGTGCCCGCCTTCCGCCATAAAAATGACTTGATCCATATAAGCTAAATCTTCTGGCTTGTGTGTAACCATCACAACTGTTGTTCCTCGTTCGGCTAATTTTTTTAGAATACCAAGAAATTCTTCAATGGTTTGTGGATCGAGTGGGGACGTAGGCTCGTCCAAAAATAGAATTAATGGATCAGTCAATAATTCGACAGCAATGGAAACTCTTTTTCGCTGACCGCCACTAATTTTTGAAACAAGATTTTTGCGAATGTGAGCGATGTTTAAATCTTTTAATACTTGTTCAATTTTAGGCTCAATCAATTCTTTTGTTGGACGATCCAATCTAAGTTTCGCAGCAAAATAAAGTGATTGTTCAACTGTCAATTCACGATGCACAATATCGTCTTGCGGAACATATCCTATTTGTGTTTTTAAGTATTCATAATTTGCAACGAGTTCTTGCTCGAATAAAAAAACGTTTCCGTGAGAGGGCGGAGACTCCCCATTCAACGCTTTTAAAAGAGTCGACTTTCCGCAGCCCGATGGCCCCATAATTGCAAGGAGCGATTTGGATGGAATTGAAATTGTTGTTTCGTGCAGACCGATGTATCCATTCGGATATTGTTTCGTAATTCCGGCCAAACGAATTGCTGTTTCAGTGCTTAAATCTTTAGCTTTTCCTGACAGAGACAAAACAAATCTTCCGATTATAATTTGATCTTTGTCAGTTATTTTGACGCTTCCTTTAACTCTTCTTCCGTTAACAAATGTTCCATTCAAACTGTCCAAGTCTTTCAATTTGAATGTTCCATCAGTCAATCTTTCAATTGAGCAATGTTTGCGGCTAATTGACAGACTGTTTAGTCTAACATCACAATCATCTTCACGTCCAATGTAAATAATATTGGTCGATTTAAATTTGTTGATTATATCGGTCTGCTCAAGGTTTTTTGATTGTGGTTTTGAACTTGAAATGACCGAAGCTTTTTCATCCGGATGAACTATCTTGAAATAACACTTTTGGTCTTTTGTCAAATAGACAACATCTCCAATAACTAATTTTATTTTGTCATTTCGATCAACTCTTTTTGAATTGAAAAAAGTACCATTGGTACTCCCGAGGTCAACAACAAAAAGCTCAGCTTCGCTTGTAAAAATTAATTGAGCATGTTGACGAGAGACTTGTTCGGCAGATAATTCTACTTCTACGTTTTGTCCTTTTTTTCCTATTGTAACAGCAATATGACTACCTCGTTGGAATGCAATTTTATTGACGAGATGATCGCCTTCAAAGAAATGAACTTTAACTACTACACTCATTAGGGACAAGTATTAGGGTGGTATTTGTTAATGTGATTTTGACAACAAGAAGACCGTTGAGATGAAAAGGGATGAGTTCTAATCATGCTTTCACCAACACTGTATTCATTGTCATCCATTCGTTTCCATAAATCAATTACTTTGCACGAATTGTATTTCGCTTTAAACGCTAAATCAATTCCATAAAGGTCGCAATGTGTTTCATCTTTTTGTCCGAACACCGCGGTAGCGCTCATGTAAATTTCTGCTGACATTTGCCCAACACCTTCACCAAATAATTCGTTGGCTGTTTTTATCTGACTGAGTTTATGTTTTATGTGGCCTAATTCGTTGTGCGCAATTTCATGTGCTAGTATTGCTGCTAATTCATCATCACTATTACAAAAATCAATCATGCCTTGGTAAACAAAAATTTGCCCACCACAGGTAAACGCATTTATTAAATCTTCTTCGACTAAATGAATTTCATAATTGTATTCTGTTTTTCCTGGGATTGCTATTATTAATCGTTGCAGAATTTTTTGAATCCGAGTAAAATCATTTCCATAATCTGCAGTAATCATTTCATGTTTGAGAATTCTTCCAAATTCGTGTTCATCTTCAATCGTAATTTCTTCACCAAGTATGTCAATAATCCCATCTTCGATATCACCCATGGTCGAAATAATATCTGTTGTGCCGTAATCATCTTCTTCATTCAAACACGAAAAATCATACTCAACACTTCCCGGTTCTAAAACTTTTTTTTCGTTTTTAGCTTCTTGCTCATCTACAATACCATCATTATTAATATCAAGATTTTGTTCTGCATTACCATCAACGTTATTATAATCTCGAAAATATAAAAAGTAAACAGACAACAAGCCAACAATCACTAATGCTCCAACGGTTAAATAAATCCAATTTTTTGATTTGCTAACATTGTCATTTGTTGCTGATGGTTGTGTTTTATTTTCTTTCCCTAATAAATTTAGCGATTCCCAATCAAATAATGCTCCACCAAGAACAACGCCATCACCTTCATTCAATTTAGTTGGCGCTTTTATTTTGTGACCATTTACAAATGTTCCATTTGTAGATTCTAAATCAATAATTTCAATATGATTTTCGTAAACAGCCAGTTGCGCATGGACGCGAGAAAAGGTATCACCTTTTAGGATGATATCGCATTGTTGTGATTTGCCGACGGTTATTATTTTCATCTTAGTTGTATTAACAGTTATGAATTAATCGCCGCATGCCGCATCGCATGCCACTTCGCATGCTACTTCGCATGCTGCATCGCAACCTACATCGGATGCTGCATCACATACTGCATCACATGCTGCTTCGCATTCTAAATAAGTTGCTCCATCACATGCTCCATCACAAGGTTCAGGAGCATCGCAAAGAGGCGCAACAGTATCCGCTTCTATCTGCATTTCTCCAACAGAATATGGTTGACAGCCATCCCAACGAGAACCATATTCTGTTGGACAATTATCAATATGATTCGGAATACCGTCATCATCACTATCCTTAAGATAATTATTGTAATAATAAACGAAAATTGCGATACCGACTAATGTTATTGTAAGACTAATTACAGCAAATCCATTAATTTTTTTTTCGAACAATTGATTTTGAGGTTTGGTAGCGACAGGAATAGTCTGTGAATCCGATTTTGATTCGTTTGTAGTATAATATGAAACATCTTTTTGTGATGAAGAGCTTTCCGAAACATCTTTGGTTGATTTGGATGAAATAACTGATGGCAAAGTTTTAATTGCTTCAATAAATTCTTCGCACGTTTGAAAACGATCTTCTTTATTTTTGGTTGTAGCTTTTCGAATTATTGCGCACAAGTGCTCCGAAATACCTGGATAGATATTTCGAGGATCAGGTAATTCTTCAGTGACAATTTTTGTATAAACATCAAACTCCGTCGTCATGCCATCATAAGGACATACACCTGTAAGCATTTGATAAAAGGTAACTCCTAGCGCATAAATATCACTTCGCTTATCAAGCTCTTGCCCTTTAACTTGTTCAGGCGACATATAATAGACCGTGCCAATATGAGTTCCGGTTTTTGTTAATTTTTGTCCAACATCTCCTACTAATTTTGCAATTCCAAAATCTAAAATTTTTACTTTTTGCTCTGAAGAAATTATCAAATTTGATGGTTTGATATCGCGATGAATAAGCCCTTTGTTATGTGCATAAGAAAATCCCGAAAGAATGTCATGCATTAAAAGAGTTGCTTCTTTTTCAGGAATTGGGCCAGATACATCACGAATATATTCGTCAAGTGGTTTTCCTTCTACGTATTCTAAAATTAAATACAATCCGTCTTCATCTTCATGATAATCGTATAGAGTAACGATGCTTGGATGTTGCAAATCAGCCATCAATTTAGCCTCACCTTTAAAGCGAGTGCGAATTGATTCATTACGGACCAGTTGGGGTAACAAAGATTTGATCGCCACTTTTCTTCCGATTGTGATGTGTTCAGCAAGATATACGTTACCCATTCCGCCTTCGCCGATTAGTGATTTTATTTCGTAGTTGAGTGTTTTTTTTCCTATCATTTAATTCAATTTATAACCATCTAAAAGTAGTGATAAATAATCGTCAATCCTAGACCATCCATTACCATATTAATGTAAAAAACTGATGCCATGCTATCTTCGCCTATTAAACGTGTCATTCGATATGGACCAATAAGGATATTTATATGTGACATAGTTTAATATCCTAACATTTCATTTTCGTCATCTGAATTTGATTGTGCTTCAGAGACACATTCGCACGAACAATAGAAGCCCGATGAACCGTCATTTACTTTTTTACAATCACCATTTCCTGTTAATTCAAAACCGTCGCCATTGAATTTATTTCCACAAATACTACATATTGAAATTGTTGCAGCGCTTTCGTTGTAATCAGTCTCGTCATAAGTTGGAGAATTGTTTGTAGGAGTATGATTATTATTTTGTGGTGACGAATTCGTAAAACCCTTTGAATGAGCAAATGAAATATATCCAGCGAGAAAAAATCCAACTACAATAATAACTGCATTTAAGTATGTATTAGAAATCTTCATTAAATTCAAAATCCAAATTAATATCAACACAAAAATAGCAGCACCAACTCCGAATGAAAAAAAGAAAATTGCGAACGAAAACCAGTTTATTTGGTGTCCTGAAAATAAAAGGAATAAGCCAACTGAGCTCAGCAGAACACCACCAACAGCAATTAAACTTGCTGTCCTAAATTTTGTTTTATCACTTGTGTTATTTAGATTTTCTTTTTCGGATTTTGATTCGTCCTTGAACTCTGTAATGTTTACGACTTCATTAAATTCAGGTACGTCTGAAGTTGGAATTTCTCCTTTGAGATAATTACGCCAAGGTAAAAGAGAGTTACCAAGTTTTACAATGTCGTTAAATTTTAATAGTGTACTTCCTTCTAATCTTTTGCCATTTACAAATGTTCCGTTAGAAGAATTTAAGTCAGTTAGAAAAGTATTTCCGTCATCGTCATGAAAAATTTCGGCATGTTCTCTGGACACGGCAATATCATTGATTGTGATATCGCAAGATGGAGACCGACCGATTTTTAGTTGCAACATTTATACTTTCTAAATTAAATTGTTTTCAAGTGCATAATAAATTCATTGCATGATGCAAATCGTTTTTCACTTTTTTTATTCGTTGCCTTTTGGATGATGGCGATCATTTTATCGCTTAAATGAGCACAATCATTTTGCGAACTAATTAGCGGTGAATTTTTTATTTTTTCAAATAATTCCTCTTTGTTAATATCAGATGGATAAGGTTCTTTACCAGTAACCATCTGATAAAGTGTTACTCCAAGTGAATAAATGTCGGTGTTAAAACTAATTTCTTCTCCTTTAATTTGTTCTGGAGACATATACAACGGACTACCCATTATTTTTTTTTCTTTTTTGCCTTCATCTGCAGAAATTCCAAAATCTAAAACTTTAATATCACCTGAAACTGCAATCATAATATTTGCAGGTTTAAGATCTAAATGAATTACGCCATTTAGATGTGCAAACGCAATTGCGTTTAAAATCTCCATCATAATCGCGGCAGCAATCTCTTCAGGTACTGGCCCGGTAACTGTTCGTATATATTGATCTAACGTTTGTCCTTGAACAAATTCCATCACTAGAAAATAGGCATCGTCTTCTATGATAAAATCTTTTAAGTGTACAATGTTTCTATGATTCAAATACAAATATCGATTTGCCTCTTCAATAAATTTTTCTCGCAAAAATGCATTTGCAAATGCCTGTTTGTAAAGCATCTTTATGGCAACCATAAAACCAGTTCTCTCATCTATTGCGGAATAAACGACACCAGTACCTCCGTGTCCGATTTGTTGAATGGCGTGATAATATGGCAATTTTGGGAGTGTCATCACCATGACGAATCAATTCGATTTATTTGTTGTGGTGTCTATAATAAGATTTGATCTGGAAGTATCTTTTTGAATCGATGTTCTATTAGTCGGTTCATTTGTATTATTACTTGTTAAAGAAGGTTTTTTGTCCGAATCATTTGATGATGGACCATTTCGGGACTTATTGCCTTGGATGCATTCACAATCAAGCCAAAGTTTATCTCCAGGCTGAACATTGTTTATGTGATTAATATTTACTTCCTTTTCTTTTAGACCTGATTTTCCAAAATATCTGAGACAATCTGGGTCATAATCTACCTCTTTCTTAATGAGCCCCAAAGCACCACTCATAGTATTTGGTGATTCCGGTTTACTTGTAATTTTAATTAATCCTATTGTATCATTTGTGCAATTTTTGTTAGCTGGGGTTTCTGCTTCCTTGTCACTTCCACCGTTTTCCACTTCTGCGGTGTCACCAAGATTTCCATGTGTTTTTGAATCTCCCTGACCTCCACTTTGCCAAAAATAAATCAAAACGACCAAGGCTAATAATCCGCAGAGCGTAAAAAGGAATTTTGGTTGCTTCCAAATCGGAATCTCCTTTTTGCTTGGCGCAATTTCTTGAGTTGCAGCCATTGAATGAATTTGACCTGTCGCTTCATTTCTATTGATTGGATTATAATCAACGAAAACTGATTTTTTGAATGGGCTTTGAAGTGTTTCAATAATTGCAACAGTAATATTATCAAACCCACCGCCTCCATTCGCGAGTGCAATTAATTCATCAGCTTTACTTTCTAGACCAGATGCGGATGAGAGAATTTTTTCAATTGTATTATCTTGCACTAATCCAGATAGTCCATCCGAACATAAAAGAAACTTATCACCCTTTTTTGGATGAATCGGTTGCGAAGAAATCTCTGGCTGCACATCAGCTTTGATGCCTAGTGCTCTCAATATTTCATTTTTTCTGGGGTGAGACTCGGCTTCTGAATCAGAGATTAAACCCTGATCCACTAAATTTTGAACGAATGAATGGTCACGTGTAACTCGATGGATTTTTCCACTTGAATGAAAATAAATCCTACTGTCTCCAACGTGTGCAATAAATGCTTCTGAATTTCTAATTAAAAGCACACAACATGTAGTACCCATTCCTTTCAAATCTGATTCAGCGCATGACCGAGCGTAAATTTGCTCGTTTGTGAAAATAATTGCATCGTTTAGTGCTACATAAGGATTTTCATAAAATTTATTTCTAAAAAAATCGAGAAGGCATTTTACGGCAGTTGAGGAAGCAATAGCACCACCAATATGTCCACCCATACCATCACAAACAACAAATAAATCGCCGTTGTTATGCAGTTCTGAAGAAGGTGCAAATCCAGCCGAATCCTCATTTGCCTTGCGAACAAGTCCGACATCTGTTTGTATAACCTGATTAAAAAGTTGATTCATCTATTTCAAATAAGTAAGTGCTATTTCTCCAAACTCAACAACGTCTCCATGTTTTAATTCCTGTTCGACAATTTTTCTTCCATTAACTCTTATGCCATTTGTGCTATTCAAGTCTTTAACAAAATATTTTCCCTCTAAAAATCTAATCTCAGCGTGATTTCCGGATATAGTTACGTGATTGAGTGTATAATAATTCGTCTCTTTTCGACCAATAGTTACTAGCGGAACATCAATTGTTAGTTCACCATGTTGTCCCTGAAAAGTACCTGATAGTCTAGGCAATCCGCCTTGCTTCATAAGAACGATTTGTTCTGCCTCCTTTTTCGCGCGCGCGATTTCTCGCTGCTCCTCAAGTGCCTTTTCTTGCTGAATGCGTTCTCTTTCGTCTTTATGTTTTAGAATTTCTTCTTGCTTTCTAATTTGTTCCTGAGCTTGTTGATTTTTTTCTTCAACCTCTGAAAATCTTTGATTGCTTTGCGCTGCTTCTAATTCTTTTTGACGTTTATTCTTTTTAATCAAAATGATGACTAGGATTATTAGAGTAATAACGACTAATCCTAAAAGAATAGAGAGTATCAAGTTCGCTTTAATCCAATCAAGCATATTAGGTTTTGGCATCTGAACTGGTATCAACATTGTTTGATCACCAATTTCTAATGTACTCGAGTGTAGTTGACCATCCTTTGGGTGCGTTGTTTCAAAAACAATTTCATAAGTCCTTCCCCTATCTCTGGATTCTACCTCAGCCATAAAATTGATAACAGATTGTTCAGCCGCATCTTTATTTTGTCTCTCAAAACTACCGTAAAGACCATACGTTTCATCAGCTAGCCTTTCTAAATTATGTTTGTACCCAATCAAATATTGAATCGAATAAACAGATATGTGATTATCTAATGATGCTTTTATAGCTGCAGTCGCGTCGTATTCGGTTCGATATAAATCTGCAAAACCGGCAGAGAGAATCAGAATGGATTTTGGCTTTTCGGTTTTAAAATTCTTGAGAAAATCCACTCCCTCCATAACTGCATGATAAATCAGCGTTGATGCGCGCTGAGATTCACGTGATTTAGGAACCACAGAATTCGCCAACTCAATTAATTTTGCAGGATCATTTGTAGGAGTTTCACTCAACAAGTAGAGTGTTTTACCATTATTCGCCTCTTTGCTGTCCCAATCAAAATATCCAAATAAAAATTCGTCATTCGAGTTGACAATTTCTGTAGCGACAGATTGAATTAGTTCCTTAAAAAACTCCCTCTGTTCATTTCTGTCTTTGTGATTTTCAAATAAAATTAAAACACATTTGCCCTGTTCTGCTTCTTTTGAGAAATCGATTTCTTTTACAGATAGCGGCGTTATCCTAGTCTGTCCTTCAACGAATGTAACAATTGAAGTATCTATTCCTTGTGGATTTCTATCATTTAAAATAACCGTGTCAATTGGATAAACACTACAAATAGAACTCGTGACTTCAAGTTGACTGCTGGCAATAAACGGAACAAGTAAAACAAAAATTAACAAACTAATCGAAAGAAATTTTCTTAATATCATCAAATGGCCGTTTTGAATTTGAACTCTGTATTTCCAATTTTTAGAATATCGTTGTCTTTCAATTCAACTGGATTTCTTGGTCGCAATTCCTCACCGTTTACGTAAGTTCCATTCGCAGACATTTCATCTTCTAAATACCAAACGCCATTTCTAAATAGCAGAACAGCGTGATTTGCACTTACAGTTTGATCAGTTGTAATCGTAATTTCAAGCGCAGGATCTTTTCCGATTCTATTTTTGCCTTCGTAAATTCTAAAATCTACACCCATTGAATCTAGTGTATAAGAAACAATCCAGCCTGTAATTTTTCTTGTCGCTCTTGCTTTCTTTTTTCCTGATTCTGTATCATCTTCATCTAAACCGGAAATGAAAGTTTTCGATAAATCTCTTGGCGCACCTGAAGCTTTACCACCTCCAAAAATTTGGGTTTTGTCGTCACCTGATCCTTGCCCACCACCTCCAAAAATTTGGGTTTTATCATTTCCTGAAGAGGTAGGGACTTTTGTATCCATTCCACCACCTATTATTTGTGTTTTATCTGAAGAACCACTTCCCTTTTGTGACTCGGATGAATTACCCGGACAATATGGACAAGCATCCAATTCTTCTTTATAAAAATGACCTTTGCTGCATTGATTAAATCCCTTCATAACTTTAATTTATTTTTAACATCCATAGTAACTTTCATCTGGGGAATCTCTGTTTAGAATATATTGCTCTATTTGGTCTTGATACATGCAACAATACCCACAATATATCTCCCCATATTTTCCTTTGGTATATAAAACGATACGTTTTTCTACAATATCTATGTACAATTTAGCTTCTTGCAATTCACCGTGCTGAAGAACAAATTTTGTGTTCTCAAAAGCAACATTATTTGATACTTGTGGCACATATTCATTCGAAAATAAACCTCCTGATTTTTTCATTTGTACAGCTGTGAATGCATTATCTGAAGTTGTTACTTCCCAATAAAAGTCAGATCTGTAATATTCGCCATTATTGACACAGTCACTCCATTCTTCTTCATTCACAAAGTCTCCAGACCCTTCCAAAAGATTTATTGCGTTTGGGGATTCGACAAAGCGTTCCTCTGTCCAAGTGAGAGATCCGCCAGATAAATCTAGCCACCCTGTTATCCCGCCATCTGATCCAGTTGTTGCCACGCGATCATTTTCCAATTCATTCATTAAAATTGTATAATAATTCCACGATGGAATCTCATTTCCTTTTTTTCTAACAGTAAGGTAATTTATATGATAGCCAAGGTTTACCCATCCTGCAACATATCCTCCAAATCCATCTTCATAAGCTTTTAAGTAAATCGCTATTTTATCATTTCCTGATTCAAGTATTACTGCATAATCATGTATGATTTTCTCAGAAGCTTTGACTTGTATTTTATTAAAATCAACAATTGTTCGTAGCTCCTTTTCCCTTGTTTCCTTAGGCTCACTGCGCAGAGTATATGTTCCAAGCCATTGATTTTCTTTTAAGAATTTTATGAGCTCATGATGACCCCACATTTTCATTTTTGAAAATCCTAGGTCTTCACCTGTCTGATTTGCATAAAGTAGATTAAACTCATCAAGTTCTTCTTCTGTCCCAACAACTCTTGACCCGTCAATTGACACTGCGATCCAACCTTCCTGATTATCCCATTTTGCCCGTTGCCAAATAATTTCCATGTCATCCTCAAAAACAGGTAATTCTTCACTTCCGATTAACTCAATTCGTTCACCATACGGCAATTCATAAATTACACGCGAACTGACCGAGTTACTATTTCTAAAGTTTAAACCGTCCTGCAAGCAATAGAAAGAATTCCTAGTTACAGGGGATTCATTTTCGCCACTGTTTGAAGAAGAATTGGAAAAATGAGCTATTGCAAAATATCCAACAAGTATTAATCCAGCGATAAGCGTCGTCAATAAAATTATTTTGCCTGCGTTTTTCTTGGGCTTTTCAACAAAGACTTCTTGCTGCACTGCAGTTGGAATTTTTTCTTTTCTTGCAGTACGAGATACAATTGGCGGTTTGGATTCAACAATGTTTTTTAATGCTTGGAGAAATAACTCACACGATTGAAAGCGTTCGTCAATATTTTTTTCCGTTGCGTTATCGATAATCGAATCGAGACGTTTACTTACACCCGGATAAATTGAACTTGCTTTAGGCAAAGGAAAGCTGACGATTTGATTATAAACTTCAAATTCAGTTGTGTCTTTTGAATATGGAGCTTGACCTGTGAGCATCTGAAAAAGAGTAACACCTAATGAATAAATGTCGGAGCGATGATCAACTTTTTGCCCTTTAACTTGTTCAGGACTCATGTAAAAAACGGTTCCCATTTGTGTGCCCGTTTTTGTAAGCGATTTATCTGCGCCAAGCAATTTAGCGATGCCAAAATCTAAAACTTTTACATGACCTTCTTTAGTCAAAAGAATATTGGATGGCTTAATGTCCCGATGAACAACACCTTTTCCATGAGCATACTGAAAAGCGCTTAAAATTTGACTCATCAATCTCATCACCTCGACTTCAGGAATTGGGCCGGAAACATTTTTTATGTAATCATCTAACTCTTGACCTTCTATATATTCCATGATAAGAAACAATCCATCTTCGGACTCCATGTAATCATATAGCGCAACTATATTTGGATGTTGTAAGTGGGCCATTGCGGAAGCTTCATTTTTGAAACGTTCACGAAGAGATTCATTGGACGCAAGTCTTGGATGAAGCATTTTAATCGCAACCTTTCGACCAAGTTGAATATGCTCTGCCATATAGACATTACCCATGCCTCCAGCTCCTAAGAGTGATTTGATTTCGTAATTTAGGATTTTTTCACCAATCATAAATCAATGGTGGGTTCGTTAAAAAATATTTCCGGGGAATCTGAAACTTTCAATTTAAAGCTGCACATTGCTTTGGTCTTGCCTCCTATAATATATAGCTTATTTGGGGTTTTCAAATAAAAATGTCCTACGTTCTTAAGTATTTTTGTGCTTTTGAAATTATACCATATCATTTCATCATTCAAATATTTGAATGAATATTTTGTTCTGCCATTAATAATTTCACTATTTGGCCTCATTTCGACATTATAACAATACTGTCCTAAATAAATTTTAGGAATTTAAAATTAAGAATTTTATTGATATTTAAACAATAATTCCCGATTTTTCTAAAACAGAACCCCCTGTATTGTTTTGGGAAGTGATTCAATGTGCTGTTGAAAGGGTATATCTAGTTATAGTTGAAGATATATTTTAACAAAAATATTCAATCGTATAAATACAGCTAAATTAGAAAGATACCATCCAAATTGAGATTGTGCTTTTAATACTTTTAAGATCAGGGTCGTGATTAAGGCTATCCAAATTTGAATCATTACTGCATTTTCACTTGTCTCAATGAATGATTTGATTTGCAGCAATTGTTTTATATCACGAAAGAAAATATTCACCTACCATCTGCTTTTGTAGAGTTCTCCGATGGTATTAGGCGACCAATTAAATTGGTTTGTAATAAGTTCAATGACTTGATTGTTTTCTTCATCCCAAACGGATACGCGTCTTAATTGACCGGGATATTTACTTTTGGACGATTCATTTTTCAAACAAATGATTTCATTTTTTAATATGTGCTAGTTCTGATAGCTAATTGATGATTTTGAAGGAGCTTTATCTATTCCTAAATGATTTAAATTTCCTGCGGAGGAATGAAGACCATTACTAATATCTCAAACCGATCGACTCTTTGCGAACTTGCAGAAAAGCATTGAAACCAAATGTGTCCAGCTAGAATATTCTTTGCAGTGTTTATCGGTTTGCTTGACTTTGACAAGTTTATTGAGTTTTGATCGGTCTAATTTTGAAATAATTTGAGAAAACAAAGTTATATACTCCCTCTTTCTTTTTTATTTTATAAACGTTTAGGACGCTATTTTCTTCAAACAAATTCATATTGGGGAAGATTGTGCCGGTTATTATTTTGTTTCGGATTCTCCTCAAAGATCACAAAAAGAAATCTACGGAATCGACTCTTTTCAACCACTTAGTTTGGCGATAAGATTGGCAAAAGAAGAAGTTGAACTTCTTTCTAAGGAAATGAATATCAAATTTGTGGGATAAGATGATTTATGGCTTTGAACTAATCTATTTTTCAAATAGTCAGATCAATTAATAGGATTTTCCCCAATTTTAACTTATTATTGCATACATCTTTCAACTGATTTACTATGAAATACATTTTCTTTTTTACGCTTGTTACGCTTGTTCTTAATGGAGCTTATGCGCAACGCGAACCGCTATCCTCAGGTGGTGGCGAATATGTTATTGAAACAACTGAAGATAAATGTTTAAGTGACATCGATCGCGCGGCGATTCAACGAAGATTGGAAATCAGTCGCATGAAATTAGAAGCGGAAGGGAAATTGAATTTTTCGGGAGATCGCGAAGAAGTTCAGTTTATTTGGCCAGTGCGTAATGCGGCGGAGTTGAATTGGAATAGCAGTTATGGCATTTCAGCACATGTCGATCAAGATCCTGGTGCTGAAGTACTTGATTATGAATGTTCGTTCAAAACCTACGGAGGTCATTTTGGGACAGACATCTTTACATGGCCTTATCCTTGGCATTTGGTTGATAATGATTTAGTGGAAGTTGTCGCAGGTTTTGAAGGAGTTATTATTGAAAAAGATGATGGTTTTGAAGATGATCATTGTGAATGTATTGGTTCGTGGAATGCCGTGTATGTGCAACATGCAGATGGCTCAGTTGCTTGGTACGGACACATGAAAAAAGGTTCTTTGACGACAAAATCGATTGGCGAAACTGTCAATCAAGGAGAATTTTTAGGAATTGTTGCAAGTTCTGGTTGTTCGTCAGGACCCCATTTGCATTTAGAAGTGTATGATGCAGACGTTCAATTGGTTGATCCTTATGAGGGTGCTTGTAATTCGTTAAATGCAGATACGTGGTGGCTCGATCAAAAACCGCATTGGGATCCAACCATAAATACCATTCTTACCCATGATGCATTGCCCGAACACGGTTGCCCAAGCATCAACGAAAATCCTCATTTTCAAGATTATTTTTTTCCTGGCGATTTAATTTATATAGCTGGTTATTTTCATGATGCTATTCCAGGGACGGTAACAGATTACAGGGTATTGACCCCTGACGGTGGCATTTGGGCCGAATGGTCAACCACAAATGATACCTACTACAATGCTAGTTGGTGGTGGTGGTCGTGGACTTTACCTTTTGATAGCCCAACTGGTGAATGGACATTAGAAGCAACCTGCGAAGGCGATGTCTTAATTCATCCTTTTTATTGTGGTGTTTATGCCAGTGTTGAAGAAGAAAAAACGAATCAACTTACTATTTTCCCGAATCCAACGAATCAAAATTTAGTGCAAATTGGTGGGTTGACCCAGCCAGTGAATGCCATTTATATTTTTGATCTAGCGGGTAAAATGGTATCGCAAACAACGATTGAGTCTGGAATTTTAGATGTTTCTAATTTGGCAAAAGGCATTTATTTTGTTCAAGTGCAAGCAGAAAATGAATTGATTAAATTGGTGATTAATTAAGCGAAAATTCCTTTTAACAATCATTTAACAAATGGCTATTTATTTTTTTCGTAGTTTTGCAAGGTGTTAAGATTTAAAGCAATAGTGTTATTATTACTATTTTCCTTGTCATCGCTGGGGAAGTCGGTAGAAATTCATTATTGTGAAGGTAGAATCACCGACCTTGCTTTTTTTGGTGGAGCTCAGTGTATTTGCTTAGAGGATGAGGCTGATTCTAAAACAGAATGTCACGATAAAGTAACCCAATCCTCAAAATGTCACGAAGATGAATCTGAGGACAACCATTCCGATCTTTCAAAAGAATCTTCGTGTTGCGAAACAATTGCTTTGCCAATTTTAGAAAATGTCAAGTATGAAAGTGTGGATCGGGTTGAATTCCCAATTCTTCTTGCCCTCATTCATTTAAATCCGTATTATTTTCTTTCCGAAACTCAACCAGTTAAGGTTACAGATAATTATCTGGAACCCCAGCGTTCGCAAGAGTTTCAAGTGCTTTTTCAGACTTTTTTGATTTAGAACAATTTGCGATTCACTTTGAGTGAATGTGTCGAATATTTATAAATCAAAAAGAAAATGAATGAAAAAATTAAGTTTGATTCTCCTCTGTTCTATTGCACTGGAGAGTTTTTCACAAGAAACGTGGAAAGAAATCAAAGGAAAAGTAATTACAACCACTGAAAAAGGAATCGAAGAAGCAGTTCCGGGCGCTAAATTATCGTGGCTCCAAAATAAAAACTCTGCTAAATCCAATGATGCGGGTGAATTTTCTATTAAAGTACAAAAATTGCCAGATACCTTGATGGTTAGTTTTATAGGTTTTGAAACAATCTACCTACCAATCGTTTCAGCAGATAAATTTTACACCATTAACCTAAGCGCTGGTGTCTTGTTAGATGGCGTTGAGGTGATTGCCAATAATACAGGGAAATACATCGATCATCTTGATCCGCGCCATGTTGAAACCATCGGTGCGGATGAGTTAATGAAAGCCGCATGTTGTAATTTGTCCGAATCGTTTGAAACAAATGCTTCTGTGGATGTCAATATGACCGACGCAGTTTCTGGGGCGAAAAAAATTCAAATGCTTGGTTTAGATGGTGTCTATACGCAAATGCAATGGGAAAATTTACCTTTTATGCGTGGTTTGTCTACTTCGTATGGGTTGAGTTTTACACCGGGCACTTGGATCGAATCCATCCAAATAACAAAAGGCACAGGTTCGGTGGTAAATGGGTATGAATCAATGGCAGGGATGATCAACTTGGAAATGAAGAAACCTCGAGAAGCTGAAAAACTGTACGTGAATATGTATGCAAATCGTTTTGGCCGTGCCGAATTTAATGTCCATGGTTCACAAATTCTGAACAAAAAATGGAGTACCATGAGTTTTCTTCATTATTCTAACCACCTCGTAGAAAATGACTTAAATGCGGATGGGTTCAGAGATACGCCATTGGGATACATAGCAACAGGAATGCACCGATGGAATTATGACGGTAAAAATAGTGAAGCGAAATTTGGGGTTAAAGCGATTTTATCGGATCGAACTGGCGGACAATTGGGCGGGTTGCCAACGGATGGGATTTCACCAAAATGGATTGCATCTTTTAGAACAGAGCAATTGGAGCTTTTTGCGAAAAACGGATATTTTATAAAAAAACGAAAATTTGGAAGCTTGGGATTAATCGCTCAAGCAAACTATCAACACTTAGCAACTAATTTTGGGAATTCAACCTACGAAGGTGTTCAAAAAAAGATCTATTTAAATACAATTTACGGCGATATCATTGGAAACACGCAGCATAATTTTAAAACTGGATTAAGTTTTTTATACGATGATTATGTCCAATCTTATAATGATTCAAGTTTTTTTAGAACCGAAATTGTTCCGGGTGCGTTTTTTGAATATACCTATAACGCAAATGATAAATTTATTTTGGTGGCGGGTTTAAGAGGAGATTACCACAATCTTTTTGGACCGCTCGTCACGCCGCGGCTGCATGTAAAATGGAACGTTACTAAAAAAAGTGCCTTCCGCTTGAGCGCCGGAAGAGGCTATCGGGTACCAAATCCTTACGCCGATTTTAATAGTTCAATGGCGAGCAACCGTGTGTGGATTGTCGATCCTAATATCCAGCCAGAAGATGGCATTAATTTAGGGTTGACTTATTCGCAAAAATTCTTGTTGTTTGATCGCGCCGCGTCGATAACAGCGGATTATTTCTACACCTACTTTTTAAATCAATTAATTGTAGATATGGACATTGCACCAAATGCTTTATATATCTACGCCACCAATTCCACATCTTTTGCGCATGCATTCCAAATCGAAGGAAATATAGAACCGATTCGGGGCTTAGAACTCAGAGCAGCATTTAAATATTACAATGTCCAAGCAGAGTATAACAATATCCTTTCTCAAAATGTCTTTGTGCCGAAATATCGTTTTTTACTCAACGCAGGTTATCAAACCCGCAATAAAAAATGGGCGTTTGATGCAACAGGTAACCGTGTTGGAAAAATGCGTTTACCTTCGATGGGAGACAACCCAAGTATTCATCAACGTCCTTTAATTTCAGAAAGTTATTGGATCGTGAATAGTCAAATTACGTATAATTTTAAAAGATTTAGTATCTATTTGGGAGGCGAAAACTTGTTAAATATCATACAAAAGGACGCAATAATTTCAGCTGAAGATCCGTTTGGTTCGCATTTTGATGCCACCCAACTTTGGGCACCGATAACTGGAGCAAATATATACGCTGGCCTTCATTTCGCCATTAAACACAAAGAAAAATAAACAAATTATTAAATCAAATAAAACAAAATAATTATGAAAAATTTAGCATTTTTAGCATTCATCTTAGGATTAATGAGTTTTATCTTCTCGCCAGCAAAACCAACTCAAAAAGTCGCTACTATTACTATTTTAACTAGCGCGGTTTGCGAAGATTGTAAGGAACGAATTGAGAAGGAACTGAATTACACCAAAGGGGTGGTTTATTCCGAATTGGATGTGGCAACTAAATTAGTGACTATTAAATATAAATCCAAGTTAATCACTGAACAAGGTCTTAAACAAGTTATCAGTAATCTTGGTTATGACGCTGGTGATTTGAAACGCAATGATGTGGCTTTTGAAAAGTTACCAACTTGCTGTAAATCGGCTGGTCATTGCAACCGCTAAGAAGTAGAATAGTGTCAACATAATAGTAGTCAGGCTAATATGCGGGTTTAACTCCTTGTTTCACTTAAATTGAAACGAGGAGGATAATTTATTGAAGAAATTAGGATGCTTAATAAAGTGAAAAAAGTAACTTTATAAAAAATTAATGAAATGGATTTTCTTCCTGAAAAAATAGCGGATTATGTGGCAGAAATGACCAGTGCTGAGGATGAATTATTGGCAAGTTTGGTTAGAGAAACGCATTTAAAAATTTTAAGTCCTCGAATGCTTTCTGGCCATTTACAAGGCCGTGTGTTGAGTTTGATTTCTCATCTTATGCAACCAAAATATATCCTGGAAATAGGAACATATACTGGTTATTCGGCTTTGTGTTTAGCCGAAGGATTGCATCCCCAAGGACGTTTAATCACGATTGATCGGAATGAAGAATTGACAGATATTTTGACGAAATATTTAAAAAAATCAAAATATAGTCATCAAATTGAGAGTAAAATTGGCTATGCGGTGGATATAATTCCGACTTTGCCAAATGAAATTGACTTGGTTTTTATCGATGCCGACAAACCAAATTATAGTTTGTATTTCGATTTGGTGATTGACAAAGTGCGTCCGGGAGGATTAATTTTGGCGGACAATGTTTTGTGGAGCGGAAAAGTAGTGGAAGAAATTCGATTGAACGATAAAAGTGCAGCGGCAATTCACGAATTTAATCAAAAAGTACACAACGATCCGCGTGTTGAAAATGTACTTATTCCGATTCGGGATGGAATTATGGCCTTGCGTAAAAAATAGAACAAAGCATGAAAAAGATCTTAGATTTCAGAAGTGATACAGTAACAAAACCAACCTTGGAAATGCGCCAATTCATGTTGGATGCGCCTGTGGGGGATGATGTTTTTGGCGATGATCCTACGGTAAATGAATTAGAACGTTTAGGCGCTGAAATTTTCGGTAAAGAAGCTGGTTTATTTTGCAGTTCAGGAACTCAAACCAATCAAATTGCTATCAAAGTCCATACGCAACCGGGGAATGAGGTGATTTGTCACGAAGAAGCGCATATTTATCGTTACGAAGGTGGGGGAATTGCGCTAAATGCGGGGGCTTCTGTTCGTTTGTTACGAGGAAATAGCGGTCGAATTAACCCAAATGAAATTGTAGATAATATCAATCCAAACGATCAACATTATCCAAAAACCACCTTGGTGAGTGTGGAAGATACCGCAAATCGGGGTGGGGGATTGGCGTATAATTTTGAGGATCTACAGACCATTTCAACCATCTGTAAACAACATGGATTAGCCTATCATTTAGATGGTGCTAGGGTTTTTAATGCGTTAACAGTGAATCAAATAAATCCAATTGTTTACGGTCAGCAATTTGATACAATTTCTATTTGTTTGTCCAAAGGATTAGGTGCGCCTGTGGGCTCTTTGCTTGTTGGTAGCGCCGATTTTATTTCAAAAGCACGCCGTGTGCGCAAGGTTTTTGGCGGAGGAATGCGTCAAGCAGGGATTATTGCAGCAGGTGGAATTTTTGCTCTTAAAAATAATGTCGAACGGCTGAAAGAAGATCACCAAAATGCAAAATTGGTGGAAGAAATATTAAAAACGCAATCGTGGGTGAAAGAAATTCTTCCCGTTCAAACAAATATAGTGGTAGTGCTCTTGAAAGAGGGGTTAAATGAACTCGAATGTGTAACAAAATTCCGAGAAATGGGTATACTTTGTGTAGGTTTTGGCAAAGGCAGAATTCGTTTCACAACGCATTTAGATGTATCCACTTCGGACATCGATGAATTGGCAGAACGATTGAAACATAGTTAGCGAGTACAAAAATAAATCATCAATGAAAAAAAGCATCTTTATTTTTTCCTTATTGACGTCTGTTTCTGGAGGAATTAGTGCTTGTTCTGGTTCAGAATGGAGCAGTGAAGACAAGGGGGAATTAATAGATAGATGCCGTGCAGAAGGAGGAAGTAGAGCTTATTGTAATTGTTACTTAGAAAATGCAATGGAAAAATTTCCAATCGCTTCAGAAATGGATCAAATGGATTTTGAAACAGCAGTAGAATTATCATTAGAATGCGCAGAAGAATGAAAATAATTGTAGGAATCCTTTTGGGATTATTAATAGTAAGTTGTAATGGTGATCAAACCGATAATAAGGTGATTTCGATGGAAGATTTGGTGGGTGAGACAGGGGCTCAAGACGATCCAAATGCGAACCTTTCAAATGGTGATTCATCGCGATTTAGTATAGCCTTAGGCGGGTTTATTCGAAACCAATTAACTCAATTCGACACATTGGGGAATCAAACCAACCACCCAATGGATCGTTTTGGATTTAGCCAACGAGAAAAATTAAGTTTTGTCAGCAAAACAGAAATTACTGCTAAATCTGGCCCTCAACACCCTTCTGCCTCCTTTTATTATTATACGTTTTCAGACACCCTCAAAACTAAAAATGCCTTCTACAATTGGCTCGATTGTTTTGGAAAGGATTGTCAACTTTTAAAATTGAACGAAGAAATCAAAACTCTGGAAACTAATCCTGTGTTCTCGTTAATTTATGATACAACCATTGTGGTAATTGATTACCGTTGCGAAGACGCAAAATTTAATTGGAAACCATTCGAAGACAGTATCGTTTCCAGATTTGGATCAGAATATAACTATAAATTAAAGGTCGGATGTGGAGGACCTGTCAATTGGAAATAACAAGAGAAGAATTTTTTTTTTCATTGAACAATCCAATGAAATTATCCCCATTTTTTTTCGTTTAAAATTAGAAGTAATCGTTTAATGAAAAAAATCCGCGAAATAGGGACCATTGTAATCAAGTTTTTTCCAATTCAATTGCTCATTTTGCAATTTAAAAAAAGCCATTTTATTTTTGCCATTTGGTTGATTTTTTTCGCGCTAATCACCCAAAATTTAGGCTCTAAATACGGAATTCCTTACCTTTTTTTGGCACCAGAATATTTAGGTGAGGTAAATTGGTTGTCTTATTTTATCCTTGGTTTTTCAATCGGCGGATTTTTCATGGCGTATCACCTGTACACCTACATTATTCTCGGACCGTCTTTCCCATTTTTGGTAACACTTGCACGACCGTTTTACAAATTCTCCATTAATAATTCAACTTTTCCAATTCTATTTTACTTTTTACTGATCTACAATATTTACCAAGTTCAATGCAACGAAGAATTTGTAAGCATTGGGGATTTTTTGGTCGAAATCCTCGCCTTGACAGGAGGTATTATCATATTTATCATTTTTTCGGCACTCTATTTTTTCAAAACTAACCTCGATATTATCAAACTGAAAGGAAAAGAGCCTGCAAAAAAAAGAAGTTTGTACAGTACCGTAAATACTCTTTTTTCCCGGAAAAATTATTGGTTCAAATCTTCTCCAAATGCAACTTTACAAGCTTCTTACTACTTTTCATCCTTAGGTCGAATAGCAAGAGTGCGTCCATCCGACCATTACGACCGTAAAATGGTACGTGAAATCTTTCGGCAAAATCACCTTAATGCTTCTTTTTTTGAATTAATGATGGTGTTCTCTTTCTTGGCAATGGGGATTTTACAAGATTTTATCGTCGTAATCATTCCTTCGGGAGCGAGTTTTTTCTTGTTATGCACCATGTTGCTGATGGTGGTGACCATTTTCTATTCCTGGTTTAAAACTTGGGCATTAAGTGTCTTATTTTTAACGCTGATTTTAATCAATGTCATTTCAAAAACGACTGGTTTTCTGCAATCAGATAATCATGCGTATGGCCTCACGTATGAGAACAAAGCACCTTACAATCTCCAAGCTTTAAAAGATCAACAATTTGATGAGGTGGAGCTTAAAAAGGAAGTTTTACACCATGAAAAGATCCTAGAAAATTGGAAAGTTAACGCATCTATCGCTCAAAAAACGGATAAACCAAAGTTGGTAATAGTCAATTGTTCAGGCGGAGGTTTGCGGGCCGCCATGTGGACGCATTTTATTTTACAAGAAGTAGACGAACGCACCCAAGGAAGTTTTATGGAAAGTACCCATCTGTTAACAGGTGCATCTGGAGGTATGATTGGAGCGGCGTATTTCCGTTCGATTTATGCTTCGACAAGTTTCGAAGAACGGTTGACAAAAAAAGAAACCTATATCAACAATATTTCCAAAGATTTATTGAATAATGTGGCTTTTAACCTAGTTTCACATGACTTATTTTTAAGGTACCGTAAATTTGAATTCGAGGGACAAACCTACCTCAAAGACCGAGGTTATGCCTTTGAACAAGAATTAAATCACAACACCGAATTTTTGATGGACGGGCAGCTAAAGGATTTTATCTCTCCCGAATACAACAGTAAAATTCCGCTCATGGTATTTTCGCCAACAATTATCAATGATGGCCGTAGGTTAATTATCGGCGCACAACCATATTCTTTTTTAAATGGTGTAAGTTTTGAAAACAAAGGAATCGGCCCTGAAAATGTGGAGTTTTCTAAACTCTTCAAAAACAACAACGCTATGAATGTCAAATTTACTTCAGTCATGCGTATGAGTTCAACCTTCCCTTATATCTTGCCCATGGTTTCTTTGCCAACATCCCCCGAAATACATTTAATGGATGCTGGAATTCGTGATAATTATGGAACAAAAACAACCGTTCGTTACATCGTTGCCCTAAAAAAATGGTTAAAAGAAAACACAAGTGGTGTGGTCATTGTCGAAATTAGGGATGTAAATAAAGATTATGATTTTTTGGATGATGGAAAATTTTCCTTGTTCGATCGCATGACAAAACCGGCTTCAAATTTTTATGGTAATTTCTACCAAACACAAGAGTTTAATGCCATCGAATTAATCGAAAATTTGAACGCAGATGATCTGAATATTGAATTGGTTAGTTTTTTATTGCGAAAAGACCCCACCGAAAAAATTGCACTAAGTTGGCATTTAACCCAACGCGAAAAAAATGACATTAAACGGTCATTTCAAAATGAAATAAATCAGCGGGAATTAACCAAATTGCTCCAATTAATCAACCCTCGAATTCAATAAAATGAAACATCGTTCAGCTAGTTGGAATTTCAAACAGCACTTCTTGTTGATTCTATTCACGACATTAGTTAGCGGATTTTCTACCTCTGGCAAGGCACAAAATTCATTGGATTTATTCGGACAAGTAGGGTTAAACCGAATTGGCGTAGGAACAGAACTTGGGGCACGATTTTTACATCAAAAGCATAATTTTCAAATAGGTGCACGTTTATACGAACCCGATTTAGTGTTTGAAAAAAACACCCTCGGAACTTCTTTGGCTTATTTTTATTCCTTTCGTACAAATCGTAAAATGAAACTAAATTTAGGACTTGGAACCTCCTTCTTTTTCGAAAAAAAAGGAACCAACAACCTCATGCTCATCGATCCAAAAATCCTCGTACAACCAAATTGGTTGATTAGTAATAAATTGACCATTAAACTGTCTGGAGGAATCGGTCCAACCATCAATCGTACCACCTCCGAATTGCCCATCAATCAGAAAAATTTTGTTTATTTGAACTATGAAATGGCCATTGCTGTCTATTATCGTTTGTGGAATTCTCCTGAGCCTTAGTTTCGCGTGCGAAAAGCAGGCAATTCAACCTAACGTGCCTATTATTGGACACGCAGGAACCTCCTTGTCCCAAGAAAGAGCCGTTTTTCCTCCCAATTCTGAAGCTTCTATCCTTTACGCATTGGATGTTTTAAATGCCGATGGAGTAGAGGTAGATGTTCAAATGACCAAAGATTGTGTTTTAGTCCTTTACCACAACGATTTTTTGGAAGATTATACCGATTTGACAGGTTGCATCAATTCAACCAATTTTGTCGAGCTACAAAAAACAACGTATTATAGAAATCATCGAATTGTTCCTTTAAACAATGTCATTCAATGGACAGTTGCGCGTGAAAAAAGACTTCACATAGACATGAAAATCAATAACTATTGCACCTATCAATACATCGATTTTTCGGCATTTAATTTCACGTTGGCAAGTTGCATCGCTCATCTTTCACCAAGTCAAAAGGAAAAAATAACCATCAATAGTTCACATTTGCCCTCGCTCCTCGCCATCCAAGATGAAGACGTAAAAATTTCTTTCGAAACAAAAGACATTCCTTTGGGCATCCAACACAAACAAAATCATGCAATTGATAAAATCACAACCACACTTGCCGAATTTTCCTTGGAGAAAGAAAAATTACTCAACCAAGCTGGGGTAGATTATTGCCTCTTTGGCATCAAAACCAATGCAGAAATGAACGAATTAAAAAAATACAAACCACAAGAAATCATTACGGACAACATTCCGTCCACGCGCAAAAAAATGAATTAATATGGCGGCAAAAAGCAAAAATAAAATCGACGTAGTTTATTCTACCAACCCCAATTTTCAATTTCAATCCGACGAAGAAGAAGAGCAAATCACCCTGCCGGCCAAGGACCAAAATCTTCGGGTAAGCATCGACCGCAAACAACGTAAAGGGAAGGAAGTGACCTTAATTGCGGGCTTTATCGGTTCAGAGGATGATCTCAACTTGCTCGGAAAAGAATTAAAGCAAAAATGTGGGGTAGGTGGTTCGGTGAAGGACGGCGAAATAATTATCCAAGGCAATCACGCAAAAAAAATTCTCGAATTGTTGTTAAAACAAGGCTACAAAGCAAAACAAATTGGTGGAAATTAAGGAGAGATTTATTTACGAGCGCCCGATTTTGAACTTTTTTTGAATGTTGTGAAGCATTCGTGTTAACCAATTTAAACCCTATGAAAAGAAATGTGTTCAAAATCGGGGCTCATAAACAATCAGCCTAAGCCGACATATACCCTGACTCAAAGTTACCCATTTTATATTCCCTATTTTTCAAAAAAACTTTATCAGGTACAATCATTGAGTTAAGTGATTCAATCTAAAAGTAAACTGAAATCGCACTATTAATTTTTATAAAAATAACTTGGGCGTTCCCCGGCCCTCCCGACTGAAACGTCAGGACGTCAGGGGCAGGCTGTTCGCGACAAGTCCTCATCCTCCCCAAAAACTTGGGGAGGATTCCGGGCTTTTTGCTACCATCCTTAACGCGGCCCCCAATTAGTTGGTCGTTTTAGTTATCTTATACCAAATCTATTTTATAATTTTAGATTGGTTAATGCCTAAACTACAAATCAATAGTACAATTAAATGAAATTGAAAGTGGACTATATTATTTGTATCTTCGGTATTAATTCAATTTTAATATTTTTCATCGCAAAAAAATTAAGTTTATCGTATTCGTTTATAATTGATTACAAAATCTAAAATAGTAAAATTTTTCGAGTTCAATTTATGGCAAAATAAAATTTCAATTTATTCTAAACTTTTCTAAAGCGAATCGAAATTCCACCACTGAAATGAAGGATAGTGGTCCATGATTTTGAGACGAGTTCGGAAGTTTGATTGATGATACCTTCCGTATTTGGCGACCAAAAGAAAGGAGAGCTGCCTGCTCCTAAAAAAAATGCAAGACCCGATCTTCGCTTCGATGGGAGCATATATCCCACTTTTAAACCGAAATCACCACCTAACCCCAAGGCTTTAGAAACAGATTCATCCACCAAAAATGCTTCGTCATTAACTCTTCTAAAAAGGCCACTAGATTTTAGAGAAAGGTTCATTTCAGAATACAAACCACCCTCGGTTTGTGCAGCCTTCCATTGAAGTACATAATTAATTGACAAAAAATTTAGAAGTAGCGAATTTGAAAAACTATCGTTTAGTGCATAGCTGTTAAAATAAGAATACCCCAGTCCAATCCCATGGCTCAGCTTTTTTTCGGTGGTAAATAAATAAGTGGCTGAAAAATTTAGTCCTAGCCTAAATAGCGGCTGAGGTTCACTAAAAAATGGGCGACTGAAATTGTAGGTTTGAATTGCCTTATTCCATTCATTCGCGTGGAGGTAATTATTCGCGATTTCAAGTTGTAGCATTTGAGATTTCAAAGAACTCAGAAAACCAAATGTCAGCATAATTAAAAATAATTTCTTTCTCATTTCGAAACCGAGTTTAAAAGATCAATCACCGCTTTATAGCCAGATTCAACCGCGCCATGCACTGTCTGATGATGCCCATTTGTATTCATCGCCTCCCCAGCAAAAAATAATTGATTGTTAATTGGCTCAGCCGCAACCTCCCGAGCATTTCCCATTCCAATCGTGCTGTAACCATAAGCACCTTTAATAAAAGGCTTGTCTGAATAATCAAACACCACCGATCCAATAAAAGAAGCTGAAGCAGCTCCAACATACATTAAATCAAGCTCTTCCAAAAGTGCATTCGTAATCGCTGCATCGCTTCCTAAATCATTTAAATATGTGGCCTGATCGCCCATCACAAAGGCGAGTAAAACATTATCGGCGGTGGTTTTTCCTAACGAGTCATCCGCATAAGCACCACAAATGCGCCCTCCAACCAACACTTCTTTATAAAATTTAGTCGCAAACTTCATAAAAACCTTCATGCCTGGTCCCATACCAAATTTTGAAAACGCATTCATCTTTTCTGTTGGAAGTTCAGGTACAAAACTAATTTCGTTGAGTTTTAAAATAGACATTGGAACGGTAATAATCACCTTAGCTGCTTGCCACAAATTTCCACCAGCATCCGTCAATTCAATCGTTGCGTTCGAATAGTTGATGGAAGTAATCGGCGTATTTAATTGAATCTTATCTTGAATTGGCTCAGCAATTTGGGTATGAATCAAATCAAAATAAGTGTCCCCAAATTTAAAATCCTCATCGCCCGAAACCCAATTTTCTTCATCCTTACTGTTCCAGTATGCCGATAAAAGCGATGCGGCTGCACCTTGGTCCCCTGCTATTGATTCTACAATCCAATCGTATTCACTGCTAAGACCTTCTTGATGCGCATACTCCTTAAACGAAATGTCGGGGAGATTTTTTTCTTCAAATATATAGGGATCCTTGGGTAATTCTTGGACAATTTCATCTTCGAACCAATAACTTGATTCAGCATTATCTAAGGTGATTTTGGTGTCCGTTTTTTTAATTAAATCCCCAAGAATATTGTTTTTACCATGCAGCCATTGCGCACCAGTATCAATCGCATAATCGGCAAATCCCTCTAACTTTCCCATGCGTCCACCTATTTGATCCGAAGCTTCCAAAATAGTAAAGCTAATACCTTTCGATTTTAAAATAAATCCTGCATACAATCCTGCCGCTCCTGCCCCAACAATTATAACATGACCAGAATAATTTAAATCGTCAAATAGCAATTCCTTTTCACAGGCAGAAATTAAACTCGACGGTACAAGCAAACCAGCCACAGATACAAAAGTTGACTGTCTAATAAAATCACGTCTTTTCATGCTTAAATAAAACCTAAAAATATGAATTTTTTTGAAGCTTGGAGTTTTTTAAGCGATAAAAAAGATCGGCAGAACGGAATAAAATATTGAAACTTTGTAATAAAAATGCCGATCCAGAAAACCAAAACTAATTCATGAAACAAACACGAATTATTAATTCTATAATTAGCCCTCTCGGATCGACATTTGGAGTGGACGCTCTGCCGTAAAAGTAAAGAAACGAAATCGAACTAAACAAAATAAACAATTTAACAAGGCAATGTTTTGATTTAAGGGTATTAATTTTTAGCTAAGCTGTAAAACACAATTCTCAGTGAATCACTTCAAATCAACCCCCCTTTTCGTAATTGAGATTAGAAACTTAGAATTAATTGGTGGGTCGCATCAAAAAAATTAATGGAATTATCTTACATTTGTATAATCGTTAAAAAATGGACAAAAGAACCATCCTCAATAGCAGACACTTCGAGATTACGCTTAACCGCCTTGCTAGTCAGTTAAAAGAGAATCACCAAGATTTTGAAAATACGGTTTTAATTGGTCTTCAACCTCGTGGAATTCATGTCCTCAATCGACTTAAGTTGATTTTAGAAAATGATTTAGACATTGAAATTGAATGCGGACAATTGGACATTACCTTCTATCGAGATGATTTTCGCAGAAGAGTACAACCGATTATTCCGAGTGTCACAAACATCGATTTTATTATTGAAAATAAAAATGTCGTTTTGATCGATGATGTGCTTTTTTCAGGGAGAACAATTCGCGCTGGTTTAGATGCACTTTTAGCATTTGGGCGACCAAATCGGGTGGAATTATTAACCTTCATCGATCGCAGGTTTGAACGTCTTTTGCCAATTCAACCTGATTACACAGGAAAACGTGTGGACACCCTCTCAAGTCAACGCGTTTCTGTTGAATGGGCCGAAATTGAAGGAGAAGATAAGGTGGTTTTATATACGGAAGAAACATAAAATGAATAATTTAAGCGTAAAACATTTAATTGGAATAAAGGATCTTACCAAAGAAGATATCGAATTAATTTTTAAAACAGCCGATAGTTTTAAGCAAGTAATCAATCGCCCAATTAAAAAAGTTCCTTCGTTAAGGGATATGACCATCGCTAATTTGTTTTTTGAAAATTCAACCCGTACGCGACTTTCATTTGAATTAGCTGAAAAAAGATTATCTGCTGATGTGGTAAATTTTTCAGCTTCAAGTTCATCCGTTACCAAAGGCGAAACCTTGATCGATACGGTAAACAATATTTTGGCCATGAAGGTGGATATGGTGGTGATGCGCCATCCAAATCCCGGAGCAGCTAAATTTTTATCTGAACGTATTGATGCCTGTGTGGTAAATGCCGGTGATGGAACTCACGAACATCCAACACAAGCATTACTCGACGCCTACTCAATCCGCGAAAAATTAGGAAATAATTTAGAAGGAAGAAAAGTAGTCATTGTTGGCGATATCAAGCATTCACGTGTGGCATTATCCAATATTTTTTGCCTTCAAAAATTAGGAGCTGAAGTAATGGTTTGTGGGCCAACCACCCTCATCCCAAAACATATTCACGAGTTGGGAGTCAAAGTTGAGCATAATCTTAGAAATGCACTTGAATGGTGCGACGTGGCCAATATGTTGCGAATCCAATTAGAAAGACAAGATATCCAGTTTTTCCCGTCTTTGCGAGAATACACCATGTTATACGGTTTAGATAAAACCTTGCTAGACAGTTTAAAAAAGGAAATCATCGTCATGCACCCCGGTCCAATAAATCGAGGAGTTGAAATTTCATCCGATGTAGCCGATTCAAAACAATCCATCATCCTCCAACAAGTTGAAAATGGAGTGGCTGTGCGAATGGCGGTGATTTATTTATTGGCAGCTCAAATTAATCGAGGCTAAGTCACTTTAATCATTCGGTTGATTTGTGGTTTTTCCAATCATTTTAAGAGGTAAAAACCCAATCTGATCAAATTTAAAGCAGGAGTATTAACTTATTCTAAAAAAAAGTATAAATTTGAATTCAAGGAGCGAAGGCAGAATTGGATGGTATGATATTGCAAATTTCATTTCATCCAGCACAAACCACATAAAGAAATAATCGAAATATGAATTTTGAACAACAAAATAAAGAAAGATATACATTGGTTAAAGTACTTGTTGAAAAATTAGATGCAAGCGTTTCACCCGAATTAAAAGCCATCTTTTTGTTGTTAAATAAAAACACTGAAAACAACATTATACTCGATTTTTCAAAAGTGAAATACTGTGATTCTTCTGGTTTAAGTGCCATTTTAATTGGCAATCGGTTATGTAAAGATTCTGGTGGAATTTTAGTTTTAGTCGGATTACAACCAAATGTTAAAAAACTCATTGAAATTTCACAACTAGACAAAGTCTTAGCAATTTCAAACAAAGTCGAAGACGCCGTTGCTAGAATTTAAGCACCTTTAAGGTCAATTTGAATAAATAGCTAAAATGGCAGCCAATTACCACAAAATCACCCCCAACGACCTTGAAATTTTCAAAACAATTGTTGGAGAAACAGCCGTTTTGGTCGATCAAGCATCGTTAGAAAAATACGGACATGACGAAACGGAAGATTTGGTATTCACTCCCGAGGTAGTCATTAAGCCAAACAATACCAAAGAGGCAGCGCAGATTTTGGCACATTGCCATCAACATAAAATTCCAGTTACCCCGCAAGGTGCAAGAACAGGGTTGAGTGGGGGAGCGTTGCCACTATTTGGTGGAATCGCCCTTTCCATGGAACGGTTTAATCGAATCATTTTTATTGATGAAAAAAACAGCCAATTAACCGTCGAGCCTGGAGTAATTACCCAAGTATTGCAAGAAGAAGTGGCCAAAGTTGGATTATTTTACCCTCCAGATCCTGCCAGCAAAGGTTCTTGTTTTATTGGAGGAAACCTCGCCGAAAATTCGGGCGGTCCAAAAGCGGTGAAATATGGTGTCACCAACGAATATGTCCTAAATTTAGAAGTGGTTTTGGCCAATGGCGACATTATTTGGACAGGCGCCAATGTGTTAAAAAATGCAACGGGTTACAATTTAACACAACTAATTGTCGGATCAGAGGGCACACTTGGCATTATAACCAAAGCAGTGCTAAAATTAATTCCTTTGCCAAAGTGGAATAAGCTCATGTTGATTCCTTTTTCAAGTGCAGAAAAAGCCTGTGAGGCAGTGGCGGCAATCTTCATGGAAGGAATCACCCCAAGCGGTTTAGAGTTTATGGAACGTGACGCCTTAATTTGGACTGCGAAATTCATCAATGATCAATCAATTATAATCGAAGACAACGTTCAAGCCCATTTATTAGTCGAAGTGGATGGAAACAACGAAGATATTTTAATGAACGAGTGTGAACAAATTATGACAATCGTCGAAAAATTTGGTGCATTAGAAGTGTTATTTGCCGAAGACCAAGCCCAAAAAGATAAATTGTGGAATTTGAGGAGAAAAGTGGGAGAGGCAGTGAAGTCACAATCCATTTATAAAGAAGAAGACACGGTGGTTCCTCGTTACGAATTACCAAAACTTTTAAGAGGAGTCAAAGAAATTGGTAAAAAGTACGGTTTTCATTCGGTGTGTTATGGACATGCTGGCGATGGCAATCTCCATGTCAATATCATCAAAGCCGATTTGTCCGATGAAGATTGGAACAATCAATTACCAATCGCCATCCGCGAAATTTTTGAATTAACCGTAAGTTTGGGAGGAACAATTTCAGGTGAACATGGAATCGGTTATGTTCAAAAATCATACATGGATATCCCCTTTTCACCCATCGAACTCCAAGTGATGAAAGGCATCAAAAACCTTTTCGACCCCCAAGGAATCTTAAATCCCGGCAAAATCCATCAAGATTAAAATTAAACCCAGCGATTCCCTCCTGCGCAGGATATCCACCCTCCGCGAAGCCACAATCTAGGGGATATTTATCGCCACTAAAATTTTCAATCATATCAAAGATATTATTACAAAAAAAGGTGTCCCTCAGAACACCTTTTAACTTTATTTTTTTTGAGAAAATTACTCTTCGTAACAAGTAACATCTGGATTTTTAGCACGATCGAAAACAAACGTACTTGCAGGAATTGCAATGTCCTTTTCAAATTTCGTCAACACATACTTCATGTTGTTGCCATCTTTTCCTTTAACCAAAACAGAAATAATCTCATTTTTGTCTTTGTCGATTTTTAAGATAATTGCGGTAAATTTACTTTTAGCAGCATCTTTAGGGTAAAGGTTGATATGATGTACAGCACGTCCATCCACAATTAGCTCGTCGATGTATTGATACTTATACCCGTCTTCCCAAATAGTTAACATTTCACTTGGAGAAACAACACCGTCCGTTTTAGCATCCTCTACAGCAGAGGTATAACACTCTTTATCTTTTTTTAAATGAGTGGTCAACGTAACACCATCACAATAAATATCCTGGTCTTTTAATTCAACTTTATACTTTTCACCACTCATGTAAGCTTTACCATATTCTGTGACAGGCTCAGTAAGTTGTGGCCCAGATAAAGTTAATTTAAAACTAATTGTAATCGTTTTGAACCCATTCGTTTTTGCGCTCAATTTATCTAAAACAGCTTTGGCTTTTTCATCTTGTGCAAACGTTGTAAAAACAAACAACATCAACATTAAAACTCCTGTAATCCTTTTCATATATTCAATTTTCTTTGCAAATATCCAAAATCTATGCCAAACTTATCGCCTCTCCGATAAAAATATTTCTAAACTTGTCAAATCCGAGAATAAAACCTCTCGAGCCTTACTGCCTTTAAACGGGCCAATTACGCCGGTAGCTTCCATTTGATCAATAATTCGCCCAGCCCTATTATAGCCAATTTTTAATTTACGTTGTAATAGCGAAGCCGACCCTTGTTGATGCGTCACCAAAATGCGCGCCGCTTCTTCATACAATGAATCTCTTTCACCTGGTTCAATATCGCTTCCGCCATCTTCGTTATCACCAACATATTCAGGTAAAATTAAGGCATCAGGATAAGCACGTTGGCTGCCAATATATTCGCATATTCGCTCAACTTCCTCCGTATCCACAAAAGCACATTGCAGACGTGTCAAATCATTGCCAAACGAAATAAGCATGTCACCTCGGCCAATCAATTGTTCCGCACCAGTCGAATCTAAAATAGTTTTCGAATCCACCCCTGAAGAAACTCTGAATGCAATTCTCACTGGAAAATTCGCCTTAATCATCCCCGTAATTACATTCACCGATGGACGTTGGGTAGCAACAATCAAATGAATTCCAATCGCCCGCGCCAATTGAGCAAGTCGTGCAATCGGATGTTCAATTTCCTTCCCTGCTGTCATAATTAAGTCGGCAAACTCGTCAATCACTACAACAATATAAGGCATGTAGCGGTGTCCATTTTCAGGATTCAATCGTCGTTCAATAAATTTTTGATTATATTCCTTAATATTTCTAACCTGTGCGTCTTTTAATAAATCATACCGATCGTCCATTTCAATACACAAGGAGTTCATCGTATTCACCACCTTACTGGTATCCGTAATAATCGCTTCTTCAGTGTCCGGCAATTTTGCCAAAAAATGGCGTTCTATCTTATTGTACAAGGTTAACTCCACCTTTTTCGGGTCCACCATCACAAATTTCACTTGAGCAGGGTGCTTTTTGTATAAAATCGACACTAAAATCGCGTTTAACCCCACCGATTTACCTTGACCAGTAGCACCAGCACATAATAAATGAGGTGCTTTCGTTAAATCAAAAACAAAGGTTTCATTGGCAATCGTCTTACCAATCACAATCGGTAACTCCATATCTGAATTTTGGAATTTTTCCGACGCAATCATTACCCGCATCGAAACCATTTCAGGTTTTGAATTTGGTACTTCAATGCCAATGGTACCTCTTCCCGGAATCGGAGCAATAATTCGAATCCCATTAGCGGCCAGGCTCAAGGCAATATCATCCGATAAACTTTTAATTTTAGAAATCCGCACCCCAGGAGCGGGTACAATTTCATAAAGTGTAACGGTGGGACCAACAGTTGCCTTAATTTTTGAAATTTCAATCTTATAATGACCAAGCGCTTCAACAATTCTATTTTTATTGTTCTCTAGTTCGTCCTTATTTACACTCAATTGTCGGCCACCGTAGTCTTCCAATAAATCAATCGTCGGCAATTTATAGGAAGATAAGTCAAGTGTCGGGTCATATTCACCAAACTCTTTCAATTTTTCATTCACCGCAGCGGTGGACAAAATCGATTCCTCAACAATTTTATTCACTTCTATTGGAACATCTTCGTTCAGTGCATCCTCATCCTCAGCAATAGAAATTTCAAAATCATCATCATCCTCATCGTACAAAGGGTCAATTCGTAATTCTGCAACCAATTCATCGGCTAAATCTTCGGGATGTGGAGTAAAATCAATTGTTTCACTTATATAGTCCGAACTAATTTGCTCGTCGGTAATCGTGTTAATCGCTACAATATCCCTTGCAAGGGCAACATTTCCAGTAGCGTTGTCAGCAATCACAGGCTCATCGTTTTCAATGGATTTTGGAAAATATTTATTAAATAGCGCTCTAAAATCAGGATTAAATAATTGAACAATCGTAATAAAACTAACAACCCCCCAAAAAAGTAAAGCGCCAAACCATCCAACTGTTAATTTCAACCACACATTAAATTGGTAGCCAAACATCCCCCCAAACGGAAACGAACTCGCTGAACTAATAAACCCAAATAGTAAGGATCCTATCACAATCCCAATAAACGATTGGGTAAGCGTTCGTTTCAAAGGCAATAATTCAATTCTCAGCAATAAATAAATCCCAAGCAAAATAAAAACGAGTGGAAAAAAGAAAGATACCAATCCAAACCCTTCAAAAATAAATAAGTGCGAAACCCACGCTCCCAATTTGCCTAAGTGGTTCCCAATATCAATAGCTTCTTTATTCATTAAAAACTCAAAAAAGCCAGAATTAATTACAAAATTCTGATCCAACTTCCAAGTAAATAAATAAGACGTAAAAGAAAGCACCAAATAAAAGGCGAATAAAACAAGCAACGAACCAACAGTTAAATTCAGTTTTCTATTCTCCTTAGCAAAAATACTTGCTAAAGGTTTTAGTAAATTAAATTTATTTCCAGGAGCTGTAGTTGCAGCCTCAGCATTCTTTTTATTTCGCCCTTTACGTTTATCCGTTGGTTTATCCGAAGGTTTGTCCTCCGCAACAGGTTCAACAGGTTCTGCCCGCTCACTGTAGTTATTCGATGCTCTTGCCATTTACCATAAACTTTCCGCTCCTATATTAATATATATAAGAACCAACTACGAATGTACTTTATATTCGCCCTTCAAATCTGAATTTAGGCAATCAACTTTCAACAAATCAATGTTAGTTCACACACTACTGCTCATTCTGTTTCTGTTTCTCGCCCTCAAACTATCTCTCCTTCTTATTCTGTTTCTTCACAATCAAACTCAAACTCTCCCTCTCATTCTCTTTCTCATTCTCCATCTGCCCTTCTCCCTCTGCCCTTCTCCCTCTGCCCTTCTCCCTCTGCCCTAACCCCCTTAAAACTCACACTCCAACACAAACTCAATCTCTTTTATCTCCTTTCTAACCTCCCTGTAAATCAAGGGCTAAAAAAATAAATCAAAAAAAGATAAAAATAAAGTATTGTTGGATGGAAAAGAGTGTTTACCTTTGCGGACCCAAAAGTGGGGTAGCGAGTTTGACAAGTAGGAGAAAAGGAGAGGTATTAGATTTTTTTTAAAAGAAATTATAAAAAAAGTTTGGTTAATAAAAAAAAGCATTAACTTTGCGCTCCCTAAACGCGGGGAAGTGGTAAAAGAGGAGTAGGGATTAGATTAAAAAGGCGGGTATAAAGATATCCACATAGATAAGTTCTTTGAAGTATTGATAATTAGAAAAACAAAGCCAAAAATAAGAGTCTGAGCAATCAGAAACACTTAAAAATTTATACAACGGAGAGTTTGA
>JBIKJA010000005.1:0-214266 GCA_044361315.1 Crocinitomix sp. | reverse complement strand
AGGAGGAAACTTATGTCACGATGGTGTGTACTTTTATGTTTACACGGCTAAAACAGACAATAGTTTAATTCTTGAAGGTCAAGGAACCATTCAATTAATTGGAGGGAAATAAACGGTTTTTCGAAATTGCTTAAACAAAATTAATGAAACAGGGTGTCCCAAAAGATGAGACACCCTGTTCTTTTTTAGGCGAATAATTTACTCAGTATCCTTAACTGCTCTCAAAACCGTGCGAGCGATCTTTCTGTGAAAAAGATCTCAGCATACACCGAATAAAGTTTTGGATATTAATTATCTGATTTTCGAATCTCAGTAAGTTGAGATTTAATTTTGTCAATTGATGCATGAATTTCAGCAATTAGGCAGCTTGTGGTTTTTGTTTCTAAAGAATTTTTGTCTAATTCTTGCTCGACTTGCTGGTGCCTTTGTCGATAGAATAAAAAAATACGAAGACAAATCAAATTATTCAAAGTTTGAAAAACAGTTAAGAAATAGATGCATTAAGTTTTGAGTCCCCATATTTTTTTATGAAATCAATAATCATCAAATTTTTTTTCAATAGAATGAAGATAAACAAGAAAATATTTTACAATCCGTTTTGAATTGATTAATTTCGTCGAACAATTTGAAAATAACTTTAAAATAGTAAATAATAGAATATGGCATTTGACATTGAAATGATTAAAAAGGTATACTCAACCGTAGCAGCACGTGTAGATAAAGCTCGCGAAGTAACTGGTAAACCTCTTACATTGTCTGAGAAAATTTTGTACAGTCACCTTTGGGATGGTACTCCTAGACAAGGGTTTAAACGTGGTGAAGACTATGTTGATTTTGCTCCAGATCGTGTAGCTTGTCAAGATGCAACAGCACAAATGGCCCTTTTGCAATTTATGCAAGCAGAAAAAGCAAAAGTGGCAGTTCCAACGACTGTTCATTGCGACCATTTAATTCAAGCTAAAGTAAGTGCAGAAATCGACTTGAAAAATGCATTAGATTCAAGTAGCGAAGTTTTTGATTTTTTAGGTTCTGTTTCAAATAAATATGGTATTGGTTTTTGGAAGCCAGGCGCAGGGATCATTCATCAAGTTGTACTTGAAAACTATGCCTTTCCTGGTGGAATGATGATTGGCACCGATTCACATACCGTAAATGCAGGCGGATTAGGGATGTTGGCAATTGGTGTTGGTGGAGCAGATGCAGTGGACGTTATGGCAGGAATGCCATGGGAGTTAAAATTCCCCAAATTAATTGGTGTTAAGTTAACTGGTAAATTATCAGGATGGACTGCGCCAAAAGATGTAATTCTTAAAGTAGCCGGTATTTTAACTGTTGAGGGAGGTACTGGTTGTATCGTTGAATATTTTGGAGAAGGTGCAAAATCAATGTCTTGTACTGGAAAAGGTACGATTTGTAATATGGGTGCTGAAATTGGCGCAACAACATCTACTTTCGGTTACGACGAATCAATGGAAAGATATTTAAGATCAACCGATAGAAATGACGTCGCTGACGAAGCTAATAAAGTAAAAGGTTACTTAACAGCCGATTACGAAGTTTACGCAAATCCAGAATTGTATTTTGATCAAGTAATTGAAATTGATTTAAATACTTTATTACCACACTTAAATGGGCCATTTACACCAGATTTGGCAACAGAAGTTGGTGGAATGACAGCAAAAGCAGAATCCAATGGATGGCCGTTAAAAGTTGAATGGGGCTTGATTGGATCTTGCACCAATTCATCTTATGAAGACTTGTCAAGAGCAGCTTCAATTGCTAAACAAGCGCTGGATAAAGGGTTAAAATCAAAAGCTGAATTTGGCATCAACCCAGGTTCTGAACAAGTAAGATACACTGCAGAACGCGATGGTCTTTTAAAGATTTTCGAAGATTTAGATGCTAAAATTTTCACCAACGCTTGTGGACCATGTATTGGGCAGTGGGATAGAGAAGGAGCGAATAAAAATGAGAAAAATACAATCGTTCATTCATTCAATAGAAATTTCTCCAAACGTGCTGACGGAAATCCAAATACGCACGCTTTTGTAGCTTCTCCAGAATTGGTGGCAGCAGTTACCATTGCAGGTCGTTTAGATTTTAATCCGATCACCGACACGTTAATTAATAACAAAGGCGAAGCAATTAAATTTGACGAACCAACAGGATGGGAATTACCACCACTAGGTTTTGATGTAGTCGACAACGGATACGAAGCTCCAGTAGAGGACGGAAGCAAAATTTCTGTAAAAGTTAGTCCTACTTCTGATCGTTTACAATTGCTAGATCCTTTTATTGCTTGGAATGGAAAAAATATTGAGAAAGCGCCCTTGTTAATCAAAGCAAAAGGAAAATGTACGACCGACCATATTTCTATGGCTGGACCTTGGTTGAAATACCGTGGACATTTAGACAATATATCTAACAACATGTTGATTGGCGCAGTAAACGCTTTTAACGGAGAGACAAATACAGTTAAAAATCAAATAACGAGTGAATATGATGCGGTACCTGCAGTGGCTCGTCATTATAAAGCAAATGGTATTCAAAGCATTGTTGTGGGAGACCACAATTACGGAGAGGGTTCTTCAAGAGAGCACGCTGCAATGGAACCTCGTCATCTAAACGTGATAGCGGTAGTGGTAAAATCTTTCGCACGAATTCATGAAACAAATTTGAAAAAACAAGGAATGTTAGGTTTAACATTCTCGAATGAATCAGATTACGATTTAATCCAAGAAGGAGATAAATTCAGTTTTGTCGATTTAGTTGATTTTAAACCAAATCAACCTTTAACCGCAGATTTGATTCACGAAAATGGGACAAAAGACACCATTAAATTGAAACATACTTATAATGAAGCTCAAATTGAATGGTTTAAAGCAGGTTCTGCATTAAATTATTTGAAAAATAATCAGTAATACACTTGCTATTAATGTATTCAAAAGCTGTCCTCATTTCGAGGGCAGCTTTTTTGTTTTAGGATCCGAACCTTTTTAATAGGCCACCGTAAAAAGACTCACCATGAGCAATTTGTATTTATTCGAATCTGGAAGTACAAAAACAACTGTTTTTGTGTGCAAGCAAGTGAATGCTTTTGGTAAAATGAATGCCATTTTAGAATCAGCTGATCAGTTGAATTTCTCAGGATATAATCCTAACCGCCCTGAATCAAATTTTTTGGAGGAAATCTCGAATTTACCAATTTGCGAACAAGATCATGTTTATTTTTATGGTAGTGGCTTAGCTTCCGAAGTATCCAAAATTAAACTGGGTCATTTTTTTCAAGATAAATTTAAGGTAAATGCGCAAATCTATGACGACATTACTGGTGCAGGTCGCGCACTTTACCATAACCAAGATGGAGTAATGGCTATTTTGGGTACAGGCGGATGTGTGGCTTACTATAATGGAACAAATATTACAAATCGAAGGGGAGGGTATGGATATTTAATCGATGATTTGGGCGGTGGATATGAATTAGGAAAATTAATAATTTCCAAATGGTTAAATAATGATTTTAATAATGAAATTAGTTCAGGAATAGCTCAATTTCTGAAATTTTCGCGCGAAGATTTTATTGTAAATTATTATTCAAATCCAAATTTCGGTTCAAATACAGAAGGATTAAAAATGATCGCTGGAGTAGTTGAAGTGATAGCGATGTTTGATGATCATCTCCAAATAAACGAAACACTTAACGATTATTTTGATGTTTTTTTTTATAGACATGTGCTGCCTATTTGCAAACAAACGGCAAAATATGAAATCCGTGGCGTAGGATCAATAGCCCACTATTTTGAAATTAAATTAAAAGAAAGAGCACTCCTTTTTGGGATTGAATTTTCTAAGGTTATTAAGTTTCCAGCAAGCGAATTATTAACCTTTCATTTACATGAACTTTCAAAAATTGATCAACTAAAAGAGGACGGGGATGAAAATAATTATTAGAAAACACAAAGATCATCTTGTAATTATTGTAGTTGGTCTAATAAATCCAAGAATTTGCAGAAAACAGGTATTAAATGAATTATTTATAGCGATTTTCGCGCTGTCAAATTACGAACCTCTATGAAGACTCTCTACATTGAAGCAACTGCTAAAACACCTATGGTGCGTTTTGACCCGGAAAATAATATTTTTGAAATCAAAGGAAAATCGATTCCTGATGATGCAGAAGTTTTTTATCAAAGCATCCTTCATTGGTTCGATGATTATTTGGTGCGACCAAACAAAGAAACGATCTTAAAAATTGATTTAGAGTATTTTAATATCTCCTCTTCTAAACGACTTCTTTTTCTTTTGTACAAACTAAACGATTTAAACATCCTGAAAAACAGCGTCCGAATAAAATGGATGTATAACGAAGAAGATGAAGATATGTTTGAAGTAGGTCAAGATTACGCTTTTATGGTGAAAGTTCCATTTGATTTTATTAGCTATCGAATGAAAAGTGTGAGTTTGGTTTCTTAAATCAATTTTGCCTACATTTCTGTTAAAAACACTTAATTTATGAGAATTCCTTGAATTATATGAGTCATAAAATTCAGTAATCAATTTTTTGTTCTTATTTTTGCTAATTATATGTTGAAAATATATGGAAAATAAAGGCAATTTATTGGTTAAAATCTCACTAGGTATTAACGTATTATTGATCGTTGCAGTAATCATTTTATTCGTTAAAATGCCTAAAGCGCCTAGTGATGATGTAGCATCTGATTCTGATACAATCAAAAAAATATTACCAGATGATGGTCAATTAAATATTGCTTATTTCCATGGAGATTCTATCAATGAAAATTTATTGTTGATGAAAGAAATTGAAGTCATGGCTGCTAAAATAGAAGAAGAAGGTCAGACTAGAATGAGGGCAAAGGAAAAAGAAATTCAAGCATGGCAAGCAAAATGGTCTAACGCTGGTACATTATTGACTTCTGAGCAAGAAAAATATGCAAAAGAGGCTGCTGCAAAAGAACAAGAAATTGCTATGTTTCAGCAAGAGCTACAGATGTCTATGGGGCAACAACAGCAAGAATTAATGACAACTTTGTATAAACGTGTTGGAAATGCGGCTACACAGATCGCTGAAAAAAACGGATTTGATTTTGTGCTTTCTTATCAACTTGGTCAAAACATTTATTATTGCTCACCAAATTTTGACGTGACAACAGAGCTGATTGATTTGATGAATAAAGAATATCAAGAGAATGCAAGCGAAACTAATGCGGCAGCGGCTAATCCTTAAAATTAATAAATGTTAATTGCCCAAAGGACGTTAGAAAGTAATATCGCGGAACATGTGATTTACATGTTTCAAATTGAAGACCTTATTCGGGCAAATAATTTAGACCTGGAATCCATTATTGAGGTCATTATTAAACCGCAAATTCAGGATGAAAATTTGTTGATCGAGTACAAAAAATGGTACGAAAAATTGATAAAACAAATGAAAATGGAACGTGTTCAATCCAAAGGTCATATTTCAGATCTCAACGAAATTATCATGGAGTTACTTTTGTTGCATAATACCTTAATCAACATTAGTCGTGATAAAAAATACTTGGGAGTTTTTGAAAAAGCCTTACCTATCCTTAAAGATTTTCAGCAAAAAAGTAACAGCGGCGATCTCAATCTAATCGAAGTTGGATTTAATGCGCTCTACGGGAAGATGATTTTGAAACTGAAAGGCACGCCAATTTCAGCAGCTTCGGAAGAAGGTTTCGGTTTAATCGCTTCAATGTTGGCACTACTTGCTATGTTTTATAAAAAAATGAAACGAGGCGACCTGAATTTTGCAAATAATTAGTTTGAAAGAAACGCATGCAACCTTTTCCTTCAAGCAATCATCATTAAAAAGTACGATTTTTTATATTCAAATCTAAATAACCATCAAATCTGCAACGATTTCGATTGGTTTTAGTTAGAGAATGAAATTTTGTAAGTTATAATTGATAACTTCGTGCGAATGATAAAGCCTAAAAAAATTGATTAATCGTTTACTATATTATTGTATTGTGCGACCGTTGTCCAATTTACCCTTCGGCTTGATCTATATAGTATCCCATATTTTTTATTTTTTAATTTACCATCTTTTTCATTACCGAAAAAAAGTGGTGATGCAAAATATAGCGCGCTCTTTTCCAGACTTAACAGAAAAGGAGCAAAAAAAAATAGCCAAAGACTTTTATCGTTACTTAACTTATCTCCTAGCCGAAGCAATTAAAAATCTGACCATCTCTGGAGATGAACTAAAAAAACGGATGAAGGTGAAAAATCCCGAAGTCATGGATAATTTGTATGCGCAAAATAAACACGTTTTGTTGCTTTCATCTCATTTTCATAATTGGGAATTACTGATTACCGCACAAAATTTGGTTTTTAAACATCAAGCAATTGGAATTGGAATGCCTCTCTCCAATAAATTTTGGGATAAAAAAATTAACGAACGACGTGAGCGATTCGGAATGAAAGTGGTTAACGCAACTAATTACAAAGAAATGATGCTCTCTATGCGTGATAAACCAACAGCTACTTTAATTTTGGGCGACCAATCACCGGGCAAAGAAGAAAATTGTTATTGGGTCGATTTTTTGAATCAAAAAACCGCCTTCTACTTTGGAGCCGAATTCATTGCAAACGAAATGAATACTTCGGTGGTGTATGCCATTATTCACAGAGTAAAACGTGGTTTTTATGAAATAGAATTAAGAGAAATTACGCAAAATCCACTGTCAGAACCTTATGGGAAAATTACCGAAACCTATATTCGATTTTTAGAAAATGATATTCGACAAACCAAATATGCCTGGCTTTGGTCGCATAAACGCTGGAAAAAACATGTCCCATCGGATTTAGCTCAACTTAAAGAAAACCATAAGAATCGGTTTTTAAAACGCTTTCGTTCAATAAAGGAAGAAGAAAAGCTGTAAAAAAATTACTTTGGAAATTTGGGCATCGCCAAAATGCGTTTCATTTGTTCGATGTGTCGCTCATTATGATAAGCAGTAAAAATAAAGGCATCTCCCATATTTAATTTTACAACAGGACGCAAAGACAAAGGACATTTTGTTTTTCGTAAATTAATTACCGCACTTTCTTTTAAAACTGCCTTAAATTCTTGGACGTGAACAGCATATTCTTGAATTACATTATCCAATGAAAGTGTAGTATTAATTAAGGGATTATACTCTTTTGTTGATTTTAATTTTCGTTTGACATTTTTAACCTTGCCTAACATTACCGAACTTGAAACAGCAATTCCAAGTGGGCTACTTGAAAAAAAATCTTGAGGATCTTTGAAGCGCGTGTTTGAAATTTTACCTCTAAAAACAGGAATATAATAACGATAATAAGCATTTAAATGAGCTAAACATTGCGAAATACTCCACGATTTTTCATTTGGCTGCCAATCAAGTTGATCTTTTCTGAGGTGCGCAAATTCCGTGTTCACAGTTTCTGAACATGACTCGACCAATAAAGCTAATTTTCTCATTAAAGTTGGAACAGCGACTCGTTTCATGGCTATGTTCTAATATTCAGTTAATAAACTACAAATGTGATTCTTATAATTTTCAAAAATCAATTAATTATTTCACCTGCTAATATGAATGTCTAAAGATAAATAATAAATGCGACTTTGTCAAAACCAAAAACCTATTTCTTAAACTAACATACATCAAAAAATAATCAAAGGTTGGCTTGTGCAGAAAGATAGTTCAAACTTAATAATCCTGTAAGGCATCAATAAAATAGCCGACGTATAAATTTAAATGTTAAATTAGCTATCGTTAGTATAATGGGCAAATTTCAAATAGCATTGAATGGAAAAAATTGTAATCATTGGTAATGGCATCGCTGGAATCACGGCTGCACGTAACATCAGGAAAAAAAGCAATTTCGAAATTTGTGTGATTTCATCCGAAACAGAACATTTTTTTTCACGCACAGCCCTGATGTATGTCTACATGGGACACATGCGCTTTGAAGACATTAAGCCATACGAAGATTGGTTTTGGGAAAAAAATAAGATTGATTTAATCTTTGACCATGTTAACAAAATTGAAACCGCAAACAATGCACTGGTGTTAAGAAGTGGAAAACAAGTGCCGTATACTAAATTAATTTTAGCCTTGGGCGCAAAACCAAATAAATATGGTTGGCCTGGTCAAGATTTGAAAGGGGTACAAGGCTTATATTCTTATCAAGATCTCCAAAGTATCGAAGAAAATTCAATCAATGCCGAAACTGCCGTGATTGTTGGAGGTGGATTGATTGGTGTGGAGTTGGCAGAAATGTTAAATTCACGAAATATTAAAGTCCATTTTTTAGTCCGAGAAAATAGATTTTGGGGAAATGTCTTGCCAAAAGAAGAAGGTGACCTAATCGCTCGACACATTAAAAAACATCATGTCAATTTGCTTTTTGAAAACGAATTGGATTCAATTTTGGACGATGGCTCAGGACGGGTCAAAGCAATTAAAACCAAAAAAGGCAAAATTATTGAATGCCAAATTGTTGGATTAACTGCGGGTGTTTCACCTAATATCGATTTGGTAAGAAATTCAGAAATTGATACTGATCGCGGTATCAAAATCAACGAATTCCTCGAAACTAATATTCCAAATATATACGCCATCGGCGATTGTGCTCAATTTATCCAACCTGTCAATGGACGTCGTCCGATCGAACAAGTTTGGTACACCGGGCGAATGATGGGAGAAACGGTGGCACAAACAATTTTTGGAAAACGAACGGCTTACAATCCTGGTCCTTGGTTTAATTCCGCCAAATTTTTTGACATCGAATATCAAACGTATGGCATGGTAAATTCTGAGTTAGGGGAGGGCGAAACTGATTTTTATTGGGAATATCCTAAAAAAGAAATTGCTGTGCACCTGGTTTGGGATAAACAATCAAATTTATTTAAAGGAATCAATGTTTTTGGAATAAGAATGCGCCACGAATTATTTGATAAATGGCTCAAAAACAAAGCAACTATCGATACCATAATGGCAAATCTTTCAACCGCCAATTTTGATCCTGAATTTTATCGTCATTTTGAGAATGAAATTTTAGAACAGTTTAATTTGAGGACCGGAAAAAATATTCAATTAACCGCAAAAACATGGTGGCAAAAACTAATAAAAAATTAGAATATGAAATCAGTGAAATATACCGGAATGGTGATATTCCTTATGGGTTTAGCCATCTTTACAGCAACTCCTTTTTTAGGCAAACTCAAATTAACCAAAGAAATTATTGTCGAGCAATTGTCTGAAAAGGAACGTGAAAATCTTGAAATTACACTTCAAAATGAATTAGTTGGACAAGTCTTCAGCACCTCTTTTGAATTTTCTAGAGCATTCATCGAAATATACACAAAAGTTAACAACCAACTAATCGCCGAACAAAAATGGGAACAGAAAATGGATGGCAATCTTCCTGATATTGCACTTAATTTAGCAATCGCATCAAATTCTGGGGTAGTTCCACAAAACAAAGGGCTGTTTTTATTTCTAACTTTTGGACTCGGCATCCTAGGTTCGCTAATTTATGTGATTAGTGATTTGAAAATTAAAGGATTACCCGGAATTAAAAATGACGGAATCTACCACGATTCCGCAACAAACAAAGGTTGGATTGGAATTCTTACAGGCGTTTGGTTAATTTCTTTTTATGTCCTTTTATATTTTCATAGTTACGTTATTGCAGATGCCGTTACCATTGTCGATCCAATAAAAGGCCTTTTTCAAGTAGGTGCAACTGCCTCAAAATGGTTTTTGTATGGTATCTTGTATACAGCCGCAATGATTGTGATGGGTATTCGTATGTACATTAAATACCGCCACAATAAATACCAAATTGTAAGAACCACCAGTGTACTTTTCTTTCAAATCATCTTTGCCTTTTTATTAGTCGAAATTTTGCCTATCTTTGGTTTACCTGGCCGTGACCTGAAAAATGCAATGCCTTTAGATTATACCTTTTTATACAGCTACAATATTCAAGAATTGTTAAAAGCAGGTCAATTTGGAATATTTTTGTTAGTCTGGGGCTTTGTCCTTTCATTGGTTGTCGTCCCAACACTGGTCTATTTTTACGGCAAACGCTGGTATTGTTCATGGGTTTGTGGTTGTGGAGGTTTAGCAGAAACTTTGGGAGATCCCTACCGACAATTGTCATCCAAAAAGATGAGTGCATGGAAATTTGAAAGATGGATGATCAATGGTGTTTTAGTATTTGTGACTATTTTGACTGTATTTGTTGGTATTCAGACCTACCAAACATTGCGAAATCCAGATGTTTACGCCTCAGTAAGTCTAGGTTGGATTTCAGCCGACAGTTTGCGCACATGGTATGGTTTTTTAATCGGGTCAATCTTTGCTGGTGTCATTGGTACTGGGTTTTATCCAATTCTTGGAAACCGCGCTTGGTGTCGTTTTGGATGCCCATTGGCAGCTTATATGGGAATAGTTCAACGATTTAAATCACGATTCAGAATCACAACCAATGGAGGTCAATGTATTTCATGCGGCAATTGTTCAACCTATTGCGAGCAAGGAATCGATGTTCGGGCTTATGCGCAAAAAGGTCAAAACATCGTTCGTTCTTCTTGTGTCGGTTGTGGAGTCTGTTCGGCCGTTTGCCCGCGTGGAGTGTTAAAATTAGAAAATGGACCTGAAGAAGGGCGTTTTGGAAATGAAGGACCAATCGTCCTAGGACACAACGGATTTGAGTTAAATAATTAAAATAAAATTAAATAAAATCAATTGGAAAATCAACCAACAATTGTCGTTATCATTCCAGCGCTGAATGAAGAAGATTCTATCGGAAAAGTAGTAATTGAAATTCCAAAAGACAACGTATTAGCAATATTAGTGTGTAATAATGGCTCATCTGATCAGACCGAAGAAGTAGCCAAAAAGGCAGGAGCCATCGTATTAAACGAGCCAAAACCAGGGTACGGGTGGGCCTGCCTCAAAGGAATGGATTATGTGTCAAAAATGGAGACAAAACCAGATATCATAGTCTTTATCGATGGCGATTATTCAGATTATCCTGCCGAACTTAAAAATGTGGTGGCACCAATTATCCAACAACAAATCGATTTGGTAATTGGTTCACGCGCCTTGGGGGCAAAAGAAAAAGGTTCAATGACCTTTCCACAGCGATTTGGTAATTGGTTGGCTACCCGATTAATGCGTCTTTTTTATCGCGTGCGATATACCGATCTAGGTCCGTTTCGTGCCATTAAATATTCAAAACTTTGCCAATTGAACATGCAAGATAAAACCTATGGTTGGACCATCGAAATGCAGTTAAAAGCGGCCAAACATAAATTAACCTATACCGAAGTTCCTGTAAATTATAAAAAACGCATTGGAGTCTCCAAGGTTTCAGGCACCATAAAAGGCACCATCATGGCAGGGTATAAAATTATTTTAGCAATTTTTAAATATCTCTAATTTAGGCAAATTTCTTTGGGTGTGTTTTTTTAATCGATCTTAAAAAAAACTCGCTGTCCACTCATTCCTCCCTAAAAGAAGGGAGGGAATCGTTCCCATCGTTCACACAAATTCGTTACTGCTTAAAAAGGTCACTTTAAATTCGCACAATGACTTCTTTACCTAATCCGTTTTAATCCGTTATAAAATAAGATGGGTATAAGTTTTCAACAATTAAGCAACATTCATCAAAAAAGGGTATCTTTGAGGATGCTTAAAATAGAGAAACATCAATGGGTAAAATAATTGCAATAACAAATCAAAAAGGAGGAGTAGGTAAAACCACAACGGCTATTAATTTGGGGGCGAGCTTTGGCGTGTTAGAGTATAAAACACTCATTATCGATGCTGATCCTCAGGCAAATGCTACCTCAGGTGTTGGTTTCGATCCTCGAAATGTAAAACGAAGTATTTATGATTCTTTGGTCAACGATGATAGCGCACGCGACCTGATCATGGAAACGCAAAATCCTAATTTGGACATCATTCCAGCACACATTGACCTTGTTGGGGCAGAGTTGGAAATGATCAACATGCCCAATCGGGAAAATAAATTAAAACATGCTTTAGAAAGTATTAAAGACGATTATGATTTTATTATCATCGATTGTTCACCTTCTCTTGGTTTAATTACTGTCAATGCACTTACCGCTGCCGATTCGGTGTTAATTCCTGTTCAATGCGAATACTTCGCGTTGGAGGGCTTAGGGAAACTGCTTAATACCATTAAAATCGTTCAATCCCGCTTAAATCCTGAATTGGATATAGAGGGAATCGTTTTAACGATGTACGACACCCGTCTTCGTTTGGCCAATCAAGTAGTGGACGAAGTAAAAACACATTTTCAAGAATTGGTTTTTAATACCATCATTCACCGAAATACACGCCTAGGCGAGGCACCAAGCTTTGGAGAAACCATCATCATGCACGACGCAACCTGCAAAGGCGCAATTAATTATTTGAATTTTGCGAGAGAAGTTTTACAAAAAAACGACCTCACCAAAATGAAAAATAAAGATAAACAACTGATCTAAATTACCTTAACTAATGACGAAGAAAAGAGCCTTGGGAAGAGGGTTAAGCGCATTACTCGAAAATGCCGATACAGATATTACCACAAAAAACGTAAGTCTCGAAGGTAAAACAGTAGGGTCAATTTCCTCTTTGTTAATCGAACAAATTGAAGCAAATCCTTTTAATCCACGTACCTATTTCGAAGAGGAACAATTAACCGAATTAAAAGATTCAATTGCAGTTCATGGCATTATTCAACCGCTAACTGTCCGCAAATTAGGCCGCGATCGGTACCAATTAATTTCGGGCGAACGTAGGTTTCGGGCTTCTCAATTAGCTGGGTTAACTGAAATTCCTTGTTATATTCGAATTGCAAACGACCAATCCATGTTAGAAATGGCTTTGGTTGAAAACATCCAACGAGTGGATTTAAATGCCATTGAGGTTGCTTTGTCCTATCAACGTTTAATTGATGAATGTAATTTCACCCAAGAACAACTCAGTCAAAAAGTTGGAAAAAGCCGTTCAAACATTGCCAATTTTTTACGCCTTTTAAAACTTCCTGCTCCTATTCAAATTGGCATTCGTCAAGGATTTATTTCCATGGGACATGCGCGTGCAATCGTCTCTTCTGGTGATGAAGCAACGCAACTTTTGCTTTTCGAAAAAGTGATGGAAGAAGGTTTGTCTGTTCGTGCCGTTGAAAATTTAATTAAAGACAAAAAGATCGACAAACCACAAATCAATAAAAAACCTGAAATTCCAAAGCTGTCCAGCTTTGCAGAAAGTTTTCAAAATCGTTTGTCAAAACAACTTAATATAAAAGTTCAAATAGCAGCAAACAATAATGGGCAAGGCAAAATCGTTATTAATTTTGAATCCGAAGAAGAATTGGATAAAATTATAGATTTTATAGATCGAAATAATGGGTAAATTAGCACTTTTTATTCTTTTACTGTTTTGTAGCATTGGCGGATTTGGTCAAAAGGTAGCCGATTCATTAGCCATTAAATCTGATTCTACATCTTATTTTCATATCCCAAAAAGAGCCGCCATTTTTTCAGCTATTATTCCTGGATCTGGTCAAATTTATAACGAAATCGGTTACCGTAAAATTCCACATAAAAACCACCGTGCTTGGTGGAAAGTGCCAATTATTTATGGTGGTTTAGGAACATTGGGCTACTTTTTTTATTACAACAATAAATACGCCTATCTCACAAAAAAGGAATACCTCTTTCAAGACGATAATCCTGGGTTGGTTTTGGATCAACGGTTCGTAAATTACCCAACAGATATAACAGGGGTGGTGAATCCGATGAGTTTAATCGAGGGATATACCGATGATGACACTGTTTTTCAGCCAGGATTCGACATTTATGCCAACCGTCGCGATTTATTTATGGTAGGTTTTATTGCTTTTTGGGGATTAAATGTTTTAGAAGCTTATGTGGATGCACATTTTGTCACCTTTGATGTTTCTGAAGATTTAACCTTGTCTTGGTATCCTAAAATGATTACCCCAAAAAACATCGGACTTGGTTTAAGTTTGTCGTTTAACTAGTAAACTAATTATTTTCGCGCATCCCGCAAACACTTTTTCACTTTTCGTTCATGTTTGTCACGTTGAACAGGCGTGGTATTCGGTGTAGTTAACAAACCTTTGCAATGTTGGTCAACTACTTTACTTCGCGCAATAATTTTATCCAAATGTTTTTCATCATCTGTAGCCATAACGGCCTTTTCAATCGAATCATTTTTAACGATACAATCACAAAAGTCCCACTGAACTCCGTATTTTTTTTCAATGTTCGAAGTCAATGCCGCTTCTTCATTAATATACCCAGCAGAATCCAAAGAAACCGTGTCAAGCGGACTAATTGAGTCTAAATTCATGGTATCCACCAATAAAGAATCCAATCTATTGCCTTCACTCTCGCCGTTTCCACTACAATTTGAAAAGGTAAAACCAAGTCCTGCAAAAACTAAATAAACAAATACAATCCTTCGCCGCATAAAAAAAATAATTTAGTGTAAAGATAATAATCTCTAAATTATTTCGTAAATTTTGGTACAAAAGTTGCCATATACTCGCTATTAATTAGAATATGAAAAAATTAATCATTTTATTCGTTGTTTTAGTGTTTTCAGTAACAGGATTTTCTCAAGTAACATCCACTGATCCAGACAGCTTAAAACAATACGAAGGACCGGTGATCATGGTATATACCAAAGAATATTTAAGCCTGTACAACCGAATGAAAAAAATGGTGGTTAAAGTATATCCTTATGCATTGCACGCGGCAGATATTATTGATGAAATAAATATGAATTCTGCCAGTATTGAACGAAGACGTAAATTAAATGCTTATTATAAAGATTCTTACAAAAACTTAAAGGAAAACTTTAAATATTTTATTCTCGATCTCTACACATCCGAAGGTGAAATGTTAATGAAATTAATCCACCGTGAAACCGGAATGACTGTTTATGACATCTCAAGTAAATATCGTGGAAAGAAAAATGCCGAAATGTTTAACATGATGGCTAAAATTTGGGATCAAAACCTTCACGTGAAATTCGATCCAACTTACGGAAATGACAAAGTAGCAGAACAAGTCATTCAAGACATTCAAGCCGGATTAGTTCCTTTTAAAGATGAAATTATTACTGTTACAAAATTAGAATATCGCGATGAGCAAAGAAAAATTCGTGCACGTGATAAAATGTATAAAGAAAATAGAAAGAATTACGACAGAAAAATGCGCAAGAAAAAGCGTGAGTCAAAACAAAATAATTAGTTATCAATAGCACTTGACCAGAAAACTGTTTGTCAAATTTTTTAAAGAATTTCTTTTGAATAGTTAAAATTATACCAAGATCAAAGTTAAAATTAGTTGATGTTGTGCTTGAAATTTAAGACGAGTTAGGTTAAATAGGCCAAGTGTTTTTTTGGACTTACATTTATCTTAATACATTTAATAATAGTCAAATAAACAAACTTAATTAAATAAAAAATTTAATAATAAAAAAACAATTTTACAAAGCAATGTTGATAACTCGAAGCAAGAGACTTACAAATTTTGCCTACTTGTGATTAAATTTGTCAGTTGCAGATAAATTACTATGTCAGAAGAGAATCAAGATCCGGAAGAAGAGCAGTCAAGCGGCGCCTATCGTCCAGGTTCGGATGAATTTATGCGAGACGATAACGGGGAACAAATTATCCCTTTGTCGGGAATGTACAAAGATTGGTTTCTCGACTATGCTTCCTATGTTATTCTCGAACGAGCGGTTCCTGCATTGACCGATGGTCTAAAACCTGTGCAACGTCGAATTTTACATTCGATGAAAGAAATGGATGATGGACGTTACAATAAAGTGGCGAATATCATTGGAAATACCATGAAGTATCACCCACATGGAGATGCTTCAATTGGTGACGCTTTAGTGCAAATTGGGCAAAAAGAATTGCTCATCGACATGCAAGGAAACTGGGGAAATACCCTAACTGGAGATTCTGCTGCAGCACCGAGATATATCGAAGCAAGGTTATCAAAATTTGCAAATCACGTTGTCTTTAATCCGAAAACAACCAAATGGATTCCTTCGTACGATGGCAGAAATGATGAACCTGTGCTGCTACCAATGAAATTTCCACTTCTTTTGGCCCAAGGTGCCGAAGGAATAGCAGTTGGATTGGCGTGTAAAATTTTGCCGCACAATTTTATAGAATTAATTGATGCCTCAATTGACGTTTTACGAGGAAAAAAAACAAATATCTTACCAGATTTCCAAAATGGAGGAATGGCCGATTTTTCTGGCTACAATGAAGGATTAAGAGGTGGAAAAGTACGAGTAAGAGCTAAGATTGAAAAAGTTGATACTAAAACGCTTCGTATTGTCGAGATTCCATTTGGAACAACTACATCTACGTTGATCGATTCTATCCTCAAAGCAAACGAAAAAGGTAAAATAAAAATTAGACGCGTCGAAGATAATACCGCGGCCGAGGTAGAAATTATGATTTTCTTGGCGCCAGGAGTTTCACCAGATAAATCCATCGACGCTTTGTACGCATTTACCCTTTGTGAAATGTCTATTTCGCCAAATAGTTCGGTCATTTTAGACAATAAACCATACTTTTTAGGGGTCAACGAAATTCTAAAAATCAATACCAATAACAGCGTCAATTTATTAAAACGTGAATTGGAAATTCGGTTGGAAGAATTGCTGGAAGCTTGGCATTTTTCTTCGCTGGAAAAGATTTTTATCGAACAAAAGATTTACATTGATTTTGATGGTAAAACCTACGACGAGGCGATTGAAGTGACGCATGTTTTATTGGCGCCGCACATTAAGCATCTAAAACGACCAGTCACGGATGACGATGTAAAGAAATTGCTCGAAATCAAAATGCGTCGAATCACGAAACATGATTCGGATAAAGCGGATACCTACATTGCTTCGTTGGAAGAAGAAATGAAGACCATCCAGCATCATTTGGATAACTTGATTGATTACGCCATCGAATATTTCAAAGATATAAAGAAACGATTTTCAGTAGGAAAGGAAAGACGTACTGAAATTAAAGCGTTTGATACCATTTCAGCGAAAAAAGTGATCGTCGCCAATAAAAAATTATACGTCGACAAAGAAGAAGGATTTATTGGGTGGGGACTTAAAAAAGACGAATATATTGCCGAATGTAGCGATATCGATGATGTCATCGTGTTCTTTAAAACGGGCAAAATGATCGTCACCCGAATCAGCGATAAAAAGTTCGTTGGCAAAGGAATTATCTATTGTGGGATCTGGAAAAATGGGGATATGAGGACGATCTATCACTTGATTTACAGAGATGGAGGAGAGGATGGACCAACCTATATGAAACGTTTTGCTGTGAATAGCATTACGCGCGACAAAGAATATTCCATTACCCGAGATACTAAAGGCTCAAAAATCTACTATTTCTCCGTACATCCAAATGGCGAACGTGAAATTGTTAACGTGCAATTGCGCCCGCGTCCGCATTTAAAACGAATTCGTTTTGATATCGATTTTGGAGAGTTGTTGATAAAAGGCAGAGCAGTTGCAGGAAATCGCGTAACAAAAGAAATTGTTGCAAAAATTGTTCAAAAAGAAGTAGGTGAATCAACCTTAGCGGCTCGAAAAATTTGGTGGGATCATGCAGTTAGTCGCTTAAATGTTGATAAAAGAGGGACATTCTTGGGTGAATTTCAAGGGGATGATAAATTGTTGACGCTCTATTCTTCGGGTGAACTACGTTTAACCAATTTTGACATCGCAAATCGTTTCGATGATGATTTAATTCACATTGAAAAATGGTATCCGTTGCGACCGATTACGGCAGTTTATTACGATGGTGAAAAGGATTTGCACTTTGCCAAACGATTTTTGGTAGACATTCGTTCAGACAAAAAAACAAGCTTTATTTCCGAGGCTGAAAATTCGAAATTGGAGGTTGTATCCACAGCATATCAACCAAAAATCAATATCAGCTACAATAAACGTTTGCGTGAAACTAAAAATTTACCAGATAAAACGGTTGAATTAGAATCGTTTATTGATGTCAAAGGAATGAAATCTCAAGGAAATCAATTAACCAAATTGAAAGTAAAAGATATCGAATTATTACATTCAATTCCCGGCGAAGAACCTTGGCCGGAAGAATTTAACGTATCGAATCAAGAAGAGGAAGAATATATTGATGCCGAAGATGAAAGCACAACATTAACGCAAGAAGAAGGACCGATAGAAGTGGTGTGGGACATAGAAAAACCTCAGAAAGTTAAAAAACCAAATCCAATTAAAGAAGACGACGATGAAAGTGAGCTCCAAGGTAAATTATTTTAGCTTAATTGCCTGTTTGTTTGGACTGGCAATTTTAGTTTCTTGCAACACAAATAAACCTGTGTTTAAGACCATTTTAGACACAACTGGTGCAAAAGGAGTTGCTGCTCGTGGTTTGGGAAATTTCAGAGGAAGCGTGGTAGTGGCAGGTATTGACGGCAATGTTTCCGTTCATCCACTCGACTCTGTAAATATTGGTACTTCGAAGGACCAAAAAATAGAGGGCATTGAGGATTATAGAGATGTCTATTGTAATACCATGGGAGCTTGTTTGCTTATGAGCTCAGGCAAAAATGGTAAAATTTCAGGAATCTCACCGTCTGGCATGCCAAGGCCAGTTTATGACACTACGGGGGTTTTTCTAAATGGTATGGATTTTTGGGGGTGCGATCAAAATGGGATGGTTTTTGGAGATCCTGTAAATAACCGATTTTTTTTAGCTGTAACAGGTAACCAAGGGAGAAATTGGGTGCCTTTGCAACCACGCAACATGCCGGAAATTTTGAAAAACGAAGCAGGCTTTGCAGCGAGTGGAACCAGCATTCAAACCATTGGCGATTCTGGAGTTTATTTTGGTACCGGAATGGCGGAAACGGCTCGCTTATTTAAAACTACTGATCGTGGGATCAATTGGGTGGCAAAAGATACCCCAATGAAAGCAGGCAATTTTTACGGAATTTATTCTATCTTTTTTTGGAGTCAAAACGAAGGAATGATTATTGGCGGAAGTTATGTTGATTCGACCTACAATGACAAAATCTGTTTTACAACCAACGACGGCGGAGATTCCTGGACTCAAACAAGCTATGGTTTAAGAGGTTATTGTTCAAGTGTCTGCGGAACGCCTAATGGAAAGCTAATTTTTGCCACGGGTTCACAAGGCACATTTTACACAATGGACAAAGGTGAAAATTGGGAACTACTTACTGAGCGCGCATTTTATTCGTGTTTAATTATTGACAATAAATTAGCTTTAACAGGAAAAGGGGGAGAGGTATTGGTGTATGAGTTTAGTTTACCTGCAAAATAGGCATGGATTTTAAATAAGTGTTCTGCGATTAACCAAGAAAAAAATGATTTTTAGAAGTATTTTATTGTACAGTCTATTTTTAATTTCCACGAATTTATTTTGCCAGAATGATTTTTCGATTCGTTGGAATATCCATGATGAAGGTGATACGGTCGAAGGGAATCCCTTCAACGGAAGTTTTATCATTAAAAATGAGGGAGAAACTACCCTGCTAAGTGGAGATACAATTTGGTATGGTTATTTGATGGGGGATTTGATTTACGATCTGAATTTCAATCCTTATTTATATTCTGGTAAAGTTTTAGACGAAAATTTTGAGCCAGGCGATGAATTTAGCGTCTCTAATATTTTTGAGTGGCCTTTGTTTTGGGAATCAGGTGCAACAGTTGATTTTTGTGCTACGGTTTACGGTGAAGGAATCGAGTCTTATCTTGAAATTACTTACACCGGGGATGTGAATCCTACGAATAATATCACCTGTGTAAACACGATACTCCCTGATTATACGGTAGAAATCCCTTCGCTCGATCTAATTAATCGAATTTATCATGCCAATGATCGATTAATCGTTGAGACAAATCAAAAAAATTCAGCAATCATTGTCTCGGTTTATACCATGGCAGGTCAATTGCTTTTAACCCAATCGAATGACAATGTAGATGATAAGATCGAAGTGTCTACTGGTTTATTTACAAATGGTTTATATATTGTAACGATCGAACAAAACAATCAAATTAATCGTGCGAAAATTCTTTTCTAAACACGATTAATTTACATTAATTTAATTTATTAACATTTCTAAGTTATATTTTTCCTCTCAAAAATGTGGTGGATTGATTTTTTATTGCTACTTTTGGAAACATAATTTATAAAATAAACAATATGAAAAAAATTTACACATTGGCTGCTTTAGCAGTATTCTCTTTAACAGCTGGCGCTCAAACTGACATGTCATCTGAATTTACTGCCTACACTGGTGGTTCAACTATCGATGATAGCCCGATGGATGGTACAATCTCTATCGTAAACGTTGGAGCTGATATCGCAATGGGAGATACTATTTATTTCTCTTACATCATTGATGGTGATATTTATTCTTTAAATCTTGACGCTGGTTTCGTTAATTACTATGTAACTGAAGAAGTATTTGCTACAGGTGATGAATTATTATTTGGCAATCCTGCTTTAGCTTGGGCCGAACTTGGAATTACAGTTGAATTATGTTCAGCGGTTTATGGTGTTGGATTTGCTTCAGTTGATGTAACTTTCCCAACTGATTCTGACGCTACTGATAACTCAGAATGTATTTCTTATGAATTACCAGTTGATGCATCAGGAGTTGAGGAATTAGGTTTAGAAGTAGGAAACGTTTTTGTTGCTGCTGGTCAATTAATGATCGTAAACAACGGAATTGGTTCTGGTGCTCAAGCTAACATCAACATCGTTAACATGAACGGTCAAGTTGCTCAAAACGAAACAATCACTTTAGTTGCTGGTACTTCTACAATGGAAGTTAGCTCTTTAGCTACAGGTATTTATGTTGTTTCTATCCAAGTAAACGGAGCTGTAATCAACAGAAAAATTTCTATTCAATAATTGAATAACCTTTTTATAAAAAGCCTGTTCGTCTTTGATGAACAGGCTTTTTTTTGTTTGTCCATTTTCAAATTCTTAAACTTATCGTCGTTCCGACCCTATAACATACATTTAACCCAACTACCTCTCAAAATTTGTCAGTTGTTTTTTGTAATTAAAGAACGATGTTTAATTTTTGGCAATTAAATTCTTAAATAACTTAGGATATTATTTTTTAGGTAACTACCTTGAACGGTGAAGTTGCTCAAACCGAAACAATCACTTTAGTTGCTGGCACTTGTGCAATGGAAGTTAGCTCTTTAGCTACAGGTGTTTATGTCGTTTCTATTCAAGTAAACGGAGCTGTAATCAATAGAAAAATTTCTATTCAATAATTAAATAAACTTTCTATGAAAAGCCTATTCTTCACTGATGAACGGGCTTTTTTTGTTTAAATTATCAATCAAAATCTCGTCTTAATCTTCTATCTCTCGGTTGTGCTTCAAACCGTTCGTTTGGGGCACAATCAAAGATGATTTTTTTAATATCAAGGTCCTCTTTTGAAGTGATTGTCTTGAAATCTACTCGCATACTCTTTGCCAAAAAAAGTGTAAAAATAATCGCTCCTACATGAGGAATCATTGAAATCAAGCCAAATTCTGCGGTAAATTGTTGGGATAAAAACGCCTTTAAAAGTGAAAATCCCAATAAATAAGCAACCAATCGATTGAAATAAAATTTTTGTTTTAGCGCAATATAAATGGCAAAAGCAGGAATAATAAAATCAAAAAAAGTGGTAAATAGGTAATCCAAAAAATTGGCCTCGGTCAAATAAAGTTGCGTGTAATCATAGACCCTAAAAAGCATTAAAATAGAAAGAAGAAGATAATAAAGAATTAGCAAACCTTTGTTTTCTGATAATAATTCAGGAGTAGGGTAAATTGAAATTTCTTCGGCGATTTGGAGATTTTGTTTTTCGTTAGACGTTACAAGGGTGTCATACAATTCTTGATGATTCCTTTTGTTAATGACAACTTGGCGATAAATTTTTTCTCGAATCTCTTTTTTGTTCACATCAATTTATTTGCAAAGGTAGCGTTTTATCAAGAATAGACTTGCGAATGTTTTAATTAATCAAAAGGCGCTGATGTGTTTGAGCATGGGCGTTTTCAAAACAAATCTCATAAATTCCATGTCCTAAATCACTGGTATTAATTTGATTCATACCTTGGTTCAAATTTCCATCTATTACACGTTGACCCAATTGGTTGTAAATAGTAAAAGACGTGTATTCGATGTTTTCGACAACCAATAATTCGCTGGTTGGATTTGGATACATTTTCACCGAAATCGGCGCTTCAATGGTCGCTGTGGAAGAGGTTTCGCACATAATCTGGTTTAAATAATCCCAAATCACATTGTTAAAAATATTTGACACCAATCCATCTAAACCTCCGGGATTATCACCCATGCGAATGAGCACAAGATTTTGAGATGGAACAACATTGATTAATTGTCCATTTTTTCCCAAGGCAGCAAACATATCAGGTGGTGCATTGGGTACACAAGAGCCAGGGAAAATCACTTCGCTTCCCGGTAACATATAAGACTCTTGACCATTTAACCACCACAAATATCCATACGATTTATTTAAATCCTGAGATGGATTTACCATCTCATTATAATAAGTGGCATCAGAAAGCACACTGGTGCCGTCCCAATTTCCTTCATTCAAAATCAATAAACCAAATCGCGCCATGTCTCGTGCGATGCTGTAGTAAACGTTGTTATAATCAACAGGAATAAATAATCCATTCATACCCGTTTGGGTCTCAATTTTATTGTTACAATAGGCATTTAAGGTTGATCCTGTCGCACCTTCAATCACACCATCCAATAATGTATATGGACCGTTATGATAAGCCCAACGATCTCCAGGTTCCGCCAAATAAACCAAACATTCAGGATCCGTACAAAAAGGATCTACCAAACCATCATCCAATCCCGATGTCATGGTTAATTGATTCCAGATCGTTATAGCTCCTTCTTGCTCAGGTGTTAAAGAGGTCCAACCATCGCCTAAATAAGTAGAAGTTTGGTCAGTAAGGGATAAATCGCCTTCTTGTTGTGCAATTCCCACCATCGTCGCAGTTAAAGTTTTTCCAGCGGATGCCCAATACCAAAGGCTAGAAGCGTCAGCTCCATTATAATATTCTTCGATGACGATTTTGCCATCTTTTAAGACAATAAACGCGCGTGAATTTTTATCGTCCAAGTAGGTATTTAAAGCGGGCAGATTTTCAGGACACCAACCCAACTCCTCCATACTAATGGTTTCCCAAGTATCACCAACAAGGGGTGGAAAATACAAATCTTGCCCAAAAGAGGGAGAAAAAAGTAAAAGATTTAAACCGAAATAGGTAAATAGTTTTTTCATCGTGTGCTTTTAGCATAGTTGGACTCCTAAGTTAATGTAAAGTTTAATTCGTTGCAAATAAATTTTATGTTTCGTCGTTTTTTGAATTAATCGTTTAGGAAAAGCGCAAATATCGTTTACACCTTATACCTTTGTCAGATTAGATTTATAAATTTTCAATGAAAAAACTACTGTTCATTTGTTCTATTTTTGCCTTGGCTTCTTGTGGGGGTATTGATTATCAAACACATATTGATACTAAGAATAACTTTCAAATCGACTATCCAGAAGACTGGGATACCGCCAATGTTGATCGGAGCATGGCATTTATTGTGCGCGAAGATTTTACTGATTCACTTGATATTTTTCCAGAAGGATTGAGTATTTCGGTGGTAAATAATCAAGGCTATGCTTTAGAAGAGATTGTCGAACAGAATATTGCAATTACGAAACAGTTTTTGCCAGAAGCGATCATTAACCGTACCGAATTTGCGACAGAAAACGAAATTAGAGGAATCGAATTAAGGTTGAAATTTGACGTCGAAAATCTGCAATTGGCGAATGCGGCTTATTTCTTTATGCACAACAATTTTTTATATACCATCACACAAAGTTGCGAACGTTCAAAAGAGGATGCTTATCAGGAAATTTTTAAAACAATGATAAATAGTTTCAAATTCCTTTAAAGGGTTAACACTTAATTTTTCGAATGAAACGATCGATAATCTACCTCCTTTTCTTATTAATTTTATTGGTTGCTTGTGCGCAGTCCCAATCAAAATTGGAGCCCTTACTAACGGAACAAAAGCAAGAATTTGGACTAAAGTGGGTTTATGTAGATAGTTTTAATTTAGAAGAAAAAAAGAAATTGGAAATTTGGATTACAGAAATTTATGACGTCACAAGTAAAACAATTGGGCCTTATCCGTTTGATGTTTCCATTCATTTTTTTCGCTCAGAAAAGGGAAATCCGGTTTCCTTTGGTTTGGCAAAAGCCTTGGAAGCAGGAAGACAAGCACATTTTTATGTCAATCCCACAGCAAGTTTAAGTGATTTGCTCGCCGATTGGATAGCGCCACACGAATTGAGTCATTTATCGATTCCTTTTTTGGAAAAAAAAGATAAATGGTTCACCGAAGGTTTTGCAACCTTTTTAAGTCGACAATTATTGATGGAAATGGGTTATTACACCCCAGCTTCGTTTGATTCGTTGTACACCTCAAGAATTCATGAAGATTCAAAACATTATACTTCCACAACCTTAAAATTTCCAGAAGTATCGGACAGTCTGTTCGCCAATCACATTTATGGCCCAGTTTATTGGTGTGGTGCAAGTTATTTTTATAGCTTGGACAAGCGAATGCGCGCTGAAAAAAACAAACGCTTTGTCGACCTAATTAAAGAATATCAACTTTGTTGCCGCGAAACAAAAGAATCATTGAATGAAATGGTGGTGTCGTTAGATAAAATATTAAACGAGACCTGGTGCCAAGATTTATTAAAATTTTATCAAGACTCAACCGCCAAAACCGTGATGGATACATTTAACGAAAACTATATCACTGGAAATTAAAAACAGTTTGAAATTCCGATTCGATCATGTGCTAAAATCTAGGTGAGGTTCATTTGAAATGTACTAGATTCCATTTAGGATCATTAATTGAGTTATACTATTTTTTTTTGAATGCGAAAGTTAAAGGTAAAATTGGTTAATTTAACACAAATTAACGCCAAAGTTTGTGAGAATTTTTGTTCCTTCGTTGCATGATGAAATTTTTGTATCTGTTAACATTTATGTTGGTTGGACTAAATTTATTTGGTCAACGCATCAATTATAACGATTCATTAGTTACAATAAAAGGTAAAGTTGTAGATACGACGAAAACATTGGGTTTTTACAATATCATTGTCTTAAATAAATCAACAGGGAAAGGCGTTTTTGGTGAGCATAATGGTGATTTTTCATACACCGTAAAAAAGGGGGACACCATCGCCATTTCAGTTACAGGATATAAAGCCATTTATTTTACATACAAAGACAGTGCTTATCACAAATTATATCAACCCAGATTTATTTTAGGCGAATTGTCATACATGGGAGCTGAAGTAATTGTTCGACCGTTAAAGACATTAGAAGAATTAAAAGAAGAACGCGCTGCTATTGAAAAAAGACCAGTTCCTGAAGTCACGGTTTCAAGTGCCTTTGCAAGTCCGATAACCGCACTTTATATTGCTTTTAGTAAAAGAGAAAAAACGAAAAGGTTGGTTTCTGAACTAGAATATAAAGATAAACAAGATGACATCGTTAAAGAAATTTTGCGGATTTATGTTCACCACGATATTTTTGACCTTTCGGATGATGACTTTCAAGAATTTATTCGTTTTTTAAATATCGATCCTGAATTTTTGAAAGTAGCAACCGATTACGAATTGGTTATTTACATTCAAAATAAATTTAATCAATTCCAGCAGATAAAAGAAGGCTATTAATTTTAAAAAAACAATGAACCTTTTTATATTTTTACGGTACAGATTAAAAATGTTTTTTTATGAAAATTAAAGTTGCTTTTTTCTGTATGCTTTTTAGCATTTTTTCGCAAGCAAATGAGGAATTAAATGGAGGCGGGTATTATCTATTTGTCTCTGAAAACAAAGTGGATGATGTAACTGAGGGATTTTGTCGCGTGAAAGGCAAGGTACATTTGAATGGAATTCCAAACCAAATAGGATCAATTTTTGTCGGCGACGGCAGCTTAAATGCCATTGTAGATAGTTTGGGCAATTATTCTATCTTGATTCCAATAAGTGACACCCTTATTTATTTTTACGCGCCAAATGCCGAAGAAATTGTGGCTTATAACCTAGTTTTCAAAAGTGGATACGAAATGGAGATTAATTTTTATTCTAACCAGTTAAGATATTATCACCAAGTTGAAAAACCCGTCATTTATCTCTATTCAGAAAAACCCACTGATATTGAACTTTCTATAGATTTTAAAGGCGATTTAACTTTTATGTATCCGAGATATGACAATGGTTGGCGAGTAAATGTTTCCAAAAAAGGGATGGTAAATACGGCGGATCAAAAAATCTATCCTTACTTCTTTTGGGAAGGTATCTCGTCTGAGTTAGGATTTACGACCACACCAACCGGAATGGAAGGTTATTTTATTCAAACCGATTCAACGATCTCGTTTTTGGAATACACCTTGACCCGATTGGGCTTAAATCAAACAGAAATGACTGATTTTATAACTTTTTGGGGGCCACAAATTGAGAAACATCAGTATGCAACCATCCAATTTTTGGTGGATGAAGTTTATACCAATGAAATCGCAGGAATCAATGTCAATCCTGCGCCAGATGCCATGCTTCGGATTTATTTATTATTTGAAGGCAGTGAAATCGAATTAAAACAAAATTTTTTGAATACTCCTTTATTAAACCCCTTTGTTCGTAAAGGTTTGACGTTGGTAGAATGGGGAGGGAGTGAAATTTGAATCAGGATTTAATCATCCAACATAAATTAACCTCACCCACCGTATCCCAGCAGGGGGATGGAACCTCTTCAAAATGTGAAATCCTTCTTTTGCGGCACCTTCGGAGTCGTAAATATTTTTTCCTCCAACCCTCTGAAAATATTTGATCCCTTCGGGATAGGGTTTTCCTGCCCCTTGTTTTTTTTGCATTATTATGCAAGCTTCTGGTTCCTATCAACTGCCCTGCGTCAGATGTCGTATATTTTTAATATAAAACTGGTGAATTTCATGACAGATTGATTTTTTTGATATTTTCGAATTAAAAATTTGTCATGAGCTCTTTTGTCTTTATTTTATGTTTTTTGGGTACTTTTTTTATGTAAAGTCAGGATATCTATATTCGTTTTTATAATGGGCATGGCAAATCTAAATTTGTGGGTGGAGATGAGTCAGGAATGGGGATAATAAGACGTTTAATTTAGGTGTCATTATCTAACAAGAGGTCTATGGTAATATGATAATTAACTCATATCAAGGAAGATATTATTATAGCCTCCGCTATCGATATTTGCAAGCAGGTTATAATAATTCAATTTACCTAGGGTACGAAAGTCACTGGTATGATTATATGGTAATTCCTTTAGTGGTGCAACTTGATTGGATTTCTTTGTTGAATTATAGTGTTGTGATGGGAACATTTCAATATCCAACCGGTTATAGTTTTGTACGTGATTTCCCAATTGTCTTATTAAAATAATTTTATGCAAGCAAAAACAGTTAATTTTTCCAAAACCATCATTACCGAATTAATGATTCCTTCCTTCGCTAATTTTTCTGGAAAGGTTCACGGAGGAATTTTATTATCGTTAATGGACAAGGTTGCTTATGTTTGTGCTGCAAAGCATTCAGGAGCTTATTGTGTCACCGTTTCGGTGGATGGCGTAGAGTTTCGTGAACCTGTCGAGGTAGGTGAGTTGGTTTCACTTTCGGCCTCCATAAACTACGTGGGTAATTCGTCCATGATTATTGGAATTCGGGTGGAATCGTTAAAACCTAAAACGGGCGAATTAAAACACACCAATTCGTGTTATTTTACGATGGTTGCCAAAGACGACAATGGTCAATTATTGACAGTTCCTTCCTTAATTCTTGAAAATGAGACCGATGTTCGACGATTTTATGATGCAAAAACATTAAAAGAAAAACGTCAAGAAATCACTCACTTATTACAACAAGAAGTACATGTTTTAAGCACTTCGGACATGATAAAAGGGTTGGAAGAGAATCGATGCGTGATTCAGTTTAAATAAAAAAATTAAAAAAAACTTGGTTACGATCAAACCTTTTCGTAATTTGTACGTTATAGTGTTGAGGGGTGGTTCCCTCAATGTTTAACATTTATTGGTTTTGAAAAGAGTTCTGTTCATTTAAACAGAACTCTTTTTATTTCTGGAGCTAAATAATGAAACTAGCCTACAAATGAGTAATTTTGTAATCGATTTAGTCTAGACGAATTTTAATGAGTAAACGCGCGTTAAAAAAATACCTTGATGAACTTCCAGCGGAGGCTTTGCAAGAACAAATCTTAGAACTTTACGACCGATTAAAAGAGGTGAAAGAGTTTTATAATTTTGTTTTTAATCCGAACGAAGACAAACGGTTAGATGAAGCAAAGTTTAAGATTAATAAAGAATATTTCCCTCCAAGCAAGCGAAGACCGAAAAAAAGGCGATCAATCGCACAAAACATCATTAAAAATTTCCAAAAATTAGGTGTTGATCCGCAAGTAATCACCGAATTAATGGTGTTTAATTTGGAGACAATTTGTAGGTCGGCTTCGATGAAAGAAATCTACCAAGAAAGTTTTTATAAAAGCACTTTAAAATCATTCAAAGAAACCATTGATTACAGCCGAGAAAATTCAACTTTTAATGCTATTTCTGATCGATTAAAAATTCTAATTGACCAAATTAATGCGGAAGATTGGATGAATCGTTTTGCTTTCCGTGATCTTTTAGAAGAGGGGTGGTAATCAAATTTTACGCGAAGGGATATCTAAAGGCAATAACGCTGATTTTTATATTCGTTCGTTTGATGAACTTGTTGGGATAATAACTGCTTAGTTTCCTGAATTTTATTCTTGCCCACTCCAATAATATTCTTTATTCTCTTTTCGTTGTTTAAAATAGGCCATAACAATTAGTGAGAACGGGAAAAACAGAATGATTAGAATCGATTTTAGAATAGTTAGGACTGTTTTCATGGGGTGGGGTTTTCAAAGGTTTAGATTCAGTCTTAAGAGGATTTTAATTAAAACTGAAACTGCAACGAAAAATTCAAACTTCTTCCGTGACCGATTTTGCTTGATAGATTACCAATTAAATCAAAAGTACTTAGAGAGACATTGAATTTATCTTGAATGATATAGGTAAAGTCCAATCCCCATCTAACTCCTGCAAAACCACCATAGGATATTCTTGTACTTGCAGCGAAATTTTTGATTGGTGAATAATAAATTCCACCAAACATATATGGAAAATAGTTAGGGGTTAAAATGGTTTTTATTCCACCAATCACCTGAAATCCGGTAAGGTCTAGTATTGGCAGTTTTTGTAGGACAAATTCAATTGGCATTGCTGTAAAAACTTTTCCCTGAATATTTTCGATGCCTAAGGTGTCCTCAAAATTGTACGTTTTAGCGCCAGCATCTTCACGGTTTAAAAAATCTTGTACATCAAATCCTGAATAGCTCACCGAAGAATCAATCGAATAATTGTGCGAATTTTTATTCCACAGCATAAATCCAACATTTGACAACCGCAAATTAAAAACATGGCGTCGCGCATTCTTGGTTTCAAACATATAATTGTAACTCAAATCTGCCGAAATTCCATTTCCTTGCAGCCCAAAATAAGGGTAGAACTTATCTGAACGGAAACCTCCCCCATAAATATTTAGAAGAACCGAATCTATCTCATTGACCATCGAGGTTGTTCCTAGTCTTCCTTCAACGGTTTTTGAGCCGCTCACATAATTGAGGGTCAAACTGGAAAATGTAGTATTATCGTAAACCCCGAATCCAACTTTTTGGTAATGTTGATAAACACCCCCTGTGTAAGAAAAATCAAGGGTTTGGTCAAGATAAGGCTCATTTCCAAATAAAGCTACCCGATATAAATCGGTTGCAATATTGCTTGAAATAAAATGATTGTCTGATAATGAAAATAAGAAACCATAATTCTCATCTCGAAATGGATGAATGTTATTGTTCCAATATTCAATTTTTTGTTCAGCTTCTCCTCCAATCGCACTAAACTTTTTTAACCGATTTTCAGTTGATGATTTGAGGGCGTCATCAATATATCCACCGAAAATAAACTTATCCATTAATTCGTTCGAAAAACGATTACTAGAATAATAATTGAAGGATGAAATGCGTAATATATTAGTTGAAGTGGAGGACGTAAACGCAGGAGAAAATTCTTGTGAAAACCCAACAAGTCCGCAACAAAGACAAAATAGAATTAATAATTGTTTCATCAGATCGAAATTCGGATTTGTAAATTAGACCTTAACTTGAAATCAAAAGCAGTTTCTGGCATGATTTTGATTTTATCTCCCTCAAACGTTTTAAAAGAAACATGCAAAATCATCCGTTTAGTTTGATCTAAATGCGTAAAATGCCTTTCTGTTAACGCAAATTTTACAGCACCGGTGTGCGGATTAGTTACGTACGAGTCAGAAAAATAATTGCCCGGAAGGATGGGTGAACTTCCGACAATCGAATCAATGACGGTGTTTGTTTCATCCAACAAATAAAATTTGGCCGTTGCACCGATTGGAAAACCATTTGCATAATCCAAGTAAACCAAGGCTTCTTGAGGGGTTAATGAACCCGTTTCAATCCAATCAATATCAAGGGTATCGGCGATTGTTAAATCATTTGCACCAAAATTTAATGGAAATTCACCATCTAAAAATAACTCCATTTTAGAGTTCGGAAAATATTCATCCGAACCACCAGTAATATTTCCAAAAGGGTTAATTTTCAGTTGATATCCGACTAAAATTGAATCGGATAAGTTCTCCAGAAAAGCCAACATATTTGTATTGGTATTATTCAAAATAAGTGGATATTCAGAAGGAACGTAATCGTATAAACCTCCACTTGCCGGGTTGATATTGAGGATGCTGCCTTTTTCCGCAAAATCAAGGTCGATTAAATTTGAGGTACGGTTGCTGATTCCAGTCATTTTAGAAATCTGCGCCTGCGCGACAAGGTTAAATCCGTTTTTAATGGTGAGTTTAAGGTTGATTGAATCTAAATCTACCGAACCTCCAATTATTTTCTTCATTGGCGCCAAACTTATGCCCATGGTATCCGAAAAGGTGTATTGGCCAAAATATCCTTTGGCATAATGCGGTATCATGTCTTTAAATTGAAAGGAAAAGGCGATACTGTCTGCATTTGTAACAATATAATTGTCAGTTGCTTCGTTGGATTGAATTAAAACTTTAATTCCAATCGTATTATAATCAATCGCATCAACTCCTCTTAAATCCATGTCATATTCTGCCATGTTAATGATATCACTCACCATCGCAGGCGAAGCAATCGATCCTGCGTCTAAATAATAAACACGTTCAAAAATGCCAGAAGGACTGGCTACTTCAGGAAATGTAAACGTAATTTTAGTTTTACCAGGCCAAGGAGATTTAATAGTGGTGAATGCTTGTCCAGATTCGATAATCACTCGTTTTAATTGAATATCGCCTAATTCATATCCTTGATCATAATCATCTGTCAACGAAAAAAGTGGGGTTACTTCGATAGACGGAATTCCAATCGCTGTTTTTTCAACAATGGTTGTGTCTGGTAATTTGATTAAAGTATCCAAAGAAAATTCAAAAATCGATTCATGAATGACCAAAGACAAATAGCCATCCGAATTAGTTTCTAAATAGTTGACAGGGATCATGTCGTTAATCGTTAAATGCCCATGCGCAATGGGTGCCGACCAATCAGCGTCCCAAGTAGTAGGTTCCTTTTTGCACGAAGCGAAAAACGCAACCACCATTATTAATTTTGCCAGTTTTTTCAATTTTATCATGTCTTTCAAAGCAGAATTACGAATCTAAGAATAAAATGGTTGGATATTACCATCTCTTTCTTTTTCATTGAAAATTTTTGTAGAATCCTTTTATCTTTGCCCCATTGATTGACAAAAATGGTGAAATATCGAAGATTATCGGAAAAAGAATTAGTGACTTTTGAAAAGGAGTTCGTTAATTTTTTGGTGGTGAATGGAATAACAGCGGAAGATTGGGTGAAAATTAAAGCGAATGAACTTGAAAAAACAGAAACACTGCTCGACTTATTTAGCGATGTGATTTTAGAAGGCACCTTGCGGAAAATTCAATTTCTTGAGCTTCAATCTCCGGCTTATTATCAATCGATTTTTTTCGGAAGAGATAAAATGGTGACGGTGGTACTTTCTAGAAAAGACAAAAACAGAACCATGTTAGACGAAAATTTGTCGTTGGAAACCATGCTAAATAGTTCGGATTACGAGATTTTTAAAGGCCAAAAGGATTTTACAAAAGAACGTGAAATGGAGGTTTTTGAGATGACAAAAAAAGGCTTTTTAATTGGCGATGGAACTTTTTTTAAACTGGTGATGAATGCCGAATCCTAATTGGAAAGTTGCCATTGTTGGCGGTGGTGCTGCTGGTTTTTTTGCAGCGATTCATGTGAAGGAGAATTTTCCAACTGCCGAAGTGGTGATTTATGAGAAATCAACCAAAATTCTTTCGAAAGTTAAAGTGTCTGGAGGTGGGAGATGCAATGTAACCAATGGTTGTACGTCGATTAAGGAATTGTCAATGGCGTATCCAAGAGGCGAACGGCAATTAAAAAAAGCATTTGCTGTTTTTAACACCAAACATACCATGAATTGGTTTGAAAGTAGAGGGGTTCCGTTAGTGATTCAAGAGGATAATTGCGTTTTTCCCGTTTCTCAAAATTCGCAAAGTATTATTGATTGTTTTTTAAAAGAAACCACACGTTTAAAAATTGGCATTCAATTAGAAACTGGTGTGAAAGAACTTGTGCCATTAAGTTCTGGTGAGATCAAATTGGTGTTTTCTGAAACTGAAAATAGGGTAGTGGACAAGGTAATTGTTACTACAGGAGGTTCTCCCAAATTAACAGGTTTGGAATGGTTGGCCAAGTTAGGACATCAAATTGAAACGCCTGTACCTTCGCTTTTTACCTTTAATATGCCTAACGAAAAAGTTCGCGATTTAATGGGAATTGTGGTTGAAAAAACGATTACGCGCATTCAGGGAACTAAATTGCGTTCGGATGGCCCTTTGTTAATTACCCATTGGGGAATGAGTGGCCCTTCGATTTTAAAATTATCAGCGTTTGGTGCACGAATTTTAAACGAAATGGACTACGATTGTACGTTGCAAGTGAATTGGACCAATATTCAAAATTTGACCCTTGTTGAGGAAGATTTAAATCAAATTATACTTGAAAATGGGCAAAAACAGCTGACTTCTTTTCGTCCGTATTTATTGCCCGAACGGTTATGGCGATTTTTGTTGGAAAAATATGAATTTTCGGAAAACAAACGGTGGAACGAACTCGGCAAGAAAGGATTAAACAAATTAATCAATTTATTGACGAATGATTTGTACCAAGTAAAAGGAAAAACAACTTTTAAAGAAGAATTTGTGACTTGCGGTGGGGTGAGTTTGTCAAGTATTGATTTTAATACTATGCAAAGTATTCCTGTTAAAAATTTATATTTTGCTGGCGAATTAATTGATGTAGATGGAATTACGGGAGGATACAATTTTCAAGCAGCCTGGACGACTGCTTTTATTGCTGCAAAACTAGCTTAGCTCGAAAAATGTTTTTCGTAATCGCTAAATGTTTTTAAAATCTTTTTGGAGCCCACGGTTCTGGTGATATAATCGATACTCAATTTTGGACTTCGTGCCGGTGAATATTCACGACCGTAAAGGATGATTTGCACATGTAATTTGTTCCAAATTTCTTCAGGGAATAATTTTTTGGCATCCCGTTCCGTTTGCACCACCGATTTTCCATTGGTAATTCCCCAACGGGTGAGTAGGCGGTGAATATGCGTATCAACAGGAAATGCTGGAACACCAAAAGCTTGCGAAACAACCACCGAAGCGGTTTTATGTCCAACCGATGGGAGTTTTTCCAAAGCTTCCATATCGTTCGGAACTTCACCGCTGTATTGTTCGATTAAAATTTTCGAAAGTCCATAAATTCCTTTTGATTTCATTGGTGATAAGCCACACGGACGAATAATATCTTGAATTTCTTGTATACTCAATTTCACCATATCGTAGGGATTATCGGCCTTAACAAATAAAAGTGGGGTGATTAAGTTGACGCGTTTATCGGTACATTGTGCCGACAAAAGTACGGCAATTAATAAGGTATAAGGATCTTTGTGGTCAAGTGGAATTTCGATTTTAGGATAAAGTTTTTCCAATTCTTGTACAATATAGCTTGCAACTTGTTTTTTAGACATCTTTTTTAAGTTTAAATCCGTTGAAGATGAACTGAATAAATTCTTTAAAACTTCTTTTTTTGGTAAAAACTTCACCCGCGATTTTTCGTTTAGAAGTTGGAGACTCTTCGACTTGATGTAGTGGTTCGACAGGTGGATTTTCACGTCGTTTAGTCGCGCGTTCTTCGGCGGTTGGCATGCCTGATAAGATGTCGGATTTGTCAAAATTAGCTTTTGCTTTGTCGTGCCAACCCATTTGTTCTTGTGCCAAGGCTAAATTATTTACGGCAATGCTGTCGGTTGGATCCAATTCAACGGCATGATAATAATCTGCGAGGGCGCCTTCATAATCTTTTAAACGCGCTTTTAAATAACCTCGGGTTTGATACCTGTAACTGTACAAAGGATCGAACGCAATGGCGAGGTTCATGTCAGACATGCTTAGATCGTATTGCCCTAAATTGAGGTAACAAACTGCACGCTGCGAAAGTGCATCGGCATTGGTGTGATCTTCATTTAAAACCTTGGAAAAATGTACAATAGCTTCGTGATGAAGGTTTTTCTTCACACATTCTAAACCCAAATCAAAATGTTCTTTGCTCGTCATGTGACAAATTTAAGGATTCGATTCATACAATTACGCAATCAGGCTAGCAATTTATTGTTGATGGCAAGCGTTTTTGTAAGATGCGAAAAAAGAGAAAGTTGTAGCTAATTAATCAGCAAGTACAGCCGATTTTTTTACTTTTCTGTAAAGATAGGCGTCAAAAATATTTCGTTTTGCGAATCTTTTTTGTTTATCCGAATTGATCATTTTTTGGAAAACTTTTGGTGTTACGCCAAAATATTCATACGTAGAACCATCGGTAAAGGTGATTTCTAGAATTAGTTTTTTATGATGTAAATCGGCGATACCAGCTTCCTCAATTGTAATTTCGTATTCAGCTCTATTGGCTTCGAGTGTTTCCGGTGCAATGCTTACTAAAAAATGGTATCCATCAATAATTTGTTGACTTTTTAACTCCGCTTCGACTGCTTTTTCATCACCTGCTTGAAATTTATCCGGATGCCATTCTTTCACCAAATTGCGATACGTGTTTTTAAGTTGTTTTAAATCGGTTTTAGCGTCTGCTCCAAACAATTTTCGGTATTCGTTTATGCGTTTCATTCGTGTCGTTCATTTATTCCTGAAAATTATTTTGACGTCTGTGCAACAAGCACTTATTTCTGATTTTTCAGTTTCGTGGTGCAAAGATACGCTTTTGTTCGTAACTTTTGCCAGAAAATTGACGCTTGTTAGTGGTTAACGCCAAAATTTGACGATTTTTTAATGCGAACTTTTAGCGTGTCGCCATTCATCGGTAGTGATTTTAAACCAATTGCATTGCATTTCGTCTTCTTCAAATTGATTGACAAATTGTAAGCCGATTTTTTTAAAATGTTGGCAGACGCTTCATTTTCAATCGCGGTAATGCCAATGATTTCTTTTAAATTCAGTTGATTAAATCCATACGTCAAAGCTGCTTGGGCGGATTCTGTAGCGTAACCTTTTTCCCAATGTTTTTGTTTGAGTTGGTAACCGACATCGTAAAAATGGGAGGTTGAATTCATGGTTTCTCAAATGTATTTTAAGCCCACCCAACCAAGGACATTTCCCGTTGCTTTTTCAACCATCATCCACCGGCCAATTTGATTGTCAATGTATTGTTGCCGTACCAATTGAATAACGGTTTTTATTTCATCGATAGTTTTAACAGGACGATTGCCTAAATAGCGATGTACTTGAGGATCTGAATCCATTTCAAAGAGATCAGCTTGGTCGGTTTCTAAAAATTCTGTTTCGATATAAAATTGCAAGTGCTCCATGATTACATTTGATTTGGCAATGCTACGCCTTTTTTTGTTGGATGGAGCGCACGAATTGCCAGAAAAGAAAATTTCGCAAAAGGGATGGTAGCGGCAGCTTGCCTCTTGTTGGTTAATACCCAAGTGGTTGGGGATTAAAGCCAACCAGAGGCAACTACAGCGGATCAGCCCGCCCGCCCCCAACTCGTTGGGGGGGATTTGCCCAACTAAAAAAAATATTCTACCTACTGGTAATTATTTCGCAAAGCTTTGACGTTAAATGGCATGTATTGAAAATTTGCATACTTCGTCTCTTTTTTGACTTTAATTACTGAAAATGTGGTGAAACTTGCCGCGATTTTTTGGTGTTATTTATGTACTTTTGGTTTTAAATTCGGATCAATTTTACCGCTAACTATTTAAAACAAGCATTTAAAATTTAGGAAGTTGGGTATTGGTTAGGGTTCGATTTTGGTCAATATTCTTCCTTTCGATTTGCGAATAAATTCCTGGCGAATGGTATTCAAAACCTCACTCGAATAATTTGCATCGTTTTGTTCGGATAATTCTTGAAATCGGCGGTCTGCTTTTAATGCCAAGGTATCTACTTCCAAGGCCGTAGCGTTAAATCCCAATAATTTTAAGTTTTCTAAGTTTTTTAATCGAGATAAGGCGACGTATCCTTGACCACGCTCAAATGTTTTGCTCAAATCCAATTCGGCGGCATCCAATGTCATACCTTGGCTTTTATGCACCGTAATTGCCCACGCTAATCGCAATGGAATTTGTTGATACGAAGCCAACGTTTGACCTGCTTCATTGGTAATTGTCCATTCTTCTGTACTCGCGATTATTTCGGTTTTATTCAGGGTTCTGACAATGGGAAAACCAATGTCAGAATAACCAATGACTTCGCCTAATGTACCGTTTATAAATTCTTTGTCTGCACTGTTTTTGACAAACATTACTTTTGCCCCAATTTTTAGAGAAATTTCGTCAGCCGCTAAGACAGAACGTTTGAGCAATTGAATCATTTCTTTTTCGCCTTTTACTTTTGCAGTAAAAAAACGACTTTTCCCGGCTAATTCAGCTAAATGTTGGTTATTAATGGCGTCAACATCCTTATTATGTGTGTATAATTTTGTTGGTTCGACATGACTTTCAAATGTGGTATGTTCGGCTCCTTTTAAAAGAATAATGGATGTTTCGGTAACCTGCGCACTGCGAATTTCTGACAAGATTGTATTGAGTGTATTTTCTTGTTGTCTAAATTGTTGGGTGAGATAACAGACCACAAAATCGGCGAATTGCCAACTTTCAGACATAAACGCAAATTTGTCACGACTGCTGGTGAGATAATCTCCTATTGGTGGTAATTGGAAAAAATCGCCACACAAAACCAATTGAATTCCTCCAAATGCGGTGTTGTTATCCGTACAATAAGATAAAATATGGTGAATGGAGTCGAGTTGATCACGGTGCAACATCGAAATTTCATCGATGATTAAGACTTTTGTTCGGTTAAATTTATCACGAACGGCTTTTTGTTTTTTTAAAATTGCCAAATCGCGCTCGGTTACTTTTTGTTTGATGCCCATTCCCACCCAAGAATGGATGGTCACGCCCATAATATGTGTGGCTGCAATTCCTGTTGAGGCGGTAATTGCCACTTCAATTTTAGCGTCTTTTAAATATTCAATAAATTTATTAATGACATAGGTTTTTCCTGTTCCTGCCGACCCAGTTAGGAATAAATTTTTACCAGATTTTAGAAATTCGAGCGCTTTTTCTTGTGTCATTTTGTAAGAATGGAGACAAAGGTAGGGTAAAATTTAGGCGAAATGATAAACGGCAAGGTTAGTTTCAAAAAAAGAGTTTATTTTTCAACCCAATCTACTTGTGTTGGATGATCCAACCAATGGATCCGGAAGGAATTGCCGTAATACTGACGGTAATTTTAGAGATTGCCAAGCAAGGTAATTTTGGTTTACGTGTTTATTTTGAGCATAGTTGCCACAGATATGAGTAATAAACTGAAGATAATCGACCAAAATATTCGAGCGGCAATTGCAGTTCCTAACATACCTGCAAATCTTCAACGTCTAACGGTTGGGGGTGACTCAGATTTGTCGAATGTCTACCTAATCAAACATACAGGAAAAAACGAACATTTGGGCAATGCCTGGGGATGCAGTCAATCTTAGAATGCAAAAAGGTTGAGGGGGCAAGCAAAAAAATTGGGGGTATTGAATTTCAGGTAAATAGTCCTATGCATAAAGCTCCAAAACATTTAATTAATTTTGTGTATGTGCCTACTAAGTAGTAGTTTAAGAACTAAAAAATACAAATAAAGCTAGAATAGCAGCGGAGACTAGAAAACCGACAAAAAAAGCTCTTGTTTTCCGTTTTTTTGTAAAGATCACAGCTAAGCCTCCAATTGCAAATGGAATACAGGCGAAAATAAAGGTGAATGTCACCAAGTTTTTACCAAGTATATCTAAACCGTAATTTGCAAATACAGGTTGAGCAAATAATAAAATTGGCAATAAATAAATTATTTTTTTCATCGCTCAAAGATGAGGCGATTTAAATTAAAAAACCAATTCTTTAGCTATTAATAGCAGATAATTGATGAAATCGACTGTATTTTGGATTTAAGAATGTACATTTGTAGAGGTCAAAATTAAAAGGCTTGCGAAATTTTTCCGAATCACCCTTGGTTTAAGTGGATTTTATCTCTTTTTCCATGTGCTTTATTTGGATGTTTAATCGCTTAATTTTTAAAGTGAACTAATAAAACCAACTAAATTTAATGGGAAGATCTAACGAAACCTTTAGTAAAAAAGAAAAAGAGAAAAAGAAAATTCAAAAGCAAAAAGAAAAGCTAGCGAAGAAAGAAACACGTAAAGCAAATCCAAGTGTTGGGGGTGGTTTAGAAGCTATGATGGCTTACGTAGATGAAAATGGAATGATCACTGATACTCCGCCAGATCCGTCTAAAAAAAGAAAAGTAAATGCAAGTTCTATTGAAATTGGTGTCCCAAAACGCGAGGATATTGAGGTAGATCCGATGCACCAAGGAAAAGTAGCTTTTTTTAATGAAGATAAAGGCTATGGTTTTATTAAGGATTTAGTGTCCCAAGAAAGTTATTTCGTACATATCAATAATACCACTGAACCAATTACTGAAAATGACAAAGTGTCATTTGAGTTAGAATCTGGTCCAAAAGGATTAGTAGCGGTTAGGGTTAAAAAGATCTAAATAATCGAATTAGGTGGTGAATTCAATTCATTTGGATTTATCACTTTTTTAACTTTTTCGGTTAATCTATTTGAACTGAACGAGTCCTGAACCACTCGATTAAAAAGTTTTCTATCAAAGCCAATCCCTCGAAATTTATATAATCAATATCATCCGTGATTTTGTGATAATCAAGGTGTTTTCCTGTAGATATGGTGATGCTTGGAATTCCTTTCTGCGCCAACCATTTCGAATCTAACAAATTAATACGATCGCTTGTGCTTTCTACAAGTTTTAAATTATTAGGAAACATATTTTCAAATGGTGTTGGTAACGAGTCATTATTATCATAATATAAGGATTGACTGGAGGTAAGTCGTCCAATCATATCAAAATTAAGTGCTAAATGAATGTTTTTGAGTTGTTTTGGTAATTTTTTTGCAAAATAATCTGAACCAAAAAGTCCTACTTCATGCGCTCCATAACCAACAAACATATAATTAAATTGTCGATTCAAGTGAGCAGCCGATTTTGCTAAACTCAATAAGATTGCCACCCCGGATGCATTATCATCCGCACCATTATGCACAGCATGCACGCCTTGACTGTTTGATAATTTACCACCAAGGCCAATATGATCGTAATGCGCTGTAATTAGAATGGTGGATGGAGCCTGATTATTATAAAATCCAATTATGTTCTGACTTTGATAGTTAATCGAATCATAGACAAACGAAAATTCTTGTCGCTTGGTCTTCATTTTCCGAACTGATTTCAATTCAGCTTGAATAAATTGAGAAATTAGTTGATCTTCTTTTGTTCCGATTGCGCGACCTTGCATCGAATCAGACGCCAAGTATCCGATTACATATTTATAATACTCGGTTTTTTTTTGGCCTGTAGATTGGGAGAAAGCAAAACTCCCACACGTCGCGAAAACAAGTAAAATTAGCAATTTCATAGCATAAAAAAAGGGGGATGAAAATTCAACCCCCTAAATATAATTCAATTATTGAAATTAGTTAGCTGCAGTTCGTTTTACTTGTGTTAAATGAGAAGGAAGATCTCCGAATTGGATAGTTGTTCCATCCCACCAGATTCCTTTTGCAGCTCCTTCGATATTTCCATCAGAATAAAGTACTTGTTGTACATTTCTGTCAAAATCAGGTGCGCTCACAATTTGTGTAGCTAATTCCATTTTATCGTTGTCAATTCTGTTACCAACAGCGATCCAAGAAATAGTAGCGTTACTTGTGCCTCCCATTAATTCTTTTACAGTGAATCCGTTTTTGTCAGCAGAAACGATGTAAAGACCATTACACTCTCCGTTTGGAGTAGCTGTAACAACTGGGTTTTCACCTAATAAAGAAGCATATTCGCTAGTGAAAGCAACATAAGCCGTTCCATTTACTAAGTTAATTGTTCCTTTGCTGTAGATTGAAGACTCAGTGCTTGATACAGTGTAAACCGGAGTTACATTTGCATTTACTTTTACTAATTCTATATTTTTACCTAAAGTATAAACATTTCCAATGTTGTATTGAGCAAATAAATCTCCAGAGTTTAATTGTCCGATCACAGATCCTTGAGAAGTTGATCCAATCAAGTCTCCATAAAATCCTCCACCAATTCCAATTACACTAGCAGAAGGCAATAAACCTGAACCAGACGTATATCCAGAAGATCCATAAACACCGTAGTTCATAGAACTTGAGTTTCTGTATCCTAATGATCCCCAATAAAAACCAGAAGTTTCAGCACCTATTACACCACCTGTTCTAGTATAATCATTGTAGCTGAATCCACCGACACCAAATGTGTAAACATCACCCCAATAGTTATAACCTTTCATCGCATTGTTTGTCCCAGATTCTGAATAACCAATACCATTATTTTGAGAGTCACGAGTTCTGTATCCATAAATTGTTGCTTGACCATCTCCATCCGCAGTTAATTGCGAATCATAAACATATTGACGATACAAGCTACTTGGAGCGATGTTGATTGAAGTTGCAGTTCCATTGTCTTGAATTTGTGAGTTTCCTCCAGCAGTTGCTCCCGTAAATTTAACAACGTAGTTTGTAGTTCCGCTCAATGTACCAGGACCGGCAGGACCAGCAGGACCAGCAGGACCAGCAGGACCAGCAGGACCAGCGGGACCAGTTGCACCATCAGCACCAGTTGCACCATCAGCACCAGCAGCACCATCAGCACCAGTTGGACCAGCAGGACCATCAGGGCCAGTTGCTCCGTCAGCACCAGCAGGGCCAGTTGCACCAGCAGGGCCAGCAGGACCGGCAGCACCAGTTGGACCAGCAGGACCTTCAGGACCCGCAGGACCAGGAGTACCTGAATTCTCAGCATATAAAGCGTAAGGAACACTCATTAATTGAGAAGTACCCATTGATTCATATGATGCACCACCAGCTAAATCAGCAGCAGTTTCGATGTAATAAGGTCCATCAGCCCAATCAATTGCACTGAAAACGTCAGAAGTGACACCTCCGCCAATTTCTAAATTAACTAAACCATACGCATTTGTGTTGGTAGCAAATGTTTCGGTATAAACAACTGGACCGGCCTCTGATCCTTGGTGAATTGATAATTCAACTCCAACTGGAGAAGAAACTAAAATGACATTAGAACCATCTCTAATTACGGCTTGGTATTTAAACCCTTGTGGTGCTTGTGCCATTGCCGAAATCGTGGACAATGCAAAAGCAACAGCGAATAAAATTCTTTTCATAATTTGTTAAGTTTAGTAAAGTTTAATTAGTTTAAAAGTTTTTAAATTTTCTCCTTCTTTTGAAAGAGTGATTGAATAAGTGCCTGAGGCATACACTGAGAAATCAACCGAAGTTGTTACGTCAGTTAAATTACCCAAATACACTATCCGTCCAGCGGCATCTTGTAAGGTAAACGTAACGCCAGCAAAATCTGCTGCTTTTATGTTTACAACATCAACCGTTGGGTTGGGGAATACCACAGCATTATATTCATCCACGAAATCGTAGACTCCTGAATAGGTCCAGGAGGGCTGATGGAAACCTTGTGTTAGGTCTTCGGTTCCATTAGTTCCTGTGTTAATTACAACTTCGCCGACAGTAAAATCAATGTTTCCCGCTGTGGTTGAATAAGATCCACCAGCGGTGCCGATGACATCTTGGGAAAACACTGAACAACTGGCAAAAGTCGCAATTAAGGCGAGCTTTGTTTTGTTCATACAATAATTAGTTAGTTGTTAATATGGGTAAGTTACAACTTTTTGTTAAAATTTGATTTAAATTTTGAGAATAAATTCTGTATAATTATTAACATAATTATCAAATAAGTGTAAAAAAGAATTAATATTTAATTTGGATTTATTGATTTTATTGGGATTGATTGAAAGAAAATAATTGTTAAAAAAAAGATAAATTTTCATGAATAAAACAATAATTTTTGGCGATTTACGAAATTAATATGTCAGTTCATAATTCAATTTTCAGCGATTTGTTTGTTAAACTGTATTATTGATTCTATTTATCGGTTTAACTTTTTCGATTCGTAATCTGTTAAAATTTTAGATTAAAAGGATTAAATTTTATTTATTGAAGAATAATAGGTTGAATATTCAAATTTCGATGTGGGTTTCTAGATTGGTTGAAAATCTTAGGATTTATTCCTGTTATAAATTTAACATTTATATGCAATTTTATTAAATAAAACTAGCTGTTTTTTCTAGGTTGTTGTTCAGAGCAGGATAGTTCAAAAATCATAATTTTCGCATATATCAATGTATAGGATTTTACACCAAAATCAGTTAAAATAATTTTTTTTTCAGTTTAAATAAGCTCGTTTTACTTTATAAAACTTCCTTATAATTGCTCATCTTTATTGATCAATAAAAATTCTCCAATTTCTGGGAGCCTCCTTTTTATATTTCACTATTTGAAGTTATAAAATTTTATTTGATCTTCAATTTTAAGAAATTTTGCAGATCCTTATTTGAACCGTAAAGTACAATGATATCTTCAGCTTCTAATAACAAATCCGGCTTGGCCACACCTTGTACTTTTGGTTCAACCATTGAGCTTCCAAGAAAACTCTTAACTTCAACTTTTTTGATAGTTGTCAGCACCAATAAGTTATAATTTTTTCTAAAACCGATTTCTTTGAGAGTTTTGTTGATATAAACTAACGGAACATTGACCTCGAGAATACTATAATCATCTGTTAGTTCAAAAGAGTCCACTACATTGTTAAGGCAGAGTTTTTTAGCCCAACGCTCGGCAGTTTCTTCTTCAGGATGCACAATTTCGTCTACGCCAATCGCAAGAAGCACCTTTTCGTGCAGCGGATTAATTGCTCTACTTATCAATCTTTTTACTTCAAGGTTTTTGAAGAGGGCCGTAGTCATAACATTTGCACCTTGATCTTCACCAATTGCAATAATCACGATGTCGGTATCTCGCAGAGGTAAGCCCGAAACCGTAAATTCATCTGTCGAGTCCATACAAATGGTATGGGAGATTTTTTCTTTATACATGTCGACCTTTGTCATACTTGTATCGATGCCGATGACTTCATTTCCTTGGGCAGTAAGTTTTTGAGCAAGAGACGCTCCAAAATTTCCTAATCCTACAATTATATATTTCATTTGTTCTTATTATTTGCGTTTTCCAGCTTGGATTAAACACCGCCTAGTTCATTGTTATTTCTTCGGTTGGATAACGATAATTTTTATGCTTAATTTTTTTAAATACCGCGATTATAATAGAAAGCATGCTCACACGGCCCACAAACATGATGACACAGAGCACAATCTTGCTTTGAACAGTTAAAGCGCCAGTAATTCCTAGACTTAAACCTACAGTACTGTAAGCCGAAAAACATTCAAAGGCAACATCCATTAACGTCAAAGAAGGGTCGAAGACCAGAATAAACATGATTCCAAATCCTATCACAATTAAGGACAACGAAATTATGGCAAATGCTCTTCTAACAGACAAGTCAGAAACTTCTCTTCGATATAATTCAATTCTAGTTTTACCACGAGCTAGACTTATGATATTCATTGTTGCAATAGCAAATGTACTTGTTTTGATACCTCCCCCAGTAGATGATGGCGAAGCTCCAATCCACATCAAAAAGATCACCAACATGAGGGTAGGATAGGTCATAGATGCATTATCGATTGAATTAAATCCTGCTGTTCGCGGGGTAGTTGCTCCAAATAAAGCCGTGACAACTTTTCCAAATGCGCCGTGTTCAGCTAGCGTGTTATTGTATTCTAAAAAATAAAATCCAAAAAAGCCAACGACGGTTAAAATAAAAGCTGTGATTAAAGCAATTCGACTGTTTAAACTCAATACCCATGGTTTGTACCCTGTGCTTTTTTTATTTTTGAAGAAGGTAGATAACTTGTATTTGAAATACTTCAATAGGTTAGATACAATTGGGAATCCCAATCCTCCAAGTACAAATGTAAAAATCAGGATTAATTGGAAATAGTAGTTAAAACGATAACTTATTTCATACGCCCCTAATGGCATCGTTGAAAATCCAGCATTACAGAACGAAGAAACCGCATGGAATGCGGCAAAGAAGGCTTTTTCTGAAAATGTAGAAAAAGCGCCCGGCTCTAGGCTGGTGAAAATTAATACGGCCGAAAATAATTCAATGGTAAAGGTGATTAGGATAACGTATTTCAAAATCGAAAAAACATCACCTAACATTTTAGAGTTGGTTAAATCTCCCAAGGTGAGCTGATTTTCGAAGGATGTTCCTCCTTTAAAAAAATAGCTAAAATAACTCGCAAATGTCAAAATACCTAGCCCCCCAATTTGAATTAACCCCATAATAATCACTTGGCCAAAAACGGTGAAATAGGAGCCTGTATCAACAACTGCCAAACCTGTCACACAAACGGCACTTGTCGATGTAAAAAAGGCATCAATAAATGGAATTCCTTGATGGGTAGCATTTGGCAACGAAAGCAAAAGAGCCCCCACAAAAATAAGTACCAAAAAACTAAGTACGAATAACTGAGCTGGATTCAAGAACGTGCGTTTAAAGTTGATTTTTAAATCGGAATATTCACGAATAAAGGTCAAAAAAACTGCTAGTTTCATTAGTTGCCAATGCACACCAGTACTAGAAAAAAAATAAAAGCCAATAACAATTACGGTAAATAAAATCGATGCCGCATCAAAAACGAGTACTTTTCTTTTGATATTCCATCCATGCTCTTTATAACGAAGTAAAGTAGAGGTTAAGCCAAAAAAGAGAACGATAAAATAATAGCTGTGAAAAAAACGATCTGAGTTTTCAGAATTTGTAAATCCAAAATCGGCAATAAAGACAAAAATACCAATCAAACTAACCCAAAAGGCAGCTTTGTAAAACAAATTTAAGTCTAGTTTCACTTGAATTTTAAATTACTCATAACCCTGCATAATATTTAGGATGCCAAATGTAATTAATGAATTGCTATTAACTATCAAATCCAAGAGAAATTATTTAAAAATTGAGTTTATTTCACTTTTATAGATTTAATAGAAGAAATCGATTAAGCAAATGTCTTTTTATTAAAGAAAACCGCCAGCGAAAAACCAAGGGTTAAAATGGCACCATAAATACCCATGGGAAGATTCATTTCAAAAAATGAAGTAACAATAACGCCTATTCCATAAAGAAGAAAAATCAACTCAAAGAGTTTTAAATTTATTTCTTTTTTGAAGTCATAACCTCCTTTTATTTTGGATTTTACCGTTTGGTCATCTCCAAATTTAGGGGTTCTCACAAACTCAGTGGCTTTTTTGAAATATCCCTCTAAAACACCGATTAACATGTACAAAGAAATTCCACTTGTCATGGCAAAAAAGAAGAAAATCACAGGTATAAACCAAATTATATTGGACAAGGGATTTTTTTGTCCAATTAGATTTCCCATAAAAAATATCAAGATTAGCGCACTTGTGGTAGCGATTCCTAGGTGTCGAAATTTCAACAAATCATCAAGGTTGATCATATAATTGCTCATGCCATAATAAACAATTGGGCTAAGAATAATAATCGGAATAATAAGCAAATAAACAGAGCTATTTAATAAGTGGAAGCTACCTAAAATTTTTTCTTTCACACCAATTTTAGAATGCCATAGGAGTTGCCAATTTTTTCTTACACATTCAGCTGCTCCTTTCGACCATCGATATTGCTGTGTTTTGTAGGCTTCAAAAGTCACCGGTAATTCAGAAGGTGCACCAATTCCAAATAAATATTCAAATTTCCAACCTCTTATTTGTGCGCGATAACTTAAGTCAAGATCTTCTGTTAAAGTATCAGCTTGCCACCCGCCTGCATCAATTATACAAGTCTTTCGCCAGATGCCAGCAGTGCCATTAAAGTTAATGAAACTTTTTGCTTCAGATCTTCCTAATTGCTCGATACTAAAATGTGTATTTAACATTATGGCTTGTGCGCGTGTAAGCATCGAAAAGTTTTCGTTGAGATGAGTCCATTTGGTTTGAACGACACCAACTTTTTCATCTTCAAACCAAGGAATCACGGCACGAACAAAATTTGGATCTATCACAAAATCGGCATCAAAAACGGCGACAAATTCTCCTTTTGCTAAATTCAGACCGTATGCCAATGCACCCGCTTTAAATCCTGTTCTGTCTGTCCGCTGAATATGCGTAAACAATTGCCCGTTTTTATGAGTCGAAATAAAATCTCTTATAATTTCGCTTGTTTCGTCAGTCGAATCGTCTAAGACCTGAATCTCCAGAAGATCTGACGGGTAATTTACCATTGCAGCACTCGTTAATAAGCGTTCAACTACATATTTTTCATTGTAAAGCGGTAATTGAATCGTTACCTTTGGTAAATTAGTAGAAAGGACTTTTATCTGGGTTACTTTGTTTTTTCGAATTAAGGCATGAATCAATAAAAACAATTCATGACAAACGAACAATAGTAAAAGTCCATTGAATATTAACCACACTACGTAAATAAAATTCATCATTTAGCAATAAGTTGAACACGTTGAGTTGAAGTTAATTTCAGACATCTTGTAAGCTAATCTTGGCAACAATATTTTAATAATTCTTTTGGCGAATATAATACAAGTTGAGTAGATGGTTAATAAGAATCAAAAAAAATCATTTGCGAATTACTTTGAGAAACAGTAAAGGCACCAAAACAATCAATTGGTAAGTTCTATGTTTTTTTATTCCTTTGATTTACAATAGCACAAGGGATTCTTTTTTGGTTTCTACTCAATGAATTCGAATAAAGAAATCTTTCTGTAATAATTTTAACTATTATCAAGGTTTTATTAATGTTCCGATGTAAAATAGGTATATTTACCCTTATATAATAAATCTGCCGTTTAATAACCGTAATAAAAAACACAAGCTATGATAAAAAATTACTTAAAAGGATTGGGAGTATTTGCCTTGTTTTGCTCATTGAAAGTGCAGGGTCAGGTTACTTTCACTTATACTGGTTCGATTGGAACCTATGTGGTGCCGATTGGTATAACATCTATTGAAATTGAAGCCAAGGGTTCGAAAGGGCAAGATGGCTCGCCAGCTTTGGGAGGCAATGGTGCAACAATGTCGGGCGTGTTTACTGTTTCACCTGGCGATGTTTTAACTTATTATGTAGGAGGAAATGCTGCGGGTTTTCAAGCTGGAGGCGACGGAACGTTTGTTGAAAACACCACAACTGGTACTTTATTGATTGTTGCTGGAGGTGGAGGCGGTGGAGCATATAGCCAAGTTGGAGCAGGAGCGCCAATTACCACGAATGGAACAGCTTCGATAAGTCACCCAGGTTATATAAATGGTGCGCCAGGTGTTGATGGAAATGGCGGTGGAGCAGGAATTGGTGCTTGGGGAACTGGTGGTGGAGGCGGATGGCTTTCTGCTGGTTCTGCAGGACTTGGGTCGCCTGGAGGATTAATTAAATGTAGAGCAAGTTATGGTACTACTTACGCTGGCGGAGGCGGAGGCGGATATTCTGGCGGTGGAGGTGTAGATATGGATTCAGGTTGGGGAACTGGAGGCGGCGGTGCGGGAGGTTCGTATAACGCTGGAACGAGTCAAGTGAATGTGGCGGCAAATAATGCAGGTTTAGGGCAAATTGTGATCACTGAACTTTGTTCTGCGATGTCCTTAATAGTTTCTGATGCAACAATTTGCTTGGGTGAATCTTTTACAGCAACAGCGGATGGAGATGGTTTTGTCACATGGACAGGCGGGGTTGTAAATGGCGTGCCGTTTACCCCAGCTACAGTTGGAATTTACGAGTACACCGCTTCAAGTTCTGACCCTAGTGATTGCCCAGTTACTATTACAATTGGAGTTTTCGCAATTCCAACGGTTGTGGCAAATGTAACCGATACGGAAATTTGTTTAGGAGAGGCCGTTGTTTTTACTGGGAGTGGAGCAACCTCTTACACGTGGGATATGGGTGTTGTTAATGGCGTACCATTTGAACCGGCGGCAATTGGAACAGATACTTACACTGTGACTGGTACAAATGGTAGTGGATGCTCTAATACCGCTGATGTTGATTTAACTGTGCTATTTACACCAACGATTGTTGCAAATGCATCTGAAACGGTAATTTGCTCTGGGGAACCACTTACGCTATTTGGCGCAGGTGGTACTACTTATATTTGGGATATGGGTGTGACAAATAACGTTGAATTTACACCAGATTTAACTGGCGTTGTTACCTATGTTGTTGTCGGAACTTCATCATTTTCAACTTGTACTGGAACGGATAGTATTGATATCACCATTGCGGCTCCGATTGAAATTACTTATACAACTGTGATTGAAGATGTTGGAAGTGATGGAGAAATTGACATCACAGTTACTGGTGGTATTCCACCGTATAGTTTTGATTGGGACAACGACGGAACAGGAGATTTTGATGATACAGAGGATTTAACAGGTTTAACTGGTGGAACATACGTGGTTATGGTTGAGTGTGAAGCAGGATGTTTTATGAATGAATCGATTACTTTAAATAGCCAATTAGGAATCGATGAATCGAGCGATTTATTGGTCAATGTTTATCCAAATCCTACTAATGATTTAGTGAATATTCAATTTGAAGGCGCTTTTACCTATAAATTATCTGCGGTAACTGGCGAGTTGATTTTGAAAGGATCAAGCGTAAATAAAAAAGAACTTGATTTAGAGCAACTTTCTAAAGGTGTTTACTTTGTAACCATCACAGCTGACGGCAAAACTTCTACTGTGAAATTGATTAAAAATTAATTAGTAAAAACTAATTTTTATAAGCTGGCTTCCCATTTTTGGGAGGTCAGCTTTTTTGTTTTATTCAGGCATGATGTTCTCCACCAGCGATAGCAACGGCAGCTCCCCAATATCCGGACTTTTTAGTCGGGATGTTGGGGACTATAGTGAATAGCGCGACCCCCAAAGGTTGGGGGTGGTGGCCAAACCGTTGAAATGAATAACTGAAAAAGTGAGTCGGTTGTATGAAAAGAAATCCTAAATAAATTTCATCTTTTAAGGCTTTTTTTATATTAATTGTATGAATTTGAGCGGGTAATGAACGATTTTTTTAGAAAAACCGAAATAATAATCCAATTTTTAAATTCATTTTTCCCTGTGAACATTGCTTACAAAATTCAAATTGTTTTTCCTTTTCTATAAAGTTTTATCGGACACTAGTGGTCAAGAATTTCAATAAAATCAATGGTTAAACTACGGAATCTGAATAATTACTATTTTTATCGGACACTAGTGATATTTTATTATTTATTGTTCAGCGCCATTAGGCATGGGGGTGGACGTTTTGGCAGTAATACTTCAGATATATAAATTAATTGGATATTTTTAATTGTTAAGAATCTGATAATAGGCGATACAATTCTCTGATTGGTTCGGTATATTCCGATTCAATTTTTTATCTTTACAAAAAAAGGGTTGATGATTTTTGAATTTAATGGATTTATTCCGGTGGTTGATGAATCGGCGTTTGTTCATCCATTGGCAACGGTTACTGGAAATGTGGTGATTGGCAAAAATGTGTATGTTGGACCGGGTGCAGCATTGCGTGGTGATTGGGGGCAAATTATTATCGAAGATGGTTGTAATGTCCAAGAAAATTGTACGCTACACATGTTTCCAGGAACACAAGTTTTGTTGAAAGCTGGTGCGCATATTGGACATGGTGCCATTATTCATGGGGCAACGATTGGTCTAAATTCGATGATTGGGATGAATGCCGTGGTGATGGACGAGGTTGAGATTGGCGATGAATGTATTGTCGGGGCTTTGTGTTTTGTTCCCGCCAAAATGGTGGTACCAAGAAGGAGTTTGGTGGTAGGTAATCCAGGAAAAATTATTAAAGAAGTGACGGATGAAATGATGGAATGGAAAACAATGGGGACTGCTTTATACCAAACGTTGCCGGCGGAATGTAAATTGTCGCTAAAAGAGGTGGAACCCTTGCGGGCAATTGAACCCAATCGTCCAACCCAAGCAGCGATGTTTAAAACGTGGGAATCAATTAAAGCAGGTAAAAAGTGATCGTTTTGACTTGATGACCAACGTTTTTACTTGTGAAACGTTATTAACTTTGGAAGTGTGCAGTTTGGAAAATCTGATGATTTAATAGATGAAAAAATGAAAAAGATTAGTGTATTTTTACTGAGTGTGTTTATTTCAATAACTGGTTATAATCAGTTAAATATGATTCAATTAGGTTATTTGGATCTTCCCGAAATGCACAGTTCAGAATTGAATGATATTTGGGGATATGTGGACGAGTTTGGCAACGAATATGCTTTGGTGGGCGCACGGGACGGAGTTTCGATTGTAGATATTACCGACCCAACCACACCGACGGAAGTGAGTTGGGTACCAGGCATGAACTCCATTTGGCGTGATTTAAGTACTTATCAAGACATTGCTTATATTACGACAGAAGCCCTTCAGGGATTGATGATTATTGACATGGCTGGTTTACCTAGTGATACTGATTTTCCAGTCACGCTTTATACCGGTCCAGAAGGTTTTGAATGGCAATCGGCGCATACTTTGTTTCAACAAGACGGATATTTGTACATATTTGGAGCAAATAGGGGAAATAAAGGGGTCATAATTTTGGACATTGCAACTGACCCATTCAACCCAATTGAAGTAGGGGTTTTTGACGAATGGTATGTTCATGACGGTTATGTGGTTAACGATACTGGCTATTTTGCGCATATTTACGAAGGATTTTTCAGTATTGTTGATTTAACGGATAAAACCAGCCCAGTTTTGTTGGGTACCGCGATCACACCATCCTACTTTACACATAATTCATGGACATCTGAAGATGGAAATTATTTGTTTACGACAGACGAAGTGCCTGGAGCTTCTGTAGCTTCTTATGATGTTTCTGACCCAACAAACATTATATTTTTAGATAAGATTCAGTCTTCGCCTGGCACGAATATTTTACCACATAATTCTCACGTACGAGGAAACTACTTATATACTTCTTATTACACCGATGGCGTGGTGATTCATGATATTACCCATCCAAACAATTTAGTGGAAGTGTGTAGTTTTGATACATCTCCTTTGGAAAGTGCTACCACCGATGGTTGTTGGGGTCTTTATCACCTTTTTCCTTCAGGTATGGTAGTTGGATCGGACATGCAAGAAGGATTGTTTGTATTGGATCCTTCTGAACATCAAGGAAGTTATTTGGAGGGAAATATCACCGAATTTGGAACGGGGATGGCCTTGAATAATGTTACCGTTACAATTGATGGTACGCCAATTAATGATGTTTCGAATGTAATTGGAGACTATGCCACTGGAATTGAATCGGAAGGAACGGAAGACGTGACCTATTTTAAAGTATTGTATTTTCCACAAACTTGGCCCATTGAATTTGAAAACGGGGTGATTGTGGAGAAAGATGTCATCCTTGAAAAAATCCCTGAATTTACCTTAACAGTTAATGTATTGGATGCAGAAACCCTTGAACCAATTGAAGGAGCGGAAGTGTTTTTACAACATACTTATATCGATCATAACGGCATAACATCAGCCCTTGGAGAAGCGGAAATTCCTTTGTATTATCAAGATAATTATCAATTTTTTGCTGGTAAATGGGGTTATAAAACGGTTTGTTTTGTAGACACGATGATAACGGATGAATTAACAGAATTTACTGTTTATTTGGACAAAGGATACATGGATGATTTTACCCTCGATTTTGGGTGGATTGCTGGTGGTTCTGCTGAACGTGGGTTTTGGGAACGTGAGATTCCGGTGGGTACGGCTGGCGGTGATGGAATCCTAGAAAATCCGTCTGTGGATATTGGATTTGATTGTGGGGAATATGCTTATATGACTGGAAATGGTACTACCACATCTAATACCGAAGAAGTGAATGCAGGCAGTGTTCAATTAATTTCACCAGTGTTTGATTTAAGCGATTACACCGATCCTCATTTAAATTATAATGCTTGGTTTTTTTGTCAACATGGCGCTGTTCCTGACGACACGATGGAAGTTTTTATTTTAAATGGTTTGGGTGACGTGGTGTTGGTGGATGCTTTTTACAATGGTGGTTTACCTATGAGCCAATGGCACGAGCGTTCGATCGCCTTGAATCCGTTGATTACAATTACAGCTAATATGCAAGTTTTAGTGGTCTTAAGTGATTTTGTTGAAACGGAAAATGTCACCGAAGGTGCAATTGACAATTTTTCAATTAGCAACGAATCTTTAGTTTCTATTGAAAATAATGATTTAAAAGAAGAGATTGTAATTTATCCGAATCCATTTGATAATTTAGTTAAAATAATTGGATTAGATGGAGGATGGGCGCACATTTATGATCCGTATGGACGGCTTATAGCCACACATTCAATACAATCAAATCATCAAGTGATTTCTCTGCCAGAATTAGCTCCAGGGACTTATTTTTTTACTTTACTTGATTTAGAAGGAAATGTTATTTCAACCAAAACCCAACTAAAACTTTAATGTGATGAAGAATTTCTTTTGCCTTTTACTGTGTGTCGGATTTTTAGCTGCTTGTAATAATTCGACTGAAAGATTGGATGAAAATGGTGAAAATTCCGGTATTGATTCTACAGGTATTATGGAATATTCGCTCAACGAAGAAAAATTGAACGCGGTGGACTATAACAACCGACTTTCTTTGATACAACAAGGAATTTTCGAGAAAATCAATCGACTTTTTGTGGCGGATACCAATTTGATTCGGAATAGTTTAGAAAATGTTAAATTTGAACTTGAATTAAATTTAAACGATCTGGAAAAAATTACACCCCCAGCTGGAGGCGAATCATTTAAAACAGCGATAGAAAATCTATTGAATTTTTACAAAGCTGAGATGAGCGGTGGTTTTGAAGAAATTGTGCCTTTGTTGATTCAATCTCATAATGCGTTAACTCCAGCCGAACGTGATCGATTGGTGCAGTATGACACTGAATTCGCGAAAAAAGAAATGGCTTATTTTGAAGAAATTAGAATTGTACAGGAGAAATTTGCCCAAGAAAATAATTTTCAAATGCAAGATCTATGAAAAAATTTGGTGCACTACTAATATCAACTGTGGTCGTTTTTGCGGGGGTAATAATGTTATCTATCCTTATAACCAATCAATTAAGAGAATACCGTGCAACAAATGAGCAAATTGCGAGCGAGCTAAATTTTGAGAATCGTTTAATGAATGCCTTGGAATGGATTCCAGGGAATACAATAGGTGAGAACAAAGTTAAAATTTGGCAAGACTTGGAACTTAAATCAAAAATATATTACAAAAATGCGATTATTCTCTCTTTAATCTTAACTGCTTGGATTTTAGCGTATGTAATTTTGAATAATTTGATTTATCGTAAAAAGGAACACAAATACCAAGTTTATGGGATGTTGATGATATTTTGTTCGATGGCCTATTTATTTTTGGCGGTGCAATCACCTTTTTTGGAAGTGATGGCATACAATAAAGACCTCACATTTAATGTGCCTGTAGATGTTAATTTTGATGAAAATGCTTTAACCGGAAGTTTTGGTTGGGGTGAATTCCATTACAATTATGAGCAGGTTTTTGAAGGTAGGGTGTATTATTTATACCAAAATAAATCGGTGTTAGAATTGATAAAATTGCTGTATTTAGGGGGGAATTTTGTCGTTGCCATTTTGGTGGTTGTAATGACCTTGATTTTCCCAATTTTTAAATTCATTAGTTCTATTATCATCCTCAGTTCTCCACATAAAAAAAGTTCGCATAAGCTCTATAAAGTCATTAAAAACCTCGGAAAGTGGAGTATGATCGATGTATTTACTGCGGCAATTTTTCTTGCATATTTTGCATTTTCCAACATGCGTTTAGGAGTCGATACTTCTTCAAGCACATTAATTGGAACGTATTTTTTCCTAATTTTTGTGGCCTTGTCCATTAATTCTGGGCAATATTTGAAAAAAGCAATGGGGCAGGGGTAATAACTGATTTTAGTTGGATGAGATTTGTTTATAGAACTGATTATATTCTTTGAATTTATACTTAACCATCTCAAACATTAAATCTTTAAATCTCCTAATCCTGATTTTTAATAAGTGAATAAAATTCTCTTTTTAAAAATGGTAATTTATTCCAAAATAAAAATTGGTAGGCATGAGATCAATCACACTAAATTATACACCAAGGCAGGATTTCGCTACGTGCAAAAAAGAGAATTTCTAACAAAAGTGCTTGATCATTTACAAATAAAACCAGAAAATTAAACAATATTAAATAGTTAATAATTAATTTGTTGTAGTGATTTAGGCGTTAAGTTGTTTGAGAAGATTGTCGGTTTGGCTCACTTAATTGAATAAAAAACAAACTAAATGCCATCTTTCAACGTTAAACTAGTGATTAAATCAAACTTGTTTTAACAAAATAGGGGAGCATGATAAACTTTTATCTCGATCGAATTGACTTCAAAGGAGAAGTGACACCCAATTTAAACACGTTGAAAAATCTTCAAAAAGCGCACGTTTTAGCCGTGCCTTTCGAAAATTTAGACATTCATATTGGTAAACCAATCGATCTTTCGAAAAAGGCTTTGATTGAAAAAATTGTCTTTCAAAAAAGAGGAGGATTTTGTTTTGAGTTAAATGGACTTTTTTGCGAATTGTTAACCGAAATCGGGTTTGATGCCCAACTAATTGCTGCGCGTGTTTATTCCCGTGAAAATGGGTATGGTTTGCCAATGGATCATGCAACGATTTTAGTTCATTTAGATCAAATCAATTATTTAGTGGATGTTGGGTATGGTGAATTTTCATTTGAACCCTTAAAAATTGAACTAAATAAACCGTTGGAAGACGAACGTGGTTTTTTTATTATTGAGGAACATGAAAAGGATGTTTATCGGGTCAGCAAGCTCGACCAATCCAAAAAGAAACACGAATATATTTTCGAGCTTACCCCGCATCCGTTGGTTGCCTTCAAGGACATGTGTTTATATCACCAAACAAGTCCCGATTCACCTTTTACCCAACGGAGATTGATTACCCTTCCAATTCCAACTGGTCGTCTTACACTTACTTCTGAGAAATTTTTAGCTAAGGATGGCGGTCAAATTAAGTTAGAAACAATTGAAAATGAAGAAGCTTTTTATACAAAATTGGAAGAGGTTTTCGGATATCCTAGGCAAAATTTATTAATTCAAATTAATTAATTAAATATTTAATAGTCAATTATTTAATCAAATTTATTTAAAGTCCTAATTTCATAGGTATTCTCTTCCGAAAAATCAATTTTCAATGAATCTTGTTCTTCGTCGTGTATCATTGGAAAACCTTTAATCAAATCGGCAGGCAATTCGGATTTACCTTTATTAAGCTTCCAATAAGCCTTCATTTCTTTTAAATCGTTTACGTTGACTGCTACCAAAATTCCTAATTTGGTGTGTTCGTAAATAAAATAATCGCTTCCTAAAGTAAATTCCATTTGCTAAAGATACCAATAAAAGTTAAAAGCAATGCTTCATTTTTTTGTTGTCAAAATGATTTTTGTTCTTTCGCATTTTTAACGGATTTGTTTTCATAAAACTTGCGAACAATAGACATTAAAAAAAGACCTGGGAGTAAACAAATAACCAACAGTAATAAATAAACTAGCATCATCAATAAAAACGTTAGGACGACATAATAGCCATCAAACCAAGAGATTTGAACATCGGCAATTATTTCATAAACATTGCCTAGGTAAATTGTAATAAAAACAAAAAGCACCAAGAAGGGGACAATTATTAATACACGAACCCAAGCCGGGATGATTAGGTTTTTATAGTATTGATTTGAGTTGTTCGTGGTCATAAATCCAATTTGAAATGTCAGGAAAGATTATTAATTTCCAAAAATTAATGTTGCCTCTGTTAAACTTTTAGTTTAAAATTAATCCAAGGAAATTCACATAAGTTTGAGCATGTTCTTCAAATTAATTCTTCACTACTTTTATCCTTTCTTTGATTTCTCCATTTCGGATACAGACGAAATAAACACCTGATTGTAAGAATTGTGCGTTGATTAGTTTAGGCTCATTTACTTTGATCACTTGTTCATCGATTACTGTTCTACCAGTTACATCTTCTAAGGCCATATATACTTCGCCAAGGCATTTTTTCTCTAAAAGAACCGTAAATTCGTTGGCAAAAGGATTTGGATAGACATCGGCGATGATACAAATATCTTCATTTTCAACAGTTGTGCTATCTGCTGCTACCCGCATTTCCGCGAAGCCAGTACATTCTCCTCCGTAGTTTGAAATGACGGTGAACAATAAAAATCGTGCTTTGATTCCTGCTAAATTGGCAACGAGATCACCTTCATACGTTGGAATGCCGGAAGCTTTTGGAAAGGTTACTTCGCCGAATTCGGTCCATTTTTCGCCATCTAACGAATAATCAATCATGACTTTTTCCGCACCATCCAATAGTAAATCCGGATCATTTACATTCCAAATTTTTAATTCATTCAGTAGATACGGCACTCCAAAATCATACGAAATCCAATGCGAATCGCCACGTAAGGTGTTCGGATTTACTTTTGTTTCGCATGAAAGCCAGCCATCAAACCACGTGGTGCTGTGACGATCAGGAAAACATTGACCAAAAATCAAGGTAGAATTTAAGAGCAATAAAAGAAAATAAATACTTTTTTTCATAATTTACATATTCATAAATCCAATTGGTGGAGCGTCGGTGGATAAATCTGCAACGGTATGGAAATTGCCAAGATTTGGAAAAATACTTAACAAATCAGAAGGTGGAACGCCGTACCAAAGGGCTAATTCGGCAAACATTGAATCTGTTGCGGAGGTTGGCACCATAATTCCTCCCGGTAAATAACCTGGACCGTCAAGTACTAACGAAGGATATGTGCCGTAAATTTGTCCTCCGTTGACATTTCCACCCATTACAAGGGTATTTCCACCCCAACCATGATCGCTTCCATTTCCGTTAGATTGTAAAGTTCGTGCAAATTCAGATCCTACAAACGTCGTCACATCATTAAACATACCTAATTCGTTGAGTACATTTTTGAATTCGACCAGGGCATTGTTGACCACCGTTAATTTTTCTGCTTGTTCCGTGATTAATTGATCGTGATGATCCCAGCCATCAAAACGAACAAAGAAAATCTGACGTTCGAACCCTAAACTTTCGCGTGCTGCAATGGTTTTGGCGATAATTTTTAATTCTTGGGACAAACTTTCGTTGGAGAAAACAGTTGCAAATTCAGGAATGACATCCAAAGCCTCTTTAAATTCGGCACCAGCCTCAATCGAATCGTGCAAAACATTGGCGTAGGTATTTTGGAAAGGATCTCCAAAATTAAAGTTTAACAAAGAATCAACCGCTGCACGGCGATCGGGATTATGCCCCCATTCGGCGTTGTAATTAATTGGTAAGGTTGGGCCATTCTCATTCATTGAAAATGGCAAGGTATTTAATCCATTTTGAAAAATATTGTTCCCTGATAATGAAACGTTCATCGAAATTTTGTCGTTTGTATTGGTATAACCTAACAAATCAGCGATATGGCCTCCCCAGCCTTTACTCACTCGTTCATTTGCACGCGCCGATTGCCAATGTTGAAATTGGTCGATATGTGAGAATAGGCCTAAAGGCAAATTATTTTCTAAATAGACATCTGCTACGGTGGTGGGTTGAACCAAGGTTCCAATATTCGATAGAAACGCTAGATCGCCTGCATTGTACATGTCACGAACATCTGGCATACTTGGATTTAACCCAAAATCACCTGATCCAATGGGCAATAAATCGGGTTGTAATAAAGCCAAATTTGAACGGGTATTGAAATAATCTGTGTATTCCGTTAAAGTATTCGGAACAAGCATATTGTAAGAATCATTTCCGCCATGTAAAAAGACACAAACAATGGCTTTATAATTGCCAAATGGTGGAGGAGGAGGTGAACTTAAAATAGAGTTAATCGATTTTAGTTTCGCCAGTGCCGACAAAGGAGATGCCAAGCCAAATGCCGAAGCGACTCCTAACTGTGTCAAAAATTTTCGACGGGTATTTTCAAAATTATGATCCATAAAATCGGTTATTTTTGAATGTTATAATCTGGACTAATTAATACCAAATAAGCAGCTAATTGAATTCGCTCTGCCAAACCATAAACGGTAACTGGATATTTATCAATAGTTTCCTTGATGATGCCGCGCGAACGTTCAGAAAGTTGGCCATGGCACAAATAAATATCTAATTGATCGAGTAGCGCGTCTGAATCTTTGGCGTATTCATACAAACGCGTTAAATTGGTCGCTACTACGTTATCATAACCTTCTGGCACGCTTTCTTCGGTACAAGCGGAAAGGTATTCATATTCAATCCAATAATAAACCCAATTGGCATAATTGATTCCTGTTCGTGAATTGTGGATCTCAAATTCAGGCCCCACTAAACCAGCATCTAACAATTCGCCATTTGGGCTAAAATTAGGACTGAAAAAATTAAATACTGTTGGCGAATGCAAAGGAAATTGATCAACATCATTGCTATACGAATACGAAAGATTCCAATAACGATCATCGTACGGAGAAAATCCACCGAAATGTCTCGCTACGGTGGTGTAACGTACAATTGGTTCTCTCAATTTACCTTGCAAAGGATCAGAAATTGATTCGCACGAACGTGCTTCTGGATGAAGAAGGATTGTTTTGAGCATGGCACCCAAATCACCACGAACACCAGCACCATTGTCGTTAAAGATGCCAGCAATTTCAGAAATATATTCAGGACTTGGATTTGATTTGACAAAATGTTGAATTAGTCGTTTGGCCATAAAAGGACCGACATTTGGGTGATAGAACAAATTGTCTAAAGCAGCTTCGATATCTTCCATGCCTGTTTGACCGTCAGGCACTACTAATCCATTCAGCAAGTATTTTGGACCTTCTTCATGAAATTCATCAAACATTTTCATGGGTACAGTGACATCAGCAATGTAAAGACTGTTGCTGAAATTTGGTGCTTCTCCATCAATTCGTCCTCCAATACTCAATCCTGTAAAGATTTTTGCAAATTCTTTGATGTCTTCATTATCGTAAGTTGGGATGGTATTTCCACTTCCGTCTAGTTTGTATGATCCATCTTGATTTAGTTCGTACAAGCCGATTGAAAAAAGTTGCATGATTTCTCTTGCGAAATTTTGATCAGGATTCGTATTTTCTTCTGGATTGGTTTTGGCATTGTTCAAATGACTTAAATATCTTCCCATTGCAGGACTAAGAGTAACATCCTCCAATAAATCAAGGTAATTTCCAAAGGCATGTTTCGTCAATAAATCGTAATAAACCGCCATGGCTAAACCATAAGAGGTTAAGTCAGATTCCGCTGAAATGACAAAGATTTCACTCAAAGCATAGGCCATTCGTTGTCTCAAAAGATCTTTTCCTAAGATGGTATTTTCCCACCACGCATAATCCATGTGTACCCAATTGGCACGATAAGCAAAATCTGAAGAGTCGCCGCCTTCATTTAGAAAAATGGTGAATGTTGTATTGTAAATTTCTTCGACGGCTGGGGCAAGGTAATTAGCTGGTGTGGCGTATTGATCGGCAATCCATTTTTCAATGCCCACTTCTACCAACTTGTCAACAAGGGTAGGGTCGGCACCAAAGGTAGCTTGAGATAAAAAGCGTGTTGCTTCGATTCGTTTGGCATCCAGTCCATTGCCATTGACGGTGTTTGAACCTGAAGCTGTAAAAGCCCCGTCATAAAGTTTGGTGTCGTTACTCGAACTCACTTGAATTCCAGTGGAATTGCCTCCGCCAAGGTATTTTTGGGTAGTTTGACCATGGGAAATCCAAACGCTCGCACAACTTAACACAAGAGTAAAAACTGCCTTCATACGCGCTTAAATAAATTTCAGTTAAGGTAATTTATTTTTGGGTATGAACCAATACCGAACGTGTTAAATCTTTACAATTTTTCCATCAATACGCGGTAGAGTTCGATCATTGCTGCTAGATCAGATTTGTGAACACGTTCGTGTGGGGTGTGAACATTATCTTCTGGCGCACCTATAAAACACCAATCAAAAGGTAAATCGCTTTTTTGTAACATGGTACCATCGCTGCCACCGGCACTTTCAACTTCTAATTGGAAATCGATGGTGGTTTCTTTCGCAATTTGGATGATTTTATTGAGGTAATATCGACGTGGAATGCCTTGGTCGCGCATAGAAATAGCAACTCCTTTTCCATGCTCAACGCCTTTGCTGACCCAGGTGATGTCAGAAATGAGGGCTTGTTTTAAGCCATATTTTTCGTACAAAAAGCGACCTAAAAAACCAACCGATCCCCCTCCATGTTCCTCGTAGGTTGAGAAAACAATGGCTCCATTGGTGAGTGTTTTCGACACTTGAAGCGCTACCCAAACTCCTAAACGGTTATCCATATAAGGCGATTCAATAAACGTTTCGGTTTGAATGAAGTTTGGTTTGAAGGTAAGTATCGTTCCACGTTCGATGGTTCGCTCAAAAACGCATTTTAAACTGGTGGTATCGTCTTCATTTTCAATAACCATTAACTCCGTTTCGATTTCGCCTAAACTGTCTGAACCAACTAATGACATTCCATCAATGATCGCTGGTCCACCAATCCGAATGAGTTGATTATCATAACCTACGGTAAAACCAATGGAATCGATGTGCGCAAATATGGCGGTTTTAGGTTGGCCAAAAACCAAGACCAAGGCATCTTGAAAACCATCACCAAAATGAAGCGTTGGTTGAACTTTCCAATTGGCTTTATTTGTTTGGACATAATCAACCAAAAAATCACGCATGCTTCCTTCGTCGCCACTGGCGCTGCGAATGGCAACTAATTCTTCTAATAATTTCATAATAAGGTTTTAATCTTCGTTTTCGAGTAAGTTTATTTTAACGGTATGCAAAACACTAAAGGTGGCGATTAATTTTTCGACCTCTGCGCGTTTTACGCCAACTAGCAGGTAGGGCGAATTTCCATCGACTCCTTGCGAAAGCATTTCAATTGAAAGTTTGTTTAACAAGTTCATTACCGCGCCTGTTTCTGGATAGGTGAAAGTGATTTGATAAGGAATTTGAATAACTTTTTCCTGAATTATTGCATTAAGCAAGGCTTCTTTTGAACTTGTTTTATAGGCTGTTATCAATCCACCAACACCTAGATTTGTACCGCCATAATAACGAACGACGGCGATGAGGACATTGGTCAATTGGAAGGAGAGGATTTGTCCAAAGATTGGTTTTCCAGCTGAATTTGCAGGCTCGCCATCATCCGAATAGCGGTCGGAAAAATTAGTGGTTCCAAACCGCCAAGCAAAACAAACGTGGCAAGCATTGCGATGTTCTTTTCGCAACCGATCGAGGTGAGTTTTGGCCGTTTCTTTATTGTCACATGGAAAAACAAAGGCTAAAAATTTAGAGCCCTTTTCTTTGTAAAGTCCTTCACTAATGCCTGCTACTGTGAGGTAGGTGTCTTTTGATTTTTCCACCAAACAAAGGTATATTTATTTCATCAGTCGCACCTTTTTGTGCACGATTTCTTGAATTGGTTTTGTTTGAATTTTTCCCTCAAGCCAAGATAAAATATCCAAGTAAAGAAAGGATCTTTTTTCATACGCATGATTTTCAAGTAATTGTAGCCGTTCGTGAAGTTCCTTGAATGCATTTTTTAGTTGATGGGGAAAAATGTTTTTTAAACTTCTTAAAAAGACAATAATTTCGGCTTGAACTTGCTGCATGTCGTTCATTTTAAGCAAGAATTTAAAGGTTGAACGGATAAGTTCGTCGATGCGCTCATCTTTGCCTAATTCGAAATGGGAAATGAGGTTGAGAATACGCGAATAGCACGATAAATCTTCTCGCATGCCCAATTCTTTGTTTTGTATGATTTGCTGTAAATAGTGGATACTTCGTTCGAATTGATCGGCCCCAAAATGCAAACAGGCAAATTTGTAATAAAAAACCATTTGATGATGCGGATCGATTTTAGTTAGGTGCTGCTCCATTTCAGCCTCAATGTCAGGAATGGATTTAATGCCTAATTCAAACGTACCATTGAGAAAATGAAGGTTGATTTCGTTATAACTCAAGTATAAAAAACGCAGTACACGGGTATTGTCATTGACCACAAAATTGGCAGAGGTACTTTGTTTTTTAAAAAGTTGAAGCACCTCTTCAAAACGGCTGCGATAACGCAGAAAATAGAGCGATTCGAGTAAATAATTGCTTCCTTTTAAATAAAAAACGGGATGGTTAGTGATAAAGTTTGGGGTTGAATGAAATAAATCGACCCATTTAGACGCGTATTTATAACTTGACCTAAAATCTTGAATGATAAAACTATACCACAATTGCGCCATGTAAAAATAGAGCTTTTCACGGTTTCCGATTTCGTTTAAGGTGAATTGTGGCAAATGATACTGAAAATAGGCTTTTGTACGGGCATAATCATCTTCGTTTTTGGCATACCCATTTTTTAAAAGAAAACTGTAAAGCTGGAGCGAAAGATTGGATAATTTACTGGCCAAAAGGTTTTTAACACTTAAATCTTTCGCTAAAATGGCCAAGTTATTGGCGCGAGAATCTAAACTGCGGGTGATGTATTGGGTTTCAATGATTTTTTCAAATTCGACAATTTCAAATGCAATGGTGTTTTCCTCGTGTTCAATGGCGGTGATTTTTGCTTTATCTAATACTTTAATGCTTTGTTGATAAAGTCCTTTATCATAAAGGATTGTAGCAAAATCTAATTGCTCTCGAATTTGAATTTGTGTATTTTTTAGTTGGGGAGTGAGGCGTAAGCTGGTGAGGATTTGTTTGTAAAGATGTGCTTTAGAATTGGCCAATTGCGCTTTGGAAATACTCGTTTTTTCGATGATTTCTTTTTCGTTGTATTTCTCCATTTTATCCAAAAGGTTAAAGAGTTGGATAAATTTTGAATTGTCGTTTCCTGCCATGCGCCCGACGTACAGTTTAAATTGTCGCTTTTCCGATTTATTTAACGCTTTGACGAGCGTAAAAAGGTGTGTTTTTGATGGTTTCATTTTACTTAATTACGGGTCAAAGATAAGAATTATTATTTTTGACTATTGTATATTTTATATATATAGTATATTATAATTTAATCAATTAAGGTTGATTTAAGAGTTTTGGACATCGGTGATTATTTTTACTTGGTTAGATAGGCTAGATAGCGTAAGTTAAATTTGCGGCCACAACAAACAAGTGAAAATATACCACGTATGAGTTTTAAAATCGAATTTTTTTCTGATGGGAATGTGTCGAATGAACTTTACATCGAAGCGAAGCTGTTAATGCAAGAATTGGCATTAAAATACAACTGTCATTTTGAAGTAAGTCGCGAAGAAAATCCCCAAACTACCAAAACAATGACGGAGAGTGTTTTAAAATCGAAAATGACCGGAAAAGTGAAACCTACCAATGGCATTTATTTGAGTTTTGGTGGGGAGATAGAGCTATAAATTCTTATTGTCCAACTGCTTCTTGGTTCCGCAGATTGACAATAAACTCATTTTTGCAAAAGGGATTTTAGTGGAAAACCCGCAACCCTAACCGCGTTATTGGGGAGGGTGAGGATTTGGAACGGGAAGCCCGGTGTCCTGACGAGCCCAACGTTGCAGTTGGGATGTCGGGATATTTGCCCAAATAAATCACGAAAAAATAAAGATTCTCCCCTGATCGGAATAAATTTGCCTTGTAGATTTTAAATAAATTTCCTAATTTTGTCTCGGATGATTTCTCTCCATGTGAACTGTTTTACGGGTTTCGGAGTATGAGGAAAGGATGGCACTCTCCGCGATGAGGGCAATCAGTCGTTCGCAGGGAATGATTGTGAGTTAATAATCATTTAAATCTATAAAAATGAAAACGTTAGAAAATTTGTCGTCTGAAGAGTTGATGCACTTGGAGCATGAGCATGGTGCGCATAATTATCATCCGCTGCCGGTGGTGTTAGAAAAGGGTGAAGGGGTGTATGTTTGGGATGTGGACGGGAAACGTTATTACGATTTTTTATCGGCTTATTCGGCGGTTAACCAAGGTCATTCGCATCCAAAAATTATTGAAGCGTTGGTTAATCAGGCTAAAACCTTAACCTTGACTTCGCGCGCCTTTCACAACAATGTTTTAGGGGTTTATGAAAAATACGTGACCGACTATTTTGGGTACGACAAGGTTTTACCGATGAATACCGGTGCAGAAGCGGTGGAAACTGCCATTAAATTATGCCGAAAATGGGCGTATGAAGTGAAGGGAATTGATGAAAATGAAGCTAAAATTATTGTGTGTGATCAGAATTTTCATGGGCGAACAACGACAATTATTTCGTTTTCAAGCGATCCGGATGCGAAAAAGAATTTTGGACCTTATACCAATGGTTTTATTAAAATTCCTTACAATGACATTGATGCTTTGGAAGAGGTGTTGGCGCAAGAAAATATTGCTGGGTTTTTAGTGGAACCGATTCAAGGTGAGGCAGGTGTGTACGTGCCAGATGATACGTATTTAGCCGAGGCGCAAGCCTTGTGTGAAGCAAGTGGGGTATTGTTTATTGCGGATGAAGTTCAAACAGGTATTGCACGAACAGGTAGTTTATTGGCCGTTTGTGGAAATTGTACTTGTCAAAATGGTTGCGAACAACAAGAAACGTACAGTAGACCTGATATTTTGATTTTAGGGAAAGCCTTGTCGGGGGGAGTTTACCCCGTTTCGGCAGTGTTGGCAGACAATGAAATTATGGACGTGATTAAGCCTGGGCAGCATGGTTCGACTTTTGGAGGAAATCCACTAGCGGCGAAAGTTGCGATGGCGGCGTTGGATGTTGTAAGTGATGAGAAATTAGCCGTGCGTGCGCGGGAATTAGGCGTTATTTTTAGAGCTGAAATGCAAAAATTGGTGACAAAATATGCCTGTTTGAAATTAGTGCGGGGCAAAGGTTTACTCAATGCCATTGTAATTAACGATACACCAGAAAGTGCAACGGCTTGGAATCTTTGTTTAAGCCTAAAAGACAATGGTTTATTGGCTAAACCGACACACGGTAATATTATTCGTTTTGCGCCTCCTTTGGTGATGACAGAAGAGCAACTCATGGAATGTGTGGCGATTATTGATAAAACTTTGGCTGAGTTTAAGTTTTAATTTTCTGGAGGGGTTGGGCTGATTTCGATTTTGATCAAAGCATACTATCCACCTGCTTTTCTTGAGAATCTCGTTTTGGTTTATGTGCGCTTTTTTATATTTTAGGAGTGCTTGAATCTCGCGAGCTTGATTTGATTAAAGAAAAAGGATTACTACATTATAACATGATAAGAGCATTATTTATATCTGGTTGTGGTTTGATTAAAGAAAAAGGATTACTACATTTCTCTCAACATAGCACCTAACCCCATATATGTTGTGGTTTGATTAAAGAAAAAGGATTACTAGATTAAATCGCCACTGATTAAAATCAAACGCATCGTTGTGGTTTGATTAAAGAAAAAGGATTACTAGATTTTTAGAGATTTTTAAGTAGCCTTTGTGATCGTTGTGGTTTGATTAAAGAAAAAGGATTACTAGATTCAACTTCGCTAATTGATAACAAACTTTTGAGTTGTGGTTTGATTAAAGAAAAAGGATTACTAGATTAAGCGGGGTTTACTACCGAAGTCATGGAGGAGTTGTGGTTTGATTAAAGAAAAAGGATTACTAGATTTAATTTAAAAAACATTTAAAATATGGCATGGTTGTGGTTTGATTAAAGAAAAAGGATTACTAGATTGTCAACGTCTGATATCTGAATGTCAAGCATGTTGTGGTTTGATTAAAGAAAAAGGATTACTAGATTTTATTACTTTTTTTTTGTAGAACAAGTAGTGTTGTGGTTTGATTAAAGAAAAAGGATTACTAGATTTATTCTTGAAACAAATGGACATTTTCCCAAGTTGTGGTTTGATTAAAGAAAAAGGATTACTAGATTCAGCGGTTAAATTATTAAGAGAGTTCACACGTTGTGGTTTGATTAAAGAAAAAGGATTACTAGATTCAGGCATAAAATTCGTCTGTAAACTCCCCGTTGTGGTTTGATTAAAGAAAAAGGATTACTAGATTAAATAATAATAACAAATAATAATAACAAATGTTGTGGTTTGATTAAAGAAAAAGGATTACTAGATTTGCTGGAAAAATTGATTTTTTAGGAAAACAGTTGTGGTTTGATTAAAGAAAAAGGATTACTAGATTTCGTAACTGATCGTAAACCTTGCTAATCTTGTTGTGGTTTGATTAAAGAAAAAGGATTACTAGATTGGAATGAAGAAAGAAAACGAAGGAGTATTGTTGTGGTTTGATTAAAGAAAAAGGATTACTAGATTAATCATTTTAGATTGCGCATTCATTTTTTGGTTGTGGTTTGATTAAAGAAAAAGGATTACTAGATTTATCTTTGAAGCTAGTCCAATCACCGCCCCGTTGTGGTTTGATTAAAGAAAAAGGATTACTAGATTTAGTTCGATTTGATAATCCCTTAATTTAGGTTGTGGTTTGATTAAAGAAAAAGGATTACTAGATTCTAGTTCGATTTGATAATCCCTCAGTTTAGGTTGTGGTTTGATTAAAGAAAAAGGATTACTAGATTGTATAAATAGACGCGTTTAATTGAATGTTGGTTGTGGTTTGATTAAAGAAAAAGGATTACTAGATTTTTTATTTGAAATTTCAAGTTCTTGACGTTGTTGTGGTTTGATTAAAGAAAAAGGATTACTAGATTCCAATTTCTAGTTGATTTTTTGTGCCGTCGGTTGTGGTTTGATTAAAGAAAAAGGATTACTAGATTCTCTTATATACGTTGTTAGCACCAGTACGGGTTGTGGTTTGATTAAAGAAAAAGGATTACTAGATTAGCTATTGCGCAAAATATGCAACCTTATTTGTTGTGGTTTGATTAAAGAAAAAGGATTACTAGATTGCCGAATTTTTGCGCGCAATACGGTACGCTGTTGTGGTTTGATTAAAGAAAAAGGATTACTAGATTAAAATGTTTCTGTCGGAGATGAATTGATTTGTTGTGGTTTGATTAAAGAAAAAGGATTACTAGATTTAAATCTTTGTTTGCGTTTAATCCGCTAACGTTGTGGTTTGATTAAAGAAAAAGGATTACTAGATTATCCGTACCTTACGGGAATAATGAAATAATGTTGTGGTTTGATTAAAGAAAAAGGATTACTAGATTAGAAGAAGATGAAGTTATAAGAGGGGCTTTGTTGTGGTTTGATTAAAGAAAAAGGATTACTAGATTAATTCTGATATACGAAAAATCCACATGATAGTTGTGGTTTGATTAAAGAAAAAGGATTACTAGATTGAAATACGCAATTGTAAGCCCCTCGAACTTGTTGTGGTTTGATTAAAGAAAAAGGATTACTAGATTAGTTAATAGAACGCCACCAATTAATACGGGGTTGTGGTTTGATTAAAGAAAAAGGATTACTAGATTGCTTGGACCTTTATTACTAAAATTTAATATGTTGTGGTTTGATTAAAGAAAAAGGATTACTAGATTATTATTATTAAATCCGTTATCACCTTTCAAGTTGTGGTTTGATTAAAGAAAAAGGATTACTAGATTAGCGGATGTCACATTCTTCTAATAATTAGTGATTTACAGTGTTTTGACACTGAAAAAAATGGTGGTTTTCGGGACAATAATTGCCCGGATTCCCCATTTTTTTAATCCTAATAGGTGAATTTAATGATTTATATTTAAAATAACTCCAATTGTTTAGGGGTGTCGGGCATTGCTTTGGTACTTGCACCCCAATAATTGATGATATTTCCAAATTGTTTATCGGTGATTGAAAGGATGCTCACATGCCCTTCACTAGGGATTAATTTTTTGATGCGCCCAATATGAACTTCTCCGCTCTCAAAACTAGCACAATGGCGGGAATACACTGAAAATTGCATCATCGTAAAACCATCTTTTAATAAACTTTTCCGAAAGCCTTGTGCCGCTTTCCGCTCGCGTTTGGTATTCGTAGGTAAATCAAAAAATACAAATAACCACATAATCCGATAGGCGTTAAGTCGATTTGTACTCATACACAAAACTTGGATAATTTATTTTCCGTAATTCCCCTTCAAAACAAAGCGCCAACGACTGGCATGTTTTGGACAAGGCCACCATCAAGGGGCTCACCATGTCGTTAATCTGCACGTCGATGGTTAAAATAGACAATAATTCTGATTTTTCTACCTTGCCCAAATCCAAACAATTTAAACCCATTTTCTGCATATTATACACCATTTCGTCAACAAAAGGGCGGTAGGGCTCCATTATATCATCGGCCAAACAAAACGAATTGTACTTATTGCGGTGGTGAATACCCAAGGTGGATAATAAACCAGTTCCTGACAATGCGCGAGCGGTGGCTGCTCTCAAGATGGCATACCCATAATTCAAGGCCGGGTTGGGGGCATCCCCAAATCTTTCACGGGTGAAAGGAGGTTCAAATAATTCGGACCAATATGCGCGCGCGGCTTGAGCTTCTTGATTGGTACTGTCACCACTTTTCACATGATTCGCCTTATAACGCAAAGGTTCGTCATTTTTTTTCAGTCGTTTTAAAAGTTCCGCTTGGTTCGTAATTTTATGTTTGATCGTTTGTTGCCATAATTGTTTTTTTAAAGGTTCGGTGGCATTGACTTGAAATTTGAATTTTTCCGTTTGGGTATAATGGGTGTCCAAATGAAACAGCATTGAGGAAGGGTGAAATTTCTGATCACAAAAAATCACTGCCGTATTGTTTTCTGCCAATAATTGCATGACACTCTGGGTAAAGGTGATGTGCGGATGTTCAAAAATAATGTACCCAATATCTTCGATGGGGACAGTTTTTATTTCACCCGATTCTTTTTCGGTAATTTGTAATTGCAGATTTCGTGTGCTCAGGTGGTAGGGATTGCTAAAAAGTAAGGTTCGTTTGAGCATAGGGCAGTGGTGTTACTATTGCCAATGATTTATTTCGTTTTTTAAACCCTCTCCCCAAATCAAAAAGTGATACGGGGAGAGAGGATTGAGTAAACAATTTTTTAAATTGGTTTAATTTTTCCAGTCGTTGAAACAAGGAAATCAATTCCTTCAACAAACCCTGTAAATTGATTGTGGTTCATTTTTCTAGTCGGTTTAGAATCACCTATTTTAAATGAACCATCTGGTTTGTAGTTATCCTTTTTTAGATCATCAGATTTTCGAGCTTCCCTAAAATATCTGAACATTACAACTCCGTATTCATCAATTTTTCCTGAAGGTCTTACAATTCTCTGTATTGACAGACCTTCAATAATATAAATTCTACCCGATAAATCAGCGAGATCACTTATACTTTCGGGTTGTTCAATTTCAGAGTCATAAAAAATTACTTGTTGGCCTCTTTTCAATACAAGATCTTTTCCATTTCGTTTAGCGATTGGCATTTGAATTGGCACACCTTTATTCAATTTGGTTTTAAAAGGTGAATAAATTGATTTACCTTCTTTCGTTAAGTTCGCCACCTCAAAATTATTTATTAATGTAAAATCCTTTTTTCCTTCCAATTCATAAATCGCCATCGCATAATTTTCGTCATTTTGACCATAAACCATTTGTTTGTGTCGTTGCTTCGAAAGTGAAAGTGCTGCATGTTTCTTGACTTCGAGTGGATTTTTAACAGAATTAGCAATTATCCTAACTTTCTTGATAGGAATTTGTTTTTCGAAATTCATCCAAACGGGTTCATTGATTTTGTTTTTTTGTTGAGGGTTTGAAGACAAAACAATTACCTTATTTTGAATTGCTTCTAATACTTTTTCACGTACTGTTTTATCGACGATATTTTCTATATCAGTTCCTTTTAAACTTTCAAGATCCTTACGAATCACATATTGAGTCTCGTTTTGGTCGTTTGGATTTTTAATTGCACCATAAATACTATCTTGATGCAAGCTTCCACGAATGGTATCTCCTTGTTGCAAACGGGGAATTTTTTCACCCTTTTCATCGACTTTATAAGCAATTCGATTATTCGCATCATTTTTTGGAACAAGTTTTCCATCAACATCGTTCACCATTTCTGCGACATACTGTTTTTTACCACGAATCCGTATAATTTTTTTTGCTTGTTTTTTTAAATTATCTGGTGTGTAATGTGATACTAAAATTTCATCTTCTATTTTTTTTAAATCCTCTTTAAACGTTTTCCAAGGTTTAGAGTTTGACAAAAGTGTTCTAACACCTTGTAGGTCGCTTTTTTCTTCTAATGTCCAAGCGTGAGCTAAAGCATCATATTTATCTTTTGTCATACACGCAATTGTGATGGCGTCAATTGTATGATGGGTATGTTTACTTCGATCTTTTTCGGTATAGTATTTTTTGCCATCCTTCTGATAACTTTCTTGGATGCCCCATATTTTTCTGAATTCAGCAACCATACCGCCTTTTACACTTTCCACCTGTTTGAAATATGATTTTAAATAAGCCTGTGCGTAACGAGTTATAATTCCAGTATCAGGAATTTGACTGTTTTTAAAACCAACTTTTGGCTCTACCCATGTAAATCTTTCATATTTACCCTTTAGGTAATCTCTTTTTAAGGTTAAGTAATGTCGTTGTGTGATCTTTTTATCTTTTGCTTCTTTCGTCGCAGCTGCTTTAATTTGCCGACTGATTTTTTCGATTTCAATGGTCATTTTTTCAGATTCGTTCCGCCAATGCTTAACGTGTTGCAGAATTATCTCGTGATTTTTTAACTCGCTCGGCATTGATTTTTTCTTAATGTCTCGATTGAACGATTTACTGCACAACGTTTTGTTCATTTGGGAATTATCTTGAGAGATACTTCTTGGAATGGTATGTTCAATGTCGTAATCTGGGTTTTCACCAATGATTTGAGAAATTGCAATTTTTCTGCTCATCCCATCGTTTATTGATGGCTCATAAATTTCTTGTCGATTTTGTTCAATCCAAAGCTGATAGCGTAGCAAATCATCTCCGGTAGGTTCAATTTCTTTTTTGCACTCTTCGTAATAGAGTTTTTTAATGTCTTTTAAAGCTTCTTCGTTTCGTTTTTTGAGTTCGTTTTGAAATTGCTGAATCCCTTTTCTTTTATTTGCATCATTTAATTCACGAGCCATTTCGATGTGTATAATTGTTTTTTCATCAATCTGATCTTGTTTTATTAGCTCGTTGAGTACTTTACGCAACTGGTGAAGTGCCCGCATAGCCATTGGGTTTTTGATGGATTGAGTTAAAGGACTTCCTAAAATTATTTGCTCATTACCTGATTTATCTTTGTATATAACTTTTTTAAATACTTCGATGTCAGAGGGATGATATAATTTTTTTAAAGATTGTTGATTTTTGCAATAAATTTCTCCATCTTGATTCTGCCCGCTCAAAAATTCTAAAACCTTTTCATCAAGCCGTTTGATCTTTTTGAATTCATTTAATTTTAATTGTTTCATAAACATGGGAAAGAGTTCATCAACAAGACTGGCTTGAATATTCGCATCTTCATGATGATAAAGTTTAAAAAATCGCACCATTGCGTTCTTTAAATCAGTTTTATAAATTGGTTCTGCCTCTTTTGAATAATAAGTTTGCTCGTTTTTACAATTTTTAATTAATCCATTTATAATTTCAAGACGCGCATTTTCATAACTGTGATTTTCAATAATTTCTGAAATATTTTCGCGAATACTCAACCTTTGTTCTGGCTTATTCCAAATCGTAGGTTCAACAATCTTCTCTATGTTTGCCATAAACACTGCATGAGAATAAAGTAAACCTTCTTTTAAGTATGGTAAAATTTTATTAATTGCACTAAGACTCAAATTTCCATAATCCTTTTTTAGCCTTATTTTGCTGAACGCTTTTGAATTTTTATCATCTAAATTCAATTTTTCCTTCGCATATTCCATTAAATAAACATCGGATGTTGAGACAGAAAGCAAATGCCATAAATCCGAATAATCTACTTTTCGTTCTACCGATTTTTGATCTTTATTCAAAGTTGAATACGTAAATTCAATTTCTTTCCAATTTTTACCAAAGACAGCAGAGAATGCTGCAGAGACAGGACAACCAGTTACGGTATCGTTTGGTCGGTAATTGAATAGAAAATCTACTTCATCTTTTTTCGATCCTAAATAAAAACCAAAACTTGAATTTTTTCCAACTAATTCTTTTGCCAAATCAGCAAAATCAAAATGCTCTTTTTTTCTTAAAAATTTTGGAACAAGTGCTAGTTTTTCTTCCAAACTCAAAAACCGCATTGTTTTATCCACTTTTGTGCCCAATTTGATGGTATTCAAATAAGTCCACATTCGAAATTCTTCAAAATCAGGGTGAGAAACTGCGCAACGCGATTTAGTTTTTTCAAAAGGACATTTTCCTACTAAACCTTTCTGAGATTTTAATGGTCTTTGAAAGAAAATTGCTCGGTAAAGATCTTTTATCAATCCTGAATATCTCCGTTCTTTTACTTGTTCTGTTTCTGAAATGCCGGTCAAACCTTGTGTTTTACAAATTATTTCAAATTCATCTAAATAATGTTCTTCTCTCGCCGTGTATTGATTTCGTATTTTCGCTTTGTTATATTGACTATTAAACAATTGTCCAAGTGTTGTAAAATTCCCTTCTTTCATTTGGGTGGTCAACTCATTAATTTTTTGTTTTACAACGCCTAAGTTTTCTTTCTTATTTAATTGATCGTTCAGATCTTTTACACATTTCTCAAAATCCTCATTTTTGTTTAATATTGTAATTAAGGACTTGTGAAGTTTGATAAGTTTTTTTTCTCCTTCATCTGTATCTTTTTTATATCCATCTTTAACATTTGAATCAAAAATTCCAGCTATTTCAAAATGATCCTGAATTTCGGATTTCATTTCAATTACATTTGTTGCGTCTTCAATTAATGTCAATAACTGTGGACAATGTTCTTCTAAAACTCCTTCCGCAGTTTGATCCAACCGATTACTTAAAAAACCTCGACGCTGCGCTAGATGATAAAACGCTCTACCTAATTCTAACTTGTCAACTTGTTGTAGACTTGCTTTGGCTCTGAATTGGTAAGGGTTAATTTGGTCATCATCACTGGTTCTTAACCATTTAATAAATTCAGGATTTAAAGGATAATTTTTAAATCCACTTTTTTTCCAATTATCAACTTCCTCAATAGATAAAGGACACATATTGTTTCTTACTAGGACGTGAAGTGTTTCGTACTTACGTAATTTCCTTCTGAATTTTAGTTTTCTTGCACTCCTAAAAGCTCTTCGTTCTGCTGCTCTTGAGCTTTCTATTCCTTTTTCACTTTTCACCCCTTCGGAAAATATGCGAACTCCCTTGTCTAAAAGTTGAAATTCAGTTTTTTCTCTTTCCACAATCGCCCAACCAATCGAGTTTGTCCCTAAATCTAATCCCAGTATTTTTGTCATATTTTATTTTTTATTAGGTTAATTCATTTTTTCTTTTTAACATTGTGACAGATAAATTCTTTAATCTTATCACAATAAGGCTATATGCCGTAGGTGAAAACCTTTAGTCCTGCTTCGGTGGGATTTTTTTTTTGCCCATATTTTATCCCCTTTTTGATTTTCCATCCCAACTTTTTCAGCACAACATTTGATTTTCAGCAGTCTCTTAGTTAATGTTTAGCCCGAACTTACTTATTATAGCTGTAAAGCCCAAATTTTTTTAGGTGTTTTTTTGAAAAATTATGTATTTGTACGTGCTTTTTTTTCAAATATCTAGGTGGTTTAACCCAATTTTGGAAAATTGGAACTTTATTAATTTTCAACTTTATAGATTTGAACAATCAATTTTTAGATGGGATTCATTTAATGGGCATGGTAATTTGAGGTTGGTTAAGAATTTATAGGGGTAAATGTGATATTTACATCCTTAAAATCTTCTCCATCTTTTTACCATTCGCCAGTTCATCAAACAATTTATCTAAATACCTAACTTTTTGGGTGAGTGGATTTTCAATTTCCTCGATGCAATAACAGCAAATGCTGCCTTTTATCACATTGGCATTTGGGTAAAGAAAAAGGATTACTACATTTCTTTTGACCTAGTAATTATAAAAAATGTTTCCGGTTCATTTTTTAGTCAACTAAGATTGAATGGTAAATTTAGCGAAAAAAGGGACAATTATTCTTCGTCTGGTTCGATATGAATGAGTACGTGACCTAATTGAGGAATGACATTTCTAAGATGCGTCTTTAATTCATGGGCAATGTCGTGTCCTTTTCTCACTGTAAAATTCCCATTCACAATCACATGTAAATCCACGTGATACAGCATGCCTGCCTTGCGAATAAAGCATTTTTCGGTTCCTAAAACGTCCTTCACGTTCATGGATTCTTGGCGAATTTCTAAAAGTAGAACATTGTATAATTGTTCGTCCATTATTTCGCTTAACGCCGGTCTGAAAATGAGGTAACTATTGTAAAGAATGAAGGCAGAAGCCAACAAAGCGGCCCAATCGTCTGCGGTTTCGTAACCTTTACCAAAAATAAGGGCGATTGAAATTCCAATAAATGCCATTATAGAGGTGATCGCGTCGCTTCGATGGTGCCAAGCATCTGCTTTTAGCGACGAGCTATTGGTTTCTTTGCTTTTTTTGATCACCACTCGATAGGAAATTTCTTTCCAAATAATAATTCCACCCAATACGAACAAAGTCCATGCTTCGGGCGATTTATGCGGGGTTTGGATGTGTAAAATACTTTCGTAAGCAATCACCGCAGCCGAGGTCACCAAAAACGCAACCACCAAAAAGGTAATCAATGGTTCTATTTTTCCATGTCCATAGGGATGATTTTCATCAGCAGGACGTTTGGCGTATTTTAACCCGAACAAAACGAGCAAAGAAGAAAAAATATCGGTGGTCGACTCAATAGCATCTGCAATTAAGGCATACGAATTACCGAAAACTCCAGTTAACCCTTTAATTAGGGCTAAACTGGAGTTTCCAATGATACTAAAATAAGTTGCCTTGATGGCAGTTTGTTCGTTGCTCAATCGTTGAGAATTTAATTTTTCTCGAAGGTAAGATAATCTGTTTCACCTGAACCACCAGACACATCTTTTAATTCAATTTTGGTGTCGGCTTGAGAAACAAAATCCCAATCATCATTTAAATCTTCAAAATCGTTGGTCAAACTAAAACTGATGTTAAAATCTAAATCATCTTGGCTATCATCATCACTGCTGCTATCCGAGATACTCCACGTACCATCGTAATTGTTTGTGCCGTTATTTGCGTTTAAAACACCAGAACTGTTAAAAGTGAAATTATACCCCGTAAAGTTGCTTGTTTCATCTGAACCTGAATCAACAAATTTTGTAATTCGCCAGGTTCCACTTTGTACGGATGTTTCTACATCGGTTTTAATTTTGTCATCTTTTTTCGTGCAAGAGGTGAAAGAAATCACTCCTATCATTCCGATAAAAAGGGCGATTTTTAGTTTGTTCGTTTTCATTTTTTTGTTTGTTACTTTTTTTTGATTTGTTATTTTTTTGTTGCACACGTTTTAATGCCAAATGGTGCGTAAAGTGGGCCGAAACTAATGACGCTTGTCAATATAAAAATTCTAGTCAAAATTAAAAGGACAATTCCTAATGTTCCTGTCACAGTTCCTGTAAAATATAAAACTCCAAAAATAGCAGTTATGATCACCAGGGTGATTCGATCTGCTGTTTTCATTTTCTTGAAATTCAATTTTTTCCTTTATTGCAATACAAAGTTAGGGATTGTTAAGAACCTACAAAGTGACCTTTGTCACCATTCATCAATTATTTTTAATTCCTGGCGAATTTTTTTCAATTTTTTCTTAATTTTCTATTTTTTTGAGGACACTTCTGATGCATTCAAGTGCGGTTAATTTCTTCGGTGCTCAATCGAACAACCAAGGCAGCAAATTTTCTGGTGGAAATTAATGATAAAATGAATTAGCATTTATTAATGAAGTGGCCGTTTTTTGATCATACCACCTTTGGTATCTTTTATTGGATGTTGAACAACAAAGGCTTCTTGATCAATTTTGTCAATTTCAAGCAACAACTTGGTGACTTCTAGTCGCGTGACCACGCAAAAAAGAATATTTCCTTCCTCGTGCGAATTTCCGCGAGAGCCAAAGCCCTGATCTGATTTGTAGGCGGTAACACCTCGTCCTAAATTACGGGTAATTTGGCTCCGAATATCATCTGATTTAGTTGACACAATAATCACCCCAATATATTCCTCAATCCCATTAATAATAAAATCAACTGTTTTAGAAGCGGATAGGTAAGTGAGCATCGAATACATGGCCGTTTCGATACTGATTAAAAATGTCGCCAATCCAAATAAAACCACATTAAATGCCGCAATGAAATCGCCAACGGTTAAACTGCTTTTACGACTCACGGTAATGGCTAAAACCTCTGTACCATCAATCACCGCGCCACCTCTAATGGTTAAACCGATTCCCGCACCAAGAAAAAATCCTCCAAAAATTGAAATCAGCAATTTATCTTCCGTAATAGTTGGTAATGTCACGTAGTGAACTAAAATAGCAAGCGCCAGAATAGCTAAGGCACTTTTAATTGCAAACTGCATTGAAATTTGGCGTGCTCCAATGACGATGAAGGGAAGATTGACCAAAATAATTAAGTAAGAAAGGTTAATTTTTGTCATCACCTCAATGAGCAGGGAAACGCCCATCGCACCGCCATCTAAAAAATTATTGGGTAATAGAAACCCCTTTAAACCTATTGAAGCCATGGTGACACCTAACGAAATAAATAAAACATCTTTAATATTCCTCTTGATTATTAATTGATTTACTGCATCTTGTAATTTTCTCATTCGTCTGGTTTTGACAGTTTATGTGCAATGTAATGTGCTATTTTTGACTTCCTAAATTTATTAATTACCTTCCAAAACACCTAATTTAATTGCAGTTTAATTCATAAAAAGGTGTTAAAATTTCGTCGTTTTTTAAGAATTTAAACTTACCTAAAATCTCGCGATTCCTTAAATTATTCCGTCGATTAACAGCCTATGTGATTCCACTAAATTTGTTTTAAAGCCTTGTTTTTTGCTAATTTTCAATTAAAACAATAATTCAGTTGAGCGTATGAAACATGTTTTAAGCATTACCACAATTTCAATTCCTTAAGCCACCAAATCCACTGGATCACTCCCAGTAAGCTCATCCAACGAAAAAAAATACTGAATTTCCCATCTCAAATGCAAAAAACCTTCTTGTGCCAAATAGTTATTGACATTGTAATAATTTCCATTTTCATCGGTTTGGATGTATGCTTTCATGATAGCGTTATTTACGCATTAAATCAAGACTTCAATATTTTAAAAGCGCATAATTTATAAGTATAATAAATTTTGAAAATCGAAAAACCTCAATCTACAGCAAGTCCCAGCCCAGTCTACCCCTCATCTCATCCCAAAAATCAGGTAATGTGGCTCTGATTTTCAAATGTTTGTTGGCAATAGGGTGGGTGAATTCAACACTTGCGGCATGTAAAAATAAATTGGGTAAAAATAAAGTTTCGGCAAACATTTTATTGTGATGCCGATTGCCGTACTTATGGTCGCCAATAATTGGGTGACTTATTTTGTTGGCATGAATTCGCAATTGGTGCATGCGACCAGTTTTGGGGCTAAATTCAACCAAACTATACCGGCTTTGAGGATAAGGCACCACTGGAATGTCAATTTCAACCGATTGCAAGGTAATAAATTCTGTCAAAGCTTCTTTGTATTTTCCCGTGGCCGCACTTTTAACTGGCGAATCAATTGTTCCGGTAGGAGGAGTATAGCCGCGTAAAAGGGCTAAATATTTTTTATCCAACGAATTATCTTCAATTTTTAACTGAAGTTTCGCCGTCATTTCAGCCGATTTTGCCAAAATAAGTACCCCCGAAGTCTTATGATCCAGCCGGTGTACAGGAAATAATTTTTCGCCTCGTTGTTCAAGGAGCAAGTCGAGCAGGGTAGGGCTGGTAAGGTTTCTGGCGTAATACGATCCATGAACAAGCATATTATTGGGCTTATTCACTACAATAAAATCATTGTCTTCGTATAAAATTTCAATTTCCACGAGTCAAAGTTATACCATTTTTGACTAATTCGGCAGTTTATTAGCGCCGCCCTCCTTTTATTAATTTTCTTTTGGGCAAAACTCCGTCGGAGTCGGGCTAACGTTCCCGCTATTTTTTATGAAAAAAAAATGAGCTCCACTCATATCCCTTTTGCGCGCTTCGCTATTTACCGCTTAATCCTACAAACTTAACATCACCCTCCAAATTTCTCCAAGATTCATTAACTTTGAGGCTTGAAAAAAAATCATACCATCTTATCTTCGCCCTTACAAGGCTTTACCGAATTCCGATTCAGAAATGCCGTACACACGAATTTTGGCGGTGTCGATACTTTTTATGCCCCCTATATTCGCTTAAACGGAAAATTGGAAATTAAACCCAATTACGAACGCGATCTTTTGCCTAAAAACAATCACGTTCCACATTTAATACCACAAATTATTACAAACGATGCCACAGAATTTTTATTTGTCGCCAAGTATGTTCAAACGCTGGGGTATACCGAATTAAATTGGAATTTGGGATGTCCCTATCCAATGGTTACTAAACGCTGCATGGGATCGGGTTTAATTTCAGATGCACAACGCATTGCTTCTATTTTGGAACAAGTAACCAACGAATCTGACATCACCGTTTCAATGAAAATGCGCATGGGGTACGAACATGCACAAGAAATTTTACACGTTTTGCCACTTATAGAGCAATTTCCTATAAAATCTATTGGTATTCACGCGCGAATTGGAAAACAATTATACAAAGGCGGAGTTGATTTAGAGGCATTTGACGAATGTCTAAAACATACTTCAAAAAAAATCTATTACAATGGTGATCTAACTTCTTTAGCAACTTTTCACGAACTAGTTGAACGTTTTCCAACAATCGATCATTGGATGATTGGGCGGGGATTAATAGCCAATCCATTTCTACCACAACTAATCAAAAATAATTCGAATGATTACCCAACAAATCGCAAAAAATTGTTTACCAATTTTTTAGAAGAATTATTCGAAGGATATGCCAGTGCCTTGTCAGGCCACACACACGTTTTAACTAAAATGACTTCTTATTGGGAGTATTTCGCCGAAAGTTTTGAGAATCCCCATAAAGTCTTTAAAAAAATAAAAAAAGCCAAAACTATTCTGGCCTATCACCAAGCGGTACATGAAATTTTGGACGAAGGTTGGGATTAATCACATTAGCTAAAAACTTAAGTTCGACTCTAAATTACCATCCAGATTTTTATTAAAGTTTGACGGAATAGCTGTATTCTCTGGATTTACGGAATCAATCAATTGTATTTAGGAGCCAATTAAAATAATGTTCAGCGTATTTTCGCCTAGAAAAACATGATTTTTTCGTCAAAACAACTCGAAATAGCCCGCTATTACTTCGTTGCTTTTCCTCAAACTCAAGCTTTTCTGGGCGATCTGAATGAAATTTAAAATCGAACTCAGGCTAAAACAAAAAACTTACTCGCGGCAGAGGATGGATATCCTCTGCTAAACAACAATACTGGCGATATTAATCACCTTCTAAATTTATCGATGGTTTCAACAGTTAACTATTGGACATAAAAAAAGGGTTGAATCGTTATCCATCCCTTTTTTTGCAACCAACTTTAACTATATATGAAAAACTTTAAGTCAATCTTAATTCGTTTATTTTTCAAAAAGGGATCTGTTTTTCAAGACCCCTTTTATCATAACCCACTTGCTATTTGAAAATCTGCTACTAATCTTCTAGATGATTACATACAACGATGATTTATCCCCTAAAGAAAATTATAAAAAAAGATTTTTTTTTATAATTTTCTTTAATAAATTATAAAACAGTGTTTTAAAAATTTAATTTATACGCAACTGATGGGAGGATTGGGAGCGATTTGAGCGCTTTTGAAAATACCTTTTGTGTGGCCTCATCAATATATTGAACTTCGTAAAAAGCAATATTACCCGTGTTTAAGACATTATATACTCCGACATGCACGTTATGCTTTAATTTTTTTCCGGTATAATTATATTGAAAACTGAGATCTAGCCGACTGTAAAGGGTAGATTTTGTGGTATTTTTTTGACCTAATGGATCTTCATTGATATTGGAAAAAGAACCATTGGTGGAAAATTGGATGACATTAACACGTGGTTGCGGTGAATTAAAAGTCCAATTCAGCCCTATTTTAAAGTTTTTTCCAATGTTTTGATGCAATGCAAAACTTAATTGATTTCTACTATCGAAATTTGCAACAAATGGCAATCCGAGATTAATCGAATCAAACTGACGCTCTGTTTTAGAAAGCGTATAGGTAAAAATGATGCCTTGCTTTTGATTCGCATAATCACAATACAATTCAATCCCTTTTGAATTACCTTGTCCTTTAAGTAGGTAGTCGTAATCAATAAAGTCACTCACCTTTGATAAAAAATTAACCGTTTCAGGCACCGAATAGACATTATTTAAATGGCGATAAAATCCCGTCAAACTGATTTTTAAATTTTTATTTTCTTGATAATTCAACCCCAATTCGGCTTCATACATTTCTAAAGGTTTAATAGTCTTGGTAGAAGGTAGCCAAAGATCATTAGGCTGCTGAATAGATTGATTAGCAATTAAGTGAAGGTACTGCATTCGGCGATTTAAAGAGAGATTGCCAGAAAATTTTTCATTTATTTTATACGAAGCAAAGAGGCGAGGCTCGGCATTTATATAACCCGAAGTTTCATTAAAAAAGCTACTTACTCTTACGCCCAAATTACAATATAATCGATTAAAAGTTAATTGTTCTTCGACATAGACAGATAATTCATTGATTCTATAAATCGGAACATTGATACTGTCATAGTAGGAATTAAAATCAAAAATTTGAGATTCGTACGTGGTGTCTTCAAAACTCGTCTCGGTGTTTTTTAAAAAATAAAAACTAGGTCTGAAATTCCGGTAATTATAATGTAGTCCCACCCTTAATTTATTTTTTTTGCTAATTGCAAAATCTAAATCAGATTTTACACCATAATCAACATTTTTTGAGCGGTTGTCGATCACAAAAGTTTCGCGAGAGTTTGTTGACCCGGCCTTATTCACAAATTCTCTTTGAGACGAGAACCGATTATTAAAATTGCTGTAAGTAAACGTTGTATTTGAAAATAATTTATTTGAAAACAAATGATTCCAGCGAATAGAACCAACGGTGTTTTGCCATTCTAATTCAAAGACAGCAAATTCATTGGCCTCACTGTTATAAATGATATTTGCATTTTGTAAAACCTTATCTTTGCCAATAAAATAACTCACATAAAGTCGGTCTTTTTGTCCAAATTTAAAATTGGATTTAATATTTAGATCATAAAAATTGGTTTTTAACTCATCCACTTGATTTTGGAAATACAACCGAGCTAAGGTGGGTTGAAAAAAGTAAGCAGTTGGTGAGAATCTCCCCGCAATTAAAATTGACCCCATATTTTTTTTAATTGGTCCTTCAATGAGTGCGCCAGCACTTAACAAATTAGCGTCTGCTGATCCTTTCCATTTAAATAAGTCTCCCTCTTTAATTTGAATGTCTAAAATAGACGATGCTGCGCCTCCATATCTAGCGGGAAAATTTCCTTTCACAACTTTGAGTGATTTAACCGCTTCTGGATTATAGATCGAAAATAAACCAAGCAAGTGATAGGGAATATACACCGCAGATCCATCCATCATCATTAAATTTTGTCCTGATTCACCACCTCGAATATTTAAACCACCAAATCCATCTGCTTGTCCCTGAATTCCGGGTAAAAGTTGCATTACACGCACATAATCCGCTTGCCCATTTAAACTTGGCAATAACTGTGGTAGCTTTGAAGATATTTCGGTGATGTTATCCTTATCAATGGCAATTGGTGAATGTTCTAGCGTGGCCATATTTTGCTTGAGCTCTATCACGACAACTGGTAAATCATCGGCAGGTGTCATTTTAAATAAAAATCGTTCGGATTCTTTTAAAGAATATGTTTTATTGGTGGATTTGTATCCGAGCGAAAGGATAGTGATTTCTGCCTCAGATGGATTTACTTTTAACGTAAAAAAGCCATACTCGTTGGTAATGGCGATTCTATTTTCGGGATTCACTGCAATTCGTGCGCCAACTATTCGTTCGCCACTTTCTGCATCTTCGACATAACCACTCAGGGTAATTTCGGTTTCTTTTGATAAATAAAGTAGGATTCGATTATTTCCCGAAGTTTTAAATTCAACATTGGTATTGGCAAGAATACTCGTTAAAATTTCGTTGATGCTTGTTTGCTTGAAATTGATAGTAATCGGTGGTTTTCCGATAAAAAAATTTTTGCTGTAAGAGATGTCGACACCAATTTTTTCTTCTAAGAGCTCTAACGCTTGGTAAATTGGAACATCGGTTGCTGTAAAATCAATTTTAGTGGTTAACAAATTTTGGCTGAACGAAGACCAACCATAAAACAAAAGTAGAACGACTAAAAGTCTAATTTTCATTGGCAACCTCCTCCTGTAAGAACGAATTTCCCTTTTTCCACTTCATTGACAGTAACGCCAAACACAGCTTTTAGGGATTCGAACACTACGGATAAGTCTTCGTTTTCAAAGGTTGATGCAAACAAGCAATTATATAATTCTTGGTTTTCAACAGTAATCTTCACCTTATAAAACGCTTCAAGATCTTGGATCACAGATTTTAAAGGAGCGTTGTTAAAATCGAGTGTTTTTGTGTGCCAAGCCATTTCGTTGAATGTTTCGCTGTAATCAGTTCCAAACACGCCGGTTGAATGGTCAACAATGATTTTCTCATTTGGTAATAAGATTTGTTGACTCACACCAGCATTGACCTGAACTTTTCCTGTCATGACAAAAACTTCAGAATTAGGCTCGTTGGCATAAGCACGCACATTAAATGAAGTGCCAAGCACAGTCACATCTTCGTATGGAGTTGTTACAATAAATGGATGATTTTTATCTGGAGCGATTTCAAAAAATCCTTCTCCTTCAAATTCTACTTTCCTATTTTCTTCAGTGAATTCAATTGGATATTTGAGTTTACTGTTTGCATTTAAATAGACAATTGAGCCATCTGCGAGCTTAATTTCTTTTGATTCGGTAGTGGTTTCAATTGTTGCCCATTCTGGCGAACCGCCAAAATCAATAAAAAATAGGGCAGACGCAAGTCCAATTAACAAGGCAAAACCAGCGGCAATTTTCCAAAAAGCAATTCGCTTTTTTGGTTGATTTTCGGTTGAAACTGGTTCAGAATGCAATGAAATTATGCGGGCTTTTTGAGTCACGTCTTCATTTATTCTTTCCATTAAGGCAGCAAATTCGTCTTCAACAGATAGTGTGTCAGTAAATTCGAAAGGATAGCTGACATCACATTGGTTCCAAATCACTTCCAATTGTTCAAATTCTAATTTATTTTCTTCCGAAGCGTTGATCCAATTGGTCAATTGAATCAATTCTTCATCAGTTATCTCGTTGGATAACTTTTTGTAAATTAGATTTATATATTCTTCTTGATGCATTTATTTATTCCTCTCTTGTGGTTTATACAATTCAATGTTCAACATCCCCTAAACGGAATTCATATTTTTTAAATAAGGTTCTAATTCATCCTTCAAAATCTTTAACGCCCGAGTAATTTGATTCTCTACTGTTTTAGGAGATATTCCTAATTGATCGGCAATCTCATTCAATGACAAGCCTTCGTGACGTTTTAAAATAAAAACCAACCGTGCTTTTTCGGGTAATTTATCCATTGCTCGTTGAATTTCAGTTTGCAATTCACTTACTTCTATTTGCGTATCTGAATTGATAAAAGAGGAAGGAGCATGTTGCAACACATCGTCACTTGTAAAGCGAGTATTGTATTTATGATAATTAATACTTCGATTAATTACGGCTCTTTTTAAATAATTCCGAATCGCAATACCATCTTTTATGGCATCATGGTTTTTCCAAAACTGAAAAAAAACTTCTTGAACAATTTCTTTTGCACTGTCCACATCGCGAGTTAAGTTAATCGCAACACCCATCATTAGTTTATAATGCATGTCATACACCGTTCGAAAAGCTTTTTGGTCACCTTGCCGAATGCGTTCAATTAACTCTTTATCCTCAATCACTCAAATTTGTTTAAAGCGAATGTATAAAAAAAATGAGAGAATTTTGGTTCTCTCATTTAATATTTGGCTTTATTATTGAAAACCTATGGCGTAAAATTTATTTATCGCTGGCTTAAATATCGGCCAAACAATTACCGTGCATGGTTTTATTAGGGGATTTGTTTGAATTGGAGGCACTTTGAACAGGATTTATAAGGCAATGGAGATTTTTACTGAATTCATATTAATTTAGCGAATTAAAACTGGCAGAAATAAATGAGCGACAATTTTCCAACCTATCGTAAATTTGTAGGAATCAATGTTTGGTTTAAGATTGAAAATGACCGAAAATTTGTAGAAATAAAACAAATTGGTTCAAAATTTATCATACATACGGTGATTGCCGAGCAATATCCTGAAATAATACTCATTGCCGATATGTTGGATTGTCTTGAAAACCGATGGGAAAAAATAGAACAACCTGAATTTCAACGCGTGTTTGAATTAACTAAGTGATTCCTGGTTAGTTCCATTCAACAATATCCCCTCTATTTTTATCAAGCATTTCTGGGTTAATCGTTGATCTAATTTCGTCTTCCAAGGCCTCAATCATTCTTTTTTTGATAAAAATTCGGTTGGTGATTAAGCTGACCTCACGCACAGGTTTGATTTTTTTAAATGATTTTACCGTAGCTCTTTTCTTCGCGCTCATATTCACAGCGGCCAATTCTGGAATAAGGGTCATACCTCCTTCGTTTTCCACCAATTTTATTAAAGTTTCTATCGAGGCACTCTCGTAATGAAAGTTGGTTGTAACGTTTGATTCCTTTAAGTCACACAAGTTAATAACTTGATTACGAAAGCAGTTACCGTTGCTCATTAGCCAAATTTTTTTATCTTTCATTTGCCCAACGTCTACTGAATTTTGATGAGCAAACTCATGATCTTGACTACAATAAATCAAAATTTGTTCATAAAACAAAGGAGTGATATTAAATCCTTTTTGAGGCAAAGGTGTGGCAAGTAAACCTACATCTAATTCATCATTTTCAAGGCTTTTCATAATGTCGTCTGACAATAATTCACGAACTGAAATTTCTAAATCGGGAAATTTTTTTGAAAATTTCCCGATGAATTGGGGTAATAAATAGGGAGCAATGGATGGAATTACGCCCAACCTTAATTTACCAGAAAGCGTTAATTGATTAAATTGTACCAGTTCTTTTATTTTTGCTGTTTCCGACAAGATTAGTCGTGCTTGTTCGACGACGATTTCGCCAATTGCTGTTGGCATGACTGGTTTTTTTGTTCGGTCAAATAAGATGATTCCCAAATCGTCCTCCATTTTTTTAATCTGCATACTCAACGTGGGCTGGGTGACAAAACAGTGTTCGGCGGCAAGGGTGAACGATTGATGTTTGGCCAGTTCGACGATGTATTCTAATTGTATTATGGAAACCATATTTTTATATCAATTTATCTGATACAAATATAAAAAATATTGATTTTATTTATCTAAATTGAATAACTATCTTTGATACAAATAAAAAATATGAAACTTAATAGCATTGGCTTGGACGAGCAAAAATCAGCGGTTACGATTGATCAACTGAACGAATTATTGGCAAATCACCAACAATTTTACATGAATCTTCGTGGATTTCATTGGAATATAAAAGGGCGCAATTTTTTTGAATTACACTTGAAATTTGAAGAGCTTTATACAAGTGTTAATTTAAAAGTTGATGAAATTGCTGAACGAATTTTGGCATTGGAAGGAACACCATTGACAGGCTTTAGCGATTATCAATCGGTTTCTACAATTAAAGAGATTAAAAATATTTCGGATGGCCTTGTTATGGTTAAAAACTGCGTTGAAAGTTATGGGATTTTAGTGAAACTTGAACGAACCATTTTAGCCGATGCCTCGCAAAATTCAGATGAAGGAACAATTGCTTTAATGAGTGGGTATGTGGTTGCCGAGGAAAAACTAATTTGGATGTTAAATTCTTATTTAACCGAGCATAAGTAGTAATCAAACGCGATAAAATTAAAAAGCGTGTCACAACTAATTGTAACACGCTTTTTTTATAACTATTCTATTTATAGATATGAAAAAAACATTTTTCAGCGATTAAATTTGTTGCTTCTGGAAATTCGGCATGTAAAAGTAATTTATTTATATGATGATGTTCGAGATCTGCCAAGGTTTTACGATTTAGCAAAATCACTGTTGAATGTCCAAAATGATCGGTTTTATCTAGGATTGTTTCACCATTAAAATCGCATTGCCAATGTGTTTTTGGTAAATCTTTGTCATACGTGATTTCAATGGTTGGTACTTGGTAATAATCATGATCTTTAACAGCACTTAAATCAAATACGATTCTTAAAAAACCGCCTGTAATACTAAGTTGGTCGTCTGTAAAGCCTAGTGAAGAAAAACTGACTTTTCCTTGATTTTCAGGAGTTAAATTTAATACGATTTCTCCTTGGTTGATTTCTATTGATTCTGGCATATTAATTTTTTTTTGTTTCTCGAATTTACGGTCATCTCTTCGTCTCTTAGGTGAGTTTCGTTGTCCCTCTTCCTGATTTTTGTCAGGTGTAAAATTGAAAATGGATGAAGTTCTGGCAAATTAGGCTAGCTTTGTCAAAAAACAAGAAGATGTTTACAAAGGAAGAAGAAAAAGAGGTGAAATTACAATTTTGGCAAGGACTCACGCAAGAGTTAAATCAAGTAAAGGGTTTGCATGCCAACAAGGTAAATTGGACAAATTTTAACACTTCGATTCGACATTTGTATTTTAGAATGGAAGCAGACGAACAAGGTGCACGCTTATGTATCGACTTACAATTCCCTGACCAAGGCATTCGCGAATTATTCTACGAACAATTCACCGAATTTTCGAATATCTTAAACAAACAATTCGAAGATCGTTTAATATGGCTACCAACCTTTGAGCATTGGAATGGAAAAACAATTTCACGGATTTATGTTGGAATGGAAGGAAATTTCTACGATCGTACACAATGGCCAAAAATGTATTCGTTTTTGACGCACAATTTTTCTATTTTAGAAGCTTATTGGTCGGAGTTTGGTGATGTTTTCAAAAACATGAAATAAGCCATCACCAAACAAAACGATGCAAATCTTAAAAATAAATGGTATCACTTTCGACACTTGAACCACCGAAAATCCCAAATCCATTTTCTACATTCGAATAAACTCGAACAGGTTCAGCAAAAAAATCGCCTTGTGCTTCTTGATATTTGGAAAAAGTGACATTATATTTAAATAATTCCTCGCTCATACTGATAATACTTACCACATAAAAACCTTCTTGGAATTCAGTCAGTTCATTACGATAAGTACGCGCTGTGAAAATATTTGTTTGCCCATTAAATGTTTCATCGGAAAAATAAAGTTCGTTTCCATAAATTTCGCCATCCACATCTTCGTACCCATTTACGATGTAAAATTCACGGCTGTTAAAGCCTGTGTTTTTATAGAGTAACGTTTTCTCTTCTGTTTCAGGGTCAATATCATATACTTCACTGGTGATTCGAATTCCGTAATAATTCTTTTGACTTGGAACGTCATTGAAAGCAATATCAAATTGCAGTTGGGGGTAAGTGAGGAATTGCGTAGCGGTGTCAATAGATGTAATATTGATGATAGCAGGAGTTGAAGAAGAGGCCGTAACCGTTTCAAATCCAGGTGCTGCAACTTCAAGTGTGTAGGTTGATCCATCAATTGGCAACACGTCTGCTAAAAGATAATTACCATTTTCGATGTGGGTGAATGTACCTAATAAGGCACCATTTCCATCAAATAATTTGGCGGTTGCATTGGTCACGTTTGGCAAGATGCCTTCGTAAAGAACAGATCGACTTTCACTAACACTCAATTGGATGGTATCATTCGCCGTAAAAAGCGAATTAACGACAATTCGTGGGGTAATTTCATCTGATTTTAGTTCAATTTCTTTTTCACACGCTAAAAAGAAACTCGACAATACACTAATAAAAAATATCTTTTTCATAATGACAATTTAAAATTTGAAACTATAACTAACTGAAGGTAGAATAGGGAAGAGGCTGATTTGTTTCAAGACTTTTTCATTCCCACCTTGTAAATAACCGATATCTAAATAGAATGGATTTTGGCGATTATAGGCATTGTAAAGACCAAAACTCCAAGTTGCTTCGCCCCATTTTTTTGGTTTGTGGATATTTACCCCCAAATCTAATCGGTGATAAGATGGCATTCTATAACCATTTCGTTGATCGATATGATTTACTTCTGAATCACCAAATTCAACACCACCTGACGAATTGTATTTTTGTAAAGCAAGGGTGATTGCATTTCCTGTTCCATACACCCAAACTACCCCAATATCAACTTTATCATTAAATTTGTGAGTTAACACAAAACTAATGTCATGACGTCGGTCGTATCGGTATGGAAATTCTTCGCCATTGTTGATATTTGCAAATTGGCGATTGGTCCAAGACAAGGTATAACCTATCCAACCGGTGGTTTTTCCTGTTCTTTTTTCAAAGAGCATTTCTAAACCATAGCTGTAACCATTTCCAACTTCTACCAAACCTTCCCAATTTTGGTTTGACCCAAAAAAGCTAGCACCTTCTTTGTATTCGATCAGATTTTTCATGGTTTTGTAATATGCTTCCGCACCTACACGGTATCCTTTAGGCAATTCTCGGGTATAACCAAACGCTGCTTGATTTCCTTGTTGTGGCGGAATGCTATCTGTTACAGGCACCCATAAATCGGTTGGTAAACCAATCGAAGTATTGGTAAGTAAATGAAGAAATTGAGTTGTTTTTGCATACGACGCTTTTAACGAAGATTTATCATCCAATTGAAAATTAAATGACGCACGAGGTTGCAAAGAATTATATAATTTTTCTCGCACTAAAAAATTCGCAAAATGAAGGCCCGCGTTTAAACTCAATCGTTTTGTAATACTAAAATCATCTTGGATATAGCCATAAAATTCATGCGCATACGTTCGTGCGGAACCAAATGAGGTATCTAGATCACTCGAACCATCACTTAATTTTAACTGATTCACACCAGGTTTAAACGTATGATATGTTTGTCCAATCCCAAATTGAACATCGTGTTTTGGAGATGGATAATAATAAAAATTCATATTTCCACCAAAATCCGTGATGCCTGAAAGGTATTCGAATGAAAAATCTTGGGTTGGATTGGCTTGATTTCCTTTTTCATAAGAAGTTAAGCCAAAACCTGTCGTAAATTGATAATCACTGTAATTTAAAGTCGTATTTAACAATAATTTTGGGCTGAATTTATGGTTCCATCGCAAGGCAACGATTTTATTTCCCCATTTAATTCCACCCGTATTTTCTTCGATATAAGTTTTGTTGTCGCTTTGGTCGATATAATCGTATTCGCTGTTGACATAAAATTTGTCGTTTCCGAGATAAGCGCTAAAGTAAATTCGGTTGTTGGCATTAATGATATGGTTTAATTTTGCGTTCACATCATAAAAAAAATAACCCCCAGTAACCTGATCATTTCCGTTTTGGCTATTTGCTGCTTTAATTAATGGACGTGCTAATAAATCGATGTACGTTCTTCTTCCTGTAATCATAAAGGAAGTTTTATCCTTGATAATTGGCCCGTTTAGCATTAATTTCGAAGAAATGATTCCCACACTACCTTCACCGTGGATTTTTTTCATATCACCTTCATTCATTCTAATATCGATCACAGACGAAATTCGCCCTCCATATTCCGCTGGAAAACCACCTTTTACCAATTTAACTTGGTTAATCGCATCCGCATTAAACACAGAGAAAAAGCCGAATAAATGATTGGCATTATAGATTGGTACCCCATCTAACAAAATCAGGTTTTGATCAGGTCCACCGCCACGAACATAAATTCCACTCGAACCTTCACTTCCTGACTGAACTCCTGGTAATAATTGCAAGGTTTTGATAATATCCTTTTCACCAAGAAGAACGGGGAGAGTTTTTACCTTTTCCATCGACAACGTAACGGTGCTCATTTCTGTACTTTCTTGTTGTTTTTTCTCGCCAGTCACCACGACCTCGGTAAGGGTATTACTATTATCTTTTAGGTTGATAGCTAACTCGATATTTTGATCAAGGATGACGCGTGTTTTTATTGGTTCTTTTCCAATGAAAGAAAACATAACATCGTGCGTGCCATTTGGAAGAGTCAAACTATAAAATCCATAAATATTGGAGACAACTCCTATTTTCAACGAATCAATATAAATCCTTCCGCCAATTAACGCTTCTCCAGTTTCAGCATCTTTTAAATAACCACTTAGTGTGCTTTTTTGAGCAAACATTGCTTGTGCAAAAAATAAACAAGAAATTATAATACCTGTTTTCATCCGTAAAATTGATTTTATTTTTTAGTGTCGAACGAGAAACGGAATTCCCCTATTATTATTGTATTTTTTTATTTAATTTTGGAAACGTTACTAATTCTTGATTTTCGCATACCTGCAATTTTACGAACATCAAACTATAACCTACTTACGCTAGTTATAATGTATTGTTAAGTAATATACAATCAATCGAATATTATCTACGTAATAATGCGAATTCTATTCAATACAACACCTATTCAAATAACGAAAATATTGATAAATGGGATAGTTTAATCTCGTTTGATGCCAGTCACGCACTCATGCTTTATGCGGATTCGTTGCGTAACGAACATGCACAAAAGGAGGTAATGATAGCGGTGCGTGAAGCTACTTCATATATTCGCTCCGCTCAGATTGTATTAAAACAATTAAAAGCCGAACAAAAAATAGACAATATGGCCTTGTATGAGGAATATTTGCAAGAAAAATATTATCAAATCATCATGTTAGCTTTAGAAATTAACGCCAATAGTCAGGTTTTTAATGAGAGGGTGCTTTCATTTTTCATGTATTATCCTACAATTTCGGAGATCAACGGATTAATTGAAACTCAAAAAGAATACAAGGAAGAGAAAAACGAATTTATTATCGAACAAGTCGAAAACTCTCATTCACGTTCCACTTCCCTAATTCAAAAAATGAAGGAAGACAGTAAAATTTGGAAGAGTAAATACAAGTAAAAAAAAACGCCTCCCAAACTGGAAGGCGTTTTTTTTAAGGATTTTTCTACTAATGAATTACTTCAAAGCGAGTAGTTGATACTTCATTACTTAATTGAACTTGCACAATGTAATTTCCATTTGCAAATGCCGCTAAATCTAATTCAATATTGTTTTTTCCTTCGACAACGCTTACTAAAGAAGTTTGAACAATTTCTCCAAGAATAGAATAAATCTGAATCGTAGCTTCTTCGTTAATCATTGAATTAAACGTAACTATTGTTTGCTCGTTTGCTGGATTTGGATAAACGTTTAATTCGCTTACTTCATTTTCTTCAATTCCGAGTGCTGAACAAGGCATTGGACTTGGGTTGAAATCACCACCAAAAGTTGCTTCAAAATCTGCAATACTTGAAACTGGCCAAATATCAGCAAACTTTAATTTATTGTCAGGACCAATCATACAAAAAGTTGGATATGCGCCAATTCCGAAAGCAGCGTCAACCGCTCCGCCACCGCCATCTGCACTAACTGCTGGGGCATGATTTCCTGGACCGCCAAATTCTTCTTCATACGCAATTGTTTCGGCATCTGAATCGCTACCATCGTTTACTACTAAACAATAAACTTCGCCGCCGTTGCAACCATATTTGTCATAAAATTCGCCAAAATGTGGACTGGCTAATTGACAAGGACCACAGGTATCAAAGAAAAAGTCGATATAAACATATTTCCCAGAAGCTGTGATGGTGTACAAATCGTGTTCATTACCATCTGTATCAGTTACGGTAAAATTATCAACTACTTCACCCACAGAGTATGTGGTTACTTGGGCATTTCCTCCTAAAAATAGCCCGAATGTTGCACTTAAACTTAGTATTAATTTTTTCATAGTGATTTTTAATTTTAGACTAAATTAAAACAATTTACCAAAACATTGATAAATATATATTAATTATTCTTGTAAAGCAAAAAATGGTGATTTTTGAAAAAACCACCATTTTAAGCTTAAATAGAATGAATTACGATTAGTAATAAATCAATCTTCTCACTTTCGCAATATATTTCGCTAAACGAATAACTTGTTTTGTATAACCAAACTCATTATCATACCAAGCATAAAGTACAATATTCTTTTTATCTGGAGATAAGATAGTTGCTGGTGAATCGTATACAGAGCAACACGTATTTCCAATGATATCGGTTGAAACTAATTCTTCGTCCATCGAATAATAAATTTGGTTGACCAGATCACCGTTCAAGGCCGCATCTTTGACCACGCTATTCACTTCTTCAATCGTCGTTTCGCGTGAAATCGATAAATTTAAAATCGCTAATGAACCATTTGGCGTTGGCACACGAACAGCATTCGCTGTCAACTTATCTTTTAATTCAGGAATTACTTTTGTCACGGCACTACCAGCACCAGTTGACGTAATTACCATGTTAATTGCCGCAGATCTACCTCGGCGAGGTTTTTTATGGAAATTGTCCAATAAATTTTGATCGTTCGTATAAGCATGAACTGTTTCAATATGTCCTTTGTCAATGCCGAATTTATCGTTAATCACTTTTAATATTGGACAGATGGCATTGGTGGTGCAAGAGGCCGCAGAGAAAATATTTTCACCTTCTAAATCTAAATCGGTGTGGTTTATTCCATAAACAACATTTGGAACTTCTTTTCCCGGGGCTGTCAATAATACTTTATCAACACCTTTTGCTTTTAAATGACGAGAAAGTGCTGCACGATCTTCAAAAACACCTGTATTATCAATTACCAAGGCCTTATCAATCCCAAATTTTGTATAATCAACGTCTTCTGGATTTGACGCAGCAATCATTTTAATGATTTGACCGTTTACAATCAATGCTTTATTTTCGTAATCACACGAAACAGTTCCTTTAAAATCGTTGTGAACTGAATCATTTCTTAACAAGGCTGCACGTTTTGTGATTTCAGCATCCGATGCGCTTCGAGTTACAATTGCACGCAAACGCAATTGTTGACCTTTTCCAGCTTGTTTAATTAATTCTCTGGCAGCTAAACGACCGATTCGTCCAAAACCATACAAAACAACATCCCTAGGTTCGATTTTCGGGCCGTTATCTCCCATTAATTTGCCTAATTTTTCATTCAAAAAATCACGACGGGTTGCATAATTTGCTCCTTCTTGGATCCACTCGTACGCCAATTTACCGATGTCAATTTTGGCATCAGTAATGTTCATTCCGAAAATTTCTTCAGCCAAAGCAGAAGTGGTTAAAATGAAGATTTTTTTACCAACTACTTTTTCTGCATAATCATGCAAATTAATGATTTCAGAATTTGTTGTGTCTAAAAGGTGATTTCGAAATAAAACCAATTCGATGCCTTTGTTGTACAATAATTCGCCAACGAAATTTGCCAATTTTACAGCGGCTTTTTCATTTTTGATGTAGTTTTGGAGTTCTTGTTCGTAACCTGAGGATGCTTCCATACTTTTTAGTTTATAGCTCAATTTAACCTGAGAAATTTCGTGCAAATTTAATGGGTTATAATCTATTTCAAAACATTCGACAAAAAAAAAGTCCTGCTCGGTTGAATGAACAGGACTTTTTATGATTTAAACGGTTAATATTAACCTAAGTAGGCCTTTAAAAGTTTGTTTCGAGAAGTGTGGCGTAATCGACGAATTGCTTTTTCTTTAATTTGGCGTACACGCTCGCGTGTCAAATTAAATTTCGCCCCAATTTCTTCAAGCGTTAAACCGTGATTCATTCCGATTCCAAAAAATAAACGAATAATTTCACGTTCTTTATCTGTTAAAGTTGATAGTGAACGTTCGATTTCTTTTTGTAAAGATTCTGCCATTAACAATTTGTCTGCTTTTGGTGAATCGCTATTCGCCATAACATCCATTAAAGTACCGCCATCTTCAGAAGAGGATAGGGGAGCATCCATTGAAACGTGACGACCAGCCACTTTCATTGATTCTTTAATTTTATCTTCAGGCACTTCTAATACTTCAGCCAATTCTTCCGCAGAAGGTGGTCTTTCATATTCTTGCTCAAGTTTAGAGAAAGCCTTGTTAATTTTATTTAGAGAACCTACTTGATTTAAAGGTAAACGTACAATTCTGGCTTGTTCGGCCAAAGCTTGCAAAATCGACTGACGAATCCACCATACAGCGTAGGAAATAAATTTAAATCCTCTCGTCTCATCAAATTTTTGCGCAGCTTTTATCAATCCTAAATTACCTTCGTTAATCAAATCGGGCAAAGTTAAGCCTTGGTTTTGATACTGTTTTGCTACTGAAACCACAAATCGTAAGTTAGCTTTTGTTAGTTTTTCAAGTGCCGCTTGGTCTCCTTGTTTGATTCGTTTAGCTAATTCAACTTCGGTTTCAGCAGTGATAAGTTCTTCTTTTCCAATGTCTTGTAAGTATTTGTCTAAAGATTGACTTTCACGATTGGTAATGGATTTTGTAATTTTTAACTGCCTCATCCTTTTTCTTTTGTTTATTTTATACGTAAGTAATCCGCAAAGTTAGGCTATTTAATGACGCTTGTCAATAGCTAAATGCACAATACTTTAAATTATTTTAATACTATAACCACAATTTTAATGAAAAGGTTACATTCATTTCCACAATTTAGCGGTATCTAGCTGTAAGTTAAACGAATGATTTGTTAATTAATTTCTTGGCGTTTGTTAATAAATGCTAAAAAATAATTCTTTCCTAAATGGTTTTAAGTGGGAATTTCTTACTCCGTTAATAAAAATGACCACTAATCGAACTAAGCTTATCGTTAAAAATGCATTGTTGATGATGTTTTAGATTTGATTCTTAATCGATCTAATCACATTTTTAGTCCCTACCATCCACAAAATCTTGCAAATAAGCAAAAGCTGGGTTTAATTCGCCCCTTAAATTCGTTTGACTAGCACGTTCAATAATGTGGTCTTTATCATCTTCAAATAGCGATGGAAAAACCTTGTCAATTAATTCGTTTCCAAAATCTTCTGAAGCATCTTTCGGTAATTCACACGGCAAATTATCTACCGCTTGAATGCCAATGGCTTTTGGATCCATAAAATCTATTTCGCAATTGTTGATTGGATCATATCCATACAAAGGATTTGCAATGGTTGACGAACGAATTGTCGATGCAATTGGACCATCCACATCGCATGAAATATCTGAAATTACGGTCGTTTTGCGGTTCGGAGAAACTAAATCTGCTTGCGAAATAATAACCGGCGAAGTTGCATTCCAATAATGACATGCGATATAAAGATCCGCCACGTTTAAATAGCGACTAAACGTCGAAATATGACCTTTTCCACTGTTAAAAAAAGCGGATTTATCGAACGTGGTTCCATCTTCTTTCGCATAATACTCCTCAACCTCTAATTGCGTGAAAACTGGTTCGTTAAACGTTTCCGTTAAAAATGCTGCTGGCTCGACCTCTTTCAAACCTAAATTCGCTAAAATTTCACGCGCTCCGTGTCCAACTCTACCAAATCCAGTTAATACTATTTTTGTAGTTGCTGGTAAAACGACCTTTTTGAGTTCATTTTCCAACATTTTACGATCGTCACATTGGTGTGCAGGTGTTAATTCATAGAGCCCATGTTTTTTTCCGTAAGCTAAAAATCCACTGTATGTCCCAACGATTCCTGCGTATCTTCCAAAACCAATAATTCGAGCACCTTCGGTGTCTTTTAACACTTCGTAATCAATTAATTGAATCTTTAATTCGAGAATTTTCTTTAACAATTCTCGGTTATGTAATTGTTTTTTAAATGTATGCGAAAAGAAAAGGTATTTTTTTGAAGGAATTAAATCGGGTTTATTGACTTCTTTGATGCCAATTAAAATATCACAATCCGAAAGATCCTCTGCCATTTTTACGCCTAAATTAAGGTATTCTTCATCTTTAAACGCACGAACATTGCTCGGTTGAACGACAATTTCAACAGATGAAAATTTTTCCATTACTTCGGCACATTGATGTGGGGTCAAGGCAACTCGTTTGTCAGGTGGCACTTTACCTTCGCGAATAATTCCGACTTTAATTTTACTCATTTTCTTGTCGTTATGGTTTTAAACGGTAAAAATACGAATAAATCCTTTTCTTTCTAGCTAATAATGCGGATTCATTGAATTTATGTTACCTTTGTAGCTCGTTCTTTGGGGCCGACTTGGATTTGACTGCAACTGCGGTAGATCTACAAGCATGTCGAGAAATGCAATGTACCTCGTTAAAAGTATTTGTACAAAGAATAATTGACAACAATAATTCTTATGCGCTTGCTGCGTAATCTAAACTAAGTTTAGTTACACTTTATCTGTCTGAAGTATAGTAGGGCGGACAAGCTGTTCACCAGGTCTTCTGATCAGAGAGATTTGGATCATGGACATCATAATTTTGATCTAGTTTAGGCCACACCGTGAGGTCTTTACGAAAATAAAACGGAGTAGGTAGGGATTAGGCTGTTTGTGTCCGGAATCCTACCGAAATACAATCACAAAATAAACATGTAGAAAATAGATAGACTCATTGTTAGGACGAGGGTTCGATCCCCTCCGGCTCCACTCCAAAGAAAAGCACGCCAAAATCGGTGTGCTTTTCTTTTTTTTTCCTCCAGAAGTCTTGTCAGCGTTGAATATCAGAGAAACCACCCGATTCATTTCGAGGGTTCGAACTGAATTTTTCTCATATACCATCTTCTGAGGAAATATCGATTTCCTCACTTCGGATTATACCGACGAACGCTAAAAATGTCATGTATGAAATTCAATTTTATTTTGCTAAATCGTTGTCGGTATTATACCAAACATCTTTTTGTATATGACAACGTTCTTGTTAATTGGTATTACTCCCAAAACCCATTTGTCGATACGTTTTCTCCCGATCTACACCTAAACATAACACATAATAATATTTCCCTTCAATCTCATAATAACTCACCCAATATTTGTCCGGATTTAATTGTTCCATAAAAGATTTAAATTCTGGATGTGTTTCTGCCGCATCTTCCAAAAAGAAACTTTGAGGTATTTCATTAAAGGGGATTGGTAAAAATGCACAAAAGTGAGCATAGGCCTCATTGTAAATGTACTCATCTGTTCCTCCAGGAAGACCCGCTTCATTTTTCACATAATTCAAAGCGCCCGCTTCAAATGCATCAAAAGGAACCATAGGATGACCAAACTTTACCTCTAAAACAGAATCTATTTTTAATAAAAACACTTGAATTTCAGGTTTATCTCTCCATTCATTTTTTTGTGAAATAGCGATAAAACCATTGAACAAAACACAAACGATTACTGCTGCTAACTTTTTCATAATTTCTAGTTTTAATTTGTTTATTATTAATCCATTTATTCTTGTTTCGTGACAAACTATTTATTCTCCATTCATTAAATCATCGCTTGAAATAATAAGAGATTCTCTAGTAATGTTATTGTCGATTACGATTCCATATCGAACCAAACCACCATATTGCTCTGTAGCAGAAGCACAAAACTCTGTAAATCTGCATCTTTTTAAGGCTGCCTTGTCAAAATGGAGAACATCTTCCAAGTGTTTTTTATAAGCCGCTACTAATCTAACGGCCTCTTCAGTTTCATCATTTGCAGTATTTACCATCCCACCTTTTTTAGTAGCATAGCATTCTGGATAACCAGCTTCTGCTTGACTTGTAGCTCTAGTTGCAAATCGTAGGGTTGTATCTAATGTCATTTCAGGGAACGTGATTTCCATTTGTTCAATTAATGCCTTTTCAAATTTTTCTACATTGAATGGATTAGCTTTTTGAGCAAAGATTGGCGCTTGTAATCCAATAAACAATGCCATAGATAAAATTAGACTTTTCATGATTTTTGATTTTAGAGATTAAATAATCGGTTTTACATACATAATGCATTACGGATGGTTTTGTGACAAAAAATAAAATAAATTTTAATTTGTCACAGAATATGGCAGTGGTGGATTATCTATTCGAGCCTTTAGAATAAGGTGTAATTATTAAAAAAAAGGAATAATCAAACCGTATGAAAAATAAAATCGAAACCGAACCAAAAAACATTTTTGTTCAATATTTGACGATTAAGCAAAAATCAGCTGAAACTGAAATAAATTTCAGCCAATTGATTGATGAAAAGGTATTAATACAGAATGATAAAAAATCGATTAAATGTCTTTTTGAGTTAATTCTTTCTAATCAAATTGAACTCGCAAAAAACAAGAGGTTTCCGTATGATTTTACCATTAAATTAGCTAGTTCTGAATCGAAATCTAAGGAATTGAGTATTTCAAATTGTATAGAACTATTTGATCTATATTCCAAAGAAATTTCTAACGAGGCACATTGGCTTGACTTTGAAAGGATGACAAGCAATGTTTTTTCAGAATTTGGGATTTGTAAAGAAATTGTAACATTGAAATTGTCTTCACCCGAAATCAAAATATTATTCAAAACGATTAATGGTTTTTTAATGGGGCAACACCCTGTTTTTCTTAATGATATGCAATTGAAAGCAGAAGAGTTAATTCATGCTAGCTTATTTCTTACATATGAACAAAACCCACTTATTGAACACGATTTAATTCGTCTACAACTTGATCAAGATGGAGTATCAATTCGAACAACCATCACTAAAAAAACATTGTCTCTTATCGGTAATTTAACTCCAAACGCTAAGTTTCAAAATCCTTCATCAACAAAAGAAACCTTATTCGAGATTATTAAAGGAGATCAATTAGAGGAAGTAACACTTCAATATGCTGCGGCAACCAATTCCACTTTCACTGATTTTTGCGCCTTATCAAAAAAAATAAATAAGGATGAAAATTTATCAATTTTATTGTACGGTGATCCAGGAACAGGGAAAACAGAATTCGCAAAACAAGTTGCGAAAAATGTAAACGGAACGTTGTATCAACTAAATTTCCCACAAATACAGTCAAAATGGATTGGTGAAACCGAAAAAAATATTCGTCGTGTTTTTAACGCATATCAAGAGGCATGGCAAAAATCAAAAGTTCCAATCATTCTATTAATAAATGAAGCAGATGGTTTAATGAATAAGCGAGTTTCAATAAATACAAGCAATGATGCTTTTGCTAATCAAGCGCAAACTGAATTATTAGAACAGTTAGAGAATTTTAAAGGCATTTTGATTGCAACCACCAATCTTTTGCGAAACATTGACAGTGCTTTTCATCGCCGATTTTTATATAAAACTGAAATTCACGCTCCTGACAATTCAATTAGATCCAATTATTTAATAACCAGTTCCATTTATCATTTATTAAATCCAGTTCAGATTGAGTTATTGAATAATAGTGTATGTACAATAGCGGAAATTAAAAATCTTGAACGAAAACTCGAATTTATTCAACGCATTAGAACCATTTCTTCGCAAGATATTGATGTGCTTTTTGAAAATGAAGGAATAATAAAAAATCGAAAAAAAGCTATTGGATATACTTCGAATTAGTCAATTCAAGAAGTTTAATTTAGTAATTAGTTAAAAATCAATCTATTTTCTAAAATCATTTTTTTATCAACTTATTATTTTTACTTTTATCACATGAATACAAAAGATTTCTCCCAGCTTTTTCCTGAGATTTTAAATCCAGCAGCTTCTTTATCTAATTTGAAGGCTTTGTGTCGATCAAAAAAATATCCTGAGGATGAGTTTGCCTCTTGTTTACATGAATTTTGTTTGGTGAGAAATAAATATCCTGGGTATATTGAGAATCCTGGAGGGTATCTTTATTCTACTATTTTAAATAGCATCAACAAATATTTTAGAGGAGTAAAAAATGATTTTTCAGATATTGACAATCTATCAGATACAGTTGAGATGGATGATCATGATAAAAAATCACTCAAGGAAAAATTAGATGACTTTATAAGAGGAATTCATAAGTTGAATTTACCTACTAATCAAAGAAGACTGATTGAAGAAATGGTAGTAATTTGTGAGAATGATCATAATACGCATAGAGGTTTTATTAAGGAGGTAAGAGAAGCGCAAGCTAGACATGGCGTAACTAATGCCAACTTCAGAAAGCTTTTAGAGCGATTGAAAAATAACTTGAAAGGAAACGATGGTTTAAAAGATATGTTATCCTTTATTCCAAAAGACGATCAGAACATAAATGAATTAATTGAACTTTTATTATCTTATATTCCTATGGCAACTACCAAATTAGATGCATATCGTTTCTCAAGCGAAGAAATGAAAAAAATGCTTTGGTTAAAAGATCTTTTCGAAGACAATGGTTTTACTGTTGAGCGTTTCCCAGAGGTGTATTATGATACGTTTGAAAATTTAAAAGAGGACTTGGAATTAAATCTTGAAAAAATTGAGAATTCAGAAATTAAAATTTGGCATGAAGAAATTCTTGACGATTCAAAATGGAATAATCTTTTTGAAGGGTTTAAATACATGTATGAAAATCATCGGTTTGAGCTTACCCCAAGCCAATTAGAGGAACTTAAAAGCGAATTAACTCCAGATATGTTAGGTGTTTATAAAATAAGTGAAAACACTTTAGAACCAAAATGTGATTGTGGAATAAAAATTATCGAAGGAAAAATTATTCTATTCAAAGATCGTATTGAAAAAGTCGCTGCATTCATTTCATATGCTGAAAGTCAAAATCTTAATACGATTATCGACACTCTCCGTTTTAAAGTTTTAATGCATGAACTAGGTCATTGGTTCACACATTGGCCAAGAAGTTATGATTTTGATAAAAAATTAAATGTTAATTGGGAGTGTGGATATTATAGAAATTCATTTACAAGTAAACCAGATAAGATAACTCATGAATCACTGGCCCAATTAATATGCTTTTGGACAACAAATGATTCACATTTGTCAAGAAAGATTTTAATTGAATACTGTACTCCAAGTGATAAGGATAATGAGTATAATAAGTACCTACCTCTTATTAACTCAAGTAAACAAGAGATATTAAAAAAGTTGAAAATTATCAGAGATTTATGCAAGTTCACAGATGATGAAAAATATAATTTTTTGAAATCTAATTTTACTGATATTCACTCATATGTTGCAAATGAAGTTTATCTTGAAATTAAAAATAATAATGGCGATTATGGTTTAAATGTACATATGGAAGACATTGCACGAATCTCTTTTGTTTTATTAGAATTTGTTTATTCTGAATTAATTGAAGAAAAGAAAAATAGTAGCTCTCCATTTGATTTTCAAATAGTATATAAAAAGCTTAATAAAATAGAGAATGAGAATAAGGAAATATCTGAATTATGGGAAGAGAACAAAAAATTCTTTGGGGAGGCGGCAAATGACGATTTGCTGAAAGGAGCAAATATGATGAAAAGATTTGGGTCTTTTAAAAACACAGAAAATGAATAATAATTAAAAATCAAAAAATATGTTAACGCAAATAAACTACAATGACCTATGGACTATTAATTTAGGTCTTCCCCTACACAATATCCCGTGTTATTATCAATATTTACAGAGGGAAGTCTATTTTCAAGATTACTTGGATTTATTTTGTTGCCCAACTAATGGAAATCCTACTTATGAAAGGATAGTTGTTCACGGACATCAAACTGTTTCTGTTAAAGGTTTACAAGCCGATCCAAATAATGTGTACACAGTGATTGATGGTAAGGGAGTTGTTCGATTAATTGTAGATTATGATTTTCCGTTTGATAGAAAGGAACTTTGTAAAGGGAGAAAAATAAAATACATATTAATTGGCGAGGCAGCTCCTTCAGCATCTATTCCTGACGTTAATAAGAAACATGATGATTCAGCGAATAGTTACTTCTACAATACTAGACATATTCTCTCCACACCTTACTTTACGGCCCCAGTAAAGGCATTTGGAATTGTTGGTGGAAATAAAACAGAAAAATTATTAAGTTTAGCTAGAAAAGGTTTCATTTTATTGGATTTATTCCCATTTTCTGATACTTATAATAGTGAAACAAGAAAAAAAATAAACTACACTCCGTTTTGGGATTTGTTGTGTTCCAATATTTGCAACTATTTTCAAATGAATATCTTATCAAATGGATCCTATATTGCATTTTCTGGTCCTGCAGCAATTCATCACAGAATAGTAGAAGATTTAACAAATAAAGTTATTAAATTACCTATTTGTACAAATTTTAATTTGTTAACAAGTAAAAATTCACTTGAAGAAATAACTAAGGGTGTAATTCCTGTTAGTAAAAATACAAGTTACATCACGAATTGGGAAAAAATTCCAGCAGGAGATTATTATATAAATACCCCTAATTATAAATGTATTCCTAATTCAAAAGATAATTTTTCAACTCCTATCTATAACTGTGAATGTTGGGATAGCTCATTTCAGGGTCCAAATGCATTTTTTATAAGTATAGCTTTTAATCTACCTTTAAGCAATTTAAATAAAAAGACCATATAAATAAAATATTACACACTATGAGTATCTGGTTTAAAGGTGTAAAAGAACCGAACGGTTGGATGGGAAATATGGCTCCGTATCCTATTACCTATAATGGTCAAGTTTGGCGAACAAGCGAAGCCTTGTTTCAATCAATGCGTTTCAACGACCCTGTGCTAATGCAGCGCAAGTAATACCAAAACCAATTATATAAATCAAATTATTTTTTAAAATAGAACATAAGTATCTGTATATCAACATTTTAATATTAATTTAATCAAATCCTTAAGCAATTAAGGATTTTTTTTTGTCACAAACTTTTGAGTAGTTGGCTTATACCTATATAACCCCTTAAATTTTAGAAAATGAAAAGTATTTGGTTTAAAAAAGTTGCAGAAGAGTATGGTTTGATGGGAAATATGGATATTCCCCACCATTCAATTATTAATTTAATATAAAACCGAAGCTATGAACAGACTAGAGAAAATGGAGCATTTACAAATCAATTTGAATACCTGGTTTTCTGAATGGGCAAGTTATGCCAATGAAAAGGGTAGAATTGGTGCAAGAATGTTGGGGAGAAATAAAAGTTTAGAATTGTCCATTTATTTTAGAACTATAAAACCATTCATCGCTAATTTGTCTTATGATGTATGCTTTTATACCGGTGAGCCAACGTTGAAAATCAGTTATACAACAGCCTACAATTTCCCTCAAGAAATTAAGGATGTTTTAAAAGGCATCGATACTTCTCAAGTAGATTATTACAAAATGGAAGAAATTGAATTTGTTGGCGATTCAGGATTGAATAAAGTTCAAATTAAAAATTTTATAGCTGAAAAATCGATTGCTTTTTTTGTTTGGAAAACAAAATTAGATAGTACAAATTTTATAATACCTTGAATTATGTCACACCAAAAAATACAATCAATTTTTGAACAGGGTGCAAATATGATGTTTATTCATCTTAAAGCACAAGCAATATCGTCCGAAGGTTTGCATCCAATTTATAAGGATACATTTTTTATGGATGAACTTATTCGTTATTTTGTAGAAAAAGAAGAATATGAAAAATGCGACTACTTGGTAAGGATTCGCAAAGCATTTAAATTTTAATTTTTTAATAATTTAAAACAATTAACTATGCATTACGAGCATTTAGAAGATGTAACCGGTATTGAAATAATTGTACCAGAAAGATACGTAATAACTACTAATAAACTTAAACAACCAATCATTTTTCGGCTCTACAACTTCTAAAATAAGCTCGATTTTCGAAAATCATTTTTTTTATCAGCTTCATTTAATTAGTTTTGATTATGTGATTGTTCAATCTTAAAATTCTAAAAAAAATTATTTTTTATTCATTCAGATTTTAAATTCTTCAAAAAAGAATACGAGGAAATTCATGTCCAAAAAATATGGAAGAATTAAAATAAAAAAATAGATGAGTGTCACAAAATTAAAATTTTGGACTCATATCTATAGTAACAAACTAAAACAATAAAAAATGGAAAAAAAAGAAAGTATTAAGCCTATTCAAGGAAGTGAGAAATTTTTTAAAATTTCTCACAAACGTATTGTGACTGGGGTTTCAAACAAAAACAAATCTGGGAAAACTTTTTCTTTGGATTATGATGAAGCTGCCACAAGAATCACTTATCAAAATATAGTAAGTTCGATTCCAGCGCAACCAGGAATTTTGATTATCACTGGTCACTATAAAAACTCTTACAAAACTATAGGAGTTGTAAAGTCGGACGAGAATATTAGATCTGCTTTTTCAAGACCTCAAAATAGCAATCGTTTTCAAACCCTTCTCGACTACTTTAAAGATCAATTATTTGATCACATTGAGATTCAACTTGCGAAAGTAAGTTGAATCTCAAAAAATGAATTTTTTTTTAAATTTTTGTTTCACTAATTAAATTCTAAAGCTATGAAAATCATATTATTAGTATTTTTTGCATTGATTTCAATTTCAGTTCAATCACAGTTTTCTGAGGAGAAAATTTTAGAAGATGGCAGCCATTATATTGTTTATACTCCTATACATTATACCGAAGCAGAACTTGCAAATTGGAAGCCAAGAAGAATACCATCAACAGCAGAAGTTCAAAAAAATCCACTTATTCCTTTGAGTAATTTGTTTATGATCCAACTTGAATCAGAATTCAAAATTAGTGTTTTTGAAGACATTTCCTTAGTTGAAGCAAGTGACAAACAATTTCTAAATCATTTAGGAATAACAGATACTAAAAGCGACTGCCAGCCACTGCGGTATCATCAAATTTGGGAGTTGGAAGAATCAGTGGTAAACTATAACTTTAATGATTTCTCACAAAGTTTAACCAAGATGATTCAGGATAATCACTTAGATACTTATCTCGAAAAAACAGTTGGGTTCAATTGCAAAGAATATTTCTATAACGAGGCCTTTTATCTAGTGGTTCTCCTAGATGATTGAAATACTGGAAGTTTTTAAAATGATTTTCGACAAAATGCATCAACAAAATTTTACATGATGGAAGCTAAGCAAATTTTTATTCAACTCAATGAAGAGGCACAGTTTAATACAGTAAAAATTACTAGACAATTAAACAATACAGAAGATCGTGTTGATAGACAAAGAAATGGTCTCATTGCTGCCCTAAAAATGGACTTTGGGAAACCATCTCCTATTTTCTTAAAAGAGCTCAATGATTTATATCAATCAACGGACATTCCACTTTTGAGTAACTTGACTGTACTTATGATTTATAAAAAATGGACAATAAATAAGTCGATTTTTGAAGTTTTAAGACTTCTTTTTACTGAAATAAATGATACTACTCTGCTAGAAAGTAAGGAACTAACCGATAAGGTCATTCATTTTATTGAATTACAAACGAATAGTAATGTAGAACATGTAAAATATAAAATTTGGCTCACTAGTAAAATTATCCTAAAAGTATATACTGATGGTAACTTTGAGAAACTCGATAATTTTATTTACTTGATTTGGAGAAATTATCCTTTTTTGCCCAATTTGTTTGTGCCAGATGTATTTATACCGAAAATAGTTGATGATTATTTTAAACCAATTTGGTTTGCTTTTTCAATTTTTAAAAAACAAAAAGCAAAACATGAAATTTATTATTCATTTTTCAACGACTTGTTCGCAAAACTTTTAGAGCCTGAAGTTGCAGAGAACGATTTTTTGAAATTCCTGCAGATCATATTTAAAAAAAATAAAATTGACGTTGTTAAAAGTTTTTCATTTAAAGATTACAAGCGATTATATGAAATTCAAAAGGTAAATAATCAACTTTTTATTCGATTACCTGATTTGTCAAGAACCCAAATTGAATATAGTTATACAGACCGAACTACTGCGGAAAATCATTGTTTTAAGTTGGTTTATAATTTGTTGACTGACTTTGGAGTTTCTTATTTTTTTATTGCTCATTTTATGAATAGAAACTTAAATAACCAAGAAAAAGAATGGTTTTATGATGTGCTACAAGGAAGAAATTTAGTGTATTCTAAAAATCTGCCTTGCACCATAACTAAAAAAGCAGCACATTTTTTCAATACCATTCCTCAGGCATGGAAAAACAACGCTGACGAACTGAAGTTTGAATCTCCAAAAGGTCTTTATGGAATAACGAACCAAAATTACACCTTGACACAAAGTTTAATTTATTGTACCATATATTTTGAAGTAAGAGATGAAATTTATGCTAAGGAAGTTTTACGAAATCTGAGAGGAGCTGATAATCTTGATTTCTGGATTAGTACTTTATGTAAACTTTATCATAAAGGACTTAGAGTCGCTGATATGAATCAAGTTATTGACTACATTGATGATCAAGTGATTAGAAATGGCAGACAAATTGACTTTAATACAAAAAAACTATCCAACCTTTTGACAGAAGCATTTATCTGGCATGAAGAATTGAGATTAATGCGAATAGGTAATTATAGTAGAACATGTAACTTGCCTAAATCGGAGATCAATACTTATAAAATTGCATATCAAGACAAAAAATATAAGGTTGAGCAGTTACTCACAAATAAAGATTTAATAGAAGAAGGACGTACTTTATCACATTGCGTTGGAACATATACTAATAACTGTATAGATAGGGGTTCATATATTTTTTCTTTGTGTTTGGAGCAAGAAAATGAAGAGAGTACACCATTAATCACGATTGAGGTAAATGCAAATACAATCCGCCAAAAGAAAGGTAAAAGGAATCGCCCTTGTTCACAAGAAGAAGATTATATTATACGAAACTGGGCTAAAGAAAACAAATTAAAATTTATTTAAAATACTGAAATGCAATAACTTTATTAGTTTATTTTTTTGTTTTCTTCAATCAAATTTTTAAAATCATTTTTTTTAAAGAGATTATTCTAAATTTATAATATCTAACAATTTAAAAATAAAAATTATGAAAAAGTTAACAGCAATTTTAATAGTTTTAGTTTTAGCATCTAAAGCTTTTTCACAAACCTACGACTATTCAATCACTCTTGGTCCAAATGAATCGTTTATAAAACTCAAAATGGATCAAATCGTTGATAGTTTAAATATGAATCAAACTGGTCCAGAGGAGTTTCAATATTTAAAAATTCATATTAAACAAGAACAAATTCAAGGAATAGATTCTTTCATGAAATCATGTAAATCGATACAATCAATTCTAAATAAATACGGAAGACCTTGGTTTGATGTTGTTTTGGGTAGTAATAGCGATACAATTCGTAGACCCTTATCAGGATTTTACTACTCTTTTGGAGAAGATAAATATGAGAGAGGAGAATTTAATCTTGTAATTGCCTATCCCAGATATCATCCATTTTCTGAATAAATCCTTTTTTATTTCGAATTAATTTATTTACATTTGAAATATCTAACAATTTGAAAAGAAATGACTAGTCATTGCAAGCTTTTCGTCTTTAGTAAATTTTCGTTTTTCCATCTTTCAAAATTATAGATTTATTAATATAATTTCGTCCGATTATTTAAGGGGCTAAATCATGAGCGCACGGGGAAGAATTACGGAATGTACTTCTCCTCACAACCTTTATCTGTAATTAAGCAATCGGGAGAGCCATTTTCCTTGACAAATTTCAACGGAAGCATCGGTTTTATTTCAATGATTTCAAGAGGGATTTATCCGAGTTTTGGGTATACCTATTCGCACCAATTGAATTCAGGTGCGCGAAACACCAATTTCTCATTAACCGAAAGTCATACCTTGGATGCATCTTTAATGTTCAATAAACACTTAGTGAAGTTAATGAACAAACGAATAAATGGAGTATGTCATTATGTTTCACTGGGATTGATTTTAGCACCGGAATACCATTACATGTTTGGAACGCGCGAACATCTCAATGAATCTTTTGGTGAAATAGCTGGGCAGTTTGGGGTATCGTTATATCATCATTATTCATCTGCCAGCAAACGAGCCAGAAGTAAAACACGCCAATATGATTTGTTTTATTGTCACGGATTTACACCAATTTTTGCAGAAACAATAAATGGAACACAACAAAAATACTTTCGTCAGGAGATAGGTATTCGCGTTCGTTTGATCCATCATGAAGTTTATGATTTCTTGAAATAAGAAAGGTTGATTTGTAGGATGAATTTAAAAAAGATAATTATGAAAACTAAAGCTGAAATTTTAAATGCTATTCCTTCAGGAATGGATTTGGAAACTTATTTTGATTCTTTAACTATTTTTGAAAAACGAGAATTGATTAATGAATTAGAAATTTGTAAAGGTCATTTTACAAAGAATCTTAAACCGAAAATGTACTTAGCAATATTTTCCTATATCTGCTCTTTTTTATGTTATTTCGGAATTAGAGAGGAATGGTTTATCTACTATTTAATGGGAATTAATTTACCTCTAAGTATTTTCTTATTCTTAGAGATTAAAGATGCCTCATTTTATGATAAAGTGATTAAAAAATTAGAAAGCAGATTGTCTAAATCAATATAAAAAACAATTTGTACTATTTTATGAATGAATTTTGTTATTCCTTTAGAATGTTAGCATAAAAAAAGATTATGTCTTATAATCAAGCGACTAAAAACCAAATTGAACTCATTAAGACTGATTTTCAATTTAAAAAATAATTGAATCTAGGTTATGTTTAAAATGTCTTTGAAATATAATAATAGTCATTGACTATCACTTCAACACATTCCCCAACACCTCCAAATCCTCCAAAAAGGGGTTCGAAAATAGGTCAGTGGACTCCACTCCACAGGAAAGCACGCCAAATTCGGTGTGCTTTCCTTTTTTGCCACCTCCAGAAGTCCTGCCAGCGTTGAGTATCAGAGAAACCACCCGATTCATTTCGAGGGTTCGAACTGAATTTTTCTCATATACTTTAGCAGGAGGTGACTTTGAGTTTGCCTTTGTTCTTCTTAAATCAGCTAAAATCAGCCTGATCAGCATTCTATAAAAATTAAAAACCGAGAGAAAGATAAAGTTAGAATTAAAAAAAAAGCGCAATCCTTGTTTATCCAACCACAATCTTCTCCAATAAAGTCACCGCCATATTTCCATCCATACCAATTTTGTCAAGGCGTACTTGAACAGTTTGATTAATCAACGCAGGATCAAAAAGAATCGAAACTTTTACGTAATTTTCAGAAAAACCATGCATAATCCCACCGTTTTCTTCGGCTTCAAAGAGTACTTTTTTGGTTTTTCCTTCTTGCGATTCGTAAAAAGCACGGCGTTTTTTATCTGAAATCAGGTGCAATTTTTGGCTGCGTTCGCGGCGCGTGGCCATAGGAACGGCATTGTCCATTTTTTTCGCCGTCGTATTGGCGCGCTCTGAATAGGTAAATACGTGTAAATAAGATATTTCCAAGTCCATTAAAAAATTGATGGTTTCCATAAATTCCACCTCTGTTTCGCCCGGAAAACCAACAATCACGTCCACACCAATACAGGCATCGGGCATTAAGGTTTTAATTTTCTCCACACGTTCCGCATACAACTCCCGCAAATATTTGCGGCGCATGGCCTTTAAAAGCGTATTGGAGCCAGCTTGCAGAGGAATGTGAAAATGAGGAACAAATTTATTTGATTTTGCCACAAAATCAATCACCTCATTGCTCAACAAATTTGGTTCAATCGACGAAATTCTGAACCGTTCAATGCCTTCCACCTTATCCAATTCTTTAATCAAATCCAGAAAATTTTCCCCTTCACCTTGACCGAAATCACCGATGTTGACGCCTGTTAACACCACTTCTTTGATGTCCGTTTTCGCAATTTTTTCAGCCTCTAAAACGGTTTCGGCCACACTTGCATTCCTACTTTTTCCTCTCGCCAGCGGAATGGTACAAAAACTGCAAAAATAATCACAGCCATCTTGCACTTTTAAAAACGAACGGGTGCGGTCGCCCATACTAAAAGAGGGCACAAAATTTTGGGTAATTTTAATATTTTCCGCCGAAATTTTAGCAAATTCTTGTTTTTCTAATTCCTCCACATGGGCCAAAATATTAAATTTTTCATTGGCACCCAATACCAAATCCACCCCCGGAATTTTCCCAATTTCTTCTGGTTTTAACTGCGCATAACAGCCAATCATCGCCACAAAAGCATTCGGATTTACCTTAAGTGCTTGTTTAACAATTTGTTTGCATTTTTTGTCGGCATTTTCAGTAACCGAGCAGGTATTAATTATAAAAATATCTGGCGAATCAGAAAAATCCACCTTGGCATAGCCTTCCTCTTCAAAATTCCTCGCAATGGTAGATGTTTCCGAAAAATTCAGCTTACATCCCAAGGTATAAAACGCCACTTTTTTGTACTGATTCATATCGAGGACAAATGTAATAATTTTTTTTAGTGCTTCATCCAGCTATTCGCTATAGTCCCAGACATCCTGACCGATGCGTCAGGATGTCTGGGAGCTGCCGCTACTATCTGGCGCAGGGTAGAGGAGTCCTCTTTAAAATCTCCATTTAATAAAAACCAAACTAACTACCTAGCTATAACTTGTTAATTTATAAAATAGTTCAATGGTTTTTGGTATAATGCCGAAGCCATAGATGTTTAGTCCAATTTTAATGGACTATTGTGTATATTAAAGCTTTTTTAGGTTGACAATTTCATTTTGTATGGCTCTTTTCAAACATTTCTATTTAACATAACATTTTCCACGACAATCGCACACGGCCATTTTAGGCAGGGGAGAAGCGGTACAAGGTAATCTAAAGAGGAATATTTGGTAAGAGGTTGTCAAACAGTAAAAAAGGTAAAACCAAATTAATTCAATAAAAATTGGTTAAATTCGTGCGCATGGATTTTGCTTTGAATTTTTCTTATACCTGAATTTTTTTCATTTTATTGGTACTCAAAATTTATTTAATTTTTTTGGTTTTTAAAGAATTACATCCTCAAAAAAGATTTCTCCGTAAGATTAACTCTGGTCGCAAACCGTTTGCCACAGATGACGAAAAGGCTGATGGTTTGTAAGCTGGCTTTAATTTTATGTATAGCAAATCCTTTAAGAATCCTGGTTATTGGACTTACTAACATCTCGGCATATAATATATATTATGTTAAATAGAAATCAACCGCAATCCACCATCACAAAAAACCCAATGACCATACTCACACTTCTCTAATCCGCAATAATTAAACTTTCTTCAGCAAACAAGTTCGTCCTACCAAATGAACTCCTCCTACATTTGATGTCCTTTCAACTAATTTAAGCTTTATTCTTTTCTATTTTCTAAATCTCAAAGAATCGCGTAAAAAAGTTGCCCTTAAACATGCCTTGTTAATACGACCAAGAATTTACCAGAATCGTCAATTTTTGGTAAAATTTAAGAATTTCATAGAAACGATGCTTTGCTTATCCTTCTCCCGCTGCTGATATGATCTTAATTATTGAGATATAAAATGCGCAATCACTTCTTATAAATGATTTGTTCCGTTCGCTGGCCAATCTTCCTCATAAACACGAATTATTCCATTCTCGACTCAAATCTTATGTTAAATAGAAATCCAATTATTTTAAGCGAAATAATCAACATCGAAAATAAACTCCTTTGAACAATTCATTTCAACCCTTACTACCAACCACAACTTAAATCCATCTTCAAAAATTCACAATTCAACATTCACTCTTCCAAATTCACTTTAAATTTTGCATCTTTGCAATATGAGTTTTGTGTACCCTAATTTTTTGTGGGCATTTTTTATCTTGCTGGTTCCTATCATTGTGCATTTGTTCAATTTTAGGAGGTACAAAACTGTTTATTTTAGTCGTGTTCAATACCTTCACGAAGTTGTGGAAGATTCAAAGTCTGGCTCAAAATTGAAACATTTATTGGTCCTGATTTCACGACTTTTACTTTTATCTTGCCTTGTCCTAGCTTTTGCACAGCCGTTTATTCCTACAAAATCTGGAGAAATGACGGTAAACCTCACTTCCATCTACATCGACAATTCGTACAGCATGCAAGCCGATGGTTTGGATGGAAATTTGCTAAATGAAGCTAAAAATCAAGCCATTGACATAGTGAAATCGTTAGAAGAAAATGAACGTGTCAACTTAATTACAGCGGATTTAGAATCTAAACACCAACGTTTTTACACCAAAGCCGAAACGGTGGAAATGATCAAAGAAATTGATTTTTCTGCTAAATCTACCCCACTCACTTCTGTTTTACGGTTACAAAGTGATTTATTGTCCAAGGCAGGAGAAAAAGGCAACCGTCGAATTTTTATTTTAAGTGATTTTCAAGAGAAAACAAACTCCTTAAAAAACCTCGATTTACCTGAAATTCAAACTTATTTCTACCAAGTAAAATCCGTAAATCCCGAGAATATTTTTATCGATAGTATTTGGTTTGAAAGTCCTGTCCACCGCACCAATAGTCCTGTTAACATTCATTTTAGAGTTCGAAACAATTCGAAAAAACCGGTCAACGATTTAAGCATTCGCTTGTCTATTAATGGAAATGAACCCGGGCCAAGCACACTTTCCATTCCTGCCGATTCATATATAGACGAGGTAATTACTTTCACGGATCGCACACCCGGGGTAAAATCGGCGAAATTGAGCATTAAAACCAGTCAATTGTTTTTTGATGATGAGTTTTATTTTACCTATACCATTAAAGAATCGGTTAAAATTCTATTAATCGGCACCCGAGACGAAGCCAGTACTAATTTGAGTCAATTATATGCAGTTGAGCCTTATTATGATGCCACTTATACAACCAGCGAAGAATTGGTGCCAGAGGATTTTGTCAACAAAGAATTAGTGGTGATTCAACATGTAAATACCATTCCAAGTGGCGTGATGGAATTATTGGATGGGGTAATTAAAAATGGTGGAACGGTGGTTTTGATTCCGGGTGAAAACATGGATGTCCCCAATTGGAACACCTATCTCTTACGCCATCAAATACCTAGCTTAAATAAATTGGATACCACCAATGTCGAATTAACCTATTTTAATTCGGATGATCCTTTGTATTTAGGTGTTTTTGAAAGTAAACCAGCCAATTATCAAAAACCGCAAGTTTATTCGAGGTATCGCTATGGCATTTCAAGTAACCAATCATTTATGACCTTATTTGGAACCTCGCCAGAAAATCCTTATTTATTGTATGCACAGCGAGGTAATGGCAAAATCGTTTTGTTAGGCTCTCCCCTTTCGCCAAAATTCACTAATTTTCAAAACCACGCCTTGTTTGCGGCTACATTTTTACGTTTGGCGGAAACCGCGTCTTTTCAAAAACCGTTGTACATGACTATTGGCGATATGACAAACTTTCCCTTACAAACCAATGTTTCCGAAAAAAATCCCATTCATTTAGTCAACAAAGAATTTGAAGTAGATGTAATTCCAATGTTGATAAATGTCGCCAACGCTCGTGCCATTTCTTTTACCCATTTAGAAAATGCGGTGAAAAGTGCAGGATTTTATGAATTAACTGATAATGCAGATTTTAAAGAGTTACTTGGGTTAAATTACAGCCGTTTTGAGTCGTACATAGAAAGTTTTACAGCAGACGAAATTCTAGCAGAATTTGACCAAGCTGAATGGAAAGAAGCCAAGGCCTTTGAATTGAATGCACAAGGAAAAGTTCAAATAAATCAACTAAAAGTAACAGAATACTGGAGAATTCTACTAATTTTAGCCTTGTTTTTTGTTGCGATAGAAATCCTGCTTTTAAAATTATGGAAACGTTAAAGTTGGCCGTTTAATTATGAGAATACTGCTTAAATCATGCACGATTGTTGCCAAAAATGGCAATTTTGAAGGGAAACAAGACCTTTTAATAGAAAACGGTATTATTGAGAAAATTCAACCGTCGATAAATGAGCCGGCGGATCACATCATTGAACGTGAAAATTTACACATTTCGGCAGGTTGGTTTGATGCAAAAGTGAATTTTTGTGATCCCGGAAACGAAGTTAAAGAAGATCTTTTTTCAGGATTAAAAGCAGCAGAAAGCGGCGGAATGACAGCCGTGGCGCTCACGCCAAATACGCAACCAACGGTTTCCAATAAATCACAAATCGAATACTTAAAAATGCGCGGGGCTTTTTCACCCGTTTCGATTTATCCTTACGCCACCCTCACTTCCAATATGAAAGGGGAAAATTTGGCCGAATTGTATGATTTATCACAAGCAGGCGCCATTGGTTTTACCGATGTTCATCAACCTGTTAGCGCAGGAATTTTGTATCGCGCCCTGCTCTACGCCAAAAATTTTGATGGAAAAATCATTTCATTCCCTTTAGACACCGATACCTTTGGCAAAGGCTATGTGCATGAAGGAAGATTAAGCGTCATGACTGGCTTAAAATCAATTCCTTCCATGGCGGAGATTATGAACATTGAGCGCGATTTAAATTTGGTGCGTTATACCGATGCAAAGCTTCATTTTACTGGAATTTCAACAAAAGAAGGCGTTGAATTGATAAGAAAAGCTAAAAAAGAAGGTTTGCACGTCACGGCAGATGTTTATATTTTGAATTTAATTTATAACCAAGATGCTGTGATGGGATTTGATGCCGCTTTTAAGGTGCTTCCTCCCCTGCGTGCAGAAGAAGACCGCTTGGCCTTAATTGAAGGATTAAAAGACGGTACTTTGGATTTTGTCTGCTCCGATCATACCCCCGAGGACATTGAAAATAAAGAAGTCGAATTCGATCAAGCGGCATTTGGGGCTATTGGAGTGGAAACCTTGTTCCCGCTTTTAAATAGCATCTCTGAATTGTCCTTGTCAGAAAAAATCGACCTAATCAGCACAAAACCGCGAAACACATTAGGAATTATCGACAACAATATAAAAATCAAAAGTTTAGCTGATATTACTTTATTTAATCCTTCTGCTGAATTTACATACGATGTGTTGGCTGCTCACTCAAAATCAAAAAACACTCCTGTACACGGAAAACAATTAACTGGCCAGGTGTATGGCTTAATAAATCAAGGAATTCTATCTTTGCAATCCTAAAATTGAACGTGAAAAATACAAAAAACAATAAAGGCAACTTTTTAAAAACCTTTTTTAAAGAAAGGAAGCAAGTGGGTGCCCTTGCGCCAAGTTCAAAGTTTTTGGTAAAAAAAATGTGCGATAAAATTGATTTTAGCACCGCCAAAAACATTGTCGAATTAGGCCCAGGAACAGGCGTTTTCACCGAAGAAATTTTAAAAAGAGCCAATCCCGATTGTAAGATTTTTGTCATTGAACTCAACACCGAATTCTACGAATTTCTAAAAAATAAATTCTCTGATCCAAGGTTAATTTTATTGTGTGAAAGTGCGGATGCTTTAGATACAATTATTCAATCTCATGGTGTTACTGAGGTTGATGCCATCCTCTCTTCTCTTCCCTTGGCTGTGATTCCTGATCAAATTCGCAAACGCATCATTATTCAGGTTCACAGCGCATTACGCCCGGGTGGAGTGTATGTGCAATACCAATATTCGCTCAATGCCAAAAAATTATTGGAAATGAAATTTGGGAAATTGAAAATGGGTTTTGTCGCCATTAACATTCCGCCGGCTTTTGTCTATTTAGGCATTAAAAAATAGATGAACTACACTTATTTCCTTTAAATCTAGGCAGTTTCAATCCCTAATTCACCACCATAAACGATTGGCGTTCAGTCGTGGTAGCTGATTTTAATTCGATCATGTAAAGTCCTTGATTAAGCTGATTAATTCCAATAGAAGTCGCTTCAGCCAGCAAAATGCCTGACTTTACTACTTGTCCAACAGAATTATAAATTTGATAATTCACAGGTTCATTTAAATCAGCCTTAATGGTAAGCTGGTTAATGGCAGGATTTGGAAAAATTAAAAATTGATGTTGAGTATTTTTTTTATCCACCCCAAGTGTATAGCAATCAGTTGGTTGATAACTTTGGTTTGGTAGGCGAATAGATGCGGCACCAGGCGTTCCACCAAAATTTAACTCTTGACAAATCGTGACATAGGTACCATCGATATGGCAAATTTTAATCAGGTCATGCGCGCTAAAACCCAAAATATAATTGTAATCATCCTCAAATGATGCGGTTACGGCTCCTTCACATATTGAAATTTCGCTGCCAATTAACGTAGCACTTTCAATGGCCGTTATGGTTTCATTCAGCACTATTTTTACGATTCCTCCCCCACCAGTAACAATATACAAATCATCGTCATACCAGGTCAAATCACCATCGCTCCCAAATCCAATGGTATCTATATAATTAGCCGTTGCATCCAGTGTACTAATGCTGTATAACTTCATATCAAATTCAGCCAATAAGGTGGTATCATTTAAGCCAACCAGCGTGACAGCTCCAAGTTCTGTATTACCAATCAATGTCGAGAACGCCGTTGTTGTGTCAATTTGATAAAGTTCCCCCCCAACTATTCCGTAAAGTTGACCATTTGGCGTAAAGGCAATATCTCCAAAACCATATTCAGTAGCTCCAACAAATCGTCGGGTACAATTCACAATATCAAATGAATAAAGGTCGCCACCTGCAATAGTCGCAAAAATTGGCTGCTGTGAAAATGAGTTGATAGAGAGAATGCACAAAAGTGCGACGAATAATTTTTTCATAATTGGTTTATTTACACCTGTTTTTTAGTTGGTAGCCTTTCAAGTAACCAGAAATTCAAACTTCCAATAATCTCGTGTTGTTTAGTCAAAACAATTCACCTAAAAAATTGTTCAAACAATACTCTAAAACTCCGATCAATTTAACGAGTACCTGCTGTTAAATCCAGCAAAAAAGCCTTCGTCACATCGCAGCGTCAGCTCTATTGGAAAAAGAACACTCTCACCGGCATTTATTAGTGATCCATTAAAAAAAATTAACTAATCAAGCTTTGATGGTGAAAAAGCTGATCTATTTTTTCTAAATTCTCTTCCAACGGTGCCAAGGCATCTAACCAATGAATTTTTGCCCCATTTTTTTCCATCCGACGAAACCAGGTCATTTGTTTTTTGGCGAATTGATGGATCGCAATGTTCAGATTTTCAAAAAGTTCTTTTTTAGAAATTTCTTTTAATAGATATTTGCTAATCCATTTGTATTCAAGTCCGTAATAGGCCAAATCAGCGTGATTGAGTCCCAAGGTCAATAAATTTTCTACTTCTTCAATTAATCCGTTGTTTAAGCGATCGCTTAAACGTTTTGTGATTTTTTGGCGTCGAAGTTCCCGATCGAGCTCAATTCCAATCAATAAAGGATTCAAGGTTAATGGTTCCGCCGATTTCCATTCGGGATTTTTATCAAGAAACCGCGCGATTTCAATGGCTCGTATCTTTCGTTGATCGGTCAGTGCATTTAAATTTTCTCGAATCGAAGGACTAATTTGCAAATATGCTTTTTCTAGCGCTTCTGGCGATAATTGTTTCAACTCTAGCCATACATCCTCATTGTTCGGAATCCCTAAATAAGAATTTCCATTTAGGGCTGTTTCTAAATAAAGTCCACTTCCCCCGCAAAGAATCGGTAAATTTCCATTGGCTTGAACTTCTAGAAACGCTGCTTTAAAATCCCGTTGAAACTCTTCAATATTGTATTTATATCCCGCCTCTTTTATGTCGATTAAATAATACGTAATCAATTGATTATCTACTGTGTATTCAATCAAATCTTTACCAGTACCAATATCCATATTTCGGTACACTTGCCGCGAATCAATACTGATCACCTCTCCCCCACATTTTTTTGCGTAATGACAGGCCAATTTCGTTTTTCCACTGGCAGTGGCACCAAGAATCACCAACGAATTATAGGACATCTCCGCCACAATTATTCCAAAGTTCCCAAGCTTTTTCAGCTTGCTGATGCAACATGGTCAAACCATTCAATACCGTTGACCCTTGTGCTTTAGCATTTTTTAAAAACAATGTTTCAGAAGGATTGTAAATCAAATCAATCACCAAATGTTTAGGAGTTAAAAATTGATACGGAATTTGTACGGCTTCTTCAGGCTTAGGAAAACTTCCAACAGGACTAGTATTCACAATAATTCCGTGAAATAAAATCATGTTTTCATTCACATCTTCATACGAAAATTCATAGTTTGCTTTTGGAGATCTTGACAAATAACTAACCCGAACCCCCAGTTCTTCAAGCACATAAGCCACCGCTTTGGATGCCCCACCCGTCCCAATAATCAATGCACGTTCATGATGCGATTCAAAAAAAGGCTTAATCATCTGCTTAAACCCAAAAGCATCGGTATTCGTTCCAATTGTCCTACCGTTTTTAAAAAGAACCGTATTCACTGCACCAATTTCACTTGCAACGGGTGTAAGTTCATCCAAATAAGGAATAATTGCTTCTTTGTAAGGAATTGTAACATTTAGTCCCGAATAACCTTGAGTTAAAATCTGGTGAACTTCCGAAATTTCAGCCAATTCAATATTTTCATACGTGGCATTCTCACCTATTGCCTTAAATTTAGCTTCAAAGTAAGGTTTGGAAAAGCTATGTCCCAAGGTTTTACCAATTAATCCGAATCTTTTAGTGTTTTCTTGCATTTGTTCCAAAAAAAAGGGAAACTTTCATTTCCCTTTCCGTTTTTAAATTTATGTCTTGTTAGATTTTCATCAACCAATTGTAGGTATCTTCAATCATTCCAGATTTATATTCATTCATAAAGTCTCTTAGACGATTTGAAATTACCCGATCCGGAATACTTGGAAGTTCATAATTAACACCTTCGTAACCAATTAAATTAATTGGTGCAATGGTTGCTGCTGTTCCAGCGCCAAACGCATCTTGCAAAGTACCATTTTTTACCGCCGTCATTATTTCTTCTACAGAAACCTTTCTTTCTTCCACTTTATAACCCCAATCGGCAGCAATTTCTAAAATACTTCGTTTGGTAATTCCTTTCAAAATGGTATCATCCTCTTCTGTTGGAGTAATAATCACATCATTAATGACAAAAACCACGTTCATTGTTCCTGATTCTTCAATGAAAGTGTGAGTTTTAGCATCTGTCCAAATTAACTGGCGATAGCCCATTTCTTGTCCTAATTTTGCAGGATATAACGATGCACCATAATTTCCAGCTGCTTTTGCTCGACCTACTCCTCCTGCCGCGGCACGAGTATACGTTGTTTCAATTTTTACAGGAACAGGATCTGAATAATAAGCTCCAACTGGTGAAGCGATTATTAAAAATTTATAGCGTTCCGAAGGTCTAATCCCTACGTAATCATCAGTAGCAATCATAAATGGGCGAATGTACAAAGACTGCCCCTCACGACTAGAAACCCATTCACTGTCAAGATCAATTAACGCCCGAATTCCTTCAAGAAAAATTTGCTCAGGAACAGGTTGCATGCACATTCTCAAGGCAGATTCATTAAATCGCTTTGCATTCATGTCCGGTCGGAACACAAGGATTTCACCTTTTTCGTTTTTTTGAGCTTTTAAGCCTTCAAAAATCGATTGTCCATAATGAAGAGCTGAAGTTGCTGGGTGCAGGCTCAAATTCGCAAAAGGAACAATTGTAGGCTCTTGCCATTTTCCATCCACAAAATCCATTTCAAACATGTGATCAGAAAAGAACTTACCAAATGGCAAATCGTTAAAATCAACACTCTCGATTTTGGACTTTTCAACCCTTGTAATCTTGATATTTACGGTATCTATTGCCATAATTGTCCAATTTTATTATCCCGCAAATTTAATCTTTTTTTATAAAAGCGCCAATTTATCAAGGGACATTTCTCCTAAAACCGATTAAGTTTAACTAATTTCGCACTAAACCGTTAAAATTTAGTGTCAAAATCACGAGTCCCCGCTTGCAAGAAGCACGTAACATATTAAAGAAATATTGGAATTTCGACGATTTTAGAGATGTCCAAGGGGAAATTATTGAAACAATTTTAGCAAAAAAGGATACTTTAGCCCTGCTTCCAACAGGCGGCGGCAAGTCGATTTGTTACCAAGTGCCCGGCTTAGTAATGGACGGAGTTTGTTTAGTTATTTCTCCCTTGATTGCCTTAATGGAAGACCAAATTCGACAATTGAAAGCAAATGGGATCATGGCGGTGACCATTAATGCTTCCATGGGAAAACGTGAAATTGATATTGCTTTAGACAATGTGATCTATGGAAATATCAAATTTTTGTACGTGTCTCCCGAGCGATTAAAATCGGAGCTATTTCAAGTGCGGTTTGCAAAAATGAAGATTAATTTAATCGCCATCGACGAAGCGCATTGTATTTCTGAATGGGGATACGATTTTAGGCCAAGTTATTTGGACATTGCAGCGCTTCGTGAGATTCATCCAAAAGTGCCTTTTTTGGCGTTGACCGCAACCGCAACTGAAGATGTGGTGGAAGATATTCAGAAAAAATTGGCATTTAAATCGAATAACGTCATTCGTAAATCGTTCGAGCGTAAAAATTTAACCTATAACACAGGAAAAACAATTAACAAACTAAATCGAATTGAGCATTTTCTCTTGAAAAATCTAAACTCAGGAATTATTTATAATTCGACCCGGAAAAATGTGAAAGAACTCTGTCTTTATCTAAGAGAACGGAAAATTTCAGTTGATTTCTATCACGCCGGTTTGACTTACAATGAACGAAAAACAGCTCAAAACCTTTGGATGGAGAATAAAGCCAAGGTAATTGTCGCGACAAATGCTTTTGGGATGGGAATTGATAAACCAGACGTTCGTTTTGTGCTCCATGCCGATTTACCGCAAAGCATCGAAGCTTATTTTCAAGAAGCTGGGCGTGGCGGAAGGGATGGTTTGCCCTCCGTGGCTAATTTGTATTATACGACACAAGATATCAAAAATTTGCAGACCAAAGTCGCACAGAAATTCCCTCCCATTGAGACCATTAAAATGATCTACACAGCTTTAGGAAATCATTTTCAATTGGCGTATGGAACAGGAAAAGATGAAGTTTTCTCAATTGATTTGTGGCAATTTTCTGAGAAATACAGTCAAAATTTAATTGTAGTTTATAATTCATTAAAATTTTTAGAACTCTGCAATTTTATTGCCTTAAGCGAAAATTATAAACTGCCCAGCAGAATAAAAATGTTGGGCAATAATCATGAAATGTACAATTACCAAGTAAAGAATGAGGAATACAATAAGGTGATTCAGTTTATTCTTCGTTCTGAAATGGGAGTTTACGAAGATTATGTGACTATAAACGAGGGGAAAATTGCGCAGAAAACAGAACTAGCTGAAAAGGAGGTAAAGAAAATTCTGACCTATTTGGATTCGGTGCAACTAATTCATTACATTCCGCGCTCTGATTTACCTACAATTACTTATTTAACAGAACGATTAACTGAAAATAACCTATCAATTTCTCCTGTATTTTATCACGACCGCAAAAAAGTGACCTTGGAAAAAATGAAGTCAATTATCGAATTTGTTGAAACAGACGTATGTAAAAGTGAATTTCTACTTCGTTATTTCGGAGAATCCACCACCCAGCCTTGCGGAAAATGTTCGAGTTGCGTGAAAAACCAACAAAAAAACCTAGAAATGTCGGCCCGAATTATGGAGGCAATTCATGAACTTTCAGAAGAGGCCAATCCATTATTAATTATTGACTTAATCTCCTATTTTTCAACTTTGGAAGAAAACAATTTGATGGAGAATTTACGATTACTCCAAGATGATCAAAAAATTGAAATAGATCGGATGGGGAAAACGGTTTGGGTATCCTGATCGTAAAACTGTTAAATTATTCAACGACTTCGATTGTAATTCGAAACCTCTGAGATTTTTTTTAAGATTGGCCAGCTGTTGCCAATTTTTTCGATAATAAATAAGAGGACCAAAGGAGTCACTTAATTGATGGGGGGATTATGGATTACAATGATTCTATCTTGAAAATCAATTCCTAGATGAGTCATTACTGACCGTTTTCCTGCTCAATTAAAAGGCATGATGGTGAATGAATTTAGCAACAAGGTTTTAATTTATTTGGTAAGTTGCTACAAATGAAACACCTAAGTATCCAACAAATCGCCCCTTTTAATTTATACTTAGTCGGTAATAATTTGGATCTACTTTTTGGTGATGTACAGCTAAACCTCCAAATTTTAATTCCAAAACTAACTTGTGCTAGGATTCCGAAAGGGACAAAAAACGCAAAGAAAAACAAGTATTTTTTCATTTAGAAATCGCCTGTGCTGATGATAAAAAAACATTGCTGACGGCGATCGATCGTTCCTTGAATTGTATAAGTCCAAAAATCTTCTTCTTTTACACTCCTAATTAAGTATTGACCGAGGTGATTTTTAACGATGAGTGTATCGCCTGGCCAAGCACAAGGCGCAGTAGCCGATTGATTGTCTAACATTTCGAACTTATAAACCAAGGCTGTGTCGCCCGGAGCAATGGTGTCGATTGCATCATCAAAATCAGGATTCATGACTATAATCGTATCTGTTGCCGTGTTATTGCGAATATACCGTTCATGAACTAAATTAGATTTAGTACATGCCTCAAATACCATTAAACCGATGATTATCACAAATCTCATTTACCTATTTTGGATAAAGTATCAATGCACTATATGACTACGAAGCTTTTAAAGGACTGTCCTTTAAAATTTCTAAAAAGAATTTCCAAAATTTTTGAACCGAAGCAATGTTCACCTTTTCGTCAGGCGAATGTGGATTACGGATGGTTGGCCCAAACGAAATCATATCGCATCCTGGTAAATGTTCGCTCAAAATTCCACATTCTAGTCCTGCATGACATGCGGCTACTTTTGGTTTTTCGTTAAATAGACTTACATATTTATTTTCTAAAACCTGCAATATTTTTGAAGATGGATTTGGAGCCCACCCTGGATATTCTCCCGATTGCTCCACCTGTGCTCCCATTAATTCAAACGTCAATTTCACTGCATTTGCGATGTCCTTTTTACCAGTTTCTAACATACTTCGTTGCAAGGATCGTGTGATGTATTCGCCATCTTTGACAATTACTTTGGCCAATGAAGATGAAGTTTCCACTAATCCAGGAATTTTTTCGCTCATTTTCCAAACCATGTTTGGAACGGCATAAATAGAAGCAACAATTTTCTTCTGATCTGCCAAAACCACCATTTTTGAAGGATGTTCGCTCATTGGAGTTAGTTGAATGCTTGCATTTGTTTCCACAAGCGAAAATTCACCTATAATCGCAGTTCGTTGCTTTTCAAAATTTGTTTGAAGTGTTGAAAAATCGACAGTCGGTACCACAAAAATTCCAGTACTTTCCCGCGGAATTGCATTGCGAAGACTCCCCCCCTCCAACTCACAAATTCGAATATCACTTTCCTCGCTCAACGCATAAACCAATCGATTCATCCACACATTTGCATTCCCGCGCATCAAATGAATATCCATGCCCGAATGCCCCCCCTTTAACCCTTTTACTTCTAATTTAAACGCTGTATAATTTTCAGGCACAATCTCTTGCGCATAATTATATAAAGTATTCGTATCAATTCCTCCCGCACAACCGACCGAAAATTCATCGTCATCCTCCGTATCTAAATTCAATAATATCTTTCCAGCTAAAAGGGAGCCGTCTAATTCCTTTGCGCCTGTCATTCCAGTTTCTTCATCAATGGTAAACAAAGCTTCGATGGCCGGGTGTGGAATTGTGGTAGATGATAAAATCGACATGGCTGCTGCTACCCCTATTCCATTATCTGCTCCAAGTGTCGTACCTTCGGCCGTTACCCAATCTCCCTCAATATACGATCGAATTCCTTCTGCATCAAAATCAAAGACCGTATCGCCATTTTTTTGGTGAACCATGTCGATATGTGTCTGTAAAATTATGGTTTCTTTCAATTCGTACCCAGGAAAAGCTGGTTTTTTAATGATCACGTTTCCAATCTTATCAGTCACTGTGGACAAACCCAAATTTTTACCAAAATCCACCATAAATTGGCGCACTCTTTCTTCTTTTTTAGAAGGTCGTGGCACGGCATTTAAGTCTTCAAAATGATTCCAAATTTCTTTTGGTTCAAGCGATCTTACGTTCATAATTTCTATTTTTTACGAAGATAACCATTGAAGGGTTAAAAACGTAAAATAAGGCTGTTTTTTACATTTAAAGTCCATTTTTTGTTAAATTATTAAAGCCTCGCTTGAAAATTAATCATTGAAAAAAAGTAAAAAAATGAAGGGATTGTTATCTTTACCTTGTATTAAAAAAAATGGTTTAAATTAGCGACCAATTGATGCCTATTAAATTGAGAAATTAAAAATAAATGGTTGACCAAATGACGAAAATGAGAATTTCCTTTCTGGTGCTTTTGAATATGATCTTTTTGAATTTGAATGCGCAACCGGAAAATAGTTGGACAAAAAAATCACCTTTTGGGGGTCTAAAACGTGAGCGTGCGGTTGCTTTTTCGATTGGTGATTATGGTTATGTAGGTTGTGGAGTAGATACCGCGGAAATAACACACAACGATTTATGGGAGTACAATCCCGAATTAGACGTTTGGACACAAAAAGCATCAATGCCAGCTCTTGCGCGCAGAAATGCAATCGGATTTGCAATTGAAGGTAAAGGCTATGTTGGAACTGGTGTTGATTTGGATGATGGGGATTTAGCCCAAAAATTAAAAGATTTTTGGGAATACGACCCAATGGGTAATTCGTGGACAGCAAAAGCGGATTATCCGGGGGGGGGAGACACGGGGATTTATCAAGCCTCAGCTTTTGCCGAACTGGGTTGCGGATATGTAGTTGGTGGCAAAATTGGACCAGATGCTTATATTTTTGAACTTTGGCAATACAACCCAGAAACGGACACATGGACTGAAAAAACTCCTTTTCCGGGCGGCGACCGTTACCAATTAATAAGTTTTGCTCTTGAGGGTGACGCTTTTGTAGGCTTAGGAACAGATCATGATGTTTTTAGAAAAGACTTATATATTTATCATACCGCAACAAATACTTGGGAACCAACAGACGATTTTCCTGGAACAGAACGAGCTGCAGCAAGTACATTTACCATTGGTACAAAAGGATATGTTGTTTTTGGTATCGATGGTGGTTTAAAAGACGAATTGTGGGAATATAATTATTATACCGAATCATGGACACTGCGTGCCGCATTTCCAGGAGGTGGAAGAGCGCATGGAATCGCATTTTCAATTGGTCCTTATGGTTATGCTGGCTTAGGAAAAGAAGTAACAGGTAAAAAACAAACATTTTATCAATATGCGCCAGTTGGAACCTTGTCTTTACTCGAAGATGGTGAACAAATCATGAATGTTTATCCAAATCCAATTCGTGAAAACGCAACAGTAGCTCTTCCTGAAAAACTTTCTGAAGGTTCTTATATGATTCATAATTTACAAGGACAAGAAGTTCAAAAAGGGAGTTTTCAATCCAATGTCTTTCAACTAAACCGAGAAAATTTGGTGACTGGTTATTATCACCTGGTAATTGTAAATTCAAATAAAGTTCCTGTGGGGATCAAAAAAATTGCAATAATATGAGAATAAGATTATTTCTTTTAGTTTTAAGTATTTCCTCGCTTGCAAGAACTCAAAATGTTTGGATTCAAAGAGACTCAGTGAACGGTCCACCTCGAGCAGCTGCCGCTACGTTTACGTTACAAAATCAAGGATACGTGGTTACAGGGGTTGATTTGATTGATTTAAAACGCAGATTGTATTCGTATGATGTAGAACAAGATGATTGGGATGACGAAACCTCTTTGGGCGGAGATGCTGGTGCAGGCTTGGAAAGAGCATCAGCAATTGCATTCACGATTGATACATTTGCGTATGTTGGGCTTGGTGTTGGTTCGACTCTATTGAAGGATTTATGGCGATTCGATGCTTCAACTGGAACATGGACGCAAATGGCAGATTTTGCAGGAACGCCTCGAAATGGGGCGATTGGTTTTGCTATTGATCAAAAAGGTTATGTAGGACTTGGGCAAGATGCAGAAAATTTAAAATCGGATTTTTACAGTTACGATCCTAGTTTAAATGAATGGGAAGAATTAGCTGATTTTGAAGGCGGTGCAAGAAAAGAAGCTGTTGGATTTACAATGGGTGGAAAAGGTTATGTTGGTACAGGACGAAGTAGTTTAGGATATATGGATGATTTTTGGGAATATAATCCGTTGACAGACACATGGGATCAAAAGGCTGATTTTCCTGGAACTCCGCGATTAGGTGCAGTAGGATGTGGCGTTTTTCCGAATGCCTACATCATGTTAGGTGAAGATAATGATTTTGAATATCGCAAAGATGTTTGGTCGTACAATTATTTTGGGGATGTCTGGTCGCAACGCGCCGACTTTCCGCATGCGCGAACACAAGCAAGCGCTTTAGTCATTGACGAGCGAATTTTTGTGGGCTTAGGTTACAATGGCCAATACCACGACGATTTTTACGAATATGAACCTTATCCATTAAGCACTGCTGAATGTGATGCTGCTGATTTTAATCTTTACCCTAATCCAACCAACGCGCATTTTACGGTGGCTTTTCCAATGCAAATTTCCAATCTTCAAATTCGAATATTTTCTGTTTCAGGACAAGAAATTTCAGGATTGATGAATATAGAAAATCAAGGAGACGGACGGTATTTTATTTCATCCGATGAAAAAATCGTAAGTGGCCAGTATTTTGTTTGTTTTTACGATGAATCGAATTTTATTGCTTCTAAATCTGTAGTATTTAATTAATGAAACTAATTTTACCTCTCCTCCCCTTTTTACTTTTTATTCAATGCCAATCTGAGGTAAAAGAATCGGAAGAAAATGTTCCTGTAACGCCTATAACTGAAGAAATTCAGACGCAAACAGAAGACCATTATACCGTAGAAACATTTCAAAACGAAGGATTAGATTGGGGTTATAAAATCTTACTCAACGGACAACCTTTTATTAATCAACCTCACATTCCCGCAGTTCAAGGAAATAAAGGCTTTTCTACCCAAGAAAAAGCACAAATCACTGCCGAATTTGCGTTAGGTAAAATCGAAAAGGGAATTATTCCTCCAACCATCACCCAGCAAGAATTGGACAGTTTGAAGGTGCTTTGATGATCCTACTATTTAACTTTCTTTCTGCTTAATTTTTTCGCAAATAGTTGATAATTTTTTTAGCAAAATAGTTTTTTGAAGTTGCTCGAAAGGTATTTTTTTTTATCTTTGATTTAATGCAACAGCCAAAAGAAATACTCAAAAAATATTACGGATATGATCAATTTAGACCGAATCAACTTGAGGTAATAGAACATACCTTAAGTGGTCAAGATTCTATTGTTGTAATGCCTACAGGAGGTGGGAAATCGGTTTGTTTTCAGATACCTGCCTTAATTTTTAAGAATGTAACATTGGTTATTTCCCCCTTAATTTCTTTGATGCGCGATCAGGTTGAATCCTTAACATCAAATGGGATTAAAGCGGCGTATTTTAATAGTTCACAATCTGAAACCGAAAAACGCGAAATTGTAAAAGCTTGCATTGAAAATCGGTTAAAATTACTTTACATTGCTCCAGAAACATTGGTCTCTGCTTTCTCTTCTTGGTTGAAAAATGTTCCTATCTCAATGGTTGCAATTGACGAAGCGCATTGCGTTTCGATGTGGGGACATGATTTTAGACCGGAATACGGACAAATCAAAGCGCTGCGCAAACATTACCACAATGTTCCTTTTATGGCCTTAACCGCCACGGCAGATAAAATTACACGAAAAGATATCGCTAATCAATTGGACTTAAATTCACCTCAGTTATTTCTGTCTTCTTTTAACCGTCAAAATTTAAGCTTGGCTGTTCGTTCTCAAATTCCTGCCAAACAAAAGGAAAAGGAAATTATGGCCTTTATTCGGGGTCGTATGGATGATGCAGGAATTATTTATTGCTTATCCAGAAAAGAAACCGAACAATGGAGTGCTTTATTGAACTCGAATGGTTTTAATGCAAGACATTACCACGCGGGAATGGACAATGCCAGTCGTGATGCGGTGCAAGATGGCTTTATCCACGATCATTTTACCGTTATTTGTGCGACAATTGCCTTTGGAATGGGAATCGATAAATCAAATGTTCGTTGGATTATCCATAATAATCTTCCAAAAAATATCGAAGGCTATTACCAAGAAATTGGCCGTGCTGGGCGGGATGGCCTGGCGAGTGATACAATTCTTTATTACAATTATCGTGATGTTATTCTATTAAATGATTTTATTAAAGAGTCAGAATTTAAGGAAACTTACCAAGAAAAAATAAAACGAATCCTAAACTACGCCGAAGCTACTTCCTGCAGAAGAAATATCCTCCTCTCCTATTTCGGTGAATTTAAAAGTGAAGATTGCCAAAACTGCGACATTTGCAACAATCCTCCCGAATTTTTTGATGGTAAAATCATTACGCAAATGGCCTTGTCGGCCATTTTAAGAACAAAAGAACAGGTGGGAGCTAATTTGTTAATCAACATCCTCCGAGGTTCTAAAAGTATGGACGTTTACGAACGGCAATACCACGAATTAAAAACCTATGGAGTTGGCAAAGACCATAGCTTTGTGGATTGGCAACAGTATATCAATCAGTTTATTAATTTAGGACTTATCGAAATTGCTTATGACGATTATTTAAAGTTAAAAGTCACAGAAGCTGGTCGCGCGGTTCTTTATTCCACTGATAAATTGCCAATTTCGAGACCTGTCACAAAAACTATCGCTAAATCGCCAGAAAAAAAGGAACGAAAAGTGTCCCAATCGGCACCTGGAGGAAGTCCTTTATTAGATGCGTTGAAAGTTTATCGAAAAGAAATCGCTGCGCAAAACAAGGTGCCTGCTTATGTCATTTTTCACGATTCAACCTTGAATGAAATTGCAACTATAAAACCTAAAACCGATTACGAACTACTTGAAATCCAAGGGATGGGACAAGTGAAATTTCAGCGGTTTGGAAAAGATATTTTGAAGATAATCAATGACCTAAACGCACAAGAATTTGCTCCAAAATTAACTACACTTCAACAAACCTTACTTTATTATGAACAAGGAAAATCGTTGGAAGAAATCTGTGAGATTAGAAAAATGACTCCTAACACGGTTTTGGGTCATTTGTGCAAATTGTTTGAAGAAAATCACCCGATTAATTTAAATAATTACGTGACAGAATACGAAGTAAATCAAGTAAAAATGGCCAAAAAGCAATTGAATCAAACCAATCAATTGAAACCAATTTTTGATCATTTATCTGGGGAAATTGATTACCGTAAAATTTCGGTTGCCCTTACCATACTCTCTAAATATCATTAAAACTATGAAATTAGTTAATACAGCTTCCATTATTGTCATCACACTCGCAAGTATTTTCCTGTTAATAATTGGAAAGAGCATCATTTTACCACTAATTCTGGCAATTTTCGTTTGGTTTTTTATTCGTGAAATCCGGAAAATGGCGAAACGTATTCCATTTATCGGAAAACGTTTACCACAATGGGTCTTGAATTTTTTGGCCTTAATTATTTTGTACTTATTTCTTGGTGGAATCATGTACCTCTTGGTGAACAATATGAATGAAATCATGAACAATTTATCTACGTACGAAGCTAATTTAAATGTCTTTAAATTAGACTTAAACACCCTATTTAACATTGATATTGAGGTTCTCATGGGAAATTTTGTTGGAGAAATTGAATTTTCGAGTTTAATTGGAAATTTGATTACTGGTTTAACAGAAATTTTGGGTAATACGTTTATGATTGCGCTTTATTTGCTTTTTATTTTGATTGAAGAGACCTTATTCAAGTCAAAAATTCTTTCCATCTTTCCATCCTCTGAAAAACAACAAGAAGTCACTCATATTCTTCAAAGAATTGGCGATTCGGTGAGTAGATACATCGCTTTAAAAACTTTTATTGGGTTATTGGTAGGTAGTTTAAGTTTTATAGCCCTCCTAATCATTGGCGTCGATTCTGCCCTATTTTGGTCCTTTTTGATTTTTATTTTGAGTTATATCCCAACAATAGGGTCGTTATTTGCTCCTTTTTTTACCGCGTTGATGGCCTTATTACAATTTGGCGATCTGAACATGGCATTGCTTGTTTTACTAGTGATTGGCACAATCGAAATGATCATTGGTAATTTTCTTGAGCCTAAAGTAATGGGGAATTCTCTTAATGTTAGTTCGTTTATCGTCATTCTCGCACTTAGTATTTGGGGAGCAATTTGGGGAATTACAGGCATGGTATTAAGCGTGCCAATAACAGTGATCATGATCATAATTTTTGGGGAATTTGAAGGAACTAAAAACATCGCTATTTTACTCTCTGAAAAAGGGAAATTAGCCAACTCGCTCAGATATAATTCCAAAAAAGATGAATAAATTCAAAATTTATAAATATTGAATGGGTTTAATTTAGTACCTTAGCTTTTAGGTTCGAAGACGAACTGATGATACAAACAAATAATAGTACAATGAAAAAAATAACTTTTTTACTGGTCTTATCTTTATCTCTTTTCGTTTATTCATGCAGTGACTCTGCTGCTGATGGAACTGAGGCAGCTCAAGCAGATTCAACTGCTACAGGTGAAAAATGCTGTGATAAAGACAAATGCGATAAAACGAAATGTGACAAGGATAAATGTGACAAGAAAAAATGTGACAAGAAAAAATGTGATAAACCAGCCGATTCAACGGATTCAGGCGCAATGGCATGTGAACCAGGTGCTTGCGAGCCAGGTGCTTGTGGTGCTGGAGAATAAACTGTCGGAATGAACTCTAAAGAAGAAATAGTAAAAGATTGGTTAACAAGATATACAGGAACTTCCCTTGAAGATTTTGGGTCATATATCTTGTTGACCAATTTCAATAAATACCTCGAAATTTTTTCGGAAATTTACAAGGTTCCAATTAAGGGATTAGATAAAGCCATGCCCAATGTGACAGCAAATGGAATCACCTTTATAAATTTCACTATGGGAAGCGCGAATGCTGCCACCATCATGGATTTATTGAGTGCGATTCATCCCAATGCTTGTTTATTTTTAGGTAAATGTGGTGGATTAAAAAAGAAAACTGCCATTGGCGATTATATTTTACCAATTGCTGCCATTCGAGGCGAAGGAACCTCCAACGACTTTTTCCCTCCTGAAATTCCGGCATTACCTGCGTTTAATCTACAACGAGCGGTTTCAACAGCCATTCGCGAACATAAACGAGATTATTGGACAGGAACAGTTTACACCACTAATCGGCGCGTTTGGGAACATGACAATGATTTTAAAGATTATTTGAGAAAAACCCGGGCAATGGCCATTGACATGGAAACCGCCACCCTTTTTATTACCGGTTTTGCCAATAAAATTCCAACTGGTGCACTTTTACTTGTTTCTGATCAACCAATGATTGCAGAAGGCATCAAAACCAGTAAAAGCGACGAAAATGTTTCGCGCGATTATGTAAAAGAACATATCGAAATTGGAATAAAATCGTTGGAAGAAATTAAAAATAACGGTACTTCGGTAAAACATTTGCGTTTTCCTTATTCGGAAGAATAAAATTGAAACGCCATATACTTAAATACATCAATTTTAAGTGATTATCTATTAATCAAGCTCAAAAGAGTACCATGAAATCAAGAAGACAATTTATTAAACTCGGCGCTGTTGGAAGTGTTGTCTTAATGAGTCAAGCAGTGACGGCTGCTCCAGATCAATTAACCCTAGCACTACAATCGAAAAAAAAGCAAAAGGTCATCAAACCAATTGTTGTATCAACGTGGAATCATGGATTGGATGCAAATAAAGCAGCTTGGGAAGTCCTTTCTAAAGGTGGAAGTGCTTTAGATGCCGTAGAAAAAGGGGTTCGTGTCACAGAATCAGATCCTAACAATACCAGTGTTGGCTTGGGTGGATTACCTGATCGTGATGGAAATGTTACCTTAGATGCCTGCATCATGGATCATCATTCAAATTGTGGCGCAGTAGCTTTTTTACAACACATTGAAAATCCAATTTCGGTGGCCAGAAAAGTGATGGAAGACACGCCCCACGTGATGTTAGCGGGCGATGGCGCTTTAACGTTTGCCTTGTCAAAGGGCTTTAAAAAAACCAATTTATTGACAGAAAGCTCGAAAGAAGCTTGGCAAAACTGGTTAAAATCGTCAAATTATCAACCGCGAATTAATAGTGAGAACCACGACACTATTGGAATGCTCGCCATTGATGAAGCTGGAAATCTGGCGGGTGCTTGCACGACTAGTGGCATGGCGTATAAATTATACGGACGAATTGGGGATTCGCCCATTATCGGTGCTGGTTTATTTGTGGATAATGAAGTTGGCGCGGCTTGTGCAACGGGTTTAGGTGAAGCGGTGATTCGTGTGGCGGGAAGTGCGATTGTGGTAGAATTAATGCGACATGGTAAAACGCCTCAAGAAGCTTGTGAAGAAGCCGTTGCAAGAATCATTAAAAGGCATAAAAACCTCGAAAACTTACAAGTGGGTTTTATTGCCTTGTCTAAAAATGGAGAAGTTGGCTGTCACAGTGTATATGCCGGATTTAACGTGGCCTTGCGCGATCAACTTAACGAAAAAATGGTAGACGCTAAATACGAGAAAGAATGGTAAAATTTCTATTTTACTTATTGCTTGTTTTACCTTTTGCGAGCGATCAACCAACTAAAACACGAATCGACAACCAATTAGACAAAGTTGAGCAAAAAATGGAACTGATTCCTTATCCAAAATCAATAAAAAAAGAAATTGGAAAATTTGAACTTACTGGCAATTTAGAAATTACTGCACCCCTCGAATTGACGAATGAAAAAAAATACCTAAGCAATTTATTAACAGATATTTTAATTACATTACCTTCCGATAAACTTGAAGTAAATTCAAGTCAAACAAACCTCGTTCTTTCCATCGACTCAACGATTCAAGATGCAAATAATACCGAAGCCTACCTATTAAAGATACAACCGAATGAATTGCGAATTGCAGGAAGCTCTCCAATTGGGGTCATGCGTGGAATTCAAACCCTTAGACAACTTTTAGGGACGAGCGCTTATGCTTCAACCAAACATTTGGCGATTGCCTTGCCATGCGTTACGATTAATGATGCCCCAGCCTTTCCACACCGTGGATTGTTATTGGATGTTTGTCGCCATTTTTTTGATAAAAAGGTGGTTTTTAAATACATTGATGCCTTGGCCTATTATAAAATGAATGTCCTCCATTTTCATTTGACAGAAGATCAAGGTTGGCGGATTCCTATCGCTAAATATCCGAAACTCACTGAAATAAGTGCTTGGCGAACAGAAGCGGATGGTTCTATTTACGGAGGATCTTATACCACTGAAGAGTTGAAAGAAATTGTCGCTTATGCAAGCGAACGACACATTACCGTAATTCCAGAAATTGAATTGCCAGGGCACGCCCAAGCAGCATTGGCAGCCTATCCACATTTATCCTGTGCAGGTGGTCCTATTTCAGTAGCCAACGATTGGGGCGTTTTTAAAGAGATTTTCTGCGCAGGAAATGACAGTACTTTTGTTTTTTTAGAAGATGTTTTGACAGAAGTCATGGCGATTTTTCCTTCAGAATATATTCACATTGGCGGGGATGAAGCCCCTAAATTCAGGTGGGAACACTGCAACAAATGCAAAAAACGAATGGTTGACGAAGGTTTAAAAGATGCCCACGAATTACAATCCTATTTTATTAAACGAATTGAAAAATTTTTAACCAAAAATGGCCGTAAATTAATTGGTTGGGATGAGATTTTAGAAGGAGGCCTCTCTCCCACTGCCACGGTTCAAAGTTGGCGCGGAATGGATGGAGGATTAGAAGCCGCTCGCACCAAGCATGATGTCATTATGTCGCCGACCAGCCATTGTTATTTGGATTATAGTTTGGCGGCGATTGATTTACAAAAAATCTACGGTTTTAATCCAATCCCACATGAATTGGAAGAAAAATTTCACAAGTACATTCTTGGCGGCGAATGTAATATCTGGACCGAACATGTGCCGAACGAACAAAATTTAGATTCAAAGGTTTTTCCGCGAATGATTGCTTTGGCAGAAGTTTTATGGAGCGCACCAAAACAACCTAATTTTGATGATTTTTATGTGCGTTTGCAAGGTCATTATCCCTGGTTAGAAAAACAAGGCATTACTTATGGAATGGAATCCATCGGTGCTCAAATTCGATTTGAGTTTCAAGAAGATTCAATTCAAATCCATTTGGATAAAAGCCTGTCTAATTTAACCTTAAAATACCGCTGGTCTGAAAAAGATGAATTTCAAGCTTACTCAGCTCCAATTGCTTTAAATCGAAGTGGAATACTAGAGGTTCAAGCGTTTAAAGCAGGAAAAGTCTATGGTAACCCAATCAAACAAACCATTTCAACCCATGTAGCCTTAAATAGCACTGTTGTTTACGCCACCGAATATAACCGATGGTATCCAGGAAACGAAAAAAAGAATTTGGTGGATGGGCGAATCGGATCCTTAGATTTTAGAGACGGCACTTGGCAAGGTTTTTTCGGCAAAAATGTCGAAGTTGAGCTGGATTTAGGGAAAATTCAATCCATCTCAAAAATGGCCTGCAACTTTTATCAATATTCAAATTCGTGGATCTTTTTACCATCAACAGTTGAAGTGTCCATCTCTAAAGATAGAAAAAAATGGTCGGAAACCCGAATTTTTTCTACCAATTCGATCGATTTATCAAATAAGAAAAGTATCTTGCCTGTTGAAATCCAACTTAATGAGAAAGGCGAGAAACTTCCAGCACGCTTCATTCGGTTTAAGGCCACAAATATTGGTGTGGTTCCAAATGGACACGAAGCAGCAGGACAACCAGCTTGGCTCTTCATTGATGAAATCGAAGTCAAGTAATGGAAATTGAAATTTGTATTGATAGTGTCGAAGGTGCAATTGCCGCTTCCGAAGCTGGTGCTAAACGTGTGGAATTATGTGCCGCATTGAGCGAAGGCGGTTTAACCCCAAGTATTGGACTGATTGAAGCCTGTGTCAAAAATTCAACGGCCGAAGTGTATGTGATGATTCGACCCTCCGCTGGTGGATTTGTCTATACGCCAAAAGAGTTGGAATTAATGCACCGTGACATTCAAGCGGTACATGATGTTGGCGCAAAAGGAGTTGTTTTTGGTCTCTTGAAAGAAAATCGTGAACTTGACATTAAACGAACCGTTCTTTTAATGGAAACGGCATTAAAACTAGACCTAGGAACCACTTTTCATCGGGCAATTGACGTTTCATTAGATCCTTTAAAGACATTGGAAAATTTGATTTTTATCGGCTTTAATCGCGTTTTAACCTCTGGCGCACAACCAACTGCAATTGAAGGGATTTCTCTGATTCAATCGATGCTAGAAACTGCCCATGGAAAAATTGACATCATGGCGGGAAGCGGAATTAATGCTTCAAACGTAAATGCGTTTTCCAAAATCGGTGTCAACGCAGTTCATTTTACCGCTAAACAAGACCTTAAGGAACTGTTACCAATTGACATGGGACCAAAATATGCCGTTGACTATCAAAAAATTAATGCTATCTTTGCGGCCTGTAAAGCGTAAAAATGCAGCATATCTTACATCCTGAAAATCCAGACCTTCAAAAAATAAGGTTAATTGCTGATCTTTTGGATCGTGGTGGTGTCATTGTCTATCCAACAGATACTGTTTACGCGCTTGGTTGTAGTCTTCATCACAAACGTGCCATCGAAAAATTGGCCAAACTGAAAGAAATTAAACTTAAAAATGCGAATTTTTCCATCGTTTTTAATGATCTCAGCCAATTGTCAGAATATGCCAAACATGTGGATCGACCGACATTTAAAATTCTGAACAAAAATTTACCCGGTCCGTTTACGTTTATTTTAGAAGCAACTGGTAAAATTCAAAAGCTTTTTGATTCACCCAAACAAACCGTTGGAATTAGAATTCCTGACAACAACATCGTCCTTAAAATCATCGAATATTTGGGACATCCAATGGTCACCACCTCCATTCATGACGACGACGAAATCCTTGATTACTCAACCGATCCAGATATAATTGTAGGCAATTGGGAAAACAAAGTCGATGCCGTAATTGATGGAGGATTTGGTTTGAATGTTCCTTCCACAGTTGTAAATCTCGCAGATGGCGAAGTTGAAATCATCCGACAAGGAATCGGTGAAATTAGGTATTAAAGTTTCCATCCAAAATCTCCTTAAACTGCTACTGCCCTGCACCCTCTTAGAAACCCTCTGCCCTCTGTCCTAAATCACTCTGCCCTAAACCCTCATACTCATTCTGCCCTTATCGCTCTGCCCTAATTCACTCTGCCCTCAAAACTTACAACTCCCGACAAACCGAAAACGGATTAATCCCAATTGCTTGATCTTCGTCGTAAATAGAAAGCGTAATGCAATATTCTGCCATTCCATCTACATAGGGCAAATCAATGCTAAATGGAAAATTCCCACTTGGATTTTGATTTAAATCAATCACTTGCTCTGTAAATCCTGTTCCTTCCGCCAAAATATAAATCGCACTTGGTTTTAATGTAGGTAATTTATCTGGGTAAATTTGTCCTGAAAAACGGGCACGGATCTGGCCTAGATCGTTCGTTACTTGGGTCAAACTATTCACTTCGTACCAAATGTCACCGCTGTATTCCCGATCAAAAATATTGGTATTTAAATCATCCGTGCGCTCAATTTTTTTTAGACAAGAGGTAGAAACCAACAAAATCACTCCCAAAAAAAGAAGGCTAAATCTTAAAGTTTTATTGCGAGACTGCATCCGTAGGGCGTTAAGTTGAACGAATATTTTTCTTCAAAAGGACTTTCCTTATTGAACGTTGGTTCGGTATAGGTTCGTTTAAAGTGCCGATACGACCAAATTGTAGTTCCAACACAAGCCAAGGTTAAGCCAGTACTCACGTAAAAGCCAAATCGTTGCCGATTGTATCGCGTATTATTTTCGTCAATTCGAACTTTAATTTCATCAATTTCAGTTGGACTTGGCGAGCGGTCGTACAAATCTAAATCCTGCATTACCATTTTTTTACTGGTATAGGCTTTTGTCATAAAAAAACCAGTGGTTAAAGCACCTGCCAAACTAACAGTCAACGGAAGAGTCAATTGTTTATGAAAATGCGATCGATATACCCTATAATCCTTTTCATAATTAATAAAATCCTGATTTTTAAGCATTTTCACATACTTCTCAGTCGTTAAACCAGCCACTACCTTAAATTCAATCGGCATGATTTCGTACCCAGGCGACCAAACCTTGCCCGTATAATTTCCTGCGGGTAAAGTATCCCGATGACGCTTTAACAAAAAAGTATCGTTCAACTCAATTTGAAAGTAGCTATTATCTACGTCCACCATAAAACGGACAATTCCTTTGTCTTGTGCACTTCCAGCCAACCCCATTAAAAAAAGCCCAAAAAAGGCAATCAAATGGATTTTATAACATATTTTCATCATAAAACATATTAAGCCACAGGCGAAATCACCTCGTCAAATTTCAAATTATCAATAATAAAATCTTGACGATCAGGCGTATTTTTACCCATGTAAAAAGTTAACACATCTTCAATCTTCGCATCGCTTCCAATCAACACCGGATCCAAACGAATATCTTCCCCAATAAAATTCTTAAACTCATCTGGCGAAATCTCTCCCAACCCTTTAAATCTGGTAATTTCCGCAGTTTTACCGCAACTTTCAATCGCATTCACCCGCTCTTCATCCGAATAACAATAATACGTCACTTTTTTATTTCGCACCCTAAAAAGAGGTGTTTGCAAAATAAACACATGCCCTTTCCGCACCAAATCAGGGAAAAATTGCAAAAAGAAAGTCAATAATAACAAGCGAATGTGCATTCCATCCACATCGGCATCAGTAGCAATTACAACATTTTTATACCTTAAATCTTCAATTCCTTCTTCAATATTTAAGGCAGCTTGCAAAAGGTTAAACTCTTCGTTTTCGTAGACCACTTTCTTGGTCAAACCAAAACTATTCAACGGTTTTCCTCGCAAACTAAACACCGCTTGAGTGTCCACCCTTCGCGATTTAGTAATCGATCCACTTGCCGAATCTCCCTCCGTAATAAACAAGGTCGTTTTGTCTTTTTTATCGCTATCCACCTTGTCATTGTAATGAACTCGGCAATCGCGTAATTTTTTATTGTGCAAACTCGCCGACTTAGCTCGATCGCGCGCCAATTTACGAATCCCAGTCAATTCCTTCCGCTCTTTTTCCGCTTGTTTAATAATTTTCTCCAAGGTTTCCGCCGTTTCCGGATTCCGATGCAAGAAATTATCCAACTTTTCCTTCAAAAAATCATTGATAAACGCCCGCATCGATTTTCCGTCCGGTTCAATCTCTTGCGATCCTAATTTGGTCTTGGTTTGCGATTCAAAAACAGGCTCCACCACCTTCACTGAAATAGCGGCAACTATCGACTGTCGAATGTCCACCGCGTCGTAGTTTTTCCCATAAAAATCCCGAATCACCTTGGCCACTGCGGCACGGAACTCAGTTAAATGCGTTCCTCCCTGCGTGGTATGCTGCCCATTCACAAACGAATAGTAATTTTCGCCATACGACCGTATATGCGTAAACGCCACCTCAATATCCTCGCCTTCCAAGTGAATAATCGGATAAAGCGGATCGCTTTCCAAATTGTCTACCAACAAATCATGCAAACCGTTTTCAGAAACAAACTTCTCCCCATTAAAATAAATCGTTAAACCACGATTCAGGTAACAGTAATTCCAAAACAATTTCTGTAAATACGGAATTTTATAAACGTAATTCTTAAAAATCGACCGATCTGGTGTAAAAACAATATACGTCCCATTCTTTTCAGTCGATGACTCAATCGGATGATCATTAATCAAATTCCCTTGCTCAAAATAAGCCGTTTTTTGTTCCCCTTCCCGCACCGACGAAACCGTAAAACTCTCGCTCAACGCATTCACCGCCTTGGTACCCACCCCATTTAACCCCACCGATTTTTTAAACGCTTTCGAGTCGTATTTCCCTCCCGTGTTAATTTTAGAAACACAATCAATCACCTTCCCCAGCGGAATCCCACGTCCGTAATCACGAATCGATGCCACACCATCTTTAATTTTAATATCAATTCGTTTCCCATTGCCCATTACAAATTCATCAATGCAATTGTCCACAATTTCCTTAATCAAAACATAAATCCCATCATCCGGCGTAGCACCATCGCCAAGCTTTCCAATATACATCCCCGGACGCATCCGAATATGCTCTTTCCAATCTAACGATCGGATATTTTCTTCGGTATATTCAACTTCGTTTTCAGCCATTTTAAACACAATTTCACCGTCATCTGACGAATCAGACAAATTTACACCGAAACATGGCAAATTTTACATCCAAAACCAACAGAATATCAACATAACACCGTTTGTAATTAACAGATCATAGCAAACGCTTCCTAAATCGACCATACAGATATTCATAAAAATCTTTTAGGCGCTTCCCCGCCATCCCCAACGACTTGGGGATCGTCAGGGCCGGTCTGCGGCTCCAAGTCCTCTCCCGCACGTGCTGGATCCGGGCTTTCCACCTCCGCCCTAGCGCGGTTAGGGGATTCTATTGAGTTTTTAAGATTAAGTAACCATTCTTAACTACTTAATTTATTGCATTTTGCTGTAGGTAATTCATCAAAAAAATTAAATTCTCATGAGATATTTGTTAGATACAAATATTTGAATCCATTTTCTCCGAGGAAAATTTGAAATAGACAATATAATAAATGAAAAAACTAAGTTTTAATCCATTCTAAATTTATTTTCAGAAAAAGGGTTACCTTAGTTAAATTAGGACATAAAGATAAAACTAAACTAATTATTATGAGATCGTCATTTTTAATACTTTTCCTAGTTTTCAATATTTCCTGGGCGCATAGTCAATCTGACACCTTAAATCAACTTGATGCAAATGGAAAGAAAACGGGTTGGTGCGTAGCGTATATGGATCAAGACTTACGCGTTCTCAAAGACAGTAGTGGAGCATCGTTTTGTATGTATAATTATTACCGCAATGATATTTGGCTTTATCGGTTTGGTGAAGGATATGGCACAAAAAAAAGCCCGGTCGTATTTCCTACAAGTGAGCCCCTAAAACTTGGAAATTATACCCTACTTGACGGAAAATACATCACAAACTATAAAAATGGAAACTTGAGATCAGAACTTTCCACTTATAAAGGATATGTGACTAGTTTCAAAAAATATTATCCATACGGTCAACTTGAATTCGAGATTATCATCTCTGAAGAATGTGGCGCTCCTTTGCAACACTGTTTGAATGGATACAAGAAAGATGGGAGTTTGAAATATAAAGCAAAAACCATGCTGCCAAAACAAAAATAAGAACTTCCCAATTAACAGATTACGACCCTGAAATTTATTATATCAAGCGAATCCTGCACCGCTACAAAACTAAAACATAAATGAAATTGAATGGTTTCTCAGCGGTTCTCCAAAATAAAAATTGCGAAATCTTTCCCTTTTAAAATATTAAATCAATTAAAGCGTTTTTGTTTTAATTTGAATGATTAATTTTGACCTAGTTTGGCGCATTTGATTAAATATACGTTGCTCTTTTTTGTCCTCATAGTAGGATTTCAGAGCTATGCCCAAGAAGTTGGAATCTCCGGAAAAGTGCTCAATGAAGAAGGTGAACCTATTGAAAGTGTGACAGTTCAGATTGATGGTACGAATCAAATATATGTCACTAGCGAAGAAGGTTTTTTCCAATTCCAAGTCGCGCCAAATGCAACTTATTTAATCCGGTTTACGCAAGGAAAAATTACCACCAGGAAAAAATTTATTGTCGGAGTAACCGACCTGAGGGGTTTGGTGGTGACTTTAGGGGGCCGTACCTTAGATATTGTTGACGTAGTTAGTGTGCGAACTGGGGATTTTATTGAAAGCTTTCCGCAATTGGAATTAAACCGAATTGCTTCTCCTTCACAAAATTTTGAAGATATTATCAAGGTTGTTGGTCTTGGGGTAAATTCAAGTAACGAGTTGACATCTAATTACAATGTTCGTGGAGGAAATTATGATGAAAACTTGATTTACGTTAACGGCATCGAGATTTACCGTCCTTTTTTAGCGCGTTCTGGCCAACAAGAAGGCTTGAGTTTTATTAATCCTGCCTTTGTAAATAATATCTTTTTTTCATCTGGTGGATTTGATTCCTATTATGGAGATAAATTGAGCTCTATTTTAGATATCCGTTACAGACAGCCTACAGAATTTGGTGGCTCAGGAGAAGTTAGTTTAATGGGCGCGCAAGCACATATAGAAGGTTGTTTTGATGGCAATCGAGGCTCGTACATCACGGGGGCGCGTTACCGAGTTAATTCGTATTTATTAAATAGTTTGCCAACAAAAGGTGATTACAACCCTACTTTCTTTGATTATCAGTTTCTTACCAACTACTACTTAAAGTTTGATTCACGTGCGGATTATGTAAAAATCTTTGCCTTGGGACATTTTTCGACCAATAACTATTTATTCGAACCTCAATCGAGGACGACATCTTGGGGAACGGTTAACGAAGCCTATCAATTACGTGTGTTTTTTGAAGGACAAGAAGAAACGAAATTTCAAACATTCACTGCGGCGACGGGGCTTGAGTCGATGCGCAGAGACAAACTAAAAATGACCTTTATCGCCTCTGTTTTTAGATCCGTGGAAAGTGAACGTTTTGACATTTTAGGCGAATATCTTATCAACGAATTAGAAACCGATCCATCGAAAGAAGATTTTGGCGATTCTACAGCAAATGTAGGAATTGGTGGCTTGTTAGATCATGCAAGAAACGAATTAGATGTTTGGATTGGAAGTGTTTACCACGACGGCAAATATTCGTTCCCAACGAAAAAAAATGTCGACAACAATAAAAATAAGGGATCAGAACTTTATTGGGGTGTGAAATTTCAACTTGAATCGTTTCAAGATCACTTGAGCGAATGGAATTTGATTGATTCTGCTGGTTATTCGGTACCTACTGGTTCACCAAATTTAGTCGAATTAAAAGAAGTCATCAAACAAGATAATTTTGTCGAAAGTTCTACCAGCTCAGGATATTTCCAATTTTCCAGAAATATCGTAAAAACAAAACAAATTCAAATCGAATTAAAACGAACGATTAAAAAAGATTCGACGCAAACCACCATTTATTACCACGATACCCTTGACAGTCCTGCAAAATTAAATTTTTCGATTGGCACACGTGCAGGATATCGTTCATATAATGGCGAATCATGGTTAACACCACGGGCAAGTATCACCTATTCGCCAAGAGTTTACCTTTTATCCGAAGACAGTACCTTAATTCGAAGAAATGTAAAATTCAGACTCGCATCTGGACTTTATTACCAACCTCCTTTGTACCGAACCATGCGTGATATTTATGGGGGAATTAATCCAGACATCGTTTCGCAAAAATCCTGGCACAATGTCATTGGGGCGGATGTCTTTTTTAATTTATGGGGAAGACCGTTTAAATTTATCACCGAGGCTTATTACAAATACATGTGGGATGTTGTGCCTTATGAAGTTGACAATGTTCGGATTAGGTATTACGGAGAAAACAGCGCTGTGGCTTATGCTTATGGGGTCGATGCTAAAATAAATGGTGAATTTGTCCCAGGTGTCGAATCATTTTTCAGAGTTGGCTATTTAAATACAAAAGAGGATCTATTAAACGATTTTTATTATACCTATTTTAATTCGGATGGCGACACTATAAAACCGGGCTACACTTTTAATAATGTAGCTACCGATTCAACCTATACGGAGCCGGGGTATATCAGACGACCAACCGATCAACGACTTACTTTTTCCGTTTTCTTTCAAGATAAAATGCCAAAATTTGAGAATTTGAAAGTATCTGTCAACTTAACACTTGGAACTCCCCTACCTTATGGCCCACCGACATATGAGCGCTACAAAGATATTTTAAGTACTAAGTCGTATTTCAGAGTTGATTTAGGATTTATGTATGACATTATCAACTCAACCAAATTTGAAAAATACGCAGACAAAAGAATCCTCAAACATTTTGAACAAATGACTGTAAGTTTGGATGCTTTTAACCTTTTGGGCGTTAACAATGTCGTTTCCTACCAATGGCTGCAAGACATTGCAGGGCGTTATTATGCAATTCCAAACAATTTAACAGGACGACGAATCAACCTCAGATTCATTGTACGTTTCTAATGTTTGAAAAAATCAATCGAATCGCAATTATTTTGGTAATTTTTATTAATTTTAGGTCATTATTTGACGTTATGAAAAACAAGACATTAACTTTTATCGCATTGACATTTATCTCTTTATCGGCTTTAGTTAGTTGTAATAAAGATCAAAAAGCTGCAGAAACTGTCGTTGGAAATTATACTGGATCGTTTGAAGGAACGTATTTGGGGAATGATTCGCTAACTTCTGTAGGTTATCAAGTAGCTGTTTCAGTGATTAATGATAATAAAATTAAAATTCAGGGTGCAAATTTTGAACCGTTTGAAGTATTAGTAACTTCGAATGGATTGAATGTTGAACCCGTTTCGCAGTCTGATCCTTATTTGAAAAAATTCCTTTACATCGGTGACGATAAAAAATTGCAATTTGTTTACAATAAAGGAGCAAATACAGCTTCTTTTATCGGAACAAAATAATTCGTACAGGATTTATTTTGATGGTTTCGTGAGCGACTCCACTATTTCTTTAACTGATCGTATGGCTTTTACATATTCGATGGTTGGACCAGCGCACCAAACCGTTTTATATGTAGCACTAAAAGCTGATTTTTCCAGCGCTTTCATTCCTTTCACAAACGTGAGCATTTTCATCCATTTTTTTAAACGTTTGCTTTTGCTCAACAAGGCCTCAAACCAATTTTGCTTGGTACCAACCTTTTGAACATAAGGTGTATTGATCACTGTGCAAGGTGTTCCAGAAACTTTGGTGCTCATTACGATATCTGCCGCACCATAATCAACACATGCTTGCTTATATTCTTGCGAAACCTCAGATTCATCACTTGCTATAAAAACACTTCCTACGGAAACGCCAGCCGCACCCAAGGCAAGTACTTTCTGTAAATCTTCATAATTTCCAACCCCACCTGCTGAAATCACAGGAATCGAACAAGATTTTACTAATAAAGGCACTAATTCTTCTCGTGCAGTTGGTCCAGCATGTCCCCCAGCTTCCTTATTTACTGCAATAATTGCATCCGCACCTAATTCTTGTACTTTGAGGGCAAATTTTAAGTCAACAACATCACAAAAAACTTTAATTCCATGCGGCTTACATTGTCTAATAACTTCTGCAGGACTGCCAAGAGAAGTGATAATGTAGTCAACCTTAAATTCGACACACGTTTTTAACTGATCCATCATTTTTGGATTCGACTTATTAACAATAAGATTGACACCAAAAGGACCTGTTGAATTGACACGAATATTCGTTAATGCCGCGCGAAAAGCTTCATCCGTGCGATAATTTAAGGCAGGTACACAACCGGAAATACCACTTTTGCTTGCCGAAATAAGCATTTTATCATTCGACACCAAAAACATTGGCGCCATAATGATTGGAAATTCAATCGATAGTAAATCTGTAATTAAAAGTCTATTAGACATGAATTCTTGCACTTTAAGTAAAAATGATTTCTATAAGCTATTCAAAATAAGATAAATTCCTCAAAAAAACACCTTTGAGAATTCTTCTTGAAAGATAGCTCAATTCGATGACTTGAATGCCAATTCGTCTGAATATTTTTCTAAAAAATAAGTATAAATTGACGATGCTATTAAAAAATCATTGTAATTTAGCACTCCTAAAATACTCTTATATTCTTTATTTAAACAAGGATAACTAAATTAACAGGTACAATTAAACATTTTTGATAAGTAATTATTACAAAAAACGGTATGAATGAAATTTTGAATATTGGCGATTACATTGGAGAGTTTGAAATAACAAGCACCCATGGAAGGTTAAAATTTAGTGAGTTTAATGCTGATAGCTGGGTGATTTTACTTGCGTTACCAATCGAATTAGAAACGCAAAATGAAAAGGATTTAATTTCATATTCTAATCAAGAAGAATATTTTAGATTACAGCAAACGAAAATTCTTGGCTACAGTGTGCGTCCTCAAAATGAATTAGTTCCGTGGATCGATGGTTTGTCAATGCGTTCAACAAATGTTCATTCTATTCCAATCATTTGCGATCCTGAATACTTCTTAACTCCACGTCTTGGAATTAAGCACATGCGTAAACAAGACATCACGGATGAGATTTTTGTAATTGATCCTGCTGGACGAATTCGCCAGATTTTGAGTCAATACGAAGATTCTTCGAGAAGTATGCGAAAAATCAAACGTGCCTTGGCAAAAATTCAAAATAAAGATAAAGGACTGCCGCGCGCTCAACGAAATACCTTTGTTCCTGTTTCGCCTAAAGTTGCTCCATCTAAAAAGAAGCAAAATCCTGCTCCTTCAAACCAATCAAAAAAGAGAAAACGAATTGTCAAAAAAACAATTATTGAAGTCCCAAAATTTAAGGATAATAACGTGGGTTAATGATTCAAAATTAATGATTCATGAAATAATTTTTGTGAATTATTAAACCTTTTATTGAGGACAAATTTAATAATAATAAAAAGCCTTTCCTCCTTGGGCCTTTACTTCGGTTTCACCTGGTTTAAAGCCATCCATCAGCGGGAATGTTTGTTTTTTAAGCAAGACAATCGTTTCTTCCGATTCAATTTCAGAATCGACTAATTCTCCGTTTTTATTACATTCTTCTTTAATTCGAGAATGATAACCAGACAATTGGACTAAATCGTAAGTATAATTTTCTCGGTAATCGCATGATTTAAAATTAACCAACAAAACGTTTGCCAATCGCCAATCGCTGTCACGTAAATGATATTCATGCGTGTACGACCAATGATCAACTTCGCCTCCATGATGAAATACCATTATTTTTTGATTGCTAATCTCCACTTTTTCAAAAGGATCGCCCCCCACTTTATTGTCTTGGCTACTCATAATTGGTCCAACTGAAGTATGCCATAACGACCATAAGCCATCCAATTCAACATAAATCCTCATCTCGCGCTCGGTTCCTGCTGCTGTTAAACGACCTGTGTCAAAAACTATGACCTTCTCTACTATCCCATCCCCATCCAAATCTCCCAAAGCTTCACTTAAAATTTTGTATGTTTCTGGTATTTCAACTTGTGGAATTAAATCAATTGCCGAATCAACAAAACCAGCCGAATCAACAGGAACTTCAGCGAGGGAATCTTTATCCACATTTTTAGTAGATGGGGCGCTCGAATCGCATGAAGGAATTACAACCATTAATGCGAAAAGCGAAAAATAAAAACCAAATACATGGTGCAATATGGCACTGTTATAGCGAGTTTTCATAATCAAGTCGATTAGTTTACATTTTAATTATCAGGACAATATAGTGAAATTTTATAAGAATCCAAAAAAATAATTCTCTTTCTAAACTCTTGAATAGTTAAAATAGTGTGCCTTGCACAAACAATTCAGGATAAATGTATTCTTTTAAAACAGCATCAACAGGCACATTTTTAGTTAAATTTCTAATTACCGTGTGTGCCTTTAATTGTTGATTAGCCAGAGGTTTGATAAGTTCTTTAACTTCAGAATCACTTGAGGCATTTAACCATTGATCGGTGTCAGCAGGAGCTAAAATCAAGGGCATTCGGGCATCATTAGCTTTTGGATTGTTATGTATTTCACGCATAAACGGATTTGCTTCCGTCGTGACAATAGAAGTTGTCCGAACGATTTCAGCCGTGTCTTGATCCACCCACTCTTCCCAAATTCCGCCAAAAATTAACGGCTGGGCTTCATCAATATGCTGAATGAAATGAGGAAATGTTTTTCGTTTAAAATGGTAATATTCGTAAAATCCATCCACAAAAATCAAGCACCTTTTTTCTCGAATTGAAGTTTGAAAGGCTGGTTTTTCGAAGATTGATTCTCCTCTGGCATTCAATGTTTTATTTCGAATCTCATTCGCTTGATTTCGATCCTTTACCCATGAAGGAATCAATCCCCAAGTAAAGCGACTCGCTTTTAAACTGGTTTCCTTATGCAAACAAAATAATTTAGGATGATCAAACCCATTTACAAAAGCCATTGGCGTATTCACATCATTCTCACTCTCTTCTCGTTGACTTTTTTGCCAATCTTCATACAACTGATCCAAAATATCCTGCGAATATCCCTCGCGAACAGCAGTTAAATATTTTTTTCTTTGCATTTGAGCAACACTGTAACACATTTGCTTTTTTGTTTCAATTTAAGGGTGAAGGTAACAAAATTTCATCTTTATAAAATAAATAGCTCGATTCTAAGTTCTATTGACAACAACGCATCTTAGTTATTTATTCGTTAAAATTAGTACCATCATCAAACCATCTTAAAATTAATTATACCTTCGCTAAAAAATTCAACTTTGAAAGTTTCAAAATTAATAGGCAAATTATTATTGGTGGTTTTTCCACTAATACTTGTACTTGTTTTGAATCTTTCAAAATCCGCCGATTTACATTTTAAAAAGGCACATGTTGAAATTGGTTTTGTACAAAAAACTTCTTCTTTTGAAACACCTGCTCCTCCTCACCCAATAGGGGTTGAAACAAAAGAAGATGTCAATATTTCTGAAAATGACGAAACGTTTGATTCTGACGATTTCATCGATTTTCTTGCTTCACTCGAAGAAAACAAAACCTATTTATATAGCTCAAACCAACTAAGTCTTCTATCTTATTTTGCGCTCAGCAAATGTAAGTGTCCGATTTATATTCGGAATTGTAGTTTCCTAATCTAGAATTCAGAACCTTCTCGGAGTTTACTTTCAGGCTAACAGTCTGCCTAAAGTAATATTTCTATGATTTAATTCATAAAAACCCGTTTAGGTTCACACGACTGTTCTCGCATTTGACGCCTATTTTTAAACCTAGTTTAAATCCGGCGGAATCGTTAGAAATCTATTTATATGATTAACGAAAAATTTAATGAAATTGAGTTTTTACATAAATTAAGACATTATCTTCCCGCGCAAGCACCGCTGAAAGATTTTGTTCACCACAATACGCTTCACGCCTTTCAAGAATCAAATTTCCATGATGGATTGGCTAAAGCAACCAAACAATTTGGATATAAAACATACCTTCCAATTCGAGAATATTGGACCCTATACGAACAAGGAAAAATCAACAATGCCAGCTTAGAAAGGACTATTGTCAAAAACAAGGGAAAAGAATACCTAGACGATTGGATGAAAAAACTCTTTGCTCCTCCAAAGGACCAAAATTTAACCGCTCGTATTGGGAAACTGAGATCACATTGGAAACAATATTACCAATTCGATTTAAACGGTCGGGTGCATGTCAATATTTTCCGAATGCTAAACAGTTATTTGGATCAGGGGATTGCTATTTGGTCGTTTCCCGAACAAAATTTAAGTTTACTCGAAGCACTTCAAAAACTTGAAAAAAATAGTTTCACCAGTTTCTTTCAAACAAAAAGAGCTAAGAATTTACTCCTGTCAAACGAAACAAAGCTTGCAGATTTGCTGAAAATTCTAGTTGGAGACGAATCCTTATTTGAGCAATACATCTTCGACCAACAATTTGAACACCCTGGCTGGTCTGGCCTAGTTGCAACAATCGAAGACGAACCTCACACCTTGTTGGATTCCCGAAAAATTTCTTTAAAAGAATTGATCTTGATAGAATTACTTTTAGAAATTGATACGCTTGATCATCGTTTTGGAGAAAATTGGCAGTCCTTGGATAAATTAATCGATCAGTCGCCGGAAAAATTATTTGGCAAAATGGTACTTACCGAATTAGACGAAATCAACAAAATTTGGCAGGAGGCTTACGAATGGTTATATTATGATGATGTTATCGTTGGACTTCAATCAGACAGATCCGAATTTCGAACAAAAATAACCAACGATTTCCAGGCATTATTCTGCATTGATGACCGCGAAATTGGATTGCGTCAGCACATAGAAAACGTGCATACTGCCTGCGAAACATTTGGAACGCCTGGGCATTTTGGAATTGACACGTACTATCAACCTGAAAACGGCAAATTTTATAACAAAATATGCCCTTTACCAATTACGCCAAAACATATCATTTGCGAAATTGATACTACAGGTAAGAACAAACGAGAATTACACTTTAATAGCAGTGCGCAAGGGCTGTTTGGAGGTTGGTTGATCTCGCAATCGCTCGGTTTTTGGAGTGCTTTAAAATTGATGCTAAACGTTTTTAAACCAAGCATTTCACCTGCATCGGTAACCTCTTTTGGACACATGGATCAATTTGCAACGTTGACGTTTGAAAACAAAGACCTTTCTGATAAAATTGATCATTTACAAGTTGGCTATACCATCGAAGAAATGACTGATCGGGTTCAAAATGTTTTGACAAGTATTGGATTGGTTGAAAATTTTGCCACATTAATTTACGTAATTGGACACGGTGCAAGCAGCACCAATAACCCCCATTATGCAGCATACGATTGTGGCGCCTGCTGCGGTCGTCCTGGTTCAGTAAATGCCCGTGCTTTTAGTTTTATGGCGAATCACAAAGCAGTGCGACAAGAACTTCAAAACCGTGGAATAACAATTCCTTCCAATACAAAATTTGTAGGAGGATTGCACGATACCACGCGAGATGATTTTCATTTTTATGATATCGAATACGTAGCCGACGATTTGAAATTACAACATGAAAAAAATCAAACTTCTTTTTCTATCGCACTCGACTTAAATGCTAAAGAACGTTCACGGAGGTTTGATTTATTGAATTCTCATAAAAAAGCCAAAGAAGTTCATAAAAAAATTCAATTGCGCTCGGTATCGCTGTTTGAGCCACGACCAGAATATAACCACGCTACTAATTCGCTCTGTGTCGTTGGAAGGCGAACCTTAACGCAGGATTTATTCCTCGATCGACGTGCCTTTTTAAATTCGTACAACTACGAAATTGATCCAACTGGAAAATTTTTGGGAAATATTTTAGCTGCTGCCACACCAGTTTGCGGGGGAATAAATTTAGAATATTATTTTTCTAGAGTCGATAACCACAAATTAGGCGCAGGTTCGAAATTGCCTCACAATGTAATGGGGTTAATTGGCGTTGCCAACGGAATTGAAGGTGATTTACGCCCAGGACTTCCCCAACAAATGATTGAAATTCACGACCCTATTCGATTATTAATGATTGTCGAACAATTGCCAGCAGTAGTTTTGGACACCTTGAAAAGTATCCCTAACGCTTATCAATGGTATGAAAAAGAATGGATAAATTTAGTCGTGATTCATCCAATTAACAAAAATTGTTATCGTTTTGAAAATGGCGAATTCAACCCATACACCCCGCTTACTACCAATCTCCCAACATGTAAAAATTTAGAAAATTTGGTCGAATCAACAGGCGAAAACATTGGAGTAACGCTTTTAAAATCTGAATTAGTATGGTAAATGTGCTCGCCCTATTTTTAGTAATTCCCTTGTTGGGATTTGTACTAAACCTCCTTATTTCAAAAAATAATGAACGCTGGATCTCTGCCGTAGCCATCAGCACAATGCTCTTGTCTTTAATTTTAGCAGTAGGATTTGTTGTGTTTTGGCTTTTTTCTGGACATGCCTCATTGAACATTAAAGAACTTGTCATTTATTCCAATTCTTCCTACGAGTTTTTCATTGATTTATACTTTGACAAAGTCACCGCAACTTATTTATTAGTAGGCACTTTTTTAGCGTATTTGATTATGATTTACAGTCGACATTATATGCACAAGGAGGTAGGATACAAGCGCTTTTTTAATACCTTGTTATTTTTCTACTTAGGCTTTAATGTCGTCATTTTCTCTGGTAATTTTGAGACCTTATTTTTGGGTTGGGAAATATTGGGAATTTCTTCCTTTCTGTTAATCGCTTTTTACCGCGATCGCTATTTACCAGTTAAAAATGCACTAAAAGTTTTTTCAATTTACCGAGTTGGTGATATTGGGTTGATTTTAGCCATGTGGTTAAGTCATCATTTATGGCAACATAACATAACATTTTACGAATTGAATAATTTTGAGTTGGTGCATGAGCACTTGCTTGCCCACGGAAATATCGGCTTATTTGTTTCGTTGATGGTTGTTCTAGCGGCGGTGGCAAAATCGGCCCAGTTTCCATTTTCATTTTGGTTGCCACGAGCCATGGAAGGTCCAACTCCTTCAAGTGCCATCTTTTACGGATCGTTGTCGGTGCATATTGGTGTCTTTATTTTAATGCGAACTTTTCCTTTTTGGGAACATCAACCCATCGTGCGAACAATCGTAATTATTATTGGTATAATCACCTCTATATTAGCAAGTTTCTCCACTCGAGTTCAATCATCAATTAAGTCTCAAATTGCTTATTCATCCATTGCACAAATTGGAATTATTTTTGTGGAAATTGCTTGTGGATTTGAAATTTTAGCACTCATCCATTTTGCCGGTAATGCTTTTTTAAGATCATACCAATTACTTGTTTCACCTTCGGTGGTGTCCTATTTAATCAAAGAACAATTTTATAATTTCGAAAAGAAAAAGGTAAATAAACATCCACTCTTTCTTCAAAAAATAGCCAACACGGTTTATTTAATGAGTTTAAAAGAATGGAACTTAGATTCGATTTCCTATCATTACCTCTGGGCTCCTTTTAAAAGAGTCGGTAATTATCTAGAGTGGATCAATAAAAAGGTAGCTTTAACGATACTTTTGCCACTTTTTATCACCGGTACCATTTTGTTAATTTATCAAGATGAAATACCGACGGATTTAAGAAAAAACATTCCTATTCTGTTTGGTGTGCTTGGTTTGATTACCAGTTTAAAAGCTTTTGTCGAACGGAAAAGTGCACAATTGGCTTGGTTTCTTATTTTTTTAAATCATTTGTGGATTGCATTGGCGGTAACGTTTAATATTGATTTTAGCTATTGGGAAACCTTAATTTACATCAGTGGAGTGCTTGGTTCTGGAGCCGTTGGCTATTTGTGTCTTCGTTGGATGAATCGACATGAAAGCAATTTGGATTTGGAACGATTTCATGGACATTCATTTGTCTATAAAAAAAAGTCGATGATATTTCTTTTAGCTACGTTGGGTATGGCTGGATTTCCAATTACACCTACGTTTTTAGGAGAAGATTTGATTTTTAGCCATATTGCAGTCAATCAACTGATTTTATTAACGACAGTCACTTTAAGTTTTATTATCAACGGACTGTCATTGGTGCGCATATTCGCTCGCATCTTTTTAGGACCTCACTCAAAAACAGATCACCCTATTCCGGGAAGATCATCATAAACTCTATCAAAAATAAAAAAATATATGGAAAATAGTCCATTACCAAAAACAGGATTTAAAGGATTTAAAGCTCATTTTAAAAATGATTTTATTTCTGGATTTAGCGTTTCTTTAATTGCCTTACCCCTTTGTTTGGGGATTGCGATTGCCTCTGGTTTTCCACCTCTTGCAGGATTAATTACGGCCATCGTAGGCGGAATTTTTGCATCGCGATTGGCGGGAAGTTTTGTAACGATTAGCGGTCCTGCAGCAGGATTGATTGTGATTTCTCTTGGAGCGATCGAATCGCTTGGCGGAGCTGGAGCCGCGAATGGTTTTGTGGGTTATCCCCATGCCTTAGGCGCCATAGTCATTGCGGGTGCGTTGGTGGCATTATTTGGTTTTCTGAAATTCGGAAAAATAGGTGATTTTTTTCCATCCGCAACGGTGCATGGTATGCTGGCCGCTATTGGCGTGATTATTATCATCAAACAAATTTTCCCAGCGCTTGGTGTCCCCTCGCCAAAAGGTGAAATTATTGAAGCGATGATCGAAATCCCGCATGCCTTTGCCGACGAAAATTTCTACGCAACATTTATCACCCTTATCACCTTGGCAATTTTGATTTTTCACCCACTTTTGAAATTCCGGATCATAAAATTAATTCCTGCTCCGATGTGGGTGTTGGTGTTAATCGTTCCAATCGCTCAATATTTTGGAAAAGAACACCTTGTTTTTGTTGATTTACCAGATCATCTTTTTGGTGCGGATGGTATTAAGTTTCCGAGTTTTGAAAAAATTGGAATGGGAGCCTTTTGGATTGCGGTGGCCGGATTTACTTTAGTTTCTGCCATTGAAAGTTTGCTGAGTGCGGCTGCCGTGGATAGTTTAGATCCTTATAAACGAAGTTCAAACCTTGACAAGGATTTAATTGCAATGGGAGCTGGATCGAGTTTGGCAGCAAGTATTGGAGGATTACCAATGATTTCGGAAATTGTTCGTTCTTCTGCAAACATCAATAATGGCGGTAAAACCCAATGGGCGAATTTTTATCACGGGGTTTTATTATTGATTTATGTTTTATTATTAGCATTTGCGCTCGAACTAATTCCAACCGCTGCCTTGGCTGCCATGTTAGTTTTTACGGGGTTTAGATTGGCTCATCCACGCGAGTTTAAACATACTTCCGCCATAGGTTCGAGCGAATTAGTAATTTTCTTAATCACGTTAATTTCAGTTTTAGCCACCGACCTTTTGATAGGAATTGGAGTTGGTATTTTAGCTAATTTCATTTTGCTAATTTCAAAAGGGGCAATCCTAAAACGTACCTTTAGTGTCAAAGCTGAAATAAGTGGAAACACTATTTATTTAGCTGATTCATTAATATTTGCGAATTATTTATCTATTAAAAGGAAAATAATTCTAACAACCAAAGACAACTTGGTGAATTTGGATTTTACAAAAGTTACTTTAATTGATCATACGGTGATGCATCACTTGGAGACGTTAAAAAAAACGTACAAACGAAAAGGCATTGTTTTGAATTTATTAAATATTGACCACTTAAACCCTGCGTCAGAACATCCATTGGCAGAAAAAACAATTAAAATGAAAGTGCGACAAATTGAAAAACTCCTTACCACTCGTCAAACTTTGATATTGGGATTGGCGGCCAAACGCAATTGGAATTATATGTTGAAACAAGATTCTGAAGAATCATGGGATTTCTACTCGATTACGATGCGAAAAAAAATCGTTTCTATTGAAAACACCTTGATCGATTCGGCAAATGGGGTGACTTATTTATGCGCTGATATTACTACGCAAGAAGGCGCAAGAACAACAGAAGAATTTCAGTATGTGACGGCAATTAAGATTCACGGTTTGCCAAATTTTCCTAAATTTTTTATGATGCCTGAAACGATTATCGACCGTTTAACGGACTTAATTTCGTCAGAGGATATCGATTTTGATAGTCATCCTAAATTTTCGAACCAATACATTTTAAAAGGTGAAGATGAAGGTGCAATTCGACATTTTTTTACGCCAGCCTTATTGTCCTTTTTTGAAAGTCACCCACCGTATTTCTTAATTAGTAATGGTGAAGATTTATTGATCAGAGGTGATTTACGCTTTCTACGGTCGGATGAAATTGAATTATTACATAAAAAGGCACAAGATTTGGTGACTATTTTAAAGGATAAGTAAGGACATGAAGCTAAAACCACTGCCGTTTCGTTAAAATGGTGGTTTTGGTTTTTATTCTCAACTGTTTGGAGATGTTTTGCTGTTATTATATTTATTTGTCTAGCTTCGTACCGGCATTTATTTAGCGTTATGAAAAGATATGTTGCACTACTCCGCGGAATTAACGTAAGTGGACAGAAGTTGATAAAAATGGATACATTGAAAGATTTGTTCATTGGTTTAAATTATTCGGAAGTCAATACTTATTTGCAAAGTGGTAATATGATTTTCTCAACCAAAGGCATTGATCAGCAGCTGATAGCGAATGAAATTGAGGTAGAAATTTTAAAAGTTTTTGATTTTGAAGTCCCAGTATTGATTTTGACAATGGATGAGTTAGAAAAGATTGTTAGAAACAACCCGTTTACCCATCATTTCGATAAAGATCCTGCTTATTTCCATATTACCTTTTTGCGATCGCTGCCTACAAAAATAGATTTTAAGGTGATAGACAAAAATGTTCAAAACGAAGAAGAATTCGTGATTTTAGAAAAAGTAATCTATTTATATTGCCCTCATGGCTACGGACGAACGAAATTGACCAACCACTTTTTTGAAAATAAACTTGCAATTAGTGCAACTACTCGAAATTGGAAAACGTGCAATGAACTTTTAAAATTGGGAACTTAATGAGTCGAATTACTTTTTAGGACACCCGCCGCAATGACGGCCTTTGGTCTGATATTTTTTACAGCATTTTTTCTTCTTATCACAACAAGTGAACTGAAACGAAAAATTTGGTAGCGCGCCATTTATTGTATCTTTTTCCACGGAACAAATTTCTTATTTAGAATCAATCTATGCAATACCTTTTTTGTGGTATATTTTACTTTATAATATAAAAATAGCTGCCAAAATAAATAAGATGATAATGAGCAAATATTGCCAAATATCAACGAAATAGGGCAAGTACTTTTTAGTACTTCCTTTAGTTCCTTCTTTTTTGGTTGAATCAGACATACATTTTTTCTACTTGCTCTTGAATTTTATCATCTTTCAAATAATCGTCATAGGTCATCATTTTATCCAAACAACCTGTTGGCGTAAGTTCAACGATTCGGTTTGCAACGGTTTGTACAAATTCATGATCGTGTGAAGCAAATAAAATGGTTCCAGGGAAATTGATCAAAGCATTGTTAAAGGCGGTAATAGATTCTAGGTCCAAATGGTTGGTTGGTTCATCTAAAATCAATAAATTTCCTTTTCCAAAGAGCATTCTCGAAATCATACAGCGCACCTTTTCACCTCCGGAAAGGACTTTTGCACTTTTTAAAGCCTCTTCGCCAGAAAATAACATCCTACCTAAAAACCCTCTTAAATAAACTTCTTCTTTTTCCTCATCCGTGGTGGCATATTGGCGCAACCAATCAACTAAGGTTAAGTTATTTTCATTAAAGAATTTAGAGTTGTCACTTGGCAAATAAGTCGTTTTTATGGTGGTTCCATAACTAAACGATCCTTTGTCTGCCTCTTGTTCGTTCGTCAAAATTTCGAATAAACTTGAAATGGCCATACTGTTTTTAGAGAGAAAAGCGATTTTATCTCCTTTAGAAACATTTAAATCTAAATTTTTAAATAAAACCTCACCATGTAACGAGCTAGTTAAACCTTCAATATGCAAAATTTGATCGCCTGCTTCGCGTTCTTGTTCGTAAATAATCCCTGGATATTTTCTACTAGAAGGTTGAATATCCTCCAATTGTAATTTATCCAATAATTTTCGTCGGCTGGTAGCCTGTTTCGATTTTGAAGCATTGGCACTGAACCTGGCAATGAATTCTTGAAGCTCCTTTCGTTTTTCATCGAGTTTCTTATTTTTATCGCCTTGTTGGCGAGAAACCAATTGAGACGATTTATACCAGAAGGTATAGTTACCAGTAAACAAGTTGATTTTTCCGAAATCGATATCGCACACATGGGTACAAACTGTATCTAAGAAGTGACGATCGTGGGATACGACGATTACGGTATTCTTAAAATCGAGTAAAAAATCTTCTAACCAAGAAATTGTTTTTATATCCAAATCGTTGGTTGGCTCATCGAGCACCAAAATATCTGGATTTCCGAACAATGCTTGCGCAAGTAAAATTCTTACTTTAAACTCACCGGGCATATCTGCCATCAAGGTATAATGTTGATCTTCTTTAATCCCAAGGTTGCTTAGGATGGTAGCAGCGTCAGTTTCTGCGTTCCACCCATCCATTTCAGCAAAAATTCCCTCTAATTCAGATGCCCGCATACCATCCGCTTCAGAAAAATCAGCTTTTGCATAAATAGCGTCTTTCTCTTGCATAACTTTCCACAATTCTTTGTGCCCTATCATAACGGTGTGTAAAACACTAAATTCGTCAAATTTATAATGGTCTTGACTTAAAACGGCCATTCGTTTGCCAGGTTCTATGTATATATTACCCTTATTCGCTTCAATTTCGCCGGTAAGAATTTTCAAGAAAGTAGATTTTCCTGCACCATTTGCACCGATTACACCATAACAGTTGCCTTCAACAAATTTTAAATTGACTTCTTCAAAAAGTACTTTTTTACCGTATTGTAGGGAGAGATTGTTAACTTGAATCATTGTTTTATTTGTATATTTTTCTGCAAATTTAAAATGTTAAGGGGCAAAAAAACATTTTTTTTTAGAAAAAAATTTTGTATTATGAAAAAGTAACTTATATTTGCACCTAAATTTATAACAATTATAAGTAGTAAAAGTAACTTTATGAAATTAAAAACATTATTATTTGGAGCAGTAGCTGGTTTATTATTAACAGCTTGCGGTGGTGGTTTATCACCAGAAGACACTACAAAAGCTTTCGTTCAAGCGTTAGCTGATGGTGAGTGTGACAAAGCAGTAGAAATGTCAGTAGAATCTGCTAAGGAAACAGTTCAAGCTCAGTTAGAAGCTGGTTGTGAAAAATATACAACTGAAATCACTTCTGTAACTTGTGAAGAAGGTACTGAAGATGCAAAAAAATGTAAATGCACCGAAAAAAGAGAAGGTGGTATGGACATGACTTACAAGTATGATTTGAAAAATGTTGACGGTACTTGGAAAGTTGCTTCTTATGGAAAAGATGGTGGCGACATGGGTGGATTAGAAGACCTAGGTGGAGCTGAGTAGTCTTCGTTAAAAAAACCAAAAAGCCCGTTTCGGATTTCCGAAACGGGCTTTTTAATTATATAAAATACCAATTAAATGAAAATTGCAAATTACCTTTTTGTTTTGATCTCTCTGGGATTCTTGTTTACCCAATGTGTAGAAGAAGAAAAATCAAATTTGTATGTCCATGTTCCGCCCGAATTGCCAGACAGCATTTTTAATAAAATTGCAGATGGTGATTTTATTATGCGAAAAGGTAATGGTCCTTTGTCTTTTCATATAATGAATTCCACAAAAGAAGAATATTCGCATTGTGGAATTATTGTCAAAGAAAATAATAAATGGCGTGTTATCCACTCGATTGGTGGTTCAGTTGCCGAAGGCAGCGAAGATGGCGTTCAAATAATTGATTTGGATTTATTTGTAAAAGATGCAGCTGATTCCATGTTGTATATATGCCGCCCCGCTTTTCAAGATTCTTTGGGAATTAAAATCAAACAAAAAGCCTACGAATATTTAGATACAAAAGCGCCTTTCGATCATTCGTTTGATTTATTTGACAAAAATGAGATTTATTGTTCAGAGTTGATTTTCTATATTTTAAGAGATATTACTGGTAAAAATCAAATGAAAATCAGAAAAAAAGAGGATGCTTACATCCTACTCTATTCTACCTTTTTTGAAGAAGATAAGTACACACCCATCTTTCATCTAAAAGATTTACAAAAAAAGTAGTTGATTTGAAATCGAATTAGTCCCTTGCAAACCACCTGTGTGAACAGCAACTACTGTTGTACCTGCTGCAATTTTACAAGTTTTGATGAATTCGCACAAGCCATACATCATTTTTCCGGTGTACACCTGATCTAATTTTATTTCTGTCAGGGAATAAAAGTCATTAATGAACGTAATCAATTCCGGACTTGTTTTTCCATATCCGCCAAAAGTAAATTCAGAGGTTAAGGTCAGCATTGCCAATTTATCTGCCGCTTCTTCTTCGGTAAGTCCAGCGTATTCCAACAAACTTGAAATTTCATCTAAAATCCCTTCGACATCATTCGAGGCTGCGATTGCAATTACAGGCGAAGTTTCAGTTGCAAAAAGAATACCTGAAGCTGTTGTCCCTGTTCCAGCAGGTAATACATAATAATCCGGTTGAAAGGGAATTTCAGAAACGATTTCTGTGCATCCCATCATGCCATAAAAATTTGCTCCTCCTTCTTCAATCACTAAAACATTACCGAATTTTTCTCTAAGTTGATTTTTATATTCCGTTTCATAGCGCCAACTGTATTCTTCCCGGTTGACAAAAATTAATTCCATCCCATCTTGGGCCGCTTTTTGTAAGGTTTGGTTGGATGATGGTGTCAATTCATCTCCCCGAATAATTCCAATGGTTGGTATGTGTAAAATACGTCCTAAAGCTGCAGTTGCACTGATATGGTTGGAATAAGCTCCTCCAAAAGTCAATAATTGTTCGTATTTTCCTAACTTAAATTTTTCGAGATTTAATTTCAGCTTACGCCATTTATTTCCTGAAATTTCTGAGTGAATTAAATCATCTCTTTTTAAATAAACATTTACTTGAAATGCATCAAAAAGTGGATAATTGACTTTTTCCAAGTTAGATGGGAGATTTAAATCAACAATTTCGGTCATAATTATTTTCCTTTAGGCGTGTACATAGTGATACCATATTTTTCATATCCTTCTAGCATCGAATCAAAAAACCGCTTTGCATCCACCACCAAAGTATCTGCATGACCAACTTTTGCTTTAAAAAGTGCCTTTTCAGCTTCAAAGTATGGAATCAAATCGTCACATTTTCGTTTTTTAGAGAAAACAGGATTGTGAACCTTTGTTTTCACCTGGTGCTGATTTCCATTAGCATCGATTAGTGTGATTTCAAAAAAATCGGGATGATAAACCGGATATTTAAATTGAACCGCATCCTCCAAGGTATGTAAATTGGTTCCTGCCATAGACAAACCAACGCCAACATATAAAATTTTACCTCCTTGTTCAGAAATTTTGTAAAAGGGGCTGTGTTGGTTATAAGGTGTTGGTTGGTTAAAATGACCTTTTGTGTAAAATTCGGCTTTTGGTCCAATTGCCGACACAGGCTCAGTTGGGTGAAGACTTCGAACAGCACCTGGCAATTTTCTAAAATATTCGGTGACTGCTCCTGTTTTAGAAGGTGTGTTTATGACATCAAAAACGTTGGTGTTTTGTATATAATCTAACTGAAAAACGTTGTTTGGCGAGGTGGGCATCAACAAAGTTCCTTCTTCTCCAATTACCTTCAACAAGGCGTCCAAAAACGTTTTGGGTCCATCAACCAAATGTCCAATGCGACTTAAACTTGAATGAACAAGAACATCATCACCTTTTTTCAATCCGATCGCTTTAAAATCTGCAATTAGAATATCTTCGGTTAAACTTTTACCCGTTGCTGAAATATTTTGGAGTTCCTGATTTCGGCGATTTTTTTTTCGCTTTCGATTCCATTCTAGCAAAAATTTAGGTGTTGCCGACCGAAGCCAATCCACTAATCTCATTGTGCCACAAATCGGTAAGTAATTGTTCCAGTTGCCAAAGCTGGTGCTGTAGCATTGTAATCAAAATGTGCCATCCGAGCGTATCTTTCTGACTTTTCGATCATGCACGGATTGGCATTTTTAGAAAGGGCTGGATTATAGGTTGCCATTTTTACCTCGCCATTTTTATCTACTTTAATATCTATTACAACTGTTCCTGCGCCATTACAAGTATATCCAGGAATTTTAAACGCGGTGGCCTTACGACCTTTTAAATTAAATGAACCCATTGTTTGTCCTGCAAAAGCATTTTCAGCCGATTTATCACCGTTCGGATTTAATTTATCAGTGGTTTGTGGTTGTTTTTTATCTACTGGCTCGATTTTTTCCTTCGTTTGATCGGAAGAACTCATATTATTCGAATTATCGTGGGTGCTCGCCCAATATTCTGTGTATTCCTTTTCGAGCGCCTTCGCTTCTTCTAAAACTTGTTGCTCTAGTTCTTGTTCAGAAAAATTTTCGTACGATCGCTCCCGTTTGTCATTTTCATCGTTCATGAAATTGGAAATAGGCTCGTTGTTTTGCATGTTTTGCAAATTCAACATTTCCAACATTTCTGCGTCTAATTCAATTTCTTCTGGCTCGATGGTGATTTCAGTAATTTCTTCTACATCCGAATTCCCTAGATAAGTACGGTTTAACGTCACAAAATTCGTTGACATAAAGAAGATGACATGGAAAACAATTGTTCCAATGATCGCATATTTATACCGTTCAATATTTTCTAATATTCGCTGCACTACTCTTCTTTTCGTATAAATTTATTTTGTTGCACTTGGTAATAGAATACGGCCTCTTTTGTTTGAAGTTTCAAGACATCTTTATTGTAAGGAACGATGGAAAGGTATTCAAAATTAAGCAATGTATCGCCATTTGTGAGCAAGATCCCATAATCTCCCCTACTTTTTGTAATCAAAATGGTGTCATTAAAAAATTCGATTGATTCAAAAAAAGGATCAATTACATATTCGCCTTTTGTATTGACTATTCCAACTAAAGGCGCACCGCCCGCTTTTGCAAGTTTCGCCTTAAATGATTCTGCACTAGTAAAATTCAAAGGAATTACTATGGTTCCAGCCTTATTAACATATCCCCATTTCTCTCCTTTTCGAAAAGCAATTAAACCGCCATACACCCCAATTTCTTCCTTGTTCGCTGCATACAATTTTTTTCCATTCACATCAATTAAATTTTCTCCGTCATCATATTCAATTCGCGCATAATTATTGCTGAATTTAGCCAATTGACGATATTCTGGATAGACGTCAATCCACTCAACAAGCACTAACTTTCCTTGTGCGTTGATGAAATTAAACATGTCATCTTTTTCCACAATCGCTCGGTTGTTTGAAATTTCTCCGATATAATCATAAATAAAAGGTACAATGGTGTCACCATTTTCTTTTACCAGTCCCCACAATCCATCAAACTGACCGGCATAAACATCTTCATTAAATTTAACCAAACGCTCAAATTTGTAAGGAATGTAAGTCGTACCAAATTCATCAATCAAACCATAAAATCCTTGGCTGCTTACCACTGCCCGGTTATTGGAGAAATTGGTGGCATTGGAGTATTTTGGTTTTAAACGGACCATTCCCTTACGATCAAAATAGCCATATAAATCGCCTTCCAAATAATAACATTTGCCTTCAGATAAATTCCCTAGATCTTCATAAGCAGGTGCAATAACAAATTCACCATTTCGATTAATTAGTCCCCATTTTTCATTAATTTGAACTACTGCATGTCCTTCATTAATCTGGTAAGCATCATCAAAAATAGCGTCAATGATTAATTCACCCATTTTATTAATAAAACCATACTTACCATCAATCCCAACAATTGCCAATCCTTCATAAAATTGTTCTGCCATGTCATACATTGGCTTGATATAAGTATCCGCATTGGCATTGATATATCCCCATTTATTTCTCACTTTAATGGGATACAATAGATTGTTCATTTGGTTCAATTGTTCTTCTAATTCATCCTGAAAGGGATAATCTTTAAATTCGGCTTGAAATGCTTGAATGCTGGCAATGGAATAATCATCTTGTAAATACGTACTAAACATCTTTTTCCAAGCTAGCAAAACATTTCTATTTTCTGGATATGTTGCGATAAAGTTTTTATAAGATTCGAGGCTATTGGTTTTTGTATAAATTTCAAATATTTGATCCTCTGCATCGGAACGATACGGACTAGTTGGAAAATCTTTCACAAAAGAGACGTAATCGATGAAATTATTGGTTTGTGTTCGTTCGAGATAAGTTAATCGATCTAAGGCAGCTTGAGCGTCTTCTTTGAGCACAGAATTAGGATAGGAATTCAAGAATGAGGCAAAAGCTTGAGATGTATTTGCTGTGGTTGCCTCTTGAAAGGCCAAATGATCTCTTAAATGGATGACCGAATCTACATTTTTACTCCAAGGATTATCCGTTAAAAATTTTTCATAGCCCTTCACGGTATGGTTTAGCTTAGCCCTTTCAAATAATTCATTACCAACTATTTCACGATGTTCGTATAAACTTAAACTATCTATTTTCAGCGAATTATAATAGATTTTCTTTTTTAAAGGAAGCGAATGATAATTTGCACATGCCGCTACTATTTTGTTTCTGGCACTATCTAAATTGAAAAATGGATTGTCGCTTCTAAAATAAATCAAACTCAATCCATACGAAGCGCCGACGTATTCTTTTTTTAACACTTTCTCAAAGAGGTTCTTAGCTTCAAAATAATTATAAATATCCATGGCTTGAAAGCCCTTCTCCAGTTTTCCAGCGAAGACAGCTGTACTTAAAAAAAAGAAACAAAGCGCAATGCGTAAGTACATTTTAAACTATTTTAAATGTAAAATTACGCATTTCAACAGATTTAAATCACATATTATTGTGTGATTGCACAATTTATTCGAATAAAAAGAGTTCTTTTATGCGTGGGAATTACATGATCCTTTTAACTTTGCATCCTATTTTTCATTGTGAATGATAAAAATTGCTGACCGAATATTGTTTTACCTCATTCTGAAACCACTTTCGTACTTACCTTTAGGGGTCTTGTATTTCTTTTCGATGATTGTATATTTTTTAGCTTACAACTTTGTTCGTTACCGAAGAAAGGTGGTTAGAGAGAATCTAGTGACTGTATTTCCAGAAAAATCAAGAGCAGAATTAATTCGAATTGAAAAAGGTTTTTACAAACACTTCGTAGACTTTATTTTTGAGAGCATTAAATCGGTAAGCATTTCGAGTAAAGAAGTTTTGAAAAGAACATCGATTAAAAATCCAGAATTGATCGAAAAATATCAAGAAGCGAATAAAAATATTATTGTGACGTGTGGACATTATAATAATTGGGAATTTTATTCCTTGAGTTTACCAAAATTAACTCCTTACTCGGTCTATTCAATTTATCAGCCCTTAAAAAATACATTTTACGATAAGATATTGTATAAATCTCGTACGCGCGATGGCATGAAATTAATTAGTACCCGCAACATTATTCCGTTTTTCAGCCAACCTTCCATCGAAAATAGAATGGTGGTGATCGTGAACGACCAATCACCTTCAAACCTAGCTTCTGCACATTGGAATTTATTTTTAAATCAAGAAACCGGTTGGAACAACGGGGCTGAGAAATTGGCTAGAAAATATGATTATTGTGTGCTTTTTGGGCATTCAAAAAAAATCAAACGTGGCTATTACGAGGTTGAATTTTCATTAATCGCAGAAAATCCGCGAGATATGAAAGATGGAGAAATTACAGATATTTACTCGACCCTCTTAGAAAAATTAATTCGTGAAAAACCAGAATTTTGGTTATGGTCTCACAAACGTTGGAAACATAAACGACCAGTGTCCGCTTAAAATAAATTTCTACGAATGAGTACGACGCCACTAGCCGAAAGAATGCGCCCAAAAACGCTTCAGGATTATATGGGGCAAACACATATTCTTGGAGAAAATTCAGGTTTGAGAAAATCCATCGAATCAGGACATATTCCTTCCATGATTTTATGGGGACCACCAGGCGTTGGAAAAACGACATTAGCTCAAATCATTGCTAATTCAGCAAAACGTCCTTTTTATTCTTTGAGTGCAATTAATTCGGGGGTAAAAGATATTCGTGAAATCATAACTAAAGCGGATAGCGGCGGTTTATTTGGCAGTCAAAACGCGATTTTATTTATTGATGAGATTCATCGATTTAGTAAATCGCAACAGGATTCGTTGTTAGGAGCTGTTGAAAAGGGAATTGTAACGTTAATCGGCGCAACAACGGAAAATCCATCATTTGAAGTGATTTCAGCCTTATTATCTCGTTGTCAAGTGTATGTTTTACAAAATCATTCGGCCACGGAATTGATTGCCTTGATGGAACGAGCCTTAAAAAGAGACGTCTATCTAAAAACAAAAAACATTCGCCTTGTCGAAACAGGTGCATTGATACAAATTTCTGGCGGTGATGCGCGGAAATTATTAAATGCGCTCGAATTGGTCATCGAGCAAGCTGGTAATCCATCTGAACTGTTTATTACCAATCAACTCGTTACTGAAATAATTCAAGCCAATATTGCGAATTATGATAAAGATGGAGAAATGCACTACGATATTATTTCTGCATTTATTAAGTCAATTCGAGGCAGTGATCCAAACGGTGCAATTTACTGGTTGGCGCGGATGATTGAAGGTGGAGAAGATCCTAAATTTATTGCCCGAAGGTTAATTATTTCGGCGGCTGAAGATATTGGTTTGGCCAATACAAACGCCTTGATTATCGCCAATAATACCTTTGATGCCATTCACAAAATCGGTTGGCCTGAAGGGCGAATTGTTTTAGCGCAATGTGCGATTTATTTAGCGACATCACCAAAAGGGAATGCCTCTTACATGGCAATTAATAAAGCGCAGGATGTTGTGAAAGAAACAGGTAATTTAAGTGTTCCTTTGCACCTCCGAAACGCACCTACAAAATTAATGAAAGACCTCGGTTATGGGGACGATTATAAATATGCCCATAATTACGAAGGCAATTTTGTTCAACAAGAATTTTTGCCCGAAAATTTAAGTGGATTAAACTTCTTTTCACCGGGTAGTTCGCAACGAGAACAAGAAATTTGGCAATTAATTGTCACAAATTGGGGTGATAAATACAGCAAATGATACAAAAATGAAAAATTGGATTAAAGCTTTTCGATTGCGTACACTTCCGCTTTCATTTAGTACGATTTTAATGGGAAGTGCTTTGGCAATTTGGCCCATTTTTGACAAAAAACACGCTCAAAACGTGCACGTTTGGTGGATTTTTGGATTAACCTTACTCACCACCTTATTACTTCAAATTCTTTCCAATTTGGCGAATGATTATGGCGATTCGAAAAAAGGGGCAGATAATGCTGAACGAATTGGTCCAGCACGCGCAATTCAAAGTGGTGAAATTTCACCAAAAGCCATGTTTCGTGCAATTGTAATCACCACGCTACTCACCTTGATTACTGGAATCTTGCTTTTATTGGTTTCCTTTGATTTTAAAATTAATTGGTTATTTTTTGGGTTCTTTATTTTAGGCATCGCAGCAATTGGCGCAGCCATAAAATATACTATGGGGAAAAAAGCCTATGGATATTCTGGTTTGGGCGATGTCTTTGTTTTTATATTTTTTGGTCTTGTGGGTGTTTATGGAACCTATTTTCTGCAAACACATACGTTTAATTGGATTTTATTTCTGCCAGCAACTGCGATGGGATGTTTTAGTGTTGCTGTTTTGAATCTCAACAATATGCGCGATCGTGTGAATGATGAAAAAGTTAGAAAAAATACCATTGTCGTAAAATTGGGGCTGAAAAATGCCAAGCGTTATCATTATTCTATTTTTGCCGTGGCTTATTTGGTATTTCCTTTGCCATTAATTTTTCATTCCATTCAAAATGATTTGATTTGGCTTTGTGTTTTTATTCTTCCAATTTTACTCATCCACTTGTTCCATTTAAAAAGAGTCTATAAAATAGTTAATCCCAAAGATTTTGACCCCGAATTGAAAGTGATCGCTCTGTCGACATTTTTATTTTCCTTGCTGTTTTTTGTGACCTTAATCTGCATATATGCTTAATTTTGTTTTATGCGAATTGATATTCTTACCATTTTACCGCAATTATTAGAAAGTCCGCTCAATGATTCGATTATGAAGCGTGCGCAAGAAAAAGGCTGTGTCGAAATACACGTTCATAATATCCGTGACTATTCGACCCATCGTCAAAAAAGTGTGGATGATTATCAATACGGCGGCGGCGCAGGAATGGTGATGACGATTCAACCCATTGCGGATTGTATCGAAAAATTAACTTCCGAACGCAGATATGATGAATTAATTTATATGACCCCGGATGGAGATTTATTAGAACAATCTACCTGCAACACCCTTTCTTTAAGTCAAAATATTTTAATTCTTTGTGGACATTATAAAGGTGTAGATCAACGAATTAGAGATCTATTTATCACCAAAGAAATTTCTATTGGATCGTATGTATTATCAGGAGGTGAACTTGGTGCAGCCGTATTGGTAGATGCCGTAGTACGTTTATTACCGGGTGTCTTAAATGATGAAACCTCTGCCCTAACCGATTCATTTCAAGATGGTTTGTTGGCTCCGCCTGTTTATACGCGTCCTGAAGAATATAAGGGGCATGTGGTACCAGAAGTTTTACTTTCAGGACATCCAATCAAAATTGAAGAATGGCGTTACGAAGAAAGTTTACGTCGCACAAAAGAACGAAGGCCAGATTTATTAGATTAGGATTTGCATTTATTTCCTGTTGAACGCAATTTAAATATGACTAGAAAAGCAATAATGATAGGTTCCCCAGGACCAAAGAATTCTTTTAATTATTTAAAGGGTGTTGATGCCGACTTACATCACTTTGTAAGTTTTTTAAAATCACCTATTGGTGGTTCTTGGGAGGATAATGAAATTGCAGGACTATTTAAATGTCCATCTGAAAATTTGATCGAATTATTCCAAAGCACGAATACTGAATTTTTACTAGTGTATTTCTCCGGCCATGGTAATCATGACTTAAATGAAACGAATATAGCAATAAACGACTCCGAATCACTTTCTGTGTCTCAACTAATTTCGATTATAAAAGCACCTAAAGCACTAATAATTATTGATAGTTGTAGAAAATCCTTAGTTGAAGAATACTCAAGTTTCTCAGGACCTGAATATTTATCCTTTAAATCAACTTTAAATCAACCAAATTCCAGTGAAAAATACATGCAAATAATTTCTGAAAGTACAAATGGTATTTCTATAGCTTACGCTTGCTCTGTTGGAGAAATAAGTAATGATACAGAATTAGGAGGCGACTATACTTATTCATTGCTAAAAACATCTCTGGAATGGTATGAGAACAAAAATCATGAAAGCGTATTATCTATAAATGGCGCGAATGATTTAGCTCATCAGTATTTGAAATTCAAATCAAATTTTGATCAGAATCCACAAATTGTAACGACAAATGATAAAGAAGAAAACTTGAATTTCCCATTTGCAATAAAATTAAACAGCCTTTAACAGCGTGTAAGCAATAAACCCTATAAAAAGATCAAAAATTATCTAAAGCGAAAATGTAATTGGAACTGTTTGATTAACGCGAACTGGTTTTCCTTTTATCAAACCAGGTATCTATTTTGGCATGGACTTAATCAGTCTAACAGCTTCGTTATCTAGTTCAACCGCATTGGAGATTAGTAAATTTTTTCATTTTAAACGCATTTTTTTGATGGAATAGACAATATTTATGCAAAAACACCGCTTAACATGAAAATCAACAAAACTTGTTTTGTTTTTATAATCTTCTTAATTTTACGATTTTATGAAAGATAACAGATTAACGAACATGCTTTTTATGAAATTGACATCTTTGGAATTTTTTAAATTTTGTTTGATTTTGATGCTCGCCTTTTCGTGTAAAAAAGACCCTATTCAATATGTTTTTGAAGGAAAAATTACGGAATCTTTCGCGGGCGAATCTTTACCTGGTGTCTCTATAAAAGTCAACCAAAAATTGATTAAAAACGGAACTACTTCTGAAAATTTCACTGCTGCTGCCTCTATAGAATCTTCCGCGAGTGGGCACTATGCCGTGTCTTTTAATCGTGAAATGATTTCTGAGTTTCAATTTAAATTTACGAAAGAAAATTATTTCCCTATCGAATTTAATTCCAGTTCAAGCAATTACACTACAGATGGTTCAAATATCGTCAATCAAACCATGGATCCGATGTCTTGGATTTCGTTTGATTTGTTAAATGAATTTGGAGAGGATACCGATCATTTAAAATTGATCACCCAAACATTCCGAGAAAATTGTGAAGGATGCACTGAAAATATAACGTACAATATTTATGGAACGATCGACACAACCATTACCTTTCCTACAACCGGAGGAACGTATGCTCGTTTTGTTTACATCAATGTCACCACAGGCTTTTCATTAGTAGATTCAGTGTATGCCAACCCTTTCGAAGTAATTGTCTATCCAATTGTCTATTAAAGAGAAACCGAATTTCTATTAAAGTTTAACCAATTTTCCTGTAGACACCACTCCTTGGGCATCTTTGAATTGATAGAAATAAATTCCGCTCGCAAATTTAGATAAATCAACTACAGAGCCATTGACTGTCAACGTTGTTACAAAAACCAAACGTCCGTTGTTGTCTGCAATTTCTAGGATTAGTTCATCTCTATTTTCAAAATTAACAGTAAATGTGCCATTGGTTGGATTTGGAAACAATTGAATAAAATCAGATGATGCAACCTCATTCACGCCAGCTACCACTTCATCCGTCACGCTTGATTCGATGTAAAATTGAGAAAAATTAGTAATGTCACAAACGGAAGAATAGTTAAAACTTCCACCATCAAAATTAACGGCATTACAACGTTCGTCCCAAACATTCGCATCTTCATTTTCACTGCGAACAAAAAGCAAGGCATTTTCTGGCAATCCAACGGGAGTTGCATCTAAAACAGTAAATTCAAGTGATTCAATGGCGGCAAATGTGTTTGTGCCATAATTATTGATAATCCAATAATTACCAGTATTCGGATTTTCAGAAGGCAAGACATTTGGCTCTAAATGTAAACGAGTTACCACTATCTCAGCGTTAATTGTCGTGCCATCGGCAAAATCTAAATTGGTTTGTGAATTAGGAAAGTTAACCACATCAGGCGTACTTAAAAACACCCGATCGCTATTTCCACCACCAACTGGCGCAGTCGATTCTATTTTGGTGGCTCCCCCACTCAATTGCGCATGATTTGTACCAATTCGATCATTTACAGAACTAATTCCATCAATGTTAAATTGATAATAAGAAACCAAATCATCGGTATAAGGAATGTCACCAGTTCGTGTTAAATGTCTTAATTCACGAATTTCATTTTGCGATAAGCTACGGTTCCAAATACAAACTTCATCCATCACTCCTTTGTAATTTCTTCCGCCCCATCCTTTGTAACTTCCCAATTTCATCGACTCAATCAAAGCAGGTTCAACTGCGAACTCATGCGTTACGCCAACTCCATTTAAAAACACTGTAATTGAATCAGGTGTAACCACCATTGCAACGTGCGACCACACATCCGTTTCAACAAACAAACCACTGTCCCACCACCAAGCACCGCCTGGCCAATGATAAGCTAAAATATTGCCTGGTCTAAAATTCAAACCAGCGCTTTCACCGTCATTAAAGACAATTCCGGTATAATCTCCTTGAATTCCATTCGGTTTTACCCAAGCAGAAACCGTAAACGTATTTGTTTCACCAATATTTGTGACAGGAATAGACGCGTAATCCCCATCTTCATAACATTCCATGGCAAAACCAGGAATTGGTTCAGGTGAACATTGATCAGAAAGTGTCACCATGTTTTCGATGGTTTTGGTAGATGAATTTCCATCCCCATCTGTCACTGTCAAAGTAACATCATAAGCACCTTCTGTTGAAAAAACAACTTTCGGATTTCGATCAGTTAACGAACTCACATAAGCCGGCGCTGGTGAAAACGTCCATTCCCAAGCAGCCTCAGCATGATTTAAAATAGAATAACAATCAAATTGCACGGTATCTCTACCACAATACACCATATCCGCTTTAGTCATTGGCTGCGCAATTGGAAGCGAAGGTTCCGCCAAAGACACTTCCCAAATTCCTCTTCCTCCGCTCAATCTTAGTTTATGATCGCGGTAAAATGGTCTAAAATACAAGGCTTGTGTAACAAACGGCAAATCTTCGCTGTAAGATAACCATTCCGAGCTTGATTCATCCCAATAAAAAACATTGTAATTTGAAACCACATACACCACATGATCCGATCCACCTTGGAAGACAATGTCCACAATATTATTTCCATTTAAAGAAGATGTGGTTTTATTCACCCAAGTCGATCCACCATCATACGTTGCATACACCTTTTCACCATCACCACCATAATAAGCAGCAACCCACAATTCATTTTCATCAGCAGGATTTAGAGTTAAATCCAACAATGAAGTGGACACATCTGGCAATTCGGTAGTCAATGCAAAATCTTCTCCACCGTTGGTTGATTTATAAATTTTGGTCACAAAACCGCTCCTCACCAAACAATAAATAACTGCTGGATTTTCACGAGAAATTTCAAATTCCAACACCCGACTGAACGCTGGAAATGCGTAAATCACTTCAAAACTTGCACCTCCGTTAACAGATTTGTAAAAATTATTTTCATTTCCTAAATACAAATGATCTGAATATCTTGGGTCATATTCCACCTCGCTCGAATTAAGCAAACTGTAACTTTCGTTGGGATAAATACTAAAATTAGTTGCCTCCATCGAACTTTCAGAGAGTGAATTAGGGGTGATTTTATCACTAATATCTGAATAATGCGTTTGGCGATTAAACAATGGATTAACATAACCCGTGGCTTGTTCAGCTCCTCCCATAAACATGGTGTTTCCTAAACCAAAGTTTTCATGGTACACTGCATCGCCATTGTGATAACGACCACCCGTCCACGTATCTTCGTTCCATCCTTGGTTAAATCCCCAATAAGTACTTGCAGAAACACCTGTATTTCTTACCTCCACAGTAGCACATTCGTCATCTGAAAAATTCAATCCTCCATCTGATGCTACCCACACTTCACCATCAACTACGTCAATATCCTGAATATCCGCATGCATTTCTAACTCGCGTGTTCCTCTTACATATTCGATATTTGCTCCCCTATTACCTGATTCACAAAACCAAATGGTTCCAAGCCAAATTTTATCTGGATCGGTATTTGAAACATCTAAATCAAAATTATACCATCCTTGGTGATACCCATCTGAATAACCCGCTACATACCAATTTGTTGCCGCATCGGATCCTGGCGCATAAGGTCCACCATCAATACCATCCGCATTCACCCAGTTGTCCGAACCATCCAAGCTATAATAAACACCAATCCAGCCATTGTCGCCAGCTTTACTATCCCCAATTAAACAAGCATAAATTCGATTTGGATCAGCAGGAGTTACCCCTAATTTACAGCCAATATCGTTTGCTGATGCTAAAACCGTTGGAACATACCAACCAGTTTCTTTCAATGTCCAAGTCACTCCAGCATCTGTTGATTTAAAAACCTCGGCACGTTTTGCAGCTGCATTGTGTACCGATAAAAAGAGAATATTTGGATTCACTGCGTGAGCCACAAGATCCCAACATCTTTTGTTATACAATAATGACCACGTTACCCCAGAATCGTTCGATATAAACAAACCGCTTTCAGTTGCAGCGTATACTTTAGAAGGTGTAACACGGTGAATATAAAACTGTTCGACCGTTCCAGGAGCGGTGTACATTAAATTCCATGTTGAACCACCATCGGTGGTTTTATAAATATCATCATTACTAGCCACGTATACGATATTTGCATTAGTTGGATGAACTTTAATATCTTGCGCATTGGTAAAAACCTCGTCCGTTGAAATTAATGCCCAATTCATCGCATGGTCAATCGACTTAAAAATTCCACCACCTTCGGCAGCACCGTAGACAATATCAGAATTTGAAGGAGCTACCTCCATACAAAAAATATTCACTTGAGTTGGACGAAGATTTAAATAACCATCATTTTTGTAAGTTCTATGCGGTCCCATATTGGTCCACGTCGTTGTTTTCGCTTCACTTCCTTCGCCTCTTTGCGCTTTTAAATTGGCTAATTTCGCCAAATTTTCCTCGTTTGTTGGAATCACAATTAACCCATCTGCTTGTACATAATTTTTTACGTTACTCAGCCAGTGTTTAAAATTTTGAGTGTGAATATTTTTGATCAATGGATAGGTCTGATAATATTCATGATACAAATTCACCACCTCAAAAACATTTGGATTTTCGGAATACATTTTGATCACCCAAGTCGGTTCAGAACCATCCAAGGTAGGATAAACTTTAAAAAAGGCAGGACTATTTTGTGTGAAAGCTTGAATACTTGACACTAAAAAAGCAAACGCTAAGAATTGAATTTTAAATTTCATTGGCTAGAATTTATGCATTCAAAAGTACAAATTTGAAACTTAAATCACAACCTAAATCGATTAAATTTGGTGACAAGCTTGTAACCCTAACCCGTTTTAATAATTGGACTTTTGCCAAATTAGAAAATAGCCAAATGCGCCTAAAAAGTAAAAAACTACATCCACTAAATCAGCACGATACCGAATGTTATTTAAAGGTAAAAACCATTCAAAAAGCAGAGCATAAAACACCGTCATACCCAGAATCATTAAAAGGGAAAGTTTAAAACTTGGAATTTTTTTGAAATACCTTACCCCTATCAGAGAAATGGTCAAAATAATGGGCATACACAAAAAATCAGTTAAGTAATTATTCACCAATGCCGGTAGCGGCCTATTTACAAATCGAAAAAAATGCACGAACAAATACAAAACCACACTCACGATAAAATAAGTGCGCAAAAAAGGCCGGAAAGTTTGTCTATTATCCATTTGCCATGGCCACCATCCATGCTAAAAACGCTCCAATAGCGGCAAAAACCATCCCAACCGAATAGCCAATGTGGTACACCCATCTTAGCAGAAAAAAACGATGGTTCTTCAATTTTGTGGCAAAAATGTCAAATTTATCGGGTGGTTTATTTTGGGCTTCTTGGCTAATTTTTTCGTGGCGGAGTTTTTCTAACACTTCTTGCGAAATTGCTTCGTCACAATTTTTACAGTAATCTTCATTTCCATTCCAACTCCCACACTGTGGACATTTACGTTCGATCATGTTTTACAATTTAGGACCTTAAATTCAAAAAAAAAGCCTTATCTCTGTGAAGGAGATAAGGCCAAATTTTCAACTCTTAATTCATTTATGAAACTTTTACGTTCACTGCGTTTAAGCCTTTTTTTCCGTCTTTCAGTTCAAAAACTACTTCATCGTTTTCACGAACTTCGTCAATTAAGCCAGAAACGTGAACAAAATATTCTTTTCCTGATTGGTTGTCAACAATAAACCCGAACCCTTTGGTTTCGTTGAAGAATTTTACTTTACCTGTATTCATATTACTTTATTTTCGGCAAATTTAAACAAAAAAAATGGGATTTACTTAAAAAAACCAAACTATTACATAAATTTCTTAAATAAAGTTTGTTAAATCCAAATTTTATGGCAAATTCCTGAGATTTTAATGAGTTTGTTTTGGAGGCCATTTTTTTTGTTTAAACACATATTGTACTTGTTGTTCACTCTTAAAACTAATGAGCAAAAGCATTATTGTGTGGACTAATTTCCTTGTTTGCTAGGTTGCTTGCTTTCATTCCAATTAAAACTAAGTAAAGAAAATATTTCTATTTGGAATTCTTAGAGCAGGATCAGGCTCTAAAGCTGACTAGACAGAATACAAACTCGTCCATTGAAACTTTGTATTTGCACTAATTCGCTCAAGCTATTGTAATTATCCTCCTTAGCTAAGCGAAGGAGGGCACGAAAAAAAGGGAGTACTTGCGCACTCCCTTGCCCTTATTTTGTCCTGTAATTGATATTTAAAAATATATTACACTCGTGGAACGCAAAATAGGTTGAAAGGTTTCACGTTTTTTATGATTTTTTTTACGATTCTTCATTTGATGCGATTGGTATTGATTTAAACCTCCTTCGTTTCGGAGGTTTTATCCTGATCAGGGTGAATATTTTCGGTATAATCGTCCCAATCTTGCGGTTTTGGCTCTTTTAATTTACCAACAGATTTTGCTACCGCCATTGCAACAACTGCATCGCCTGTAACATTTATAGTGGTTCGCAACATATCCAACGGACGATCAACGGCAAAGATGAGTGCTAAACCGATGGCGATTTGTTCAGGGGTAAATTTCCCGATCGATTGAAGAACGATCACCAACATGATCATTCCTGCTCCCGGAACAGCTGCTGCACCAATCGACGCCATGAGGGCTGTTAAGACGATGGTTACTTGATCCATCATACCAAGTTCAACTCCCAAGGCTTGAGCGATAAAAACGGCTGCTACGGCTTGATATAAACTTGTTCCATCCATGTTGATGGTCGCCCCAACTGGTAAAACAAACGAGGACACTTCTTTCTCAACACCCAAATGTTCCTCGACACACTCCATTGTAACTGGCAATGCGGCAGCACTACTGCTCGTTGTAAATGCCATAAGTTGGGCTGGGGCGAATCGTTTTAAAAACCAAAATGGACTCTTTTTAACATAAATTCCAATGATGAGTAAATATACGCCCATCATTAATATTAAGCCAATTACGACTGCCATTGCATACCATAGAAGTGCTTTCAAAATGGCAGGATCTTCGGATGAAACAATAACGGCGGCGATTAATGCGAAGACTGCAATTGGTGCTGCTAGCATGATTAAATCGACCATTTTTAGGACAATGTCGTTTAAGGCATCAAAAAAATCTTTGACCGGTCGTACCTTTTCTGCCGGCAAAAGCAACATGGTGATTCCGAAGAAGATGACAAAAAAGATTACTTGAAGCATATTTTCGTTGATTCGTAATGCCTCGAAAATATTATTTGGCACAATGTTCACAAAAAAGTCGAGTGGACCTGCTTCGTTTTGAGCGTTAGCTTGATCTATTTTACTTGTAAGATTAGGATTATCGCCAAAATTCTGCGTCATGGTTTCCATGGTGTCTTTGCTGATTCCTAACCCTGGATCAATAATATTAACGACTACGAGCCCCAAACAAATTGCAATAATGGTGGTTCCGATATACATTAACATGGAACGCCCACCAATTTTTCTAAATTTGGTCATGTCCTTTAAATCGGAAATACCTTTTAGCAGCGAGGCAACAATCAGTGGGATGGCAATCAATTTTAATAAATTAACGAAGATTTGGCCCCATGGTTTAATCCAATCAATTACGAATGATTTTCCTTTGGCATCTGGCAATCGCGCACTTTTTCTCAAGGCAACAATTTCGCTGTCTAATTGGTCAATTTCTTTTTTTAATTCGTCTACGCGTGTAAAATCAACATCATTAGAAGTGGTCAATTGAGAACTATCTTGCAATTTTCCTAATTCTTGAGCTAATGCATCTCGTTCTGCAATCGTATTATCCAACTCCAATTTTTGTTTATTGGCTTGAGCTATTTGGCTTTCACTAGGTCCTCCAAAATTGACTGCAACGAAACCAAAAATGATTCCGACAAACATACCAATGAGAATTTTAACATGCAAAGGCATTTTTTTTGATCGTTTTTTAGTTGAATTAGCTTGGTTTGCCATAAGGAGTATAGATAAAATCGCAAATAATTGTAGAATTATAGGATTGTGAAATTAATAATTTTTTTGAGTTAAAGGCACAAAAAAAGCCCCAAGATAAAATGTTTACACAAATTAACTTGGGGCTTGGTTCAATTATAAAAAAGACTATTGTTCGTCTTTTTCCATTTCAGTTTTTAATGCTGATAAAGCATCTAAATCACCTAAAGTTGATTTTTCGTTTGAGCTATTGATTGCGTCAACTGCTTTATTACCAGTAGTTGCTGCTTTATCATTAGACACACTTGCTTTTTTCTTAGTAGTTGGAGTTCCGGTTGGTCTCTCATCTTCTCCTTCTTCAAATACACGTGTATGTGAAACCACAATTTTACGCGCTTCTTTGTTGAATTCGATCACTTTAAATTCTAATGTTTCTTCAGCTACTGCGTTAGAACCATCTTCTTTTTTCAAGTGTTTTTTAGGACAAATACCTTCTACACCGTAAGGTAAAGAAACGATTGCTGCTTTATCTTTTTTCTCTTCGATGATTGTTCCCTGATGAACTGTTCCTTCTGCGAATGTATTTTCAAATACATCCCAAGGGTTTTGCTCCAATTGTTTGTGCCCTAAAGAAATACGACGATTATCTCTGTCTAATTCTAAAACAACTACATTTAAAGCATCTCCTACCTTACAGAATTCAGAAGGATGTTTCACTTTTTTAGACCAAGAAAGATCTGAAATGTGAATTAATCCATCCACACCTTCTTCTAATTCAACGAATACACCGAAGTTAGTAAAGTTTCTTACAACAGCATTGTGTTGAGAACCAACAGGATATTTAGCTTCGATATCAGCCCAAGGATCTGGCATAATTTGTTTGATCCCTAGAGACATTTTACGCTCATCTCTGTCTAATGTTAAAACTACTGCTTCTACTTCATCACCTACCGTCATGAAATCTTGCGCAGTTCTTAGGTGTTGTGACCAAGACATTTCAGAAACGTGAATTAAACCTTCAACACCTGGAGCGATTTCAATGAAAGCACCGTAATCAGCTATCACAACAACTTTACCTTTTACTTTATCACCAACGTTAACGTTTTGATCTAAAGCATCCCAAGGATGTGGTTGTAATTGTTTTAAGCCGAGCGCGATACGTTTTTTGTTGTCATCGAAATCCAAGATAACCACATTGATTTTTCCATCCAACGTAACGATTTCTTCTGGGTGATTAACTCTACCCCAAGAAAGGTCAGTAATGTGGATTAATCCGTCAACACCACCTAAATCAATAAATACTCCGTAAGAAGTAATATTTTTAACAGTACCTTCAAGAATTTGTCCTTTTTCTAGGCCACCGATAATTTGTTTCTTTTGTTCTTCAAGTTCAGCTTCGATAAGTGCTTTGTGAGAAACCACAACGTTTTTAAATTCGTGATTAATTTTCACAACTTTGAATTCCATGTTTTTACCAACAAATTGATCGTAATCACGGATAGGCTTAACGTCGATTTGAGAACCAGGTAAGAAAGCCTCGATTCCAAAAACATCAACAATTAAACCACCTTTTGTTCTGCATTTTACAAAACCTGTAATTACTTCACCCGTTCTTAACACGTCATTTACTCGTTGCCAAGCTCTGTGTGTTCTTGCTGTACGGTGTGATAAAACCAATTGTCCGTATTTGTCTTCTAATTGCTCAACAAATACTTCAACTGTATCACCTACTTTCAAATCTGGATTGTATCTGAATTCGTTAATAGGAATTACACCTTCTGATTTGTAGTTAACGTTTACTACGACTTCTTTTTGCGACATCATGATTACTTTACCATCAATTACATCTTTTTCGATGATTGAATTTAAAGTTGCGTCGTAAATTTCATTTAATTGTGCGATTTGAGCGGGTGTGTGACCATCATTCTCATAAGCATACCAATCAAATTCTTTATCTACCGGCATCGTCGGCAAAATTGGGGAAATTAAATCCAAAGTGTCTTCACCTCCATCTTCATCCGCAGATGAATCGTCAATAATTGTTTCTTTGAAGTTTGAAGAGATTTCTTCTGAAAAATCTTCTGAGTTTGTTTTTTTTTCGGCCATTTTGGCGTTAATTTTGTATCTCAATCTCCTGAATATTGAGAGGTTTTTATAATTTTCGATCAGGAATCGATCCGTTTACCGTTAAACGGGGTGCAAAGTTAAGAATTTCTTTTCGTGTATGCAAACTTTTTTTGGCTTAAGTCGCACTAAAAAACGGATTTATATTGATTTTTTTCAAAATTTATTCTGAATCATTCTTTAAGACAATCTAAGATTTAAAAAAAAGTGGTGAGAAAGGTCAATAATTTTGGTTTTTGAATTTCTAATCGTAGTTTTGTAGGGCGAATTGAAAATCGTTTTGCTATTTGATGGACTTGCTCCAAAATTTAAATAAAATAATTTATGAAAGAAGTATTTATTATTGCCGCTGTTAGAACCCCGATGGGAAGTTTTGGTGGGGCTTTGTCCACTGTTTCTGCGACACAATTAGGTGCAATTGCGATTAAAGGTGCCTTAAATCAAGCAAATCTTTCGGTTGATTTGGTCAACGAAGTTTTTATGGGAAATGTTTTACAAGCTAATTTAGGTCAAGCTCCCGCAAGACAAGCTGCTTTATTTGCTGGAATTGGTCAAAATGTACCTTGCACGACTGTTAATAAAGTTTGCGCATCAGGTATGAAAGCGATTAGTTTAGCTACTCAAACGATTCTTGCTGGTGACAATGAAATTGTTGTTGCTGGTGGAATGGAAAATATGAGCATGGTTCCTCATTATTACAATGCACGAATTGCGACAAAATTAGGCGATATTAAAATGATTGACGGCATGGTTAAAGATGGTTTAACTGATGTTTACAACAAAGTTCACATGGGCGTTTGCGCTGAAAAATGTGCGACTGAAAAGGGTTTTTCTCGTGAAGAGCAAGATGCATTTACAGTAACTTCTTATGAAAGAGCTGCTTCCGCTTGGAATGCTGGTAAATTTTCGAATGAAATCGTTGCTGTTCCTGTTCCACAAAGAAAAGGAGATGATTTATTGATTTCGGAAGACGAAGAATATAAAAATGTTCAATTAGATAAAATTCCAACATTGCGTCCAGTTTTTGATCCAAATGGTACCGTAACCGCTGCAAATGCTTCGACTTTAAATGATGGTGCTTCTGCATTGATTTTAGCGAGCGGCGAAGCGGTGGCAAAATATGGTTTAAAACCAATTGCAAAAATTAAAGGGTATGGTGATGCTGCTCATTCGCCTGAGTGGTTTACAACTGCTCCATCAATTGCTGTGCCGGTAGCATTAAAAAAAGCGGGACTTTCTGTAAATGACATCGATTATTGGGAATTAAATCAAGCCTTTGCAGTAGTCGGATTGGCGAATATGAAAGAACTTGGTTTGGATCCTGCAAAAGTGGATGTTAATGGAGGTGCTGTTGCATTGGGTCACCCACTTGGAAGTTCTGGTTCACGAATTATTGTTACGTTGATTAATGTCCTGAAACAAAATGGTGGAAAATATGGTGCTGCGGGGATTTGCAATGGTGGCGGTGGAGCTTCTGCGATGGTAATCGAAAATATCGATTAAATTTTAACCATAAAAAAAAATGGGAAGGCTGGTTTTAGGACTAGCCTTTTTTATTTATTTTAAGATTTTATTTACCTTCTTTTTAGCTTAGGGCACGAGCGGGTAGTAAGCGTCCTTTCTATTAGAATGCCGATTTATTTAAGATAATTATCCTAAAACCGCTCGAACAATACGATCTTTTCCTTGGAGATCTTTGAAAAGCTCTATGGATTGAAACCCTTTGTTTAGCATAATTTCCTTGATTTCGTTCCCGAATTTTTCGTGGATTTCGAAGTAAAGTTTGCCGTTTGAAGAAAGCATTTTTTTTGCTGCTTGAATTATTCGTATGTAATATTTTAAGGGGGCCGAATCTTCAACAAAAAGTGCTAAATGTGGTTCGAATGACAAAACGTTAGTGTCCATGACCGATTTGTCTGAATCCAAAACATAAGGTGGATTGCTGACGATAATGTCAACTATTCCTATATTCAACAGGTCGTCTGAAAAAACATCTTGTTCAATAAAAGTTATTTCAACTTCGTTTTGGAATGCTGATTGTCTAGCCAGCACTAAAGCTGTCTTTGAAAGATCGATGGCAGTGATTGAAAAGTTAGGTTGATTCTTTTTTAAAGCAATGGAAATACACCCGCTCCCTGTTCCGATATCGAGAAGACGCGCTGTTTCTTTGTTTTCTTGGAGAATCAACGCAACGAGTTCTTCAGTTTCAGGGCGGGGAATCAAGACAGAAGCATCTACCTTTATTTTTAATTCATAAAAATACGAAGTACCCAAAATATATTGAATGGGCTCACCTACTGACAATCGTTTGACAATACTACGAAAGGTCAATAGTTCAGATTCTGATAACCGAACTTGGCGTTCGCGCAAACCAAACCGTTTTAATTCATATTTTTCCTCAACAACTAAGTAAAAAATATTTTCAATTTCGCGGTCGGAATATTGATGTGCTAATTTTTCTTTAAAATAAGGAATTAGGTCAATCAGCAAATTCGATTGGACAAACATCTAATAGTCAGTAATTAAAAAGTCTGTTCTTCTGTTCGTTGCTCTGTTAGCCATAGAATTGTTTGGTACTTTTGGTTTTGTCTCGCCATAACCTTCCGATTTTAAACGATCAGTTTTAATTCCTTGCTGTACAAGATAATCTAACACAGCTTTTGCACGATTTGCACTCAATAATTTATTACTTGTATCGTCCCCAACGTCATCTGTATGTCCTTGAATAGTAACATTCACGGAAGGATTTTCTTGTAAAAATTTTGTGAATTGATCCAAAATGAATTTAGAATCACTGGATAATTCGTATGAATCTGTGGCAAAAAGAATATTATCAATCGTAAAAGCTTTACCAACTTTGATTGTATCTATTTCCATTTTCACAGGCATACTAAACACTTCATCAGATGCCGCTAAATCTTCTGATTTAAGCAATTTTGTATCAAATGAATAACCTTCCTTTTTAACCGTTAACATGACATCTTGCGGTTGATCCTCATCTACGTTAACAATCGCAGCAAATTTACCATCATCCCCATTTATTTTTATCTCGACCGTTTCTTTGGTATCTTTATAAGTGATTTCAACCACCGCATCTTGAATAGGTTTACCTTCATTGTCCATCGCCGTTCCTTTATAAAATTTAACTTTTTGTGGACGTGCTTCTTCGTACAATTCAAAATAATAAATGTCATACCCTTTTGATCCCGCATTTCGAGAAGTATAATAAGCCAAATGACCATCCGTTGAGACCACCAACCCAACCTCATTACCAGAAGTATTTATGGGATAACCGATATTTTTAGGTTCGGTCCAGTTTCCATCTTCATCCTTTCGGGTGTAAAAAATATCAGAACCTCCAGCACCTTGTCTTTCTACCGAACAATCAGACACAAAGTACATCGTTTCACTGTCTTGGTGAATAAAAGCACCTTTGTCGTGACCTGCAGAATTTACAGGACCGGGAACAGGTTTTGCATATGACCAAGTTCCATCATCTTGCCGCGTTGAATAAAATAAATCGGTTAATTGTGAACCATTTCTCCAACTAGCAAAATAAAGCGTATTTCCATCAGGAGATAGGCTTGGCTGCGCTTCCCAACCATCAGGGGTATTGATATTTGGGCCTAAATTCTCTAAATCAGTCCATGCAAAATCATACCCACCTGCACCCGATCGCACAAATGTTGTCCGATAGATGTCACAATTAATTTTTTGAGGAGCTGGTACTTCCGCACATGCGCAAATAAACATTTCCTTATTATCTAACGACAAGGAAACCCCTCCATAATTTAGATATTTTGAAGTATTGAATGGTGCTCTTAATTCTGTTCCTTTATCGAATGGTAAGTTGACACTAGCACGCTGACTCATGGTAAAGGATTCTATAACTACTGATGCAACCCCCCCATCCTCTACTCTTCCTTTCCGTGCGAAAAAAATCAAATCATTATCTGGTGAAATCATCGGTAAATATTCATCCTTATCAGACGAAACATTTACTAATTCGATGGGATTATAAGGCACTGGATTATTGTAAAACTTTTCGAAAAACGACATTTCAGGAATAATTTCTTCGACATCCTTTTTATTCGCTGCATACGTTGGTGAATATTTATTCGGATCTTTTGAACTAAAATCTAAAAAGCCTTTAAAATAAATAAGTGCCTCGGGTTTATCCCCTAATAAATAGTAGATATAGCCCAATTTATAATAAGCATCAGAGTGAAAATCGGCACAATTTTCAATGACTTTTTTATAGGATTTGGCAGCACCTAGATAAGCTGTTTTTAATTGCTCAAAATTGGCTTGTCCTTGGTCGAATCTGCCTTGCACATTTTCCGCTTGCTGGAAATTAAAAACTGAGAAGGAATAATAAACATAAGCATTATTCGGAGTAATCGTCAAAGCATCGGTATAAGCAGTCAAGCGCATCGCTTTATCACTTTTCACACTCTCAGCAGTTTCGATTAATTTTTGAACTTTCTTATCTTCAGGAATGACACAGTTTTCATCCTCTTCTTCTTGCGAAAAAGAAGTCGTTTGAAGCAATGCAAACGTTAAGCAGACAAGAAGAAGTTTGTAAGAATATTTCATTTTATAAACATTATTTTAATTCAACTTTTAAACTGGTTCAAACATGGTTTGACAAGAATTGTACCAAGGCGAAAAGTCCACTTTCTATTACTTTAAATTATTGGTTTAGTTACAGGTTTTTTCGATTTATTTTATGTCTAAAAATAATAGGTAAAGAAAAAATCTAAGGATATTAAATGCGAATTGAAGTTTTGAAAGGCGACATAATTTTTGTTCCAAATGTCTAAGAGTTGATATTTAGCTAAAAGACCTGTCAATATGTGATTATCCACCCTTTCAATTTTGGTATTTATTCCTAGTCCTAAATAAGGTTGAATGTTATTTGTTACATTAGAAAAATCTGACCCCAAATACACATCCAGATTTCTAACGCGCATGTTATAAACTCCTCCTGCACCATACATTGCATTCCATGAGCCTTTTAGATTTGTATTGAACAATAAAGGTAAATCCAATGAACTAATCCGAAAACTCGAAATCAAAAGCCCATTTGAAAATACATCAAAAGCCGCATAATTGTAAAGTATGCCCGTGTTAAAAGAGGTAAAATCATTGAGTTCCTTTTTAACTGCCAACCCGGTGCTAAATCCGTAACCACTTTGATTTGTTCTTAAACCAGTTTGAATTTGCCGTGATGAGTTAATTTTCCAAGATGGAGCTATGTAAACACCAAAATTCCAATTTCCTTGAGCAAGGACTTGTGTGGAAATCAAGATCAAAATTATAAATGCTAAATTTCTCATCTTAAATCAATTGAAAGTTATTAATTAATTTATTACTTTAGGTAAGATTAGTGGAAAATAATTCACTTACAACTTAGCCAAATTTTTCTCTATCAAAGGTATAAAAAAGTAAGAATTAATTAATTTTGAAACATAAGAAAATAACATCAATAAGGTGTTAATAACTTGCACTCAAGAATAAATGAATTACAAACCCAAGGTTTGAATCCAATCATAGATAAAAACGATGGCCATAATCACAAAAATGGCGAAAATATTAAGAATAAATCCCACTCGTGCCATATCTTTTACTTTAATTTGTTGAGAAGAAAAAATAATTGCGTTTGGTGGTGTGGCCATTGGCAACATAAAAGCACAGGATGCCGCTACGGTTACAGGTAAACAAAGTGCTAAAATATCCATATTCAAAGATTTGGCAATTTCTGCAACAATTGGAATAATAACTGTCACTAGTGCCAAATTGCTCATTAACTCGGTCAAAAAAATACTTGCCACAACCAAAATTAGCAGTAATAGGTAGAAACTATCAAAGCCTGTATCTTGGATTTTCAATGCGAAGTAATCTAACACACCGCCATTGCTCAAAATTTTTGCAAGTGCCAGACCTCCACCAAACAGGAATAAAATACCCCAAGGAGTTTCTTTAGTATCGTTCCAATTAAGTAAAGTTTCTTTGCTTTCGCTTTTTGGAATCACGAACAAAAACAACGTAGCAATCAAGGCTATTTGCGGATCGCTTAAAGGAATCCCTGTGAAATCAATGATGATTTTTTTGAATGTCCAAAATAAAACGGTGGACAAAAAAACAATTAATACCCGCTTTTGATTTTTGGACCAACTGCGCACGGCATCCACTTTTATTTCGAAATTTTCTTGGTCTTTGATTAGTATTTTTTTGAAATAAAAATACATCCCAAAAAGCAGTATTGCGGCAATAGGCACACCAAATAAGGACCACGTAAGAAAATCGACCTGAATATCAAATTTATTTGCCAAAATCCCAGCCATCATTACATTTGGAGGGGAACCGATTAGGGTTGCGATTCCACCAATACTGGCCGAAAACGCAACTGCTAATAACAAAGCTGTTGAAAATTTATTTTTAAAATTACCAGCTGGTAATGGGCTTAGAACAGATAATGCCATAGGAAGCATCATAATTGCAGTGCCAGTGTTGCTTAACCACATACTCAAAAAAGCTGTTGCTAATATAAATCCTAACAAAACCCCAAAAGGTCTAGCTCCTGTGCGAGCAACAATTCTAGCGGCTATATTTTTGTGAATATCAAATTTCTCAATAGCGCGTGCGATCATAAAACCACCTAGAAACAAGAAAACCATATCATTACCATATTCGGATGAAATTTCGGGGAGCGACCCCAAGCCCAAATTACTGCCTAATATTAAAGGTAAAAAGGCAGTAACATAAATTGGAATTGGTTCGAGTACCCACCAGAAGATCATCCAAGCAGCAACAGCTAAGGCGTTAATCATTAGCGGGAAATCGCTGAATTCCGCAGGAGGAATACTGTATTTAACGATTAAAAAAGCGAGCGGTCCAGCCAAAAGTCGCCACCAAGACTTAAAAGGTCCTAGTTGTTTCTTGATTGCTTGAGCTAAATTATCTGTGGCCATTTTTTTCGTTACTTTTTTTTTACCCTTTTTAAAACACTATGCCGGTCATCGGTTTCTTTTCTTAGAAATAAAAGGAGGCAAGTATCCTCGCCTCCTTTTGTCCAAAGTTAAAAAAGTAATTCTTTTTATGTGCTGAATTCCACCAGAAATTAACTATTGGGTGGTGACTAAATTCTTGTTTTCTTTCATTCTGGCACCGACAATGAAAAGAAATAAGACGGTTGATATTTCGCCATAACGACAAAACGAAGGTCAATCAACCAGTTGGTTTTGAAAAATAAAAAAACAGCCAAAGACGTAAACGCAAGAATTCCTGAAATTAAAGGTATACTATTGTAAAAAGAATTTGAGTTTACCCAAAATGGTTCTAAAATTCGCACTAAAAAGAGTAAGAATAAGCTCATCAATATCGCGCCTAACCGGTCGACCAAAAGAATTAGATTTGGTTTATTTTGAGAATATTTCTTGGAACTGCATGAAATTTCGTGGTTATTTGACGCCCGTTTTTTTTGTCTTGCGCATGTGTTGACGAACTAATTTTTTGGTATGCTTCAAGGCGTTAACATCTAGCCAATTTTGGTGACCTGGAATAACGAAAGCTGGTTTACCAAATCGTTTTTGGATGTTTTTAATCGTTTGAATCCATTCATCAACATTCGCATCGCCAACATATCCGAGGTTATTAGCTTGAGTGCTTTTTACCAAACAACCTCCATACAATATATTTTGTGCCGCAAACCAAATAACAATGTTGTCTGAAGTATGCCCTGGACCACCATAAAATATCTCAAACGTAGTATTTCCGACATTAAAAAGTGCTGTTGGATCTAAAATAAATTCAGGTCGAGGAATTCCTTCTTTTTCGCAAATCTGATCAGTTTGTTCGGTTGCAAAGGTTTGAATTCCCAAGGATTGATAATAACTAAAGCCGGAAGCGCGATCGTTGTGCGCATGCGTCGCAATACAAAGGATAACTTCTTGATTATGCATTGATTTTATGCTATCTAAAAGCGGTTGAAATTGGGTGGTGTCCCAAGGTGTATCAATAAGAATGGCTCCTTCGTTGGTCAGTAAGTACATCCCATTGGCAGGAAAAAGTTCTGCCTTGTAATCTTGATAGGTGGTGAAAATGTAAAAATCATCAATTAAGTGCGTAATTTGAAGTTTTGAATTCTGCCCAAACAAGCTGGAGGTAAAAACGCTCAGAAGTAATAAAAATAAATTTCGCATAGGAGCTAAAATTCGATGTTTTACTAATTTAAATTTTTCAAATAGTGGTCAAAATCGGATGGTGCTAACAATTTTTTAGCCTTTTCTGGGCGAATGTTTGCAAAATTCTGCGAATGGGTGTACACATATCCCAACTTTTGGTACCAATCTTTTAACCGTACCTTAAATGGCACTTCTATTCCTTTAGTACGAAGTATTTCAATTTCAATTTCTACTGCTCCATTGTCTTTCGCAATTTTTTCGACTTCCTCAATCAAAGCTCTGCCAATTCCCAAACCACTTTTACTAAAATCGGCACAGAGCAAACTAAAACTGTACATTGATTCTCCCCTCCGACTAAAATGAATCCCTCCTACCACCTCTCCGTCATAATAAGCTATCAACACCTCTCCTTTCTCAATCAATTCATCATAATCTTCAAATTCGATTCGCACATAATTTGGACCCCAAACTTCTATCTCTGTAACGGCATAAGCAATAATTAAAAATTCGTATAACTGTCTTCGCTGTTGGTGCGAAGCTAATTTTGCTGATTGGATTTCTACCATGGGACAAAATTAAACAAAAAATCCCGCCAAGTTACTTGACAGGATTTTTGAATTATACATTTATATGTTATTATTTTGCTTTAACAGCCGCAATTTTTTCTTTAGTTTCTTTAAATTTTTCTGTCATGCTTAATTTACCATACACTTGTTTTAAAGATTCAAGAATTATCAAATCATTAGGCTCTGCTAACGCTGCTTTTTCTAAATAAGGTAATGCTTTTGCCCAGAATTCTTTTGATTCTGCAATTGTTTTATCGTAAGCTGGGTCACCATAAGGTAAATCGTTGGCAATGTTATTGGCATCGGCACCTCGGTTAAAATAAAATACCCCTAACGAATATAAAGCATCCGTATAATCAGGTTTTAACTCCAAACTTTTCAAATATGCTGCTTCTGCGACATCCATTTTACCCATAGTCTCATAAATAATTCCTGAATTGTAAACCAAGGCAATATTATTTGGGTCGAGTTTCAAGGCCGCGCTGATTGCATTCCCTGCATCTTCGTTTCTGTTATTGTCGATATAGAAATTTGTTAATTGAATCAAAACATCTAAGTCATTAGGATATTTTGAAACAACTTCTTTTAAACGGGCTTCTGCCTCAGCAGTTTTACCAGTTTCTTTCATCGATTTAGCCAAATAACCAATGCTTTCGGCCATATTATAATTTAATTCAACACACGTGTTAAACGCCTCTTCTGCAACGGCGAACTGCTTTGCGTTATAGGCAGCAATTCCGCCGAAAAAATACATCATTGAATCTTTAAGACCAATAACTTCTCCAAATTGTGCTGCTCCGAGTAAACCACCCATGGCCATTTCAAAATTATCTTCGCCATAAGCAGTTATTCCAGCATTTGATAAAATAGCGCGATACATTTCAGCATAAGCATTAATATCCTCTTCGTATCGTTTTTTAGCGTCAACCTCTTTAGATTTTGCAAATGCTGCAAACCCTTCTTCCATCATTTTTTCAGGTTGCATTCCTGCAAAATCAGCTTTGTCAGTTGCAGCCATAACCACGGCTGAAAGATCGATATAAATTTTACCTTTATACATCCATGCTTTAGGATCTGCAATAGTTTCCGTGTGAACGCAAGCTAAATCAATGTAAGACTTTGCCTCCAAAAGATCCTTTTTAGCTGTTGCTGGATCGGCAGCCATATTTTCCATATAACTAGAATATGCCATTGCCGCATTTGTAACGTTACTTTTTTGTGCAAATCCTGCTATTGCAAGAAAGGCAAACATTCCTGTTAAAACAATTTGTTTCATTTTTTCGTTTTTATCTAGATTGATTTAGAATTTTTTACATTTTTTGAAATTCTCTTTTCAATCATTTTATTAGTTAATTAAACTCTTAATGCAATTATTTTATGCATTCCACAAATGACATTCAATTTTTATGCCACATCTCAAAAATACATAATTGGAAAATAATTAGCTCAATTTATTTTTAAAATTGAGCTAATTATGTGGCTTGTTTATTCAACATCGTCCTCATCATCTTCCAATAACTCATCTTCTTCCTCACTATCTTCGATAATTTCATCGTCCATTTCTTCAATTGCGTCGTCGGCCAATTCGATAATATCATCCGCACTTACGCTATCAACCACCATTTCTGGTACAATTGGATTTCCATCTTCATCATAAGCAGTCAAATCATCTTCTTCACGATCTCTGTATACTTTTGCAACCGCAGCAATTTCATCGTCTCCACGTAAGCTAATCAAACGAACGCCTTGTGTTGCTCTTCCCATTACTCGAAGCGCGTCCACATGCATACGGATCGTGATTCCCTTCCGAGTTATAATCATCAAATCGTCGTCATCTGTCACATTTTTAATCGCAATTAAAGAGCCAGTTTTTTCAGTTACGTTGATGGTTTTAACGCCTTTTCCTCCTCTGTTCGTTACTCTATAATCAGATACTTCTGAACGTTTACCGTACCCGTTGCTTGATACTACTAATACGTTTGCTAATTCGTTTTCTACCGCAATCATACCAACAACTTCATCTTGCTCATTCGCTAAGGTAACACCGCGCACACCTGACGCAGTTCTTCCCATAAAACGAACTTTTTCTTCGTTAAATCGGATAGATTTACCAGATTTTAAGGCCAACATAATTTCGTTGGTTCCATTGGTCAATTTAGCTTCTAACAATTCATCCCCTTCTCTGACACCAATTGCGTGAATTCCATTTGTACGTGGACGTGAATATTGTTCGAGTTTGGTTTTTTTAATAACCCCTCGTTTAGTACACATTACAATGTATTTATCTTTGATATATGATTCATCTTTAATATCTTCCACGTTGATAAACGCTTTGATTGAATCATCTTGATCGATGTTTATGAGGTTTTGAAGCGCTCTACCTTTTGCACTTTTACTTCCTTCTGGAATTTCAAAAATTCGCATCCAAAAACATTTTCCTTTTTCGGTGAAGATTAGCAGCCAATTGTGATTGGTTGCCACAAATAAATGCTCTAAGAAATCTTTATCTCTTGTTGCCGAACCTTTTGCACCAACCCCTCCTCTACTTTGTACACGGTATTCATCTAAAGAAGTACGTTTAATATAACCTGCGTGAGAAATAGTGATGATCACTTCATTGTCTGCAATTAAATCTTCGATACGCATTTCGTTCGCCGCATATTCGATTCTAGAGCGACGAGCATCACCGTATTTCTCTTTAATATAAGCAAGCTCTTCTTTAATAATGTCCATTCGACGGTCTTCACTTGCCAAAATATCTTTTAAGTCGGCGATTTTAATCAAGAGGTCTTCGTATTCAGCGCGTAATTTATCTTGCTCAAGACCAGTTAACTGTCTTAATCTCATTTCAACAATTGCGCGTGCTTGAAGATCACTCAACGCAAATCGTTCGATTAATTTATCCTTTGCTTCGTCTGGATTTTTAGAAGCTCGAATCAATTTAATCACTTCATCAATATTATCAGACGCAATGATGAGTCCTTCTAATATATGTGCTCTTTCTTCTGCTTTTCGCAATTCAAATTTCGTACGACGAATCACCACTTCGTGTCTATGATTAACGAAGTGAACAATCATATCCTTTAAATTCAATACTTCTGGCCGCCCATTAACTAGAGCAATGTTATTCACTGAGAATGAAGTTTGTAAAGCTGTATATTTAAATAATTTATTTAATACAACATTAGGAATTGCGTCACGTTTTAATTCGTAAACGATTCTCATCCCGTTACGATCTGACTCATCCCGCATGTCAGAAATTCCGACAATTTTACCTTCGTTAACAAGATCAGCGGTTTTTTTGATCATTTCGGCTTTGTTCACTTGATAAGGAATTTCAGTAACGATAATTGCTTCTTTACCTTCGCGAATTTCTTCGATCACAGCAGTTCCGCGCATCATTACGCGACCACGACCAGTCAAAAAGGCTTCTTTTACCCCTTCGTAGCCATAAATGACACCACCTGTAGGAAAATCTGGAGCTTTGATATATTCCATCAATTCTTCAATCTCAATATCTCTATTATTAATATAGGCAGTAATTCCATCTACACATTCGGATAAATTATGTGGAGGCATATTCGTCGCCATACCAACGGCAATCCCAGAAGCTCCATTAACTAAGAGATTTGGAACTTTAGTAGGAAGAACGGTTGGTTCTTGAAGAGAATCATCAAAGTTGTTTGTAAAATCAACTGTTTCTTTATCTAAATCTGCCAAAAGTTCTTCGGCAATTTTTTGCAAACGCGACTCTGTGTATCTCATTGCAGCAGGACTGTCTCCATCGACCGATCCAAAGTTACCTTGCCCATCTACCAATGGATATCTTAATGACCAAGGTTGCGCCATACGCACCATGGTATCATAAACGGAAGAATCCCCATGTGGGTGATATTTACCTAATACATCCCCAACAATTCTGGCGGATTTTTTATGTGGTCTATTTGAATATACACCCAAATCTTGCATACCGTATAAAACTCTTCTATGTACTGGTTTTAATCCATCCCGTACATCAGGGAGTGCTCTTGAAACAATTACCGACATTGAATAATCAATGTAAGCGGATCTCATTTCCTCGTCGATGTCAATTTTGATGATATTTTCTCCTTCGGCCATACTCTATTTTTCGTTTTAGTTATAGGGGTCGAAAATAGGCATTTTATTAGGAATAATTTTCATGTCATTATGGCGACTTATTAACAAAAATGTCATGAAAATAATCTTTATCAACAATCGGTATAAAAATTGTTCTTTGTATCTTTAAAAATGAAAATAATGGGTTAATTTGGGCAATTAAAAAAAGTCGTGATTTCTTGCAATGAATTTTGAATTGAAACGTACTATATTGTATGTGATATATGAGAAGGAAAAAGCAGCAGAAATGACTAGAATTAAAAATTGCAACAAATCGAGATAAGTTTTGTTATAATTAAGATAAAAAAAAGAAACTATGGATGCAAATTTTTCTGCAAGAGCTAAAGATGTACTTTCGTTCAGCCGAGAAGAAGCCTTGCGTTTAGGAAATGACTATTTGGGTGTTGAACACATTCTTTTGGGAATTTTGCGTGAGGGAGAGGGTTTAGCAATTAAATTATTGCTTGAATTTCAGGTTGATCTTCAAAAAATCAGGTTAGAACTTGAAAAAACATTAAAAGAAAACCGTGTTAAGAGTATCACAGCTAATAATATTCCGCTGGTGAGACAAGCCGAAAAGGTACTAAAAATCACCTATTTAGAAGCTAAATTATTTAAAAGTGCTAAAGTTGGGACCGAGCATATTTTATTGGCAATTTTGCGTGAGGAAAATAATTTAGCCACTCGTGTTTTAAATAAATATGGCGTTATTTACGAAAATATAAAAGAAGAATTAGAAGCTATGATTGAAGAACAAAATTATCCAAAAGCTGAATTCCCTGGTAATTCAGATGAAAACGAAGATCAGGAAGGAGACGGAGGATTTAAAGGTGCCGCTGGCGGTGCCAAACGCCCTGCTGATGGCAAATCTAAAACTCCTGTTTTAGATAATTTTGGAAGGGATCTTACTGCAATGGCGGAGGAAAATAAATTAGACCCTATTGTTGGTAGAAAATTAGAGATTGAGCGTGTTTCTCAAATTTTATCGCGAAGAAAAAAGAACAACCCTATTTTGATTGGTGAACCGGGTGTTGGAAAATCTGCGATTGCTGAGGGATTGGCCTTAAGAATTGTTCAGAAAAAAGTATCTCGGATCTTATTTAACAAACGAATTATTTCGTTGGACTTAGCATCGTTGGTTGCGGGTACAAAATACCGTGGTCAATTTGAGGAGCGAATGAAGGCGGTAATGAATGAATTAGAAAAATCACGTGACATTATTTTATTCATTGATGAGATTCATACTATTATTGGTGCAGGTGGCGCATCTGGTTCATTAGACGCTTCAAATATGTTTAAACCTGCCTTGGCTAGGGGTGAAATTCAAGTAATTGGAGCAACAACCTTGGACGAATTTAGACAATATGTTGAAAAAGATGGTGCTTTAGAGCGTCGTTTTCAAAAGGTATTAATTGAACCTACTAATATTCCGGAATCGATAGAGATTTTGAATAATATTAAAGAACGTTATGAAGATCATCACAATGTTACCTACTCTCCGGAAGCAATTGAAGCTTGTGTGAAATTGACAGAACGTTATATGTCTGACAGAAATTTGCCAGATAAGGCTATTGATGCAATGGACGAAGTTGGTTCGAGGGTGCATATTACAAATATTAATGTGCCGAAGGAGATTACCGATTTGGAGAAGAAAATTGATGAGATTAAAGATGAGAAAGGGAATGTAATTAAAAGCCAACAATATGAAAAGGCTGCTGAATTGCGAGATACGGAAAAAAATCTTCAACATGAGCTTGAAAGCGCTCAATTAAGATGGGAAGAAAGTTCGAAAGCGAACCGAATTATGGTCACGGAGGACAATGTGGCAGAGGTTGTTTCGATGATGACAGGAATTCCATTGAGAAAGGTTTCTGAATCTGAGAATGGAAAAATAATGAGTTTGGGAGAAACCATTAAAGGCAGTGTTATTGGACAAGATGCAGCGGTTTTAAAAGTGGTGAAAGCGATTCAACGGAACCGTGCTGGATTAAAAGATCCTAATAAGCCAATTGGATCGTTTTTCTTTCTAGGGCCAACTGGTGTAGGTAAAACGCAATTAGCGAAAGTTTTAGCTCGTACCATGTTTGATTCGGAAGATGCCTTGATTCGTGTGGATATGTCTGAATACATGGAGAAATTTTCTGTTTCTCGATTGGTTGGAGCTCCTCCGGGATACGTTGGATATGAAGAAGGTGGACAATTAACTGAAAAAGTTAGACGTAAACCCTATTCGATTATCTTATTAGACGAGATTGAAAAAGCGCATCCAGATGTATTTAACATTTTGTTGCAAGTGTTGGATGATGGTCACATGACGGATGGTTTAGGACGAAAAATTGATTTTAAGAATACGGTAATTATCATGACGTCAAATATTGGGGTGAGACAATTACAGGATTTTGGAACAGGTGTTGGTTTTGGAACAAAATCTCAAACCAGTCAATCGGAAGAAAATTCGCAAAAAATCATTCATAATGCGTTGAAAAAAGCGTTTTCGCCTGAATTTTTGAATAGAATTGACGATATGATTATTTTTAATTCGTTGACAAAAGCGGATATTCACCGAATTATTGACATCGAATTGAAAAAATTGTATGGCAGAATTGATGAATTAGGCTATACCATGAAAATGACCGAGGAAGCAAAAGATTTTATTGCTGACAAAGGTTATGATGAAAAGTACGGTGCTCGTCCTTTAAATAGAGCGATTCAAAAATACGTGGAAGATCCGTTGGCGGAAGAGATTATTAATTCAACTTTAGCGACTGGTGATACCATTGCGATTAGTTTTGACAAAGTAAAAGAAGAATTGGTGATTAAAATTGAGAAGGATAAAAAACCACCAAAAAAGAAAGAATCGAAAAAAGAAGATTAGTTCTACTTCTTCAGTTTTGAAGAATTGAAGTTAAGGTGAATTTGAGTAAATTTTGAAAATCCTGTGCTTAAAATGTACAGGATTTTTTTTGTCCCTACGAAACAGGGGGCGGTGTTAGAATTTTATCGAGTTTGATGAATTCGATTCGTTTTACGTAACCGCGTTAACGCGCGAAATGGCAGCTCCCGACGCTCCGGTCGGGACTATAATGGAGCGCGTGGTTTGGCCTTGCAAAGGGCAAAAACGCCCAAATAATTACATTAACGATCCACTTCATAAAAACCTTTAGTTACTATGGGATTAAAAATCTTAATGATCCGGAAGGTGAGTAATTATGAGTGAGAGGTTTGCAAAGCTGATTTTTAATACAAATGAATTTCTGCACGTCGATTGAGGGCATCATTTTTCTCATCAATCAAGCGGGATTCGCCGTAAGAGTTAATGATGATTCGATTGGCAGCAATACCCTTTTTAGTAAAATAATCGCGAATCCACTCCCCTCTTTTTAGCGAAAGGACGAGGTTGTATTCGTCTGTTGCTTTAGCATCAGCATATGCATTAATCTCCACTTTAACGACGGGATTGGAATTTAACAAAGAAACCAAATTATTTAGGATTTTAAGTTCTTCGGATTTTACCTGCTCTTGGTTTGAATCAAAATAAACAACTATTCGTTTTCGTTTAAGTTGATCACCGAGAATAAATTCCAAATTTTCAGTTTCGATTTCGCTTAAATTATCACTTTTATCGTATCCCAGCGGCCGATAGGTGAAATAACCATCTTGTCCACGACGCAAACCAGCAATTTTTTGTCCATAACGATCGTAGATGTAGAGGGTAAAATTATCGAGAATAAAATTTTCACCATTTTCCTTTAATTGAAACATCAAGGTTTTATCAATTGGCAAGTTTCTAAATCGGAAAAAGCCATCTTTATCAGTTATTTCACTAGCCACCAATTCACCATTTTCGTTATAAGCAGAGACGATTAAACCTTCGCGGTTTAATTTTTTATTCGTATTGTATTCAAAATAACCCCAAATTGTTTGACTCTCAAACTCAAATGCTTCTTCTTCGGTTTCTTTTATTTCCAATGTATTGCTGTAGTTAGGATTTAATTTTAGGTACGTAAATTCACCTTGATCATTAGTTTTTAACTGGGCCACAACATTTCCTTTTAAATCATAAATTAAAAGTAATATTCTGTCGTCTGTTTCTTGCGTTTTTAGCACATAGTCAGCAGACATGCTGATTTTTTTAAACTCAAAATTACCTTTTTCGTCTGTTAACGCACTTAAGTTGATGTTTCCTTTTTCGTCCACCAACAATACTTTCATTGCCTTAGGATAAATACCAACATTGTCTTCATAAATTAATTGCGCAGAAAGATGTCCTTCATTTAGCGTAAAATCAATCATATCTTCAGGAATTAACGAAAGCGTTCCGCTATTATCTGCGCCAATTTTTCGGTACGTAAAGACATTATTTTTGTCACCAAGCATGTCTGCGACATATTGCCCTTCTTGATTTTTTAGACTTAATTCTAAATCTTCTTCGGATAATGCTTTAATTGAGTACCCTTTGTTATAATCAACCTGCTTAAAGATAAAATCACCTTTACTATCGGTTATAGTTTGTTGAATAATAAAATCATTTTCGCCAATAAGTTGAACAACCATATCAGAAGGTATGGTATTTAAGTTTTTGAATTTAAAAGTTCCAGCCATTTCTTTCGAAATTGTGACTGTTTTTTTCATATCGAAGAAACTAATATCGTCATTACCATGACGGTTGGTGGTAAAATAACCATTTTTCATTTCAGAAAATACAAACATCCCAAAGTCGTCTTTCGCCGAATTTAGTCCTTCTAAAGGTTGTCGGTTGCTCTTACCATCCAATAATTCCCAAAAAATATCCAACCCATTCGCTTTTCCATTTTGATTACACGCAAAGAAGATAATATTTTCCACTACAAAAGGAAACACCTCGTCTTCAATTGTATTCACTTCGGTAATGGCAACAGGGGTTGACCAACCGATGTCTGTTAACTCGGAATAATAAAGATCCTTACCGCCTGCTTTATCCGAAGAAAAATACAAACGCTGTTCGCTAGAATTATAAGCTGGATGCGTGAAAGAATAATTGGCATTGTTAAACGGAAGTAATTTAGGTTTTGAGAATGTACTATTCACTCTTGTACACAGATAAATTTGAGGCTTAAAAACTCCAGATTTTTTATCAATTTTTACTTGAGAAAGAAAAAGTGAATCGCCAGTGGTTGAAAGACAAGCCGGTCCAGTATGCGTTCCAATATTTAGTTTTTCAGAAACCAAACTAGTATTTTTAAATTTAGATGCTTCATTAATATCCCCTTTGATATCTGTTTGAAAAAGATTAACGCATTTAACTGAGCTCCAATTGTTTTCGCCTACTAAAAAATAATCTGGATCACGATCGGAAGAAAAATAAAGAACGTTTTCAAAAAAATACGGAGAAAATTCGTTAGCGCTTGTATTAAATGGACTTGTCAAGGGTTTTGCTTGACAGGTGATTTCTACTTTTAAAACATCGTAAGTTTGTGCAAATGAACTCACGTTTAAAATAAGCAGGATTATGAGTAGGGGTCGTAAAATTGCCATATTTATACTTATAATAATCTAGGTGAGACCGTTTCCATTTTATCTTTTACAAAATCAAAACCAATAAAAAACTCGTGTGCTCCACCAGAGGCTTGTTGCAAACTGTTCAAGAAAAAATCGTAAGAATAGCCAAAACGCATATAATCCGTGATATTAACTTCTAAAATTGCATTGATGGAAATTTTAGTTCGAATAGAAATTCCGAACCAAACTTTTTTGTAAAACAGTGCATTTAAATTTATGTCTAAATTAGAATCAAAATCGACACTTTGTTTGAACATTATTGAAGGCTTTAAAACCACATTATCAGATACTTGAAAGGCATAACCAGCAGTTAATGTATTAAAATTGTTTAATGGAAAAGTAGCGTTTTCATACGAATCGTAATTGAATTTTCCAGCAGCTCCTAGATGGTTCAATGATAATCCAACAAAAAAACGGCGGGTATAATAATACATTCCGAAATCTAACGATGGTAAAATAGCACTTTCACGTTGCCCGCTACCATTTAAAATATCTGTAGGATCTTTTAAATCTAATTTTGATGTATTTAGGGAAGAGTTAAAAACACCTAATCTTAACCCAAAAGCTAGACGCGCCGAACGCATTTTCAGATGGTAGGCACCAGAAACATTAGCAATAATATTGGTTGTTGGACCTAATCGGTCAGCAATAAAGTTACCACCCCAAGCCATTTTGTTTTTTTTCAGGTCGGTTCCGTACGAAAAAGTAGATGTTGTTGGCGCACCATCAAAACCAACCCAACGTGTACGGTGCAAAAGTATTGCACTCATTGAATTTCTCGAACCGACATAGGCTGGATTAATGATTGCTTGATTAAAAATATATTGACTGTAGATGGCGTCTTGCTGAGCAAAACTCACACTAGTCATTAATACAGCGAAATAAGTAATCCAATTTTTCATGAAGTTCGTTATCTTATTAATTCGATCCAACCAGAAATGATTGTCTCACCGCCAGATTCAAAAGTAAAAAAGTAAGTTCCTGAATTAACTTCCAAATCCCCATCAAATGTCCCTCTCCAAACATTTGTCAAATTGTCATAATTTTCAATTTCATTTATTAAAGCGCCCCAGCGATTGTAGATTGACACAGTATTTAAAGGATAATTTTGCACTGTATTTATTTCAAAAAAGTCATTTTTACCGTCACCATTTGGTGTAAAAGTATTGTAGAATTCTTTACAATTTAACTCAACGGACGCTGTAAGGCAATCCTGTTTCGTAATACAACCACCACTAGCACTGACGGAAATATCAAAATCGTCTTCCACAAAGACTTTTATCGATTGTCCATTACCATAAGGCATTTCAGTTGAACTACATTCATCTGATATATACCAGTTCCAAACGTCTGCATCTTTCAGGTCGTCACTTAAGCTTAAGGTGACAGAATCACCAACACAAATTGTTTCGGGAGTAACAGCGATATCAGTTAGTGTCGGGGATTGGCAGATAAAAACTTTTCGAATCCGATTTGCGTCATCAGAAATTAAAAATTCGTCCTCACCGGTAATTAGAATATCGTAAGGTTTTATGTTAGACTCCAAGGCCAGTTTATACATTCCATTTTCAAGATCTTCAAATGGGCTAGCTCCATTTTCTGGAAATCCTGATCCGCAGAGTGTGGTAATCCTATTTATTCCATCACTTCCATTGATCTCAATTTTTCGCACCATGTGATTCCCTGGATCTGCGATGATCATAAACTCATTCCCGTTTTTTTCAATAATTTGAAAACCAGAAGTACTTAAAACCAGTGGAGCTTCTTTGGCGTTCATGTTTTCTACAAAAGTTCCCCCCCCCCCCGAACCTGCAAAAAGACTCAACTCATTTGAAGTGGCTGAAATTTTAACTACGCGGTTATCGAATGTACCATAGTATAAATTCCCCGCGTTGTCAAAATCAATTCCAAACCCAACACTAATATCTGTAGTCAATGCATCTGTTAAAATTGGATAATCAATTGTAGCTCCCTCTAGGCCTGTGCCAGCTGCCCTGTAGGTTAGACGTGATTCATCATCATCGTCATCCGTCGCATCATCTATAAAAATCTTTTGGATGTAACATTCAGTGCCTCCGTTATTTGCCGAATAATATAACCATTCATTTCCGTCTTTCTCTCTTATTACTAACCCCCCGGCATAACCAACAGGGTAACCTAAAGCTTCCATCTCAGGTTCATTCGGCGTTATAAGCGCCGAACCGTCTCCTGCAAATTCTTCTGGCTCCGTTTCATCTTTTGGAATTCGATAAATATACCGTTGCCAATCAGGTGACGCAGCAAAAGGACCATAAGAGAAATAAATGTTATCATTTGAATCAATTGCCAGTCCCTTAAGGACTAGAAAAAAATCGTGTGTTTGTTCAAAAATAATACTTAGATCACTTCCTTCTAATTTGTAAATTACAACTTTGTAGTCAGATCCTCCATTGCCGATAAAATAAATATTTCCTTCCGAATCTTTTGCCATTTGAGAAACGGAATATAAAGAATTTATCAAAGCATTATTATCTGTTCCGACAAGATCACTGCCAAAGTCATCTCCATTCCCAGCAACGTTTGTCATTGTCCAATCCTGCGAATAAGTAATATTACTTCCACAAAAAAAAATGCAGAAAATTATGCATTTAGAATACCAATTCAATATATCAGTCATTGCTATTGTATTAATTTATCCTCAATTAACTATACTCTATGATTAAACAAGATATTAAAATTAATCAGAAAACGAAAATACAAAAAAAAATTAACAATTTCTGGGATTTGACATGATTATGGAATTAGATACAAAAAAAATTGGCACCCCATTCAGAGTGCCAATTTTTAACCAAATAATAAATGATATTAATATATCGTTACTTTCACTGTTTGGGTTTGATTATTTTCGTTGTGCATCTGAATCAAATAAATGCCAGCTGCTAGCCCTGAAAGATCAACTTGTTCTTTTTCGAAAGCAACGCCTGAAATCAGTATTTGACCGTTCACACTTGATAATTGATACGTAAAATCACCAGTGGTTTCAATGAAGATGAAATCATTCGCTGGGTTTGGATAAACAGCCATTGTTAACGAATTTAAATCGCTTAAGCCTGCTTGACTATTTACTACAAGTGTTTCACTTACTGAACATCCAAAGCCATCTTCCACAAAAACAATGTAGGTTCCTCCAGCTAAATCTGTCAAATCTTCTTCATCATCAAAATCACCCAAACCATCGTTGTCCCAATCAATTAAATAAGCACCAAATCCACCAGAAATGGTAAGATCGATTGAACCATCCGAACCAAAAATCTCATCTGTTGACACCAATGTTAAAATCAATTCTTCTGCCATAGTAACGCTTACTGAATCACTATTTTCACATCCATTCACATCGGTACCAATAACCGAGTAAACAATTTCTCCACTCGCAACTGGCGTATAAGGAACATCGTTTGTCACACCAGCCACATCCCACAAATAAGTTTCAGCACCTTCGCTGCTAAAAGTTACTTCTTCGTCAAAACAAATTGAGTCAGCGCTCACAAAAGCTTCAACAATCGGTAATTCGTTTTCCACGATAAATAAACTGTCTGTTGTTCCTAAACATCCTTCGACATCGTTAACAAAACTTACTTGATAAAATCCTGCTTCACTTGCAAAAATAGAAGCCTCGGTTTCATCAATTAAAATTTCGCCATCCATTTGCCATTCGAGTGATAAATCAGCCAAGGTGATTGCTGAAATTTCTAAAGAATCACCACTACAAAATCCTGTTGCATCATCCGTTGTAGCAATTACTAAATCAGAGATTGATTGACAAGAATTTACTTCATAAACACTTAACGTACTTGAAATTTCATTCGCTAAAATCAACAAGCCATTCCCATTTGGTGACACTTCCGCATCAATATAAATCATACCTTCAGCGCCACGATCTGGGCCATTTGTTGCGAAATCTCTGTTATTATGATATCCGATAAAAACAGGAGTAGAAGGAACATTGATGTTAAATGCCATCACACCTCCTACACGTTCTAAAGAGACAAATAAATACGCATTACCATCAATATATTCAACTGAGATTCCTTCTGGCTCTGGTCCTTTGTCATCACTACGATCTTTAGGTTCAGGAGAATCTTCATTCGAAGCATTAAACATTTCTGAATAAATTGGATGAGTTGAAATGATTCGTTCGATTAAATCACCTGAATCAAATACTAAATCTCCCGTTGCTTCATCCCAAATTGAGAATGAACGAGTGCCATACGTGTAAATCTCATCAAAATCACCATCGCCATCGGTATCTCCATTTGCCGAAGTTGTTTTTAAACGACCTAATAAAAGACTGTTTTGTAAAAATTCGCGGTTAGGGAAAGTTAAACTATCTAACACTAAATCACGCACTCTTTCTTCTTCACTATAACCGTCGTAATCTCTTGAATCACCTTCGTTTGCAGTCACTAAATAAGTTGACCCTAGTATTGAAATATGATCTAACGCATCTGGTAAAAACATCCCTTTAATTGGGAAATTTGCGATATTGATTCCTGAAGTGCTGTTTGAAGCATCCAAACCAAAACCTAGAGCCGAGTGATCAATTGTACCTAGGGGGCGAATTTCGATAATTTCTTTTGTAATCAAATCAACCACTGCCATTGCGTTGTTTTCTTGCAATATCACATACGCTTTCGAATTATCGTCCATAATAGTTACATATTCTGGTTCAAAATCCATCGCTACAGAAGCTCCAGCACCAAAGATCCGAACACCTGCCGCTTTCAACGCCGCTTCATCAGCATCAAAAGCTGTAAAATTTAATACCACAACATCATCAGAAGTTAAACCCGCAATCGGCCCATCGATTTCAATAATTGCTACCCCACCATTTGGATCGACTGTATAATCTGCATTTGGTTCGCCTTCACAAGCAACCACTAATTGTGTTCCATCATGATTAAATGTAACCATGTCTGGCAAAGCACCAACTGTCAAACGGTTTAAAAAAGTTGCGTCTGTATTCCAAAATGAAACAAAACCTGAATCTTGAACTACAGGTGCAGCAACTGCAACTGCAATAATGCTATTGTAAATAGCCACTGAATTAATAAATCCAACACTATCAAATTCAATTGAATCAATTAACAAAGGCAATTCAGGAACGCTAAAATCGACAATATCAATTTGATTTGCAAGACTGTTAACAATAAATAACTGATCTGTCAATGGATCAAAAACGACGATTTCAGCAGAACTTGCTCCTTCATCACCAGTTGACAAGCTAGTCAATAATTCGAATTTTAATTCGTTGGTTGGAACAGGCGCAAGGCGATCATTGTCTGTAATATATAAAAATGATTTAGTGATCTCACCTTCCTCTGCGTTTACGAAGTTATCCAAGGTGATCACAATATATTCAGATTGCTCTTCTAAAAGATCATCAACAATATTAAAGGTAAAAGTAGCTGTGCCATCCGCATCCCCAACGAACGTAATTGTAGTATCAACTAGAATAAAATCGTCTGGTGAATTAGCGCTTGATACGCCATTAATAGTAACATCAACTGATGAGGCTGAACCATTAGCGTCAGAAAAATCCAATGTGAGTGTAACAATTCCATCCGATTCTAATACTGTTAAATCGTCAGTTGTAAAACTAAATTTTGGAACTGCAACAGCTCCGAATGTAATTTCAGATACACCGTCTGTTGCTGGCGCTGCTGCAAAGGTTCTTGGCTCTAAAAATGTATTTGTAACTAAATCAAATACACCTCCTGTAGCCACGGTCAAATCTTCATCTACTGCATAAGCTGATGCTAATTGAAGTTTACCACCTGAATAAAAATCATTGGTTGGTAATTCGTATCCAGTGGTTGGCGTCACAAAAGCAGTTCCAATTCCTGTTCCATAAAAAATTGCATCGGTTGGCACGGTTGAGGAAGTGATTGATCCTACCGGTAAGTTAAAAACCGCTATTCCATCTGCACTTGTTCCTCCATTTCCAATTATTCCAGAAGCATTCGGATTTCCGATTCCACCATCACCACCGTTAACGCTTGTATTAATTGCTCTTAAAATTGTTCCTGTTGGTGCCATTAAGGTTCCTCCAACATAAACAACATCACCAACTGTTACAGTGCCTGATGAAATTTGAAAAGCATAGGTAGTTACTCCTCCTAAAATCCATCCACTAGCTGTCGCTGTGCCGTTGTTGCAAGCAATAATCGTGTAAGGAGTTACTGAAAAATCAATATTATCAGTTGCTAATAATTCTACATATTCGTACGGTGAATCCGTCCCTGCTGGATTTTGATAAAACTCTGAAATAATCAGCCCTGGATTTTGTCCCCAAGCCGATATTATGGCACCCATCACTGCCGCTAACACCAAGTAAATTTTCTTCATAAATCTTGTTTCTTAATTTTAGTACAAAGGTATGGGCAAGTTGCAAGGTGGTTGTTATGTGAAAATTACGATTTCGTTATGTGCTGATGTGGGTTGTTATCTAAACATTAAGAATTTAGACCGAAGTTTTCGCTAAACTAAATAATTTAACCTCATAAACAGTAGGTTAATGTTTACTTAACATAGTTCTAATCACAAATAAATTCCGTAAATTTTGATTGAGTGTTGATTAGTTTCTACAATGTTCTTTAGATGAGTCAAAATAATCGTTGTATCGGCCTGTTGACTCCATGTTGAAGAATTCAAACCTGTTATAAACAATAACCAAATCAACTTAATTCTCATCTTAATAAAAAATTATTTCAGTTGCTCCACCTTGCCCATAGCGTTGGAAAGACGCATCGTAATACTCTAAATTAATTAGCCGATCATTTGCCACTTTATCAAGATAGGTATGAATTTCTGATTTCAGCACACCCTCTCCCTTTCCATGAATGATCACTATTTTTTTTTGTTTTGAATTCAAGGCATTTGCAACAAAAGTTCGACAAGCCGTCATTTGAATTTGTACAATCTCATAATTCGTTAGATGTGTATGTCGTTCCCGCAATTCTTCGATGTGTAAATCAATTTCGGGAATAGAAAAGGCAGATCCAGGTTGAACTTTTGGAATTTGGCTGATTGGTGGTTGAATGAGATCCTTTTCTGTCGGTTCAATTTCGGTTGAATAGTCTTTTGATTTTGATTGTAAAACCAATTTATTGGGTGGGTATTTTCGTACAAACCCATCTTCATCCTCAATTTTAATTACTTGAGATCCAATCTCCACTACCTTTCCTTTTATTGTATCGTGAAGAACTGCAACGGCATCACCAACCTTAAACATTGACTAAATTAAAATACGATTCTAAAAGAACTCCATTAAAAAGAATGACATAAATAGGCAGGATAATGGCTGTCAAAATAAATCCAGCCACCATTAATTTACCCGCAAACGAAACATCATGAACCATTGGAATTCTTAGAATTTGTTTGATTCGATCCATCAACAAATTTTCATTTTCCCAGACAGTAAATCCGCCAGGTATCATTTCTTTCAATTTTGGATTTTTATCCAATAGTACTTGTCTAATTTTCCAATATTCACCGTTTGATAACGAATTATAGTCTTTATGGTAGTCAATTTCTTCCTCATCCAAAACTAAATGCATTTCATAACTTTTTTGCAGGCTTCGCACTTTGATGGCCATTAATAAGCCAAAAATTACAATCGGCAGGTACGAAAAAAAGAATCCAACAATAATCAAAATAATAGAAGACACTAAAACAAAAAACATTTTATGATGGTCGTTCTTGTTAAAAAAGAAAACATTCAAAATTTTACCTCCGTCAAAAGGATCAATTGGAAGTAAATTAAGCACATTTATGCTGATGAACAATAAAGAAATTTCGACAAGGTATTGATTTGGTGAAGAATTAAGTGCAATAAAAAAAAGTACCAGTCCGATGACAATTCCAGGCAAAGGTCCCATCAATGTTATGGCTGTAAAAGCTTTTAAAGATTGATTATTTTTCAACGATTTGGTGTAATTTCCAATAAAAGAAATTAAAAACATTCCTTGGACATTTTGTTTGAGAATTCGCTGCATCACAAAGTGCCCTAATTCATGAAGCAATAATACGCCTAAAGCTTCGGCTAAGATAATATAAGCACTTAATTCATAACTTGACGAAGCAAAAACAATCAATAAAATAAAAAGGATAAGCAAGACTCTGTTACGACCTTCATTTCGGTCTAAATAAACAGGTTTGTCCGGATAAAAATTGTCGTTTTCTTCAAACACTTTCATTAAAAATAAGGAATTACTCACAAATCTACTTATTTTTATCGACGTATGTTAGTAGCAAAAGGAATTTATAAAAGTTATGGCACCCTTCCCATTTTGAAAGGGATTGATTTAGAGATCAAAAAGCAAGAAGTTGTTTCAATTGTCGGTGCATCGGGTGCTGGGAAAACTACTCTTTTACAAATTTTAGGTACCCTAGACAAACCTGATCAAGGTGAAGTTTTAATTAATGGCGAAAACACCGTTAAATTAAAAGGAAATCAATTGGCGAAATTTAGAAATAATGAATTGGGATTTATTTTCCAATTTCATCAACTATTGCCTGAGTTTTCTGCCATCGAAAATACAATTTTACCCGCTTTGTTGGGAAATCGCTCTAAAACTGCGTCTTTAAAAAAGGCACAAGAATTATTGGAGTATTTGGGGATGGGATCTCGCTTACATCATAAACCCTCAGAACTTTCGGGTGGTGAGCAACAAAGAGTGGCAGTTGCTCGCTCGTTGATTAACGACCCTTCAATTATTTTTGCCGATGAACCTTCAGGAAATTTAGATTCTGCTAATTCACGCGAATTGCATGAACTTTTTTTTAAGTTAAAAGATGAAATGCAGCAGACCTTTGTAATTGTTACCCATAATCGTGAATTAGCGGCTATGTCTGATCGAGTTTTGGAAATGCGTGATGGTTTGATTGTTTCGGCGGAATGACAAAAAAACTAAATTTTGAACAAATAAAAGCCGATTTAGATTTTGCTTACGAAAAGTATAATCAATGGAATTTTATTGCTGACGATCCAATATCAATCCCTCATTTATTTGATCAAAAGCAAGATATTGAAGTAATTGGATTTATAATGGCAACCATTTCGTGGGGAAAACGAAATTCCATTATAAAAAACGGGCATAGATTGGTTGAGATCATGGGCAATGAACCTTATCGCTACATTACGGAGGCAAGTGAAGAAGATTTAAAAGATTTATCCTTCGTTCATCGGACCTTTAATGCGCAAGATTTGGCATTTTTTATCTTAGCCTTACGCGAGATCTACAAAAATGATTCGGATGGTTTACAAAATGCTTTTTCAGTTGGAGAAGACACCAAAACTAAAATTTTCAACTTTAGAAAACAGTTTTTAAGGACTCCACATGAAAATCGGAGTGAAAAACACATTTCAAACCCGTTTACTGGCTCAGCATCAAAACGGATTAACATGTTTTTGCGTTGGATGGTTAGAAAAGATCAACGAGGCGTTGATTTTAGTTTATGGGACAAGTTTTCGAGTTCAGAACTCTACATTCCATTAGACGTTCACACTGGCAATGTCGCCAGAAATATGGGCTTGATTAACCGCAAACAAAACGATTGGCTCGCGTTGGAGGAATTAATGAAAACATTGCGAAAATTTGACGATAAAGATCCTTGTAAATATGATTATGCCTTGTTTGGGTTGGGGGTTTGGGGTGATGAATAGCTTTGACAGAAAATAATAGAAATTATCAAATCAATTGGGGCATGGAAATATTTTAAAACATGATAAAGTTCAATTAAAAAACAACATCATTTTTTAAGAATTTAATATTAAGTTTGTGCGAACAAGATTTAAAAAAGCGAATGCATCATTTAATCAGACAATTCTTATTTTTTCTATTTAAGTACAAAGCGACCTATTACATAGGCATGATATTCTTAAGATTTCTTAGAATATTAAAAAATTCTACCTATCAGGAAAAGGAAGAAATGGTACTGGTGAAAAATTACATGGGAAATGTTAAAATGATGGTAAACAAAAATAGTTCGATGGGAGGAGCTATATTCTGGTTTGGATTTCATCATACAAGAGAAATGCTCTTTTTATCCAAGTTTTTGAAAAGTGAGATGACCTTTATTGATATTGGCGCTAATCAAGGTGAATTCGCCTTATTTGCTGCATCGGTACTGAAAAATGGTAGAGTGATTGCATTTGAGCCAACGTCATGGCAATTGAATTTATTGAAAAATAACATTGCCTTGAATCAATTCAAAAACGTTGAAATTTGTGAATATGGGTTATTTAATGAGGAGAAACAAATCGAAGTTTTTACTTCAAATGATTCTGTTCTGCACAAAGGGCATCACGAGGGTTTATCTACAATTTATCGTAGCGACTCAAGAAACATTTCTGAGGGTATTATTGAATTAAAAATTTTTGACGAAATACATTTTGATAACCTAGAGAGATTTGACGTACTGAAAATTGATATCGAAGGGGCTGAATTGCCTGCATTGAAAGGAATGTCCAAGTCTCTTTTAAAATTTAAGCCTTTAATTATAATAGAAATGTCCGAAGCAAATTATAATCTTGCAGGATATGGAATTAATGATGTGATAGAATTTTTAAGTCAATTTGGTTATCAACCGTATCGTTTTCATCGCAATGAAATAAGACCTTTGAATTCCTACTCGAAATCGGGATCAGACAATATCGTTTACATTGCAAGCAAATGATAAAAAAAAAAGTACTTTTCGTTTGCACTTGGTTTCCAAATTCTACCAATAAAACCATGGGCATATTTATAAAAAAGCATGCCCAAGCTATCCATACGATTGCCGAACTCACAACTGTTGCACTAACGATTCAACCATCAAAAAAAATTTATAACTGTCAAGTGATACACAAGTTAGATTGTGAGGTTGGCGAATTATTGCACATTGAAATTAACAGTCGATTTTGGAAATTTTTAACTTATTCACTAATTTTTCAAAGTTTTTTAGTTCGAAGAAAAATGAAAATGCTCCAACCTAAAAAATTTGATCTTGTTCAATCGAATGTACTTTTCATGAGTGGAATTTTAGGTCTAAAATTGAGCCGAAAATTTAATTTACCTTTGATTCATGTCGAGCATTGGTCAGGTTTTACAAAATTCATCAAAACAAACATTTATAAAAATTACGGTAAGCGTGTCATTCAAAAGGCGACTAAGGTAGTTTGTGTTTCAGAATTTTTAAAGGCTGATATTGCCGGTCATGTCCCTTTAGATAAAGTAGTTGTAATTCCAAATGTTGTGGATTCAAATTTCTATCCTGCGATAAAATCATCATCAAATAAAATTCGTTTTTTAGCTATAGGTAATTGGAAAGAGCCAAAGAACCCACTCCTTTTCATTGAAGCTTTATCTCATTTAAATAAAAAATATAAAAATTTTGAATTGACGATGATTGGTCGTGGAAAATTTATCGCTGAAATCAAATCACTAGAATTATCTTATCCAATTCATTTTGTTGACTTTGTTTCGAATGACTTAATCCAAAACTATTTTGAGAATTGTGATTATTTCTTACACGCATCAAATTATGAAACTTTTTCAATCGTACCACTAGAAAGTATAATGACGGGAACCCCAGTTTTAGTAAGCAGAGTCGGTGTTCTTCCTGAAATTATCAATGCACAAAATGGTCATCTTTGTGATAACAATTTAGAAGATTGGATTTGTAAAATAGAATTGTCTATTCAAAAGAAATATTCTGTTTTCGACGTTTCAAATTCAATCGGCGATCAATTCAACGAAAAAAATGTTGCATTCAAGTTTAAAGAATTGTATGAAACCATCTAGGTCAAAACAACAAATTAGAAATTCAATCGATTTTAGTTACTTACAAATTCTTTTATAAGGTTGAATTTGCTCGGATGAACGAAGAAACAATTTCGAACTCCATTATCAGTTGTTCTTACGATTGATTTAACCTTTGTCAAGCCTTCTTCGGTGTGATTATAGCACTCATAGCCATACTTCTCAAAAATAGCTTGAAGCTCAACTTCTATTGTGCTGTAGAGTGTTTCACAAATGACTATAGGCTTCATGTGTTCTAAAACTTCGGAAGCGTGTTGAAGGATTAAATGCTCAGTACCTTCGGTATCCATTTTAATCAAATCGATACTATGCTCATTTACATCAAGAACAAATTGGTCTAAAGTCTTAGTTTTAACTTGTGTTTTAACAAAATTCCTATTGATTGATATGCTACCAGCATTACTTTCGCCGGCTAAATTATGTTCTAAATAAGCATATTTTTTATTTTTTATTTCGTTAAACGTGATTTCCCCATTTTTTTCGGATAAAGCAATATCCTCTATTAAAATTTTAGTAAAACCATTTAATCTGACATTTTCTCTAAAAAAAAACAATGGACCTTTAGCTGGCTCAAAACCTACTACTTTAACGTTTGGATTCTCTAACTCTGCTAACAACGAATAGTAGCCAATATTAGCTCCAATATCATAAAAAACGTTTATCTTTTTTATAAGTTTTATAAAAATAGCTGTATACTCGAAATTTTGATACCCATGCCAAAATAATAAATGCGTCAAATAATTTGTTTGATTTGTGCTTATTTTTAACTTTTTACCATCCGTGTTTTTTAAGGATAAAATACCCGATGGCGGAATTTTGAAGGGAATAATTGGTGATAAAATCTTGTTAAGATTTCTCAACAACACATTAACATTTTTATTATAAATTATTTTGTAAAAAATTTGTTTCATCTACTAAAATTAATTCGCTAAATTAGTTCTTTTTATTTTATGGTAGCCAATTGGTATTTCCAATTTTATAAAATTCCTTTTATAAAATTCCTTTTTTAAAATCTACCTATCTAAAAAAATCAGGCCCAATTAACAATTACGGGAATAAATATAGGTGCTGAAATAACCATCATCGACGTAACGGGAAATGTGATTTCAACTAATTTAGCGGTGTACGAAATCGCTAAAATTGATGTTTCAAATTATGCGAAGGGAATTTATTTCATTCAGATTTCTTATGTTCGGAGTAATTCAAACGAAAGAATGATTAAAAAATTAATTATCAATTAATAACCCCCAATAATCCTTTTAGACAACACTTGATAAATTAATTTTAATTCTTCGTCGTTTAATTGAGCCAAATGTTTTTCAATGGTTAGTAAATCCCCTCGACGTGCTGGGCCAGTCATGGCGATTTCAGGACCTAATTCCAACGTTTTTTCCATCGTTTCACGAATTAAGGGATTTAATAACGAAAGATCCAACTCCGATTCGCGCAATAATAAATCTGCCTCTTGTAATAATTGTGTGGTAAAATTACAGGCAAATACGGCCGCCAAATGGATTTTACCACGCAAAAGCGAATCAGCCTTGTGTGCATGCTCCGATAAGTGTTTTTGACAAAATTCAACAATCCAATCGGCAAAATCAGGGGCGTTGGCCTCCACTAAAAAAGGAATCGCTGCAATATCAAGTGCCCGTTGTTTCGAAAAAGTTTGCAAGGGATAAAGCACGCCATATTTGGTGAAGCCGTCAAATAAATGAACAGAAACTGCGCCGGAAGAATGCACCACAGGAACAGCTTTATCCAATTGAGCGGCAATATCTAGGATAGCACAATCTTTTACCATTACCAAATTTAAATCCACATTCGAATCCAAATCTGAAATAGAATCCACGGCTTTTGCACTAAATTGATGCGAAAGTGCCCGCGCATTGACAAAATTTTTGGAATAAATAGACACAATTTCAACCCCTCCGGCAAAAAGTGCCTTACTTAGGTGGGTTGCCACATTGCCTGAACCGATAATATTAACTCTTGTTGCTGCGATCATTTCCTTGTTAAACAAAGGTAAGGATATTCGGTTGTAATCTCGCCGTCTTGGAAATATATTCTTGTCATTTTCAAAATTACCACTTTGTTTTGCGTTATTCATGTCATTCCATTCAAATTTGAACATTTTTGGAAAAAGAACTTTTTGAAATTTAAAACACTTATTCAATATCTCTGAATAAACTTTGTAAATTTGATCTCAAAAAATAACAAGCCATGCAAGATGTATTTATTATAGACGCGATTAGAACAGCAATTGGGAGTTTTGGTGGGAGTTTAGCGCCTTTGCGAACAGATGATTTAGGCGCAATTGTGATGCGTGAATTGATTGCAAGAAACCCTAATTTTGACCCTTCTGAAATTGAAGATGTTATTTTTGGATGTGCCAATCAAGCTGGTGAGGATAATAGAAACGTGGCGAGAATGAGTTCATTATTAGCTGGTTTGCCACATACTTTAGGCGGCGAAACGGTCAATCGATTATGTGCATCAGGCATGGCTTCAACAATTAATGCTGCGCGCGCAATTAAAGATGGAGCTGGCGATATTTATATTTCTGGAGGAGTCGAAAATATGACGCGTGGCCCTTGGGTTATTTCAAAAGCCTCTCAACCTTTTGGGCGCGATTCTGAAATGCACGATTCTAGTTTTGGGTGGCGCTTTGTCAATCCAAAAATGGAAGAAATGTATGGCACCGATGCCATGGGTAAAACCGCTGAAAATTTGGTTGAGTTATATGGCATTTCGCGCGAAGATCAAGATAAATTTGCCCTTTGGAGTCAACAAAAAGCCTTTGCCGCACAAACTAACGGAAGATTTGCAGGGGAAATTGTGACAGTTTCAATTCCACAACCCAAAAAAGATCCCATTTTGTTTAGTCAAGATGAATTTATTAAAGGAAATACAAGTTTAGAATTACTTGCAAAATTAAGAGGTTCGTTTAAAAAAGAAGGTGGTTCGGTTACCGCCGGAAATTCTTCAGGGCTAAATGATGGCGCCGTTGCCTTATTATTGGCCGGTGAATCGGCAGTAAAACGCAATAATTTTAAACCAATCGCACGAATTGTATCTGCTGCAATAGCAGGAGTCGAGCCGCGTTTAATGGGAATTGGCCCTGTTGAGGCTTCGTTAAAAGCGCTTAAACGAGCGGGCTTAACCATGGCGGATATGGACATTATTGAAATAAACGAAGCCTTTGCTGCTCAAGTTTTGGCCTGCACCCGCTTGTTGAAATTAGAAGATACAGATAGCCGAATTAATCCAAATGGCGGTGGAATCGCACTTGGGCATCCACTTGGTATGACGGGCGGAAGAATTTTACAAACCGCTGGGTTAGAATTGCAAAAAACAGGTAAACGTTATGCGCTAGTAACCATGTGCATTGGTGTTGGGCAAGGATATACTACAATTATTGAACGTGCATAATTTATAATCGATTTTTTTGTGCGTTCCCCCGACCGAAACTTCGGGGGCAGGCTGTCCAACGTCGCTATTTATGCGCAAAAGCAGGCACAAAAATGAGCTCCACAAGTTTCCCATCCTTAACGCAAAAAGGTGGTTTTTATACCGCCTTAAAAATAATTAATATTTTTTTTTAAAAATCTTTAGGGGATAATCAAAATTCGTTTGTATTTAATTTGAATGTGGTTGTACGTACAATTGTTTCATAGCTAGGCAAATCACAATCTAAAAATTATTAATGTAGAAAAAAGCCCGATTCGAAAAGTTCGAATCGGGCTTTTTATTTGGTTTTAAGAGTTATGTTAGTTCTTCACAATTTTCACTAGTTGTGCTTGGTTATCCACATTTACAGTTAAAATGTAGGTTCCTTTTGCCAAGTTACTCATTGAAACAGCTTCGCTATTCACCCCAACCCCTGTTGAAATTAATTCGCCAGTAATTGTGGTTAAGCTATAATTAAATTCGCCATCTTGAACAATGGTAAAATCTGTTGAAGTTGGATTTGGATAAACCTTGAAGTTTTTGAAATCAAAACCTTCCACCGAAACAAATGAATTAATGGTGATTTCGCCTTGTGTTGTACAGCCATTATCGTCTGTTACAACAACTAGATAAGTACCAGCGGTTAGATCTGTTAAATTTTGATCATCGTCATCATCTCCTGTTCCATCGTTGCTCCAATCAAAAGTGAAAGGTGATTCGCCTGAAACAATGGTAATTGTGGCAGTTCCATCATCTCCAAAAAATTCATCGGTTGTTGCAATGGTGATTTCTGGATTTTCAACTACCGTTACATCAATTT
>JBIKJA010000017.1:0-58415 GCA_044361315.1 Crocinitomix sp. | reverse complement strand
CTGTTTTAGCCGTGTAAACATAAAAGTACACACCATCGTGACATAAGTTTCCTCCTTTATCTTTTCCATCCCATCCTGCATTCACATCAGTGATTTCGTGGATCGTTGTTCCCCAACGATCGACAATAACACAATTAAATTCACTGATCGATTTAGCGGTGAAACTAAACGTAAAAACGTCATTTGCTCCATCTCCATTTGGTGAGAAGATATTGATTGGTTGGAAGGCCAATGGTTCGAAAATTGTTAAGATTTTACATGTTGTGTCTTTACAACCATTTTTATTAATCGCTACCAAACATACATCAACTGTATAAGTTTGTCCTCGCTCTACGTATGTAGTGTCAAAAGTTTCAAACCAGCTTTCTGAGATTTGCCAAACTGCGGTTGGGGTATCTAAATTCCAAAAGAAGGTGGTATCTGCCAAAGGATCTGTTGGATCTGAAAAGTTAGTAGACGTATTTACAAAAAATACTTCAACGGGTGCTGTGCCTTGGTTGTCGAAATTTAATTGATCAGAATTTACCGTAAAATCTGCATTTGGATTTAAGGAATCAAGGAAAACGGTTTTGGTAAGAATACATCCATTTGCATCCGTTGCCACTAATTCATAATTCCCAGGATTTAATCCACCCCAAGTTGAAGGTGTGTTGGTTGCACCAGTTTCTAAATTGGTCCACAAATAATCAAAATCTGGTGTACCGCCTGTAGCAGAGCCAAATACCACACCATTACCATTTTGATATCCATAAAGTCGGCAATAAGCTGGACGCGTTCCAAATTCAACAAAATACATTGAATCAGGTTCTTCCACTACAAAATCAAAAACACGGGTACACCCATTTTCATCGTTGATGGTCAACACATAGTCCCCTGAACCTAATGCCCATGTTGAATCTTCACCTAAACCACCATTTCCAGCTGGGTTTGGATTCCAAAAGAAACTAATTTGATCATAAGCTCCCGTAGCATTAAATACAGTATCCACTCGTGCCCAACCTGTTTCAAATCCATAACAAAGTGGATCGGTTACTGTTAATTCCATGTCCATTTCGTCTGGTTGATCAAGGAAAATACTTGCAATACCTCCACAGTCTGAATCGTCAGAAACATTGATAAAATAATTTCCAGTACCTAATTCATTGGCAGTGTTACTATTGTCTACATTTAATATGTTTCCATCCTCGTCTGTAATTTCAAAAATCAGCTCACCAGTACCACCAATTACATTTACGGTGACAGAACCATCGGTGAAACCAAAGCATGTAGGTTCGTTAGAAATGATTTCAAGGGTTAAGCCTTCGGTCATGATGATGATAAATTCATAAGTGTCTTGACAGCCTTCGTCAGTAGTGACCGTTAAAGTTACCGTATAAGTTCCCGGTGCATCGTAGGTGTGTAAAGGATTTTCAGATGTTGAACCATCTCCATCTCCAAAATCCCAATCCCATTCGGTGATTTCTCCTGGATCAGTGACTGTTGAAAGGTCGTTGAACTGAACAGGGGTAACATAACATGCTCCTGTTGCTCCATCTTGCGATGATACACCATTTACCACAAATTCGGCAAGTGCCTCAGCAGGGGCACTTACAATTACCGTAAAAACAGCAACATCAGTCGCTCCTCCACACCCAACAGATTCATATTCAAAAGTATATGTTCCTTCTCCAGCAGATGACGCGTCGAACTCGGCTGTAACAGGATCGAACTCGCCGCTTGCGGTAATTTCATCCCAAGTTCCACCTGGAGAAACACCTGCTTCTAATAAATCATCTAAATCATAAATCCCAGAACATAAAACTGCGGTAGTATCTCTACCAGCATTGGCCTCACCAGCGCTGCAATCTATTACCCAACCAGAAGAACAACCAGTGTTCAAAAGCGTAACGGTGGTAAAAGGTAAAGTTGAATTTACTGTAACAAAAACATCCCCGTAAGAACCGTCACACAAATATGGCCCAATTACTGCCCCTGCAACACCGCAATTAACACCTATAAGGGTCATTATACCTCCTCCATCAATACTTAACGTGGCATAATCGTCCGTATTAACGGCTGTATATGCCAATGTTAAAGAAAGAGTTGGTGCTATTGCGGTTGAGATTAATGTACCTGTACAACCTGCTCCATCCCATGGTCGAGATTCAGGACCGGGAGTTTCGCACAAAGCACAGTCCGGATCACTTGTTGGAATATATGGCGATGAAGAAGTTCCTGTTGTGGTGTACAAAGGGCAAACTAATTGACCAAAAACCGTAGGACTAGAAAGTAATAATAAATACAATATTTTTTTCATAAGAAACTCTTTTTCAATAATAAAATCACTTTTTGTACGTCCACATGTATAATTTGGAAGCCGTGTATATACATCCCGTTTCAGATGTTGCAGTTAAGGTGATTAAATAAGTGCTTTGCTCTTTGTAAAACACTTTGGCTTCTTTTGAGGTCGATTTTTCACCGTTGCCGAAATCCCAATTCCAAGTAAAGATATGCTCTGTTGAATTATTGGTAGCTGAAACGATTGTCAACCCAGCAGCTAATAGAGGCTCTAAATTAAAATCGACAACACCTTGGGCATTTTCTATCACCTCATACGAAATGGTTTCGGCTTTTCCATCGATGCTATATTCTAAAGAATACGTTCCTTCTCCATACGACAAACAATCAATGGAAGGTGTTTTTTCACCTATTAAGATTACACCATCTTTGGACCAACTATTCAAGGTGGCTTTGCTTTCCAAATAGGCATTTAATTTTAAATTACTGCCACACGTTGAACCACTTAATTGAAGCGTGTTTTGACTTTTAGCGACGTTAAGATACAAACTAGAAATCAACAAAAAAATCAATTTAAAATTCACGAGATAATTCCATTTATTCTTCATACAAAAGTGGTACAATTTAATATATTAATTTTTATTTCCCTCCAATTAATTGAATGGTTCCTTGACCTTCAAGAATTAAACTATTGTCTGTTTTAGCCGTGTAAACATAAAAGTACACACCATCGTGACATAAGTTTCCTCCTTTATCTTTTCCATCCCATCCTGCATTCACATCAGTGATTTCGTGGATCGTTGTTCCCCAACGATCGACAATGACACAATTAAATTCACTAATCGATTTGGCCGTGAAACTAAACGTAAAGATGTCATTTGCTCCATCCTCATTCGGCGAAAAAATATTGATTGGTTGGAAGGCTAATGGTTCGAAGATGGTTAAGATTTTACAGGTTGTGTCTTTACAACCATTTTTATTAATGGCCACCAAACATACATCAACGGTATAGGTTTGTCCTCGTTCTAGGTAGGTAGTATCAAAAGTTTCAAACCAACTGTTAGAGATTTGCCAAACTGCGGTTGGGGTATCTAAATTCCAAAAGAAGGTAGTATCAGCCAAAGGATCTGTAGGATCTGAAAAGTCAGTAGATGTATTCACGAAAACCACTTCAACTGGCGCTGTGCCTTGGTTATCAAAATTTAATTGATCAGAATTAACCGTAAAATCAGCATTTGGATTTAAGGAATCAAGGAAAACCGTTTTGGTCAATACACAACCATTTGCATCCGTTGCCACCAATATGCATTCTCCAGGATTTAATCCTCCCCAAGTTGAATTTGTTGTTGTAGCACCTGTTTCTACATAAGTCCACAAATAATCATAATCTGGTGTACCGCCTGCAACAGAACCAAATACAACGCCATTACCATTTTGATAATCGTATAAACGACAATACGCTGGACGGGTTCCAAACTCCACAAAATACATTGAATCAGGTTCTTCCACTACAAAATCAAAAACACGGGTACATCCATTTTCATCGTTGATGGTCAACACATAGTCACCAGCACCTAATGCCCATGTTGAATCTTCACCTAAACCACCATTTCCGGCTGGGTTTGGATTCCAAAAGAAACTAATTTGATCATAAGCTCCCGTAGCATTAAAAACAGTATCCACTCGTGCCCAACCTGTTTCAAATCCATAACAAAGTGGATCTGTTACTGTTAATTCCATGTCAATTTCGTCTGGTTGATCAAGGAAAATACTTGCAATACCTCCGCAATCTGAATCGTCAGAAACATTGATAAAATAATTTCCAGTACCTAATTCATTGGCAGTATTACTATTGTCTACATTCAATATGTTTCCATCCTCGTCTGTAATTTCAAAAATCAGCTCACCAGTACCACCAATTACATTTACGGTGACAGAACCATCGGTGAAACCAAAGCAAGTAGGTTCGTTAGAAATGATTTCAAGTGTCAAGCCTTCGGTCATGATGATGTTAAACGTGTACGTATCGACACATCCACCTTCGGTAGTTACTGTTAAGGTAATTATATACGTTCCGGGCGCATCATACGTGTGGCTTGGATTCTCTAAAGCCGAACCATCACCGTCACCGAAATCCCAATCCCATTCAGAAATTGCCCCTGGATCAAGAATAGTTGATAAGTCGTTAAATTGAACTGGAGTCACATAACACGCTCCAGTTGCGCCATCTTTAGAAGATAAACCACCGACTACAAATTCAGCATCAGCAGTTGGTTCTGGTCCTTCACATTCGTCTTCCAAAATTGGCGTACCTTCAAGAATTAAAACCCCGTGTGGATCAGGATTCGCAGCACCATCAGCAAAAGGTTCAAAAATAATACCGATCACACCTACTCCACCTGGAATAGCGAAATCCGCAAAATCTAATAATTGTGAGGGGCGCTCATAATCATAAGGACCAGGAGAAATAAAACCACACGTTGCCAGATCACCTGTTGCGTTAGAAGTTACTAAAGTTAAATCGTAAGGAGCAAATGCTGTGGTGGATCCATCGGATAAACGCAAAGCAACTTGCCAAGATTCGGTGTAGGTATGCAGTGAAACCAATAAAACTTCATCACCTGGCCCGTCCATATAACTAGTTCCTGAATTCCATGTTCCTGAAAATGACCATCCAAGAGGAACTTCAGCAGCCCCGTTAACAAAATCTGCATCACCAATAGCAACATTGATAAAGGACATATCACAAGCACCACCGGCATCTGGATTTGTAAAATCCGTCGCATAATCAATTCCTGTGTAAGGCCCAACTACCTGAGCTATAGCTGAATTGAAAGATATATTTAGTGACAAAAACGCCACTATCGCTGCTAAGTAAACTCGATTATTTTTAGTCATTTTTGATCTCATGGTAACAATTTATTAATAGACGAAAATACATTAAAAAAGGATGCTTGGTACAAATTTTATTTATAAAACCAATTAACAGATACAGAAGAGCAAATATTTCCTTGTGTTTTATATATTTTGAAAGACACCGCTTTCAGGAAATCGGGAGAATCATAGGTCAGTAAATGAGCATCTTGATTGGACATGGCTTCTTCGGATGGTTTTCCCATTTTTTCTTTAATTTCATCGGCTGTTAAACCAAACCAACTTGCATCTAGGTCATTGATTTTGTAGGTGGTTCGAGCCAATTCAAGGTCTTCATTAAACAGTTCGTTTAAACTTAATATTTCTATAAACAGGGTCGAGATTTTTTTTGTTTTACTGTTTACCCAAACCTCAATTGGTACTCGATCTAGTTTTTTATAATAATAGATAAATGAAGTTGAATCGGGTGAATAGTTTCCCGAAGTAAAATCCCCTAGGCGAGCTGTTAATAGGTCTTCCATATCGCCATACTTAAAACCTAAGAATTGGGTAAAATTTTCACTTACTTTATCTACCGACTTGGTGTCAATTTGCGTGGTTGAGGACAAAGGTTCGATGATCTGATCTGGTTGGACGGTGGATGTACACCCAAAAAAAGAAGAAAGCACAAAAATAAAAATAGCAATTTTAAAAGTGGTTTTATTCATACGGCCCTTAATTTTGTTGCAAGATAAAAAATCTCTTGTTTAAAATGAAAAATCTGAACATTTATTGTGACGTCTTTTGGTAAGTTCAAAACATTCACTTGATTTTTGCTTGAGGCAATGATGGAGTGATTCAGTAAATTTTGGGAGATATTATTTAGTTATTTTTAACTTTACACTTTTTAACTAATTTTTTTGTAGCTAAAATACTTGGTGGATCATGCGTTTTAAATTGATTTTTTTATTTTTTTTAGCGCTGTTTATTCATGTGCAAATGAGTGCACAAGCCCCCTTGTTCAAAGAAATTAGAAACAAAGCAGATTATCCTTTTTTATTGCACACCCCAGAAAAAAATCCGAATGGAGAAAAGCCTGCAATTATTATTTTTCTGCACGGAAGAAGTTTGTCGGGAAGTGATTTAAATATGGTGAAGCGTTATGGGGTTTTAGATGCGATAAAAAGAGGAAGAACATTTAACGCATATGTAGCTGCACCCCAAGTTAAACCTGGCGAACGATGGATTCCAGCTAAAGTGTTGACTGTGTTAGATTATTTGCAGAAGAATTTGGACACTGACCTATCGAGAGTTTATTTGGTCGGGATGAGTTTAGGTGGTTATGGAACTTTGCATTTTTTGGGTAAATATCCCGAACGAATTGCTGCTGCTGTAGCACTTTGTGGAGGTGGTAATGTTTCCGAAGCGTGTATGATTTCAAAAACAAATGTTTGGATTCAGCATGGGAAATTAGACAAAGCCGTGCCATTTTCAGAATCGCAAAAAATGTATGATGCGATTAAAGCGTGTAAAGGCAAAGGTGATTGTTTTATAACCAGTTACCCAAATTTTGGGCACGGTGAATTAGCGCATGAATTTTACCATGATACCTTATACAATTGGATTTTTAAATATAAAATTCCTGTGAATGATTCATTGGCATTTCATCAAGTTGATTCGAGTTTATTGCTTCACCCAACGTTTGCAGATAGTGCATTGGCAACGATTGAAAAAGAAAAAGTGCCACCACCAAAAACGAAACCTAAAGTACATGTGGTGAAAAGCGGTGAGAGTTTATCTGTAATTGCTCAAAAACATGGAACAACGGTAAAGAAATTATGCCAATTAAATGGCTTAACCGAACGAAGTGTTTTGCAAATTGGGCAAAAAATTAAATTGCCTTAAGATTTCCGTTTATAACGCACAACAACCTTTCATTTGCTTTTTTACCCCGTTTACTAAAAAAAAGACATGGATAAAGTGTTTTTGAATTTTCGGTACGTTTATTGATTTACCTTTTGTAAAAAGAAAACAATTTCTTTTAAAAAATGTAAAGTATGTTTCGGTTAAGATTAAATACAAAAACTGGCAGAAAAGCTACCTCTGGTTTAGGAGATTTAGACAGAAGTATGTTAAAACTTGGTCTTAAACTTGTTTTAGCAGAAAATATTAAAACGGATTCGTTGCAAAAACAGTAAGTTCAGGAATGAACCCACGGCGATCCATTTTAAGCGCAGCTAGGACCACATCTGCAATTTCTTGTGGACGTAATTTATTGTCTTTTAATGGTTTTTCGACACGATCGGTTGTATTAAACGCCGTTAACACCTCGGATGGGTTAATTTGAATGACACGAACATTAAACGGACGAAGTTCATCTTGCCAACATTGACTCATTCCCCTCAACGCAAATTTAGACGCAGCATAAATGCTTCCCATTTTAAAACCTTTCACCGAAGCTGTTGACGCAATATTTACCAAATCACCATAATTTTGGGATTTAAAAATTTTAGCAGCTCCTACAGCCATCATTGCTGCACCATAGACGTTAACTTCAAAAACGGCTTTGAGTTGGTCGCGTTTTAATTCGTCAATAGGGCTCCAATCGGCGATGCCGGCATTATTGATTAACCCATCTAATTGGTTGTATTTTGTTTTTACATAATCAAATAGTTCATCAATTTCAAGGTCATTTTCGACATTAATGTGTTTTGGATCTGCATTAATTTCAAGGGCCACTTTGTTTAGTTTTTCTTGATTACGGCCTGTTATGATGACTTTTGAGCCCTCTTTGATTAACTCACTTGCGATTGCTTTTCCGATTCCAGAACTGCCGCCCGTGACAATGTATACTTTGTTTGTTAAACTCATTTTTTTTAGGTAAAGTTAGGTTTTTAATTGACTTGAAATTTTGAGATTTTCTATTTTAATTAGAAACCGCCTTAGCTTTTGCGTAAAGGATAGAAACAGAAAGCCCACAGTCCTTGCTGACAACTTGTTGGCAGGAGGGACGAGGACTTGCCGTGGATAGCCTGACGCCAACCGATAAAATTACAGAACCAAGTGAAGGAATTTTGTTGGTTGGGGGTACGCCCAAAAAAGAATAAACCTTTTGATGGTTCGACGATTTATGTTTGACAAGTAACTGTTTTTAAATGATTAACTACTGAAACAATTTAGAATTTAGATTTAAAGCATGAATTAACAAGGTTGTGATTATGTGCTTTTATCAATTATGCTTATCTTCGCATGAGAAAAATGCGATAAATTATGCCACAGTCGAAAGAAGTTTTAAGTGCAATTGACGAAAAGTACAAAGCAGAGGTTTTAAACGATTATAAAATTGCTCGAATTTCGAGAGAAACATCGTTGTTGGGACGAAAGGAAGTGCTTGGTGGCAAGGCTAAATTTGGGATTTTTGGTGATGGGAAAGAGTTGGCTCAAATTGCCATGGCGAAACAATTTAAGAATGGAGATTTCAGATCAGGTTATTACCGCGATCAGACATTCATGATGGCGATTGATGCCTTGACTGTTCAGGAATATTTTGCTGCTTTATACGCACACACGGATATTGATCAAGAACCTGCTTCGGGCGGGCGGCAAATGGGCGGTCACTTTTCGACTAGAAGTTTGGATAAACAAGGGAAATGGAAAAATTTGATGGGGCAAAAAAACAGTTCGTCAGATATTTCGCCTACTGGAGGACAAATGCCACGGTTGGTAGGTTTGGCCTTAGCATCGAAAATATACCGAGAAAATGAAGCTTTGCATGGCATGACCAATTTTACGAACAAAGGTAATGAGGTTGCTTTTGGAACGATTGGGGATGCGAGTACTTCAGAAGGTCCTTTTTGGGAATCGATTAATGCGGCGGGGGTTTTACAAATTCCTTTTGCAATGTCGGTTTGGGATGATGGTTATGGAATTTCGGTACCAAAAAAATATCAAACTACAAAAGGAAGTATTTCGCAAGCTTTGTCAGGAATGCAGCGAACAGAAGACAGCCCTGGCTACGAAATATTTAATACAAAAGGTTGGGATTATTTGCATTTGTGCGAAACTTATGAAAAAGCGATTGCTTTGTGCCGGAATGAACATGTGCCTGTTTTGATTCATGTTGAAGAAGTGAATCAACCGCAAGGGCATTCTACGTCAGGATCGCATGAGCGCTATAAATCCGATGAGCGTTTGAAGTGGGAAGTGGACATGGATTGTATTGAAAAATTCAAAGAATTCATTTTAGAAGCAAATATAGCAACGTTAGACGAATTAAATGCGTTGGACGAAGAAGCAAAAAAACATGTAAGAGAAGCAAAAGGAAGGGCTTGGACAGCCTTTAACACTTTAATAAATAATGATTTAAAAACCGTATTAGGTTTGCTAAACGATTTGGCAAAAGAAGCTAACGACGGTGCAGTAGTCCAAAAAATTGCGGATGATTTAAAAGGGGTGATGGGACCGATTAAGCGAGACGTTTTTTCTGCAGCGCGGAAAGCATTGCGCCATGCACGAGGTGAAAATTCTCCAAGTAAAACATCGTTGATTGCTTGGTTGGATGCTGGAGTGAAAGAAAATTTTGATCATTATTCGTCACATTTATATTCTCAATCAGACGAATCGGCTTTGAGAATTGAAAAAGTAGATCCTGTTTACTCGACGGACGAAAAAATTGATGGTCGACTTGTTTTGCGTGATAATTTTGATGCGTTATTTACGAAATATCCAAACGTCTTAACTTTTGGTGAAGATGTTGGGAAAATTGGAGGGGTCAACCAAAGTTTGGAAGGCATGCAGGATAAATTTGGCAAATTGCGTGTTTTTGATACTGGAATTCGCGAATGTACGATTGTAGGACAAGGAATTGGAATGGCAATGCGTGGTTTACGTCCGATTGCTGAAATTCAATATTTGGATTATTTGTTGTATGCTATTCAAATTATGTCGGATGATTTGGCAACAGTGCAATACCGAACTAAAGGAGGGCAAAAAGCCCCGTTAATTATTGCAACACGCGGTCACCGCTTAGAAGGTATTTGGCATTCTGGCTCACCGATGGGGATGATTTTAAATTCGATTCGTGGGATTTATGTATGTGTACCAAGAAACATGACAAAAGCGGCCGGATTTTATAATACTTTGCTGCAATCCGATGAACCAGCTTTGGTGATAGAACCATTGAATGGTTACCGAACAAAAGAGAAAAAACCAGACAATTTTAGTGAATTTACCACACCTATTGGGCAAGTAGAAAAAGTTGTTGAAGGAAGCGATGTTACCTTGTTATCTTATGGATCGACTTTTAATATTTGCCATGAAGTGGTGAAACAATTAGAAGAATTTTCAATTTCTGTTGAATTAATTGACGCGCAAAGTTTGATTCCTTTTGATTTAGATCACGAGGTTACGAAATCATTAAAGAAAACAAATCGGTTGGTAATTGTTGATGAGGATGTTACGAGCGGTGCGACGGCTTATTTATTGGACCAAGTTTTGGTAAAACAAAAAGCATATTATTTTTTAGATGCCGAGCCTGTCACGATTTCAGCGAATGATCACCGCCCTGCATACAGCACGGATGGTGATTATTTTAGTAAACCAAATGCTGAAACTATATTTGATGGGGTTTACGCGTTGATGCATGAATCGAATCCGGCAAAATATCCAACTATTTACTAAGATTGAAAAAAAAAATAATTATGAAATTGGCTACCCTTAAAGATAATACGCGTGATGGTAAATTGCTAATTGTTTCAAGAGATTTGAAAAAAGCAGTTTATGCAAATTCTGCCGAGACCATGCAAAGTGCGTTGGATAATTGGTCAGAAGTTCATCATGCGCTGAAAGCCGAATACGATAGTTTAAACAATAACAACGCCTTGGGTTCGTTTGATTTTGACGAAAAGGCTTGTACTTCTCCCCTTCCACGTGGGCCACAATGGTTGGACGGTTCTTCGTATGTAAATCATGTTGAATTGGTGAGAAAAGCGCGAGGAGCAGAATTGCCTCCTAGTTTTTGGGTAGATCCGTTGATGTATCAAGGAGGATCGGATACCTTTTTAGCTCCACACGAGCCTATTTTGATGGAATCGAGTGAATGGGGAATTGACATGGAAGCGGAGACCGGTATTATTTTAGGCGATGTGCCAATGGGGATTAAAGCGAACCGTGCGCTGGCTTATGTTCGATTAATTATTTTGGTGAATGATGTTTCGTTGAGAGAGTTGATTCCTGCCGAACTGGCAAAAGGATTCGGATTTATGCAATCTAAACCATCGAGTTCTTTTTCACCAGTAGCCGTAACGCCCGATGAATTAGGTGAATTTTGGAAAGATGGAATGGTTCAATTACCAATTAATGTAGATTTGAATGATGCTCCTTTAGGCCGAGCACTTGCAGGAATTGATATGATTTTTAATTATGGTCAATTAATTGAACATGCGGCTAAGACAAGACCTTTGAGTGCTGGAACAATTATAGGATCTGGCACGATTTCAAATAAAGGTGGTGATGGCGGTCCTGGCAAACCAATTTCTGAAGGTGGATTAGGCTATTCATGTTTGGCAGAAATGCGGATGGTGGAAACGATTTTACATGGTGCACCTAAAACACCTTATATGCAGTTTGGGGATACTGTTAAAATTTGGATGAACGATGAGAATGGCAATTCTATTTTCGGACAAATTAACCAAACGGTGGTACAGTATAATCCTCCGGTTTAATATTTTTTTTTCTCGAGATGGTCGGCATTAAATATATAATTATCAACATCGTGTTAAATGCTCAATTCGACGGCCTATCAGAATTTAAAAAACGTAAATGATGAAAAACTTGGTTCAATGTTTAGCTTTACTATTTTGCCAATTAACTTTTGGCCAATCTTTTACTTTTGAAACGCTAACGACACTTAATGAGGAGTTGAATGAGACATCAGGGTTGATTTGGTTAGAAGACCGGTTGATTTCGCACAATGACTCGGGAGATGACCATTTTTTGTACGAAGTAGACACCTTGACTGGAGAAATAAGTCGCCAAGTTGTGGTGGTCAATGCTGCAAGTTCCGATTGGGAAGACATTTGTGCTGATGAAAATTTTATTTATATTGGCGATTTTGGCAACAATTCAGGAACACGAACCGATTTACGGATTTATCGCGTTTCGATTGATTCGTATTTATCTGTCCTAAATGACACCGTGTATTGTGATACAATTTTGTTCAATTATTCGGATCAAATTAGTTTTGAACCAGCTACTTATACGACCAATTTTGATGCGGAGGCATTGATTGCATATAACGATAGTTTGTATATTTTCACCAAAAATTGGGGTAATTATCGGACAAATATTTATTCGTTACCAAAAGCGCCAGGCACCTACTCTATTTCTAAAATTGACAGTATTGATACCGAAGGGTTGGTTACAGGGGCGGTTTATAATCCTGAATCAGAAGAAATTATTTTAACAGGCTATACGATTTTTGACCCATTTATTTATTATCTCACCGATTTTATTGGGAATAATTTTTCGGATGGCTCGAATTTGAGAGTTGCACCAAGTTTTGAAGGATCGATTCAAATTGAAGGAATTGCAGCTTTTAATGCTCATCAATATTATGTCAGTTCAGAAAAGATGGGGGCTGATGCTTCAATTTTACATCGACTAACGTTAACTGATTTTGCAGGAATTTCAGCGGATGATGATTTGAAGGTTTTGGCTTACCCTAATCCAATCAACGACCTTCTTGCGATCAAATTAGCAGACTTAAAAGAGGTTAATATCTTTACAAAAAAAGGTGCATTAGTTTTGACATCCAACCAAACCTCAATCAATACCGAAGACTTACCACGAGGTACCTATTTTGTTCAAGTCATCACCAATGATGACAAAATCATGATCGTGCAAGTCATCAAATAAGCACTAACGTTTCGATTTCCAAGACGAAGCCTCTTCAGCTAATGCACGTACTTCATTGCCTTTTTTCAATGTTTTGAATAGTTTGTAGGCTGTTTTGGAAAGATTTTCTGCTGGTGTTTGACGCAAATATTCAGGTTTAAAATAGTCTCCTACAAAATTAATGGTAAAATTCCCATTTCTAAATTCAGGATGATCGATCGCAAAGCGACAAAATCCTAGGGTAGTGCTAAAACCTGCAATTTCGTATTCGTCAATTGCTTTTAACGTTTTTTCAATTGCCAAATCTCGCGTGTCTGCATGAACAATCAATTTTGCAATCATAGGATCGTAATTTAAAGGGATTTTCATTCCTTGTTCGTAACCACCATCCACGCGAACACCCAGACCAGTTGGAATTTTATAATGAACCAGTGTTCCTAAATCCGGTAAAAAATTATTTTCAGGATCCTCGGCGTAGACACGAATTTCGATGGCGTGTCCCATTAATTTAACCTCATTTTGCTGATAAGACAAGGCTTCACCTCGAGCGACTTTGATTTGTTCTTCCACCAAATCCAACCCTGTAATCATTTCTGTTACGGGATGTTCGACTTGTAAACGCGTATTCATTTCTAAAAAGTAGAAATTTTTATCCTTGTCCAAAAGAAATTCGACGGTACCAACCCCTTCATAATTACACGAACGTGCAACAGCCACAGCGGCCTCCCCCATTTTTGCCCGTAAACTTGCATTCACCACTGGCGAAGGCGCTTCTTCCACGACTTTTTGATGTCTTCGTTGAATCGAACATTCACGTTCATTGAGGTGTACAATATTTCCATGTTGGTCGGCAATGACCTGAATTTCGATATGTTTAGGTTGTTGAACAAATTTTTCGATAAAAACAGCGCCATTTCCAAAAGAAGAAATAGCTTCCGAAACCGCCCGATCAAATTGACTTTCAAATTCTTGGCTATTTTCTACCACACGCATCCCTTTACCACCGCCACCAGCAGAAGCTTTAATTAAAATTGGGTATCCGATTGATTCTGCGATCTTTTTGCCTTCTGCAATGTCGGTGATTGCTTCGTCCGTGCCAGGAACCATTGGTACATTAAATGCTTTTACAGCTTGTTTAGCGTCCAATTTATCACCCATTACTTTAATCGCCTCAATGGTAGGTCCGATAAATTTGATGCCAGCCTCGTGCACACGTTCTGCAAACACGGCATTCTCGGATAAAAACCCATAAGCTGGGTGAATGCCTTCAGTATTGGTTTTAATTGCTATTTCCAAGATTTTATCGATATTCAAATAGCTCTGAGAAGGCGTAGCTTCACCAATACAGTATGCCTCGTCCGCAAAGCGAACAAAGGGCGCATCCGCATCGACATCAGAATAAACTGCCACGCTCTGAATATTTAACCTTTTTAAAGTTTTCATAATTCGGAGCGCAATTTCACCTCTATTTGCAACAAGTACCTTTTTCATAACTCGATTTAATGGTCTAAAATTATTCGTTTACTGCTTAATTTGTTTTTTCCTCCGTTGCTTTTTTCGCTTCGGAAACTGATTTCATTCTACCGTTTGATTTTGGTTTTTTATAATTCACATCCTTGGCTCTGGATCGGAAAATATTCAAAAACCCTTGTAATAATTTAAAATCACGTGAGGTGCTAAATGTTTCTTGATAGTTAATACCAACTCCTTGGGTAAATGGCCCTTTTTCAGCGTCTGTCCCTTGATTAGATTCGTTGAATGCCGTTAAGGTAAACGTTCCATCGTCATTTAAACGATATTCCACAGTTAAATCACCAATAATTCCGCCTGCCGGATTGTCATCGCCAGACACGACCCCTAAACTTGTAATAAGCGTTATCTTATCCGTAATTTGAGTAGAAAGGTCAATAGCTGTTTTACCACTTTCAAAATCTGCTGCAATATCATATTTATCACTAATACCATCTAAAATCGAATTAATTTGACCTTCCGCGAAATCTAGAGCAGCATTGCCCCCACCGGCTTCTCCACCATTAGCTGGCAAAAATTTTCCCAATGTTAGTATATAGAAAAACTGCTTATTTAATTGATCCTGATCAGCAGAAATTGCCTGTAAAGCAGTTTGAGAAATATCATCTGCTTGAGGCGCACTTAACTTAAATGAAATGGTGGGGCTCATTAATTTATTTCCCATGCGCAAAGTGGCGAGTACTTCTTCCTTTTGACCTGAATGGTTGTCAGTACCTTTTGGTAATATCGGTTCAAATGATAAATTCGTTTTGTAAATCGCTTCAATATCTATAATGGCATCATAAGGCGAACCAGTCCAAGAAAGATTGCTATTTTTTTTCAAATCAAAATCTTTAGAGACCAAACCTTTAACACGCATATTATACATTCCGTTTAGGATTGTGTATTTACCGTACATAGACATTTCACCAAACTCGTCCAAGAATAACTCCAAATTGCCTTCACCCGCATTTACAACGATTTGATCATCATAAATTGGGTCAAATACGATTTTCGCCTTGGTTTCTTTTGTTATGTTAAATTTCATATTCATAATCAAACCAGTTGTTTCTAATTTGGATTGATTAGTATTTAATGCGTTGATATCAAATACCGGTACGATTGAATCATAAACAATAAAAGAATTCTCTTCAATGTCACTTGTGCCGTACATGGCAAGAATTAAATCAGTTCCTTTTTCTGTATTGGCATCGATGTCCATTTTCGTAATCTCATCATTTCCAGAAATCCGCATATCGCCGCTCACATAAGCTTTTCCATAATATAAATCACCATCTTTATAAAAGGTATTCATTGCCAAGAACCGTTTGGAAGTTTTGTCACTTTCCATATCCATTGAAAAGTCATATTTTATATTTGACCAGTTTTTATGCTCCAATAAAAGGGAGGCCAATGCGACATTACCTTCTTGATCATATACTTTTAAAGTCTTTCCTGAAATTTTTGATGGTGTAATATTCAATGTTCCCACTAAGCCAACGCCAATATTCAACATAGGTATCATTGCCTTGGCGTTTTGCAGTTCTAAATCCCCATAAATTGCAGGACTCAATAATTCGCCAGTGACTTTCAATTTACCATTTAATCTGCCGCTAATATTTGTATATAAATCAGCATCAGAAAAAGCATTTAAAAAAGCGATATCAGTATTGTCAAAAATCAAATCTAAATCCAAATTTTCTTTTTCTAGTTCAGTAAAATAGTTTCCTGAAAAACGGAATGTTTCTTTGCTATTTCTTTTCAAGGTGCCATAAATTCCTACACTGTTATTTTCTTTATTCCATTTATTGTCGATAATTAAATCTCCTACTAATTCACCCTCCACTACCAAATTTTTAATGTCTGACATTGACATAAAACGGATATTATTGTACACATCCGAAACTCCTCCTTCAATGTTTAAAATTCCACCTATTGTAGTACCTCCTAAAAGTCCATTTAAATCGGCCAAGTCAAAATCATGTACTTCAAAATAAAGCCAATCTTTTGGTTGTTTTGATACTTTTCCATGGATACTTATTAAGTGATCTCCTTCTCGCAAATCAAAGTCGTTAAAATCGATAGTTTCTGGATTCCATAGCACCGAAGATTTAGGTGTAATCGTCCATTTGTTGGATTGTAAGAAAAAGAAAGACGGTTTAAATTCGGTGTAAACATCGTGGTTTTCGCGAATGGTGGTGTTAAAAGCAAAAAGGGCTGGTTCGACACTTCCTGCACCATCCCATCCAATATTTGTAGATAATTGATTATCTTTTACATACGAGTATAATGCAGCATTTTTAACCGCTAAACTGTCTGATATTTTTACATGACCAATTTCATATTGTACAGTGGTTCGAACGCTATCAAATTTATTTTTCAAATAAATATCCGTAAAACGCATCTCCTCATAAGTAACCAAATCGGAGGTAATTTCAAAAGATAAATTTTTACCTAGTTTCGAATAAGATGATTTAATCTCTGAATTTTGGGCAATCGATAGATCTAGACCTGTAAACTGAATTAACGGCGTTACATCTTTCAATTTAATGTCAAATTCAAAATGTTCATTGGCAGAAGTTAAGATTTCACCTTCGTCGAAATAATTGCTTACGACACGTGCCAATTGAGTTTGAACCACCGGCCATAAATTCGTTAAATCAAATTTTCCGGAAAGGTCAATATCAATAAAATCAGAACGGACGATGACGGTGTCGGAGGTTAAACTTCTTGAAATTGATATGGCCAAACTGTCCATTTTTAGATTGATGTCTTTTTCTTTGTACACTAGATCCTGAATGAGTAATTCACCTTTAATATTGTCTAAATTAGCTCCTTGAATATTCACATGAATTTTTGATTTAAAGAAATCAGCCAAACCAGATTCTTGTAATTTTAACTCATTTAATTTAGATTGGGCAATTGTCACATCAAAATCAAAACGCATATCACCTTTTAAATCAACTAACCCACGGTATTCCAAATCCAAATTATCGTCTTCAACATCTATAACGCCACTAAAAACATTGTTGTTGAAATTTCCTTCTTTTATTAAGATGTTTTGATACGCATAATCGTTCAATTCAATTTGAGAAAAATCTCCTGAAAAATGAAGATCTAAATCTTCCATATTTAAACCTTTTGAACCTTCTTTAATCGAAACATATCCAGAAGTAATTCCTAACAGCGGATTTCCAGACAAAGCACCCAAATCCAAATTCTCGACAATGACATCTTGTCCTGAACCATTTACTAGACCACCTCTAAAATAATAAATCGGATTTTTCTCGTCTTTCAGATAGAAGTTTAGCCCATACTGCGACGAAACATTTCCTAAACCTGAAGTAAGGTCACCATCCACAATAAAATTGTCCAATGTTCCTGAAAAATACGCGTTTTTTAGTTCGATTAAATTCGCAGTTGCCATGGATGCTGGCAGGTCTAAATAATCAGGACCACCTAAAAATGGAGTTAATTTAATCCGTTCTAAATCGGCAACGGTGGTTTGAAAATGATCAATTCGTTCTAAAAATTCTGCTTTTTTCGAATCAAAATTTGGAATTTTAAAATCGCCTCTAATAATGGTCGAATCGAGCAAGGAGATGTCCATTTTCTTTAAATTCATTCCATATACTGGACCAGAAAAAAGAACATTATTCAAATTAATTTTCGTATCCATTCCTTTAATTGCGGGAACTAGATAAGCGAGATCGGACAAATCAATCACCGTATTTCGGATATTTCCTTCAAAAATGACCTTGTGAAGAAAATCAGAATAATCGCTAGAACCATTAGGCGTTTTCAACGCAAAATGATCAGAAATCAGGAGGGTATTACTAAAGCCAATCTGCAGGTTATCAAAAACAATGGACGTTGGCGCATAATAAAAATCGGTGCTAAATTTAGACAAGGTTAAACCACTTCTTTCTCGAAAACGCAAATCTTCAATTTTCAAGGACATGATGCCTCCCGCCATCCGATAATCTGAGAAAACTCCGGATAAATTTTTAATATGAAGGTTCGAATAATCGATGCCAAAATCTACTTCTTTCGCATTTTGATCTTGGTATAAAAAGTTGATGTTATTCAAAACTAATTTTTGAACATTCAACCTAAATGGCTTGCTGTCGGTGGTATCTTCTTCTTCACCGGCAAAATAATCTACAAAATGCTGAAAATTAAAGGTCGAATCATTTTTGTATTTAATAATGTGCCCATGTGAATTAGAAAGCGACACCTCTTTTAAATCGACAAAGGATTTTGAAAGACTAAAATTGTCAATTTTCAAATTGATTTGCTCGGAGTATAGCAAAGTGTCTTTAGTTTTATCTTCGATATAGACGCCTTCAATGTCAATCCGATCAAAAAAAACGATGTCTACTTTGTCAATTCGTATTTCCGTTTTAAGCTCGGAAGACAGATAAGAAGCTGCTTGTTGGGCCAAAAAAGTTTGAAACCAAGATGTACGAATTACAAACCCAATAAGGATGATGAGCAGGAAAATAAGTTCAATTAAAAGATGAATTGAACCTCCAATAATTTTCAATATATTCTTTAGCTTTGCGATTTAATACAAATTTGGGGTAAAAATAATAAAATTGAACGTGAAAGACATCATAATTTTAGGAATAGAATCATCTTGTGATGACACCTCTGCCTCTGTATTAAAAAACGGAGAAATTCTATCGAATATTGTCGCAGGACAAAAAGTACATGAATCATTTGGTGGTGTGGTGCCAGAACTAGCTTCGAGAGCGCACCAACAAAACATAATTCCTGTGGTAGAAATGGCTTTAAAACAAGCCGATATTAGTAAAAATGAACTTAGTGGAGTTGTTTTTACACGTGGGCCTGGTCTTTTGGGATCCTTGATCGTGGGCACTAGTTTTTCCAAAAGTTTAGCCTTGGGATTGTCCATACCACTTGTCGAAGTGAACCACATGCAAGGACATGTTTTAGCCCATTTTATTAAAAATCCTGAAAATAACTATCCATCTTTTCCATTTTTGTGTTTAACGGTTTCAGGTGGACATACGCAAATAGTTTTGGTTAAAGATTATTTCGAGATGGAAATTTTAGGTCAAACAATTGATGATGCAGCTGGTGAAGCTTTCGATAAAGCAGCAAAAATAATGGGCTTGCCCTACCCTGGAGGACCTTTAATTGATAAATATGGGAAAGAAGGCGACTACAAACGGTTTAAGTTTAACATGGCGAATCTGCCAGGGTATGATTATTCGTTTAGTGGGCTAAAAACCAATATTTTGTATTTTTTACAAAAAGAAATGGCCCAAAATCCAGCCTTTATTGAAGAAAACTTAAACGACATTTGTGCCTCTTATCAAGCCACGATTATTCAAACCTTGTTTAAAAAATTAATTAAGGCGGCAGAAGATTACGAAATCACAGATATTGCCATTGCAGGTGGAGTTTCTGCAAATTCACTTTTGCGGAGTGAACTTGGACGCATTGGACAACGAGAAGGTTGGAAAACATTTATCCCTAAATTTGAATATTGCACCGATAATGCGGGAATGATTGCGATTGCAGGATACTACAAATTTTTGAAAGGTGAATTTGTAGGACAAGATGTAGTGCCCGATCCTCGCATGAAATTTTAATTCGAAGGTTCTTTCAGTTTGTTCAATAAATCATTTTTTTTTTAGTCGAGAGAGATTTAGTAAGACAGCGTTTTCCAATTTTCCAAAAAGTCCATCGGCAGAAATAACCTTTTTTATTCGCTTCAAATTAACTAAATGCGATTAATGCACTCTAAAAAGTCCATACTCAAACAAAAGTTTTCATAAACTTTGAGTAATTTAGATGAAAAGATTCTTTCCGAATTTTCACGGTAAATTTCGGTGTAATTATTGTCAGATTGGCAATGAACAATCTGATCAATTTCAATAAAACGGATTCCATCTTTATCTTTTAAGTTATTTTTATAAACATTTTTGTATTCATTCTGGGCAGCCATTTTTTTGTCCGGATTTGGATTAAAAGTTGATTAATTAATTTCTTTTTTAAAGGGAATTCAAGCTATTTTAGTTGTTTTTCTTCTAAAATTCCACTTGAATGAGATAAAACATGCTGAATTTAAGCCTCTTATTATAAGACCATTACAATTTTTATGAATGTAGTAAATTAAGCTATTCCAAAAAAAGTGTAAGTTGGAACAGGTTAAACCTTGACCTCAAAAAGTTATACAAAGGAATGTACTTGATTATTATCAATGAAGAAGATGAATTGAATCGCCAGTTTAGCAAAGTAGTCATTCACTCGCCCAACGAATTAATAACTAAAAAAGGGTTGCTTCATTTCGAGGCACCCCTTTCTTTTTATGCTTATTTTCATCAATTATTCTAAAATAATCGCCGTTTTAAGGTTAAATTTTTCTTCGGCTATTTCACAAATATATTCGCCAATTGCCAATGAAGCAGTTGCAGCAGGTGATGGTGCGTTTAACACATGAATGCTATCCTCGGTACTTTCAATTCTGAAGTCGTCACGCGTATCGCCATCGGCACCTAATAATAAGGCACGTACACCGGAACGACCTGGTTTAATGTCATCCATTGTTAGCGAAGGAATCATGGTTTGTAAAGTTTTCAAAAATAACCGTTTAGAGAAAGCTCGTCGGTATTCGTTGATGCCAAATTTCATATTACCAAAAAACAATTTCCACGTTCCGCCATACGAAAGGGCATCAAAAGTATCTGAAAAACTAAAATCCGTTTTCCCATAACCTTCGCGTTTAAAAGTAAATACAGCATTCGGACCACATTCAGTTTCTCCATTGGTCATACGGGTAAAATGCACGCCCAAGAACGGAAAATCTGGATTTGGAACAGGATAAATCAAATTTTTCACTTTGTGTTTCGCTTCTTCGGTTAATTCATAATAATCACCTCTAAAACCCACCACTTTTTCTTTCAATTTTACTTGATCTTTTTTAGCCAAACGATCTGCTTGAAGTCCACCGCAGAAAATTAATTTCTTTGCTTTGAACACGGCTTTTTCGGTGATCACCATTTTTAAACCACCAGATTTATTGATGTCAATTACTTCTTGACCAAGCACTAATTTTGATTTCGGCTGCATTCCCAATGCCACCTCAACCATTTTTTTCGTGGCTCCAACAAAATCAATGATCCCTGTACAAGGAACATACAAACCACCAATACTTTCCACAAATGGTTCAATTTCTTTCACTTGGGCGGCTGTAATTCGCACCAAACCTTCGGTTCCATTTGCTTCACCATTGGCATAAATCTTTTCCATAAAAGGAAGTTCAGATTCTTGCGTAGCAACCACTACTTTTCCACAAACATCATGTGCAACATTGTATTTTTTTGCAAATGCCACTAATTCATGCCGTCCTTGTACACAATTTTTTGCCTTTAAAGAGCCTGGTTTATAATACAATCCAGAATGAATTACACCTGAATTGTGTCCAGTTTGATGATCAGCTAATTTATCTTCCTTTTCAATAAGGATGAGCTTTAAATCCGGATTTCGAAGTTGCAATTTGTAGAATGTAGCTGCTCCAACAATTCCACCACCAATTATTGCAAGGTCAAATGTTTCGTTATTTTCCAATTTCAGTTAAATTTGGTACAAAATTAATGAAAGATAAGCTTTGAACGATTCACAGATTGAAAAATTACCAACAGTATATTTTCCAAACTTGGATGCGTGTCGCTTTATTGCTGCTTTTTCTGTGTTTTTACTCCACTTTTCCAACGAAATTTTAGCGCTCTTTCCATGGATTAAGACTAACTTTTTGGTTAAAGCTGTGTATTTATTTACCAGTAAAGGCGCATTAGGCGTTAATTTTTTCTTTGTTTTAAGTGGATTTTTAATCACTTACCTCATTTTGGTAGAAAAAAACCGAACGGGTTCTTTTCATCTTGGAAAGTTTTTAATCCGACGAACCTTGCGAATTTGGCCCTTGTATTTTATTATTGGTGTGATTGGATTTGTAATTTTTCCACTGATTTTTTCTGATTACAGCACCCTACACCAACCTTTGTTTTATTTCACTTTTTTGGCCAATTTTGATGAAATCTGGAACGGAGCAAATGATTCGATTAATTTCCTAACCTCGCCTTGGTCGGTTGCGGTAGAAGAACAATTTTATCTTTTTTGGGGGATTTTATTATTTTTGATTTTGCCAAACAAACGAATTAAATTACCACTTATTATCGGCTTAATATTCTTGTTATCATTAGGTTTACAATGGTTAAATTGGCAAGATGAGCGGATTATTTATCATCATACACTTGCAGTTTGCCAAGATATTTTAATGGGAGCTTTTATTGGATGGAGTATACTCGCAGACAAAAAGTGGATCAAAAAAATCACCCAATTGCCAAAATGGAGTGTCCTCCTAATTTATCTTTTAGGGATTGGGATTTGTTTGGCAAAAAACAAACTCTTTCCGGGTCAAGCGATTATTTTTGAACGAACGGTCATTTCTGTCTTTTTTGGTTTTGTGATCCTCGACCAAATCAATGGGCAACACTCCTTTTTTAAACTAGGAAAGATTAAAATTTTCAACTATTTGGGCAAAATTTCTTATGGAATATACATGTATCATTTGGTGGTGATTTATCTCCTCTTAAAATACATTGATTTGGTCAGTTATGGGCCAATTGGCGCAATTTTAATTCTAGGGATCTTAAGCGTTGGCGGTACGTTTCTTCTCTCTTCATTTAGTTATCGCTACATTGAATCAAAATTTCTATCTTTAAAAAATAAATGGGCAACTCCATGAAAAAATTAACGCTCCTCTTCTTGCTTTTCAGTTCTGTTGTTTTTGGACAAACCGACACGACCCTTCAAGTTGATCCAGTCTATTATCCAAACGATCCTTTGCCAAAAGAGGTAAAAAAACCAAATTTCTTCTCAAAAGCGTGGGTTCCAGCAGGACTTGCGATTATCAGTTTGGATTTAATGCGTGATTCGACAAAATATGAATTACAAAAATTAGCCCGATCGATGGTGGCAGATACCTTTCGCACCCATGTGGATGATTGGTTATTATACGCCCCTATTGCCATGATGTATGGAGCAGATCTAGCTGGCGTTCCATCAAAAAACACCCCTTGGAATCAAACAAAATTTTTGTTTTTCTCAGAAGTAATCTCCACCGCAATTGTTTGGGGATTAAAATATGGATTAAAAATTCAACGTCCTAATAATGGTGCTTATAATGCTTACCCTTCGGGCCATACGTCTCAGGCATTTGTGCATGGTCAGACATTGTACAACGAATTCAGAGAAACAGCTCCAGTTTTCGCCAGTTCAGGCTATTTATTCTCAATCGCGACAGGAGCTTTGCGGGTTTTAAACAACCGTCATTGGGTTCCTGATGTACTTTTAGGTGCAGGAATTGGGATTTTGGTGACAAATTTTGTCTATCACATTGAACCTTTTAAGGAATGGAATCCTTTCAAAAACAAACAAAGAACTCATCGCTTGGAGATGCAATTTATGCCTTCGATTCGAACGGATTATATTGGAGGTAATTTGCGCATTCGACTTTAAAATTGAACTATGCTAACAATCAAAAATTTTGGAGTTTGTAAAGTATCGGTCGCACCCGTGCGACTTGAACCCTCTGATAGTTCAGAAATTGTCACCCAACTTTTATTTGGAGATGCTGTTCAGGTTTTAGAACAAGGACAACCTTGGATTAAAATTCATTTTGAAGCGGATGGATACGAAGGTTGGATGGATTTTAAACAATTGACGTATTTAGAAGATAATGAACATCATAATTACATCCAATCACCAACTGTTTATTTACACGATCGTTTTTTAGAAATCACTGGACCTTTGGGGAAACAATTGTTGATGATGGGTTCGCGCCTACCCAATTTTGATGGAAAATCTATCCGCATAGGAAATAACAAGTATACGTTTGAGACAAGTCCTACGACTCAAAGCAACAATCTAATAACCACATCCCTCGAATACCTAAACGCTCCTTATTTATGGGGAGGGAAATCGGTTTTTGGAATTGATTGTTCAGGATTAACCCAAAACGTCTTTAAATTAAATGGACTACAGCTCCCAAGAGACGCCTCTAAACAAGTAGTTGAGGGAAAAGAAATTGCTTACGAAGAACGACAGGTTGGAGATGTTCCTTTTTTTATTAATGCAAAAGGAATTGTACACCACGTCGGAATTTTGACAGAAAAAAATCAAATCATTCATGCCGCTGGGTATGTGCGAATTGACCCATTTGACCAAAAAGGAATCTATCGAGAAGATTTAGAAAGATACACGCACACGTTTCACTCCATAAGACGTTTCATTCCATAAGAAGGATGATTTAAATCAAGAATATTTCCAAAAACGGACTATTTCTAAATTCATGCGCTTTTTTGGGCGAATCCGCATCCCCCAGGGTGAGGATGAGGCCAAGCTCAGTTCACGCTTTTTTTTGATCCAGTAATAAAAGGCAGTATTAAAAAAGATCGGCACTTCTATCCCTTTCACAGTATTTTCTTGTTAGGTGAATAAAACGTTTCAGTGACTACAATATAGTTGAAGTTATTAGTTTTAAATATTTTTCTAAAATCACTTGGCTGGCATTGAAAAAATATGTACTATTAGACTAAATTCTAAATCTTTATGAAAATCAAAACAAAGTATATTTTTTTGGTGTTGGTAAGTATCCAATTCTCCAAGAATGTGAATGCACAACTAGCAGATTTCTCTGTAATGGTTGATACCCTGGTTAAAAAAGATATTGTGAGTGGATTTATGTGGTGGAAACAGCCTAACCCCTTTACACCAGGACAATGCTTTGCACTATACCGCACTATTACAGGAGATACTCTTAATAATGCTGTTCTTGATAAAGCTTGGACTGATCCGCAACTAAATATGACGCATTATCGTTTCCAACAAACCTATAAGGACATGCTTGTTGAAGGTGCTTATGCTGTAGAGCATTTTAATTCAAGCGGTGCATTGATTTTTACCAATGCTAAATTCGCAATTGAACTTGATTTAAATGTCACCCCAACCTTGAGTGAAACGCAAGCTAAACAAGCTTTACTGAATTCATTTGATGATCAATGGGTAATGGCTTGGGAAAATGCTAATTGGGAAAACGAAATACAACAAGATCTGCAAAATAGCGCCGCAACATGGGAACCTACAGGACAACTAATTTTAGCTTTAGACAACTACCAAAATTTACATTTTTATATAGATGGTGGACGATATCGCTTAGCATATCAATTTGATGTCCGAATAATATCGCCAGATGAATATATCCGATATTGGGTAGATGCGCATTCAGGCGAAGTTATAAAAGAGTTATCTCTTCGCCACCATGATGGACTTGCAACCGTTAATAATAGTGTTGGTGGGATACAAAGCATTGATACACGTTACTAGGACATGGCCAAATGATGATTGGGTATTAGAGACAGATAATGACGGTGGTATTAAAATTCATGTTAAGAAGTATAATCTCGATGTTCCTTTTACTTGGAGAGCTGAAATTGATAAGAGCAGTGAACCTTGGACTGGATTTGAGACCCATGCGACCTCTGCATTTTGGTATACACGACAGAGCTGGCTGTATTTTAAAAATATACATTATATGGATGGCATGGACGACAACAAACAACGCATACGAATACATGTGGAACATCCAAATGTAGAAGGAACCAAGACATTCTATAATCATGGTATGACTGTCGATAACCTCACATTTTGTTTTTTTGGTACTAATCATTTAGGTGACTATCACGACATCGTTTCCCATGAATTTACGCATGGCGTGATACAACACTCATCAAACCTAAACGGTTCTGATGAGCCAGGTGCCTTAAATGAATCCTTCGCAGATATTTTTGGTTTAATGGCTGAACGAATGACTGTTAATGGAGAGGTTGAAACAAATCTTAATTGGGAGTTTGGCACCGCAGGCACTTTTCAACCCCGTTATTTAAACAACCCAAATGTCGGAGGAAGGCATCTTAACCCTGATTGTTTATCTGAAACGATAGGGCAACCAGATACCTATCTCGGTCTGTTTTGGACAACATTTGATTGTCCAGGAACTTATGGTGACAAACATTCCAAAAGTGGTGTACAAAATTTTTGGTTTTATTTGCTTTCAGAAGGTGGATCAGGTTTAAATGATTTAGAAATCCCCTATTCCATTTCAGGTATCGGAGAAACGAAAGCTGCGAGAATTGCTTTTTGGAGTATGACCAATGTGCTTTTTTCGAGCTCTCAATATTCTGATGCACGAGAAGGGGCTATTGCCGCCGCTGCGCTTTATTGCGGAGAGTGTTCAAATGAGTATATTCAAACCGTAAATGCTTGGCATGCAGTAGGCGTAGGTAGTCTAACAGATTGCTCCATGGCATCCATTCATTCTTCTAGTGAGCAAATTGACTTTAATGTTTATCCTAATCCTATGCACTATAGTTTTGCGATTGCCTGGCATACACAAGTACAATTTGATGTGACACTTTATTCTAGTTCAGGTGAAATTCTTTTCGAACAAGAGGGAGTAGTTAATAATCAGTACCTCATTCCACCATACTTGGCAAATGGAACCTATATTTTAGAAGTAAAACAGGGAGAAACAAATCTACGAAAACGAATTATCAAAAACTAATGCGCGCTCTCTTAAGGTATTTTTTGTTTTTTTTTGCACTGTTTCAGTTAGGCAACATATATTCTCAAAGTAATGAATTTGCTGTAAAAAACAAACATCATATTTCTCCCACCTTTTCGTTTTATTATTTTTACGATACAGCACCAATCATTAATCGACCTCACCAAATGAAGATTGCTTGGTTTACCAATGTAATGGGAATATCATACGAGAATATTTGCAACACTAAGTCTGGTTGGGCAACCTCTCTTGACTTTTACTACTTTGTCAATCAGGAAAATACTAATCAAATGAAACAAGGAACGGTATTTTCAAGACAATTTAACCAAGTCCAAGGTCATTATCAACGTTTTATTATCAAAAACGAAAAGTTTTCAATTAAGGGTACTATTGGATTAAGTCTTAGATTTGGAAGTGAGTCTATTCTTGAAAACACAATTGCAGGCGGCCCTTATTTAGCCATTTTTCTTTTAGATAGAGGACTTATAGATCTTGGTGTACCCATAGGCATAGAGTCTACCTATTATTTTTGGAAACATTTTCATTTAAAAGCACGTTTGTCCCATACTTTTTTCCCTTATGTTTATAGTAAAAAAAATCCTTATTATTCTTGGGACCAAGGTCCTCCTCGTAACATGTCGAATTTAACTTTTGGTCTTGGTGTAAATTTTTAAATGTAGAATTTTGACAACTAGGCATATTTTTGAACCCTTGGATTTCAAACACCTTTAACTTTTCAAAAAATAGAAAAAATTTAACTTCGTTGAATAATTACGTGTAAGAGGCTTAAAAATCTAAATCTACTTCTTACATTCGTGCAAGAAAACAAAATTAAGTGCATTGACAGTTATTACGCCATTTCGAGCAATTAGACCAACCCGTGACAAGGCTTACTTGGTTGCGACACGACCGTTTTATGCTTATAATAAGGAAGTTTTAAAAGCAAAATTGGAACATAATCCATATACCTTTCTGCATGTCATCAATCCTGAATTTCATACAGACGATAAAACAAAGCCCAATACACCAGAGCGTTATCAAAAAGTAAGGAACAAATTTGATGAATTTATTCGCGGGGGAATTTTTTTACGGGAAGATACCAACAGCTTCTATCTCTATCGTCAAACAATTGACGGCCATGAATTTGTAGGAATTATTGGCGGTGCTTCGGTGGCAGAATATACCGCAGGATCGATAAAAAAACATGAAGAAACCTTGACAGAGCGCGAGGAAATGTTTTCGCATTTTATCAAAATTGTGGAGTTTAATGTCGAGCCTGTTTTACTTTTTCATCGAAAACATGAGGCTTTAAATCGGTTATTTGCAAGTGTTTTTCCTGAACGACCAGAATATGAATTTAGTTCTTGGGACAAAGGAAAACATGAGATCTGGGTGATCAGTAACCAAGAAAAAGTGCGTCAAATTCAACAGTATTTTTCAGAAATAGACAGCATTTATATTGCAGATGGACACCATCGTTGTGCCTCCTCAGCGAAATATTACGAAAGTTTACCTTCTATAACCAGTCCATTTCAAGATAAATTTTTGGCTTGTTTTATCTCCGAAGACAAATTAAAAATTTGGGATTACAACCGTTTAGTGAAAGATTTAAATGGATTAGATAATGAGACATTTTTAGAACATTTAGCCGCCTCATTTTTGGTGACTAAAATTCGAAATGAAGAAGCTGTTCCTTTTGGTTTACATGAAATTAGCATGTATTTGGACGAACAATGGTATAAATTAACCGCAAAAGAAGGAACTTTTGATCGCTCACATCCAGTTGAGCGGCTAGACACAGACATCTTAACAAAAAATATCCTCACTCCACTTTTGGGTTTGACAGATTTAAAAACCGACGATCGAATTGGGTTTATTGATGGGAAATTAGGGATGAATGGCATTAAAGAACGGGTAGATTCGGGCAAATACCGACTCGGCTTTGGATTGTTTCCCGTATCCATCATTCAACTAAAACAAGTAGCTGATGCGGGCTTGATTATGCCACCAAAATCGACATGGATAGAACCAAAATTAAGGAGTGGACTCACTATTTTCCCATTAGAACCATGAGTAGAATTGCTAAAGAACTCGAATTAATAAAGGGCAGCATACCAGGGTCGGTGACCCTGGTGGCGGTTTCGAAAACGAAACCGGTTGAGCTTCTGAAAGATGCTTATGCTGCCGGGCAACGTCACTTCGGTGAAAACCGTGTGCAAGAATTAGAAGAAAAGTACACGATTTTAGCAAAAGACATTTGTTGGCACATGATTGGCCATCTTCAATCTAAAAAAGTAAAAACAATTGCGCCATTTGTTTATCTTATTCATGGGGTAGATTCATTTAAACTCCTTGCCGAAATCAATAAACAAGCGCTTAAAAACGGACGAATCATTGACTATCTGTTGCAATTTCACATTGCCCAAGAAGAAACCAAATTTGGCTTTGATTTAGAAGAAGCGTTGGAAATGCTTGGTTCAGACGAATTCGCAACCCTTAAAAACATTCGCCTAGTTGGCATTATGGGAATGGCCACTTTTACTGACGATACAGATCAAATTCGCACCGAATTTAAAACCTTGGCGTCCTATTTTGATCAACTAAAATCAACCCATTTTGAAAACGTCGCATCTTTTAAAGAAATCTCGATGGGCATGAGCGGCGATTATGCAATTGCGATTGAAGAAGGAAGTACCATGGTGAGGATTGGAAGTGCTATATTTGGGGGGAGATGAGTTGATTCTATAGAATTGAATATAGATGTTAATTTTTCCCAATCATCTGGCCTGAATTAAAAAGTCTCATAAATCAATGATTTTTGATTTTGATATAAATAGATTTTAATCTTGGTAAAATGTAGACCAATAAAATTAAATATCAAAATAAAGTGGATCTCATAACGCATGACAAAAATAAACAATCAATTTCCGTTACTTTTTTAAATTTTCCCGTTGACTAACTAACCAAGGGTTAATTTGACGAATCAATTGATGAGAAATTTAAAGGTTGTGCAAATAAATCCTTTTGAAACAAGTTGTTAAACCTAAATTCATTGATTATGAAACGGATGATTTTTCTATGCTTGATGTCCTTTAATTTGTTGGCTTTGTCGGTGCCTAAAACCTATTTTATTGAAAAATATCGCCCAAAATCAGGCGAATTTAAAACCTTGTCGCTGCCAATGGCACATAATACGGACAGTTTTTTGATTCGTGCACCACGCAAAGCGTTGGAACTCATTTATCGGATTGATTATGTTGCCACGTCAAATTCGGAAAACTTAACTGATTACCAAAAAAATTTGGATAAAAAACGTTGGAATACCATGTTTGCTGCTTTAGGCATTGACAAAACGGGTGATTTCGAAAGGCGAATTTATTATCAAACCAATCATTCAACCATTGCCGAACAACAAGCACTTTTTCATGGTTTTGTGATTTATTTCCGGGAATCATCCGCAGAATTACACAAAGCCTCCATTGTCCCAACAACTGAATTAATGAACCGATTGTGTGGAAAAACTTATATCCCTAGCGGAAAAGACCTCATAGTTGCTCCTTCAAAAAGGATTGATTCCGTCTATTTTAAAACGATTCTCCCGGGTCAACAAAAAGTAATCGAAAAGGAATTAATGATCAATAATCAAGTCCTTGAATGGAGTTATGATTCGATTGGACGCGATAAAAAACTATATGGGGCACACTATATTCTATCAAAAGTTAGTCCGGCACTTTTTGCGGCATTTATGACCTTGTCCGATCGCAACTTAATGTCACAGTTAGAGCGGAACAAAATTAAAGAAAATGCATTAATCGCCACAGATATGACAGGCAGTATGTATCCTTATTACTCGCAATTATTGGTCTGGCACGCGCTTAAATTGAGTCAAGGAAAAAAATATAATTATGTCTTTTTTAATGATGGCGATGAAAAGAATCAAACGGAGAAAATTGTCGGTAAAACAGGCGGAATTTACACCACTAAATCATCTGTATTGAACGAAGTTTATGACAAAATGCACCAGTGTATGAAAGGCGGCCATGGAGGAGATTTACCTGAAAATAATTTTGAAGCGGTCATATTTGGGTTGGCTCAATTTGAGAAAATAGACCAAATAATTTTAATTTGCGATAATAATGCCGTGCCAAGAGATACTGATTTACTAAAACAGATCAAACAACCAATTGATTTTGTGATGTGTGGCACCTATTTTGGTGTAAATGCAAAATACCTCGAATTAGCGCGTCAAAATAATGGCAATGTGATGACGATGGAAAAAAGTTTGAAAAAAATCGGCGAAATAAAGGCAAAACAATCCTTTGTAATTGACGAAAAGACATACGAATTTCAGGATGGTAGTATTCAAATGGTGAAGTAAAATAGTCTCGAAATTGGATAATAAAAGACAGATTAAACTAATTTTTGCGGGTAATATTCTCCTTATTAAAGGATATTATACTTTAAATGTAAAAGGGGAGCTTTTATTTTTCCCCAATCTTCCTAGATAATTGTTAATTTCGCAGAAAATTTAACAACGTGGAACTAACAAAAATCTCACTTAAACCAGGAAAAGACAAATCGATCGAGCGAAAACATCCTTGGGTTTTTTCAGGCGCAATAAAATCAATCGAAGGCGAAGTGGTTGATGGAGATTTGGTGGAAATAGTTGCCAATAAAGGAAGAAGTTTAGGTTTTGGGCATTACCAAAATGGCAGCATTATGGTAAGGGTTTTATTGTTTTCTGACGAGGAATTAACAGATAATTTATACGAACAACGACTCGAAGCCGCTTTTCGCTTAAGAAAATCGTTGGGTTTTGTGGAGGCTAAAGACACAACAATTTATCGCTTAGTTCACGCCGAAGGTGATTTTTTGCCAGGTTTAATTATAGATCATTACGATGGGAATTTGGTGATTCAATGTCACAGTATTGGAATGTATCGTGACATTGACAAAATTAAAGCCGCTTTGCTAAAGGTGATGGGAAAATTGGTAAAATCGATTTATCTCAAATGCACAGGAACTTTACCGAAAGAATACCAAGATTATCAAGGAGATGGATTTATACATAAAGAGGTTGAAACTCCTCAAATTGGTTTGGAATATGGCAATAGATTTGCGATTAATTGGGTGACAGGACAAAAAACTGGATTTTTTATAGATCAACGTGAAAACAGACAATTATTAGCTCGATACGCAAAAGGAAAAAAGATTCTTAACACCTTTTGTTATTCGGGCGGATTTTCGGTGTTTGCCTTAAACGCAGGAGCTACCTTGGTTCATTCGTTAGATGCCTCTCAAAAAGCAATTGATCTGACGGATGAAAATATTGCACTTGGAAAATTTCCTGCAGACAAACACCAGTCAATTGTGGCAGATGCAATGGATTATATCAAAGAATTGCCAGAAGATTATGATATTATCATTTTAGATCCGCCAGCATTTGCCAAACATAAAAGTGCGAAACACAACGCTATTCAGGGATATAAACGACTGAATGCGCATGCTATTCGTCAAATAAAACCAGGAGGAATTATTTTTACATTTAGCTGTTCGCAAGTGATTGATAAAATCTTATTTACCAACACAGTTATCGCAGCAGCAATTTCAGCAGAACGTAAAGTGCGCATCCTTGAACAATTGCACCAGCCGGCCGATCATCCTATTAGCTCAACCCATCCCGAAGGTGAATACCTGAAAGGGTTGGTTATTCAGGTCGAATAAAGTAATGTACTCGTATAAAGAAATTTTCAGGATGACCTTACCGTTGATGTTTGGTACATTCGTTCATTCGGTGGTTGTCTTCACAGATGCTGTTTTCGTCAGCGAATTGGGGGATACCGCCATTGGCGCCTCTGGTAATGCCAGCTTAATGTTTATGGCGTTTTTTATGTTTTGTCGAGGTTTGGGAGATGGGACACAAATTGCAATCGCACGACTAGATGGACAAGGGGAAGACAAGAAAATTGGGGAAACTATTTTTCATGCGCAAATTTATCAAGCAATTATAAGTGGCTTACTTTTTTCGATTCTATTTTTATTTGGGGATGCCATCGTCTATTCTTTTTCCAAAAATCAGGATGTTGCCGAATTAATGATCGATTATCTGAATGTGCGTGGTTGGGGTTTGATCTTAGCTGCCCAGCATATGATTTTAGCGAGCTTTTTTATTGGGATTGGTAAAACAAGGGTCATTTTTATTTCAGCTTTGATTATCGCAGGTTCAAATATTTTCCTCGATTATTGTTTCATCTTTGGTAATTTCGGTTTTCCTGAATTAGGAATGATTGGAGCACCCCTAGCCTCTTCTATTTCAGAAGGATTAGGTTTTGTTTACCTGTTGGTTTATTTACTTACTAAATCATCTTATAAAAAATACGCATACAGTTTTTTCCAAAAAATAAATTTACGTGTGCATTTTGCCATTATTAAACTAAGTTTTCCGTTGATGTTGCAAGGCGTAATTGCCTTGTCTACGTGGCTCGTATTTTTCACCTTAATCGAACATTCGGGCAAAGGACCTTTAGAAACCGCCCACAACATTCGATACATGTATTTTCTAGCCTTTGTGCCAATCTTTGGATTTGCAGCCTCCACCAAAACAATTGTCAGTAATTTGGTTGGGCAAGGCCGACAAGATTTAATTAAAAAGGTTCAAAACCGCATTATTTTCATGTCTGTGCTTTCTATGGTCATTATTTTTCATGGGGCGATCCTTTATCCTGAATTTCTCATTCGTTTAGTTGATCAAAACCCAAATCTCGATCCTATGGTGTTAGCAGATAGTGTTTACATCTTGCGCTTTATCAGTGGATCTATTCTTATTTATTCGATTGCGGTTATTTATTTTAATACCATTGCAGGATTGGGGAAGACAACTGTCTATTTTTTCATTGAGGTGTTTAGCATCTTTCTCTATTTAGTTGGTTGTTATTTTTTTATCGTTTTATGGAAATGGGATATTAAATTAGTTTGGTGGGTCGAGTACATCTATTTCTTGTGTTTTTTGATTTTTAGTGTCCTATATTTGTATTTTTACCGAAGAAATTTGATTAAAAATGAATAAGTCCATAGTTTTCATGGGGACTCCTGATTTTGCTGTTGAATCACTCAGGCAATTAATTGATGCGGGGGTTGAAGTTGCGGCGGTTGTTAGCAGTCCTGACCGACCAGCTGGGAGAGGCCAACAAGAGCAACAATCAGCTGTAAAAGAATTTGCACTCAGTAAAAATTTACGCATCCTACAACCCGAAAAACTGAAAAGTGAGGATTTTCTTAATGAATTAGCTTCAATCAACGCCGCACTTTTTGTGGTGGTTGCGTTTCGAATGTTGCCTGAAGTAGTTTGGCAAATGCCTCCTAAAGGAACGATTAACCTACATGGTTCTTTATTGCCGAACTATCGTGGTGCTGCTCCTATTAATTGGGCAGTTATCAACGGCGAAAAAGAAACAGGAGCCACTACGTTTTTCATCGAAAAGGAAATTGATACAGGACGGATTATTGATGCAATCAAAATTCCGATCCTTGAAACGGATAATGCAGGAAGTGTGCACGACCGGTTAATGGTTGATGGGGCGCAACTCTTAACAAAAACAGTTAAAGAGATTTTGAACGGTGAAGTTCATTCAATGCCACAAGCAAATGCCATCGGAACTGAAGAACTGAAACATGCACCTAAAATCTTTAAACCAAATTGTAAAATCGATTGGAATCAATCAAGTCGAATGATCTTCAATAAAATACGAGGACTTTCGCCTTACCCAACTGCTTGGACAGAAATTATCGATGAGGCAGGAAAAACGAAATCGATGAAAATCTTTTCTGGTATTCCAATAGAAACACTGACCAATAATTCGGGTAAAATTACACGAGAGGTTACTGATTTAAGATTTGGAACCTGTGACGGCTGGATTTTGGTGAAAGAATTGCAATTGGAAGGAAAAAAAAGAATGCCTGTCGATCAGTTCTTGTTGGGCTTTAAAATTGAGTCGACTACGCTGGTAATTTCTTAAAAAGGATTGATTTATTTTTTTGATTAAAAATTCGTCAAACCCCAAATACAAAAAATCAACGCTAAAAAAGTAGTGAAAATTTAAAAATCCTTGTTAAACATTGGTTCATAGAATTCAACCTAACCCATTATGCTAACTCGGTCAATCGATAAATTGTATGCAATTCGGCATTGAAAGTATTGAAAACCCTTGTTTTTAGACGATTTCTTTCGCACTTATCAACATAATGCCGAATTTATTAACAAAATCATTGTTTTTTTTAGTATAAACCAAGGTAGGTAAGGATTTTCAGATATATTTGTTTGACATTAATATTTTTAATTTTAAAAAAATACAATTATGAACAAATCAGAATTGATCGATGCAATGGCATCAAACTCAGGATTATCAAAAGCAGATTCTAAAAGAGCTTTAGACGCATTCGTAACTTCAGTAGAAGGAGCTTTGAAAACTGGAGATAAAATCTCTTTAGTAGGTTTTGGATCTTTCGGAATTTCTCAAAGAGCTGCTAGAACTGGAAGAAATCCACAAACTGGAAAAGAAATCAAAATCTCTGCTAAAAACGTAGTAAAGTTTAAAGCTGGTGCAGATTTATCTGGAAAAGTAAACTAGTACTTTACTCTTAAAAAAAATTCCCCTTTCAACTTTGTTGGAAGGGGATTTTTTTTTACCAAATTGAAGACATAAGCGGAAACAATGGAAAAGGAAAAATGGTTATTGAATCGATTTTATGAACACGTGTCAGACAACAAACGCGAAAAATTTGATGCAATTGTTCAAAATCGCACCCGGTATTTGACAGTGGTTTTGGAAAATCTCTTTCAACCTCATAATGCGGCGGCCGTTTTACGTTCGTGCGATTGTTTTGGTGTTCAAGATGTTCACATCATTGAAAATGACAATGTTTTTGTGCCCAATCGAGAAATTGATATGGGTGCTTCTAAATGGTTAAACCTTCATAGGTACAATACCGAGCCCAATAATACCTTGCCTTGCTTGGCATCTTTAAAAGAAAAAGGCTATAAAATTGTCGCCACAACTCCTCACACCAACGATTGTTTGATCGAGGACCTGCCACTCGATCAACCGATTGCCCTACTTTTTGGAACCGAAGCCAAAGGTTTAACCAAAGAAGCCTTGGATTATGCCGATGCTTATGTGAAATTACCAATGTATGGGTTTACCGAAAGTTATAACATCTCTGTTTCGGTGGCACTTGCGCTCTTTAATCTCACCGAACGGATGCGGAAAGATGAAACCATCCCTTGGCAATTACCCGAATTAGAAAATATTAACCTTCGGTTAGAATGGGCTAAAAAAGTGGTAAAGCACAGTAAAAAAGTAGAAAAAATCCTTACCGAACGTTTCGAACTCTTGCCAAAATAGCCCTAAATTCTGTTTTTTAAACGATGAATAGTTTCGATAAATTTACGTTTATTCTCATCTTCCGAAAAATGACACCCCGCTTTCACCACTAATTTACCCCTAGAAATAGTGCCATATTGCATCGAAATATCTGAACAATAAACAACTGTACTCGCTAAATTACTTGTCGAACTTGAAGCGATTAAGGGAGATGAAGCATCAATTAACACCGCATTCAAATAATCACCAACCTTAAAATAAGCAGTCGATTCATTGCCCATGGCTTTCCTTCCATTAATTAGCGCTTTTTCAAGTGCATACAAGCCACTGTCTCCTTGCGTTGTGGAATAGAACGTATTTCGTTTATGACTTATCAAACGCTGACCGTAATCTAGTACGCGCAGTTCTTCAAACGGATTCAACCCTACGTGACTATCAGTTCCTATGCTCCAATTTCCACCCATCGTTTGATAACGTCGTAAAGGAAAAATACCGTCTCCTAAATTTCCCTCGGTGCTTGGACATAAAACCACGTTAGCTTTTGAACGCGCTAAATCATCTGTTTCCTGTTCCGTTAAATGGGTCGCGTGAACCAAATGAAACCGCTCGTTCGCATCAATATGCTCAAGAAACCATTCAACCGGGCGTTTTCCCAGGTACGTCAACGAATCCTCCACTTCTTTTAATTGTTCGGAAATGTGAATATGAAAAGGCAAATCTTGTGGACCTGTTTTAGCTATTTCTTTAATAATTAATGGATCTACTCCGCGCATCGAATGAATACCAATACCTAAATTGGCAAATTCACTTGTCTTAACCACCTTTTCCGTGGCAGACAATAAATTCAAATAAGCATCAATATCCGGCGAAATAAATCGTTTTTGCCCTTCCGTTGCAGGTTTTCCAAATCCTCCTTTTTGATAAAAAATAGGAACCAGTGTGATGCCAATTCCAACCTTAGTTGCTGCGGCCACCAAACGTTCGCCCATTTCGGCTAAATTTCCATAAGGCATTCCATTTTGATCATGATGAACGTAATGAAATTCAGCCACATTGGTATAGCCATGTCGCAACATTTCGGCGTATAAAAGCGTCGCAATGGCCTCTAAATCGTCAGGACTGATTTTTAGCGCCAAGGCATACATGGCTTCGCGCCAAGACCAAAAATCGTCGGGTGTTTGAGAAGTTGAATGGCGTTCGGCCAAACCTGCCATCGCATATTGAAACGCATGCGAATGGGCATTTTGAAATCCTGGAAGCGCATAAACAGCGAACGATTCGACGGTTACATCATTTCCATGCGACTGAATAGAACTAATTTTTCCATGTTCATCCACCTGAATGTATTGATCCAATTCAAACCCTTGGTTGGTTAAAATCCCTTTAAATTTAAACGTCTTCATACCTCTTTTTCTAAAAGATCAAATTTAGAATTTTTATCTGTTCCAAAGAAATTTGAAAAATTTATCTTTGTAAGATGAAACTAGCAGAAATAATCGCCTACCTCGAATCATTAGCACCACTTTCTAGTCAAGAAAGTTATGATAATAGCGGCTTAATCGTTGGAAACAAGAACACCGACCTTACGAATGCCCTAATTTCGTTAGATTGTACCGAAGACATTGTAGATGAAGCTCTCCAAAAAGGATGCAATTTAATTATCTCGCATCACCCCATTTTATTTAAAGGGATAAAAAAATTAACGGGTGAAAACTACATCGAACGTACGATCATTAAAGCGATTGAATACAAAATTGCTATTTATGCCATTCACACCAACTTGGACAATTACCACTTGGGAGTCAACAAAAAAATTGGGCAATTATTAGGTATTTCACACCCCGAAATTTTAGTTCCTACGGAGGATAATTTAGTCAAATTCAGTGTCTACACCCCAGTTTCGCACGCCGAACTGGTGAAAAACAGTTTATTTCAAAATGGCGCTGGAAAAATCGGAAATTACGAAGAATGTAGCTTTAGTCTCGAAGGAGAAGGTACCTACAAAGCCTTGTCTGATGCCAATCCTTTTATTGGAAATATTGGAGAAAGACACCACGAAAAAGAAATTAAATTCGAGGTATTGGTGAGTAAACACCAATTAAATCGAATGATTGATGCAATGATTGCCGTTCATCCGTACGAAGAGGTAGCCTACGACTGCATTCCGCTTAAAAATAAAAACACGGCCGAAGGTGCAGGAATGTATGGCGAACTTTCAGAAGCGATGAATGAAATCGATTTTTTGCAACATTTAAAAACGACATTTAATTGCCAGATCATAAGGCATACACGTCTTTTAAATCAACCAATCAAAAAAATAGCTTGGTGTGGCGGTGCAGGAAGTTTTTTGTTGAATGCTGCAAAACGAAAAGGAGCGGATATTTTTATTACTGGAGATTTTAAATATCATGAGTTTTTTGATTCTGAAAATCAATTAATTATCGCAGATATAGGACATTTTGAGAGCGAACAGTTCACAATTGCACTGCTGGATGAACTTTTAAGAAAAAAATTCGCTACATTTGCACCCTGTTTGACCGAAATTAACACGAATCCGGTAAAATATTTTTAATACATGACTAAGAAAAACGTTGCAGATCAGACGATTGAAGAAAAGCTAGATTGCTTATTAGAACTTCAACAAATCGACTCAAGTATCGATAAAATTAGAATTAACCGCGGTGAATTGCCCTTAGAGGTTCAAGACTTAGAAGATGAGGTAGAAGGACTTCAAACACGTCTTACTAAATTGGAAGATGAGTTAAAAGAGCTAGAAACCAACATCAATGATCGTAAAAACATGATCAAAGATTCGAAAGCGGCGATTAAAAAATATACCGAACAACAAAAAAATGTAAGGAATAACCGTGAATACGATTCAATTTCAAAAGAAATCGAATACCAAGGGTTAGAGATAGAACTTTCTGAGAAGAAAATCAACGAATCGAAAGCGAAAATTGCTCACAAAGAAGAAACGATTGTTGCTTCGAAAGAAAAATTAGCAGAACGAGCTTCCGATCTTTCTATCAAGAAAAAAGAATTGGAAGAAATTTCAGCAGAAACAGAAAAAGAAGAAGAAAGATTGTTAAAACGATCTGAAAAAGCGAGAAAAGAAATCGAAGAGCGTTTAGTAATTGCTTACGATCGTTTAAGAAATAATTCAAAAAATGGATTGGCTGTAGTTACCGTTGAACGCGATTCGTGCGGTGGATGTTTTAATCAAATTCCAGCACAACGTCAATTGGATATTGCTGCACGCAAGAAACTTATTGTTTGTGAGCATTGTGGCCGTATTTTGGTAGCTCCAAAACCAGAAGAATAAATTTTTAAAAACACTTAAAATCCCGTCCCTTCTTGTTTGATCGGACGGGATTTTTTTTTGAAACCAATAAAATAATAGTATATTTAACTTCTAAAAAAACAAATTATGGGATTATTAGACGGCAAAGTAGCAATTATCACAGGTGCTTCAAGAGGCATTGGAAAAGCAATTGCTGAGACGTTTATCGCACAAGGTGCAACGGTGGCTTTTACTTACCTTTCGTCGGACGAAAAAGCAAAAGCACTTGAAGTTGAATTGACGCAAAACGGAGGAACAGCGAAAGGATTTAAATCCAACGCTTCGGAATTTGATGCGGCTCAAAAATTGGCTGACGATGTGTTAGAAACATTTGGGAAGATTGATATTTTGGTAAATAACGCCGGAATCACCCAAGACAACCTTTTAATGCGAATGACCGAACAACAATGGGATGATGTAATGAACACCAACCTAAAATCGGCGTTTAACTTGACAAAAGCTGTACTGCGACCAATGTTAAAAGCACGTAAAGGTTCTATTATAAATATGAGTTCGGTAGTTGGTGTTTCTGGAAATGCAGGACAGGCAAACTATTCGGCGTCAAAAGCTGGAATGATTGGTTTTACAAAATCAATTGCGCAAGAATTAGGCTCACGCGACATTCGTTGTAACGCCATTGCGCCTGGTTTTATAGAAACAGAAATGACCGCTGCTTTGGATCCTGCTGTTGTGCAAGGATGGAGAGACAATATTCCTATGAAACGTGGTGGAACGCCAGAAGATGTGGCGAATGTTACTGTTTTCTTAGCGTCTGATTTATCAGCTTATGTCACAGGACAAACCATCAATGTTTGTGGTGGAATGTTAACTTAGGAGAAAATTAAATGATTGGAAAGACCGAATCAAGCTTGAATTCGGTTTTTTTTTGACAAAAAGTTTCAGATTAGCGCCGTTTATTTAAAAATCTACTTGCCTAACTGTGCTAGATTCACTTTTATTTTTAACTTCATCATTTTTTAAAATTAATGTTCGCGCAAAATATTTCAAAAGAAGACATCAATTTATTGCCGCTCGGGAAATTTGAAGGCGATATTGTGATTATTGACCAAATTTCACAAATTGCTGCTGCCTTTGAAAAAATCAATCAATTTTCTTTTGTCGGATTTGATACAGAAACCAAACCAGTTTTTGTGCGCGGAGAAAGTAATAAAGTATCCTTGTTACAAATTGCGATACCTGATCAAGTTTTTCTTGTTCGCATTCATTTGACAGGATTAACGAAAGAAATCATCGATTTTTTTGAAAATGACCAAATCAAAAAGCTGGGAGTTGGTTTAAGAGACGATCTGATCTTTTTACAACGGATTGCCTCCTTCGAACCTGCGGGCTTCATAGAACTCAACCAAATGGTCAATACACTAGAAATAGAGGCAAATGGATTAAGAAAATTGGCTGCCATTATTTTAGGGTTTCGAATTTCAAAAAATGCGCAAGTATCCAATTGGGAAGCTCCCGTTCTACACGAAAAGCAATTGGTTTACGCAGCAACAGATGCGTGGGTGTGTTTGGAGATGTTTAATAAGATTCGCACTTCAGATTTAGTTAAATTTTAGTTTCAAATGAATCGTTTTATTTATTTGATAGTTAATTATTTAATTGCGTTTAGTTCTTACTCTTCATTTGGCACCGAATATCCAAAAGAAAAGTTCCAACCCTTGGAAATTGACAGTGTTATTTTGCTCATTGAACATCGTGTTTCTTTGGAGATGACCATCGAGGGTGAATCGCCGAGTACTACTGAAATTGCATTTATTAAATTGACGGAAAAGGAAAAAAAGAAATTTATCAATCATTGGGGCAAAGTTTCGACCTTTTCAGAAGGAAGGGCTTTATTAACCCATCATAACCTCACCTACTCGATTTATGCCAATGACCAACCCTTATTTATCACTCAACCTAAAACGGGCAACTTATCTCTTTAAAATCAATATCGTTTTACTCCCCTTTCCCCTCAAAAACAAACACCCTAAAAATTTCGGGGAATTCGTGGGTTTCTTTTAAGGTGTAATTATTGTTTAGAAAATCATAAATTCCATTTCCTGGACTTGAAAAATCGGCGCTGGCATCCAAATAAATGATTTTTTTAAGGCGGGTGGTGTCTATTTCAGAAAAATTGTGAATGCCGTAAATATGGTCGTTTGCCAAGGAGGTTGTCATGTTTAGGTACGGATCTTTTCCTGTTAGTGTTTCAAACAGCGAACGATTGTGATAATACGCATAATTGAAAATAAAATGTTGCGGACAAAAATAGACCGCTGTATTCGCCGTTTTTAATTCAGAAATTTTGTTCATCACCTCTTTTACTGGTCGTCGATTGTCTAAATTTGGTTTGCTCGTGACCAAAAATAAAAGTACCACCACCCCTTGAATGACAGCCACCATTTTAGGATTTTTAACCAATGAATTCCCTGCAATAGCAATCAACAAATAAAACGGAATGGTGAGGAAAATCAAATACCGATCAATAAACATTGGTATATAAAACGAAAGGACAAACATCAACAAAAAAGGAATTAAAAACCAGGTAATTAAAATTTTTGTGGTCACCTTTACCGGTTCTGTTTTGGTTCGTACAAAATAAAAGACACCCCCTAAAAACAGCACAAGCAAACAAGCCACCACCACCACGGGCGCATTGGCAAACTTGCGTAACATTTCATAAATTTCAGACACGCTGTTCGGCGATTCTATCCAGGTTCCTTGGGTGGTAGATTCCAAAAACCGACCAAAAACAACGGAAATCAAAGGGAGATAAAGCAACACCAACAAAAGTCCATACACCAAAAAGTTTTTCCCTATTTTTTGCCTGGCAGCGGGCACACTCAACACAAAGATCGCTTGAAACAACACAATAAAAAAACCAAAATAATGGCTGTAGAGCATCAAAACATTGACCAATAAAAGCCAAAATAAATTTTTGATGGACATTTTTTGATTGGCGCAACAGTTCATAAAAATCAGCATAGAGGCTGTTGCGAGCATTCCAAATAAGGCATATACACGGGCTTCATGGGCAAAAAAGACGTGATAATTGGAAAAAGTGAACAATAAAGTCGCCGAAATAGCAATGGTTAAATTAAAATGTCGTTTTCCAATTAAGAATAAAAAAACGGCGGTTAAACTACTAAATAGTAAGGATGGAAAACGAACAGAAACTTCACTTAAGCCAAAAAATGATGTCCACTGATGCAAAAACAATTCGTAAAGCGGGGGGTTATTTCCTGAAATCAATACATCAACTAGTTGATCGGCGTGTAATTGTGCATGATAAACACTAAAAGGTTCATCCCATGCCAGTGAATTTTCACCGAGATAAATTCCCTTAAAAAGCAGATTTATTGCTAAAATCAGCCCAATTAAAAGTGGTATTTTAATCCGTTCGAAAGTCATTCATCGTATTCAAGCCCTTAATTTAATCTTATTAGGCGTAAGTGTGCGAAATAGGAAAATATTTAGGATAGAATTTCTTTGAGAATGAACCACAGTTGGCAATCGAATCGTTTATCACCTCTTACATTTTAGCGCAGTATTACCTTGCCGTTTTTGAGGGTAACATCATTTAATTTGATCGAATACAATAAAACACCTTCCGCTTCAAACTGAAGGTGATTGTCTTTATTTGTCAAGATTTGGGAATAAACCAAACGACCAGTTAACTCATAAAATGCAATTTTGGAATTTACAAATTCGGTTGGGATCCCAATATAAACGTCATTGGCGTTAACAACAACATCAATTTCTGGTGCTGTTTCAGACAAAAGACTTAATTCGATTCCTACATCGAAACTTCCAACAGTGGAGCAACCAAATTCATTCATCACGGCTAAATCATACGTCCCAACACAGGCATCTGGAAAAATAGCAGCGTCAATTCCGGAAATACCATCAGGATCAGGCGACCAAAGATAAGTTAGTGTACCAAAATCACCTAAAACGTCACCAATTGTGATCGAACCGTCGCAAGCTTCGAGGCTGGTTGGATCGACAATACTTGTTTCAGCCATCGACAACGGAATTGGATCGGAAAGATAGATTGAATCGTATAATTCGCATCCGGCATCATCTACCACATACGAATAATACTAACCTTGTGGAAGGGTAAAAACGATTTCTCCACCTCCATACACTAATTCATCCGCTTCATTCCTTGTTTCTATCGTGTAAGGAGGGGTACCACCAGTTAATTCAGTACTGACAGATCCGTCTGCAAAACCAAAACAGGTTGGATTTGTACCCGAAACTACTTGAGAAAATCCTTCACATTGTGCATGGATTTTTACTGAAACTGCTAATAGAAATAGAAATGTTAAGTGGATGCGCATAAAACAATTTTATTTGTTCTTAATAAGGACGTTTTTTATCGAGATAAAGTTGTATTGTCACTATTTATAGTTTGGTTGATCAAGTTCCACCTAGCTTAAAAACCAAAATTTCTTGCTGAACGTTTTCGGGCTATTTTTATTTCCTTTCATTCCAGGCGAACAATCGTTCTGAAGCCCCCTCAAATCACCTCAATAATGGCACTTATCCACTTTGGTAAATTGTAAATACGATCAGTTTTGCATTGTTTATGCAAATCATCTATTCGTTGACAAGACACATAAATGCGGTCCTAATTGGGTTTATCAGTGCATTTTGCCTCTTAATCTCACCCTCAATTATCTACCAAATTTTACTTTTTAACCAATTTTTGGCAAATAATAACATAAATTAATTGCCAAATTTTACTTTTTTAATAATTTTTGGCAAATAATAATACATATAAATTGCCAAAAATTTAATATTTATTAATTAATGGCAAAAAATAAAGGAAATAATTTGCCAAAACATAAATAAATTTGTACTTTTGGCAAATAATAAAGCGAATAAGCATGAATATGATTGGGCGAATTCAGGAAAAAGAAAGAATCAAAGCAATTATAAAGAGTGCTAAACCTGCGTTTGCAGCCTTGTACGGAAGAAGAAGAGTGGGAAAAACTTATTTAATTAAAGAATACTTCAATAATAAATTCACCTTCTATGCCACGGGATTAGCAAATAGCACCACAAAAACACAACTTACCAATTTCACTGTTTTTATAAATGAATCTTTTCATCAAACCTACACGCCACCACAAAACTGGTTAGAGGCATTTTCTATCTTACAAAAAGAACTCAGCAAAATTCGGGGTGATAAAATTATATTTTTAGATGAATTACCGTGGTTTGATACCAAAAAATCAGATTTTTTAACAGGTTTGGAGTTTTTTTGGAACTCATGGGCAAGTACCCAAAAAGGCTTAAAACTGTTTGTTTGCGGTTCGGCCGCTTCTTGGATGATCAATAACCTAATCAAAAACAAAGGAGGCCTGCATAACAGAGTTACCCACAGGTTTAAAATAGAACCGTTTACACTGCATGAAACCGAGCTTTTTTTAAAGGCTCAAAATGTTCACTTAGATCGCTACCAAATTCTAAACATTTATATGGTTATGGGAGGAATCCCCTACTATTTGGAACAAATAAAAGGTGGTTTGAGCGCTGCCCAAAATATTGAAAATATCTGTTTTAGTTCAAATGGGCCGTTAAAAACTGAATTCAGTTTTATCTTTTCTTCCCTATTTAACAATTCAGAAAAACACGAAAAACTCATTCGAAAAATCTATGAGTTGGGCAACCGCGCAACGAGAGAAAACCTAATAAAACAAATGGACACTGTTTCGAATGGCGATATGAGTTTAAAATTGAACGAGTTAGAAGAAAGTGGTTTTCTCAAGTCATACATTCCTCTTGGGTTGAACAAAAGTAAAAAGGTGTATGCAATAGCTGATTATTACACCGTGTTCTACTTTAAATTTATTGAAAACAAAAGCAAATTTTCGACAGGAAATTGGATAAATAACATAAACGATACTGCAACCAATGTATGGGCTGGCCTTGCTTTTGAACAAATATGCTGGGATCATATCCAAAATATCAAACGAAAACTAGGCATTGATGGAATTTATAGTGAAATCAGTACATGGAATAAAGTCGGCCATAAATCTTCAGTTGGTGCGCAAATAGACTTGATTATTGACCGAAAAGATCGGGTAATTAACTTATTTGAGATAAAGTTCGTTCAAAATTCGTTTCTGATTAATAAAGCATACGACCTGAAATTGCGCAATAAGGTGGCCATTTTTAAAGAAAGTAGCCAAACCAAAAAATCTGTCTTTTTGACAATGATTACAACGTTTGGACTCGTGCAAAATGAGTATTCCCGTTCGATTGTTCACAACGAAATAAATATGGACGACCTCTTTGAAAAGGTTAGGTTGCCGAATTATTAACTCCAGTTAGACCGTAGATTAGTAAAAAACTTGCAATAAAATTCTTAGTTAAAAATTGCGCTTTCTAGCTTTATGAGCGCTAGTTATTGGACAGCTAATCCTTGTTCTTTAAAAATTGTCCTCTTCCTCAAATATTGGTTGGTTATAGGCTCTAAATAAATGAGTTCTCTTAAATTATTGATGAATCGAAATCTTGATATTCCTATAGTTGATTCTGCTTCTTCTTTTGAGCTAAATTTGGTTATTCTAGACCAATCCTGCGCTAAATCCATAGAGCTTTCGTATTCCTTGACATTACCTTTTCGGACATCCCTCATAACACTATATATTAAATTATTTTTCGCCCTGTTTGGGGAATATTTTCCATATTTTATCGAATTATAAAATATAGAGTCCATTTTATTCCAATTACTTACAGCAGTATGTAAACGATTATGCTGAAAAATCATGTCACAAGGATGAAAACTTCCAATAAAGAAAAGATCCATGTTTGACGGAACCATATTGTCGAATTCTTCACATAATTTAAAAAACATCTGCCTATTTATGGAATCTAGTTTGAACAGTTTTTCATTGTTAACAAACATAACTCCAGGAAATTTTCTTGGTCTCTGATCTTTTCGTTCTAATTTCTGCCATTTACTAAGTGTTATTTTTTTTCGCTTAATCGATTCTTTAAAAGAACTCCTTTTCAACGTGTCTAAAAGGGGAATATCCACCATCCCATCCAAATATTCATTCTTGGATTTTGCCTTTTTCAAATAGTATAAATTATCCTCTTTTATAAAAAAATTTAAGAGTGTTTCTGAATACTTCCCATTCAGGTTAATCTCGGATATTTTATAAGCATTCATCCAAGGACTCAACTGGCAGACACCATATTTCTCAAAGGTTGCGCAATAGTTGGTCAATGAGCTGTCGTACGCTCCCAACACAAATAAGTCTTCCGCTAAATGAATTCTTTCCCAATAACCTTCTTGACTAAAAGTCCTATTTGCAAAAGATATACACATCAACAGACAAATCGATGTTGAGGTATAAAAACAGTGTTTCACTTTCCTATTTTTTTTCATCAAAGTCACTTGAACCATTAGCTTAGTTTTATTTCCTTCAATTCGAAGGGATTAACTCCGTTTATCCCACTTTTGGGAACCTGCAAAGCATGAAAACCAAAATTTCTTGCAGAAATTTGTTTGGTTTTTTTATTTCCTTCAATTCGAAGTGAACTTCGATTGAATCCAATAAAAAATCCAAGTGTTTTGCACTTGGATTCCTTTTTGCGGAGAGACAGGGATTCGAACCCTGGGTACCCTTTCGAGTACGCTTGTTTAGCAAACAAGTCCTTTCGGCCACTCAGGCACCTCTCCTTGCTTTTTTACTAGCGGGTGCAAATATATAAATTTAAGATAAGGCAGCAACAATTCGACCAATAAATTTTGATTTATTTATCGTTTTATGAGAATCGTTTCTAATACCCTTTGTTCAATAATATGTGCATCACGCTTTTCAATTCGATCAATCAACAATTGAACGGACGAAAGCCCAATTCGATCAATTGGTTGCGCGATGGAAGATATTTTTGGATTTACTAAATCAAAGATTTCAATGTCATCAAAACTGACAATCTTGAGGTTATTAAATAAATTGTTTTGTGAACTTGAAGCTTTTAAAATGGCTTTTGCAATTGAATTATTCACACAAAAAATACCATCGAATTTAGAACCGGCTAATTCATTTAAGGCCATGTTTACCCCAAATTGAATATTGTCGTGTGGAATTTGGAAAAGACGCGGTTCGGTTCCTTCTTTTAATCCTGATAAATACCCTTTAATTCGTTCTGAAATTGAACTAATATAAACGGGGGAAATCGTAAAACAAACCGGCGATTTAACCCCTTGCTCATATAAAAAATCAACTGCTTTTTTTGCGCCTGCAATGTTGTCAACAGTCACCGAATCGACATTAAAATTATCAAAAATACGATCTAATAAAACCAAAGGGAAATTTGAATCGACCAAGGCTTTTAATTCGGTTGGTTCGTCCAACGAAGAAGCCAAGATTAACCCATCTATGTTTCGGTTGATTAAGCTAGAAATGATTTTCTTTTCGCGTTGAATGTCTTCGTACGAATTAGAGATAATCAAGGTAAATCCGTTGGCAGAGGCTGCTTGTTCGATGGCTTTACATAAGGTACCATAAAACACGTTTGACACATCTGGCACAATTAATCCAATGGTATCGGTCTTCCCTACTCTTAAACCTCTTGCGTAGAGGTTAGGAACGTAGTTCAATTCTTTTGCTTTGGCCCGAACTTTTTCTTGGGTTAATTTATTGATTCCCCTCTCATCACCTTTATCATTTAACACCAAAGACACTAAGGCTTTCGAGACACCTAAACTATCGGCTATGTCTCTAAGGGAGATTTTTTTCATTGGTTATTTTAATTTTCTTGCGAAGTAAAAATATACTAAATCTTTTAGATTAAGCAATTTTATAAGAGGTATTTGAAAATTTCTAATAAAAATTGCAATAAAAACAGGGAAGAAAGGATGGTCAGAACATTTTTTTCTAATAAGTTAAATCGATTTACAGCGATAAAAAAGACAAGAAGATAAGTTCCAAAAATAATTTCTTGCAGATAAGGCACCTTGACGATAAAAAGTAAAATTGTCGCCATAAAAAGCAAAATTAAACTGATTGTAAGCCATTTTTTTTGAATCGCTTGGTGGAAAAACACCAATGCTAGTGAATAAAATCCAACAAAAACCCCAAATGAAAAATAGGCAAAACCCAACGAATTGACAAAAGGTAGTAAAAAGGCCAATTGAAACCTTTCCGATAGAAACTGAACCGTAAAATCATCGATTAAGGCAAAACAGACCATGTTGATGAACGCAAAAAACAAAAAATAACTTTTTTTGACGCGGAAATTGAGTAGAAAAAAAAGCAAGCTGACAATGACCAGAATTAACTTGCTAAAAAAATATGGAGTGACAAATGCGCCTAAAGAGAAAAAGGAACTTAAGCCATAGATAATAAAAAGAAGAAAAACAGAAACAACTATTTTGAGTTCACGATACATGGTTATTTTGTACCCAAAGCTTCGTAAATATAATCAAAGGTTGAGAGAATCACTGGTTTTCCATCCACCACTGCCACATCGTGCTCAAAATGGGCCGAAGGTTTACCGTCTAAGGTCAAGATAGTCCAGCCGTCTTTTAATTGATTGATTTTTTCTGTCCCCATGTTAATCATTGGTTCGATGGCAATGGTTAATCCATTTTGAATGCGTTTCCCTCGCCCTCTTTTGCCATAATTTGGCACTTGCGGCTCTTCGTGCATAGTTCGTCCCAATCCATGACCAACTAACTCTCTTACCACACCATATCCATGCGATTCGGCGTGTTCTTGAATGGCAAATCCAATGTCTGAAATCCGATTTCCAACTTTTGTCGCTTCGATTCCAATGTATAAACACTCTTTGGTGATACGTAACAATTCTTTTGTTTCTGGAGCAACTTCCCCAATTTCAAAGGTGTAGGCATGATCACCAAAAAACCCATGCAATTTAGCACCGCAATCCACCGAAACAATGTCTCCATCCACAAAAGGTTTATTGGAAGGAATTCCGTGTACCACTTGAGTATTGGGCGAAATGCACAATGTATTCGGAAAACCATACAATCCTAAAAACGCAGGTGTTGCGCCGTGATCTCTAATATATTCTTCAGCTAATTTGTCAATTTGTAAACCAGTTGTTCCCGGCTTTAAGACTTTTGCAATTTCACCAAGTGTCCTTGAAACCAATTGCGCTGCCTGACGCATTAATTCAATTTCCTCGGCTGTTTTATAAATAATCATCTTTGTGCTTATAAACTTCAAAAAGTATGTCCTATGAATTGATAAAACCTCATTCCCAGAGGAAACGAGGTTTTATTATCATTCTTTTAGACCACTTAATTTAGTACTTTACCTACTAAATCTGCCGCTTCTTGTAATAAAACTGCAGAATGTACATTTAGTCCTGATTCGTCAATTAATTTTTTTGCTTCTACCGCATTTGTTCCTTGCAAACGAACGATAATTGGCACTGGAATTTCTCCCATGTTTTTGTATGCATCCACAATTCCTTGCGCCACACGGTCGCAACGAACAATCCCTCCAAAAATATTCACCAAAATCGCTTTTACATTTGGATCTTTTAAAATGATTCTGAATGCTTTTTCTACACGTTCAGCATCCGCCGTTCCGCCTACATCCAAAAAGTTTGCAGGACTTCCTCCAGATAATTCAATGATGTCCATAGTCGCCATAGCTAAACCGGCACCATTTACCATACAACCAACGTTTCCGTCAAGTTTAACATAATTTAAACCAGCTTCTCCCGCTTCAACTTCAGTTGGATCTTCTTCTGTAATATCGCGCATTGCTGCGTAATCTTTGTGGCGATACAATGAATTGCCATCCAATGTTACTTTAGAATCCACAGCGATAATTCGGTCGTCAGACGTTTTTAAAACTGGGTTAATTTCAAACATCGAAGCATCACACCCTTCGTAAGCAGCATAAAGAGACGCAATAAATTTGGTCATTTCTTTAAATGCTTGTCCGCTTAAGCCTAAATTAAACGCAATTCGACGTGTTTGAAAACCTTGTAATCCAACTCGAGGATCTATTTCTTCTTTAAAAATCAAATGCGGTGTATGTTCTGCAACCGTTTCAATATCCATTCCACCTTCGGTAGAATACATAATGATATTTCTTTCTTTTTCCCTATCTAATAAAACAGAAACATAAAATTCAGAAGGCTCAGAAGCACCTGGATAATAAACATCCTCAGCTAGTAAAACTTTATTTACTTTTTTGCCTTTTTCGTTGGTTTGTTTTGTCACCAAATGACCACCCAAAATACCTTTTACTTTTTCTTCAACAAAATCAATTCCTTTGGCCAAAACCACCCCGTTTGATTGTGTTTCAGTTACGATTCCTTTTCCACGACCACCAGCATGAATTTGAGCTTTCACGACAAACCACTGAGTTCCAGTTTCGTCACTTAATTGCTTTGCTTTTGCAACAGCTTCTGAAACACTCTCTACAACAACTCCACGCTGAACAGCAACTCCGAAGCGCTGTAAGATTGATTTTCCTTGGTATTCATGTAAATTCATTTGTCTCTTTTTTTTTGAGTTGTAAAAGTAATTTTAATCTTTCAAATAGCAATATTATTTTATTTTTTTTGATGTTTTTGATTGGATTAAATTTTGGAAAGTTAGGGTAATTTGAACTTAACGTGCCTTGGCCTGACACCATATTTCGTTACTTTATCTGATTTTTTTAACAACCATATATTTTTAAAGATTCTTGATTTGTTAAATTCATAAAATTATTAACTTTTCCAAAAAATAATATACAAAACTTAAACCACTTAAAATGAGTTATAAAAAACAATTGATGGCGTAAAATATGACGGTTAATTAATTGAATTGGCGGATAAATTAACTGCAGGAGCAGGCGATAGCATAATCTCTAAAGCTGACGCCAAAGAAATTTTAGGGGCGGTAAAAGATGGCAACACCTATAAAGATATCGAAAAAGCAACGATGAAATATTTGCGTGAAAATTACAATTTGACCGATGCTGCAGACGAATAGCTTAGACAAGAAATCAGAGTTTGGGCAGCTAACAAGTAGTTAACATCCAATTAACTGTATAAAATCCTTCATTTTGTGAAGGATTTTTTTTTGCCAAATTACTACGACAGTTGACGTATTTTAGCCAATATAGATTCACTATATTGATCTTATTTGGGGCTAATAATTTATCTTTGAAATAAGGCGAGGTGACTCTGAAAAAAGAAGAATCCCCTCTGGCTGACCCCTCCCTAGCCTTTTTCATAAAGATGTGATTGATTTTAAACCTTTTGATGACAAACTAAAAAAATCCATTCTCAAATGGCGTGTTTTTTGATTTAAAAAACTTAGTTTTGTGTCCAATCAATAAAAGATTTATTTTAAGCTTAATATGGCAAGTCATCAAACGAAAATACAACATCTTTTTTTAAGAGCCGGATTTGGTGAAACACCTGATATAATTCAAAATCTTGTTAAAAAGGACCTAAAGAATATTGTAAATGACCTTTTTGAAAGTTCAAAAAATTACAAACCTTTAAATTATCTGCCCTATCCTTTAAATGAAAAGGAACAAAAAAAAGGGGCAGGTGCAGGAAAACAGATCAAGTTGTTCTTTAAATCTGTTGCTGAAATGGAGCAATTAAATGAACAATGGATTTTCAAAATGACTTATACAAAGGCTGTATTGCGCGAAAAAATAACCTTTTTTTGGCATAATCATTTTGCTACTTCCATGCAAATTGCTTATTTAATGCAAGTGCAAAACAACACTTTAAGAGCAAATGCGCTTGGAAGTTTTAAAACCATGCTGCACGCAGTTTCAAAAGATCCAGCCATGATTATCTATTTAAATAATCAACAAAATGTAAAAGATCATCCAAACGAAAATTTTGCGCGCGAAGTAATGGAATTGTTCACCCTTGGCGAAGGAAATTATACGGAAAAAGATATTAAAGAAGCGGCTCGTGCATTTACTGGTTGGACAACAAATAAAATGGGTGATTTTGAATTTGTAGATAAAAAACATGATTTTGGAGAGAAGGAGTTTATGGGCAAAAAAGGGAATTTTAATGGGGAAGAAATCATTGATATTTTACTTGAAAATCCACAAACAGCCAAATATATTACCACCAAATTGTACAAAGAGTTTGTGAATGCCAAGGTAGATAAAGTGCGAGTTCATCACTTGTCAACCGCTTTTTTCGAATCGGGCTATGACATTGAAAAGTTAATGCGCAGCATTTTTACGGCGGATTGGTTTTATGACGACGAAAATATCGGAAGTAAAATTTGTTCTCCTGTCGAAATGATTGTTCGTTTTAAAAAATACCTTGAAATTGAATTTCTGGAGTTAAAATATTTGGTTAATTTCCAAAAAGGATTGGGACAAGTTTTATTTTTTCCACCCAATGTAGCTGGTTGGAAAGGAGATACGCATTGGATTGACAGCGCATCTTTATTGCTTCGCTTAAATACGATCTCTTATATTAACGAAGACGGGTTAAGTTTGGACGTTCACGGAAAACCAGCGTTTGAAGCAGAATTAGAGGATAGGCCAACCTCAAAAGGTAAAAAGAAATTGAGCGCTGTTTGGGAGCCTTTTATTAAATCATTAAAAGACAAAAGTGATGATGAGTTGATTGAAATTTTTATCCAATCATCCAGAACATCAATTAATAAAGATTTATTGACAGGCTTATCACCAAAGGCAAAAATCATTCAAATACTCACTTTTCCTGAATTTCAACTGATTTAATATGAAAGATACACGAAGAAGTTTTCTGAAAAAATCGGCTTTAATTTCGGCCTCTGTGTTAATTCCTGATTTTTTAAAAGCATTTGGATCCTTGGCCAATCCACAGCAATTTGTTGGGAAACGATTGGTGGTTATACAACTTTCAGGTGGAAATGATGGGTTAAATTGTGTGGTTCCGTTTAGAAATGATGAGTATTTTAAACTCAGGCCCAGCATCGGTTTGGAAGAAAAAAAACGAATTAAAATCACAGATGATGTAGCTTTAAATAGCAGTTTAGCTGGTTTGGCCGACTTATATAATCAAGGTCATTTAACCATTATCAACAGTGTTGGCTATCCAAATCCTAATCGGTCGCATTTTAGGAGTACAGATATTTGGCAAAGTGCCAGTAATGCCAACCAATACGTTAATACAGGTTGGGTTGGACGTTATTTGGATGCTTTGTGTACCGATAATTGCGCAAATCCGCACACAGCCATCGAATTGGATGATACCTTGAGTTTGGTTTTAAAAGGAATCAAAACAAAAGGTCTTGCTTTTGATGATCCAAAAATGCTGTATAAAACGGCTCAAAACGAATTAATCCAGAAAATCGCCAAGAGTCCGTACCACGACCACCATGATTCGGTGGCGAGTTTTTTGCATAAATCGTTAAGAGAAACCACACAATCTTCGGATTACATTTACCAACAAAGTAAAATTTATACGAGCCAAATTACCTATCCTGCTAGTAGTTTTGGGAAACGCATGAAAACGATTGCCGAATTAATTTGTTCAGGTTCTGAAACGCAAGTCTATTATATCTCTTTGCCAGGTTTTGATACCCATGCGGGTCAATTGGGAATGCACGATCGGGTTTTATCTGCCTATTCAGAAGCGGTGAAAGCTTTTTGTGAAGATTTAAAAGCCAATAACCTTTTTGATGACACCGTTATTTTAACCTTTTCCGAATTTGGGCGACGGGTTAAACAAAATGCGAGTCGTGGTACCGATCATGGAACGGCGAACAATGTTTATGTCATTAACGGAAAACTAAAAAAACCAGGCATTTACAATGAAATGACCAATTTAACGGATTTAGACGAAGGTGACTTAAAATATACCATTGATTTTAGACAAGTGTATGCCACCATCGTAGAAAATTCGTTGAGCAAACCAAGTAAATTAATTCTGGGCGGTGAATTTCAATCCCTCGATTTCCTCTAATTAACTTTTATCCACATGAAATCAATTATATTATCTTCAATCTTTTTATTTGTAGTAAACATCAGCGTTTTTGCCTCAAAATCGGACAGTTTACCAGAAATTAATAAAAACGCCCATCCGATCAATCAGTTTTATATTGCCACCGGCTCCGAATTTATTTTCGCCTACGGTCAGCAATTGGCTGATTCGCTCGTTTTTGAAAATAAATTACGATTTTCGTTGTTTCCTCATGTACAGCAACAATACCATTATAATTTCAATAAAAATTTGGGATTTTATACAGGGTTTTCGTTCTTAAATGTTGGATTTAGGCATTTTGTCACTACCCCACTCAACACCTTCGAATTGAGACAACGCTCCTTGAGTTTAGCGGTTCCATTAGCACTTAAATTAGGCGACATGGATAAGGGGACATATATCGCTTTTGGTGCAAGTGCCGAGTTGATGTTTCGGTATAAATACAAAATTTATCTCAACGACGTAAAAGAAAAAGAAGCCGAATGGTTTAGCAGTAAAGTAAATTTATTTAACACCTCAGTTTTTGTGGATTTGCGAAATGGGAAAGGTGGATATATTCGTTTTAAGTACTATTTAACTGATTTTTTGAGAAATACCCCATCTACTTTTCTTCCGCCTTTAACCAGTTCAACGGTCAATTTTAGTCCTACGCAAAGTACCTTGTTTTATGTGGCCATTGGACATACGTTTATGCATAAAAAGGCGAAACGTATGAAAAAGGAAGATGCTTAATGTTAAATTGCTGTTGAAACAAAAATTAAATTTGAGCCATAAAAAAAAATCCTTAAATTTGCTGAAACATATCCATTTAATTACACTCAAAGTTACTTGCACTAATTAATTAGTAACTTTGTAGTTTATAATAACTACTATGAATCTTCATAACCCTTCAAAATCTAATATTAAGAAAGCTCCAAGCAATAATTTAAAGGCATTGAAAAATCTTAAAAAATCGCCGACGTTAAAATTGATGACAAAAGCTGAAATCGAAAACAATCGAATCACTGCCTAAGCGTTTGTAATTTAAAAGATTAGTATACTTTTAAAATTCGCCCTAACTTAATCTCTCCCCTCCCATTCATTATAAAACTGCACTAAAAATGCTTCCATAAACTCATGCCTTTTTTGTGCTATTTCTGCGCCAGTTTTGGTATTCATTCCGTTTTTTAAGCCTAACAATTTCTCATAAAAATGATTGATGGTGTGGGTGCGTTTTTTGACATATTCTTCAGCGCTGGCAAAGGTGGACGGCGGAATGGAGGGATCGTAAATTGAATTTCCAAATTTTCCTCCAAAGGCAAAGGTGCGCGCAATGCCCACCGCACCAATCGCATCTAACCTATCCGCATCCTGAACAATCAGTCCTTCCCTGCTCTGCATCTTGTTTTCTCCCACCCCTCCTTTAAAGGAACAGTTGAGGACAATGTGCAAAACGGCCTGAATCGTTTCATCAGCTACCCCTAAATCGCTTAAAATTTGTTCGGTACGTGTTTTTGCTTGTTCGTCAGCATTTTCAACGAATTTATGATCGGCAATGTCATGTAACAAAGCGCCTAATTCTAACACAAATCCATTTGCGCCTTCTTCTGAATTGATTAATTTGGCATTTTTCCAAACGCGCTCGATGTGAAACCAATCATGCCCTGTCGATTCAAAAGCAAATTCTGCTTTTAATTGTGCGATGACCGCTTCAATCACTTGTTCTTTTTCCATACAATTAAGGACGTTTAGTATTAAGTTCGTTTTTGAGGTACGCTACTAAAATGGCCACCGGTACTTGGTCGATGGGGTGAATGACATTGGGCAAAATTTGATAGGTTGAATTTGGCAAGGCATCGGCCACTAGTTTGGATTCGGTTGGGGTGACCATTTTATCGGCATCCCCTATTCCAATGGTGACTGGGATAGAAATTTGCGCAAAATCAGCTGTGGTTAAAGGGGGATGATCTCCCATGTTTTTCATGAGGGTTGCTGTTTTGGACATCACCTTTTTCCAATCATCCGGCAAGTGTAAGTTTTTAAGATTTTCTGCAAATCGCGGGACTTTTTCTTCAATTACTTCGGGCACCAACATTCTTACTTCTTTGGCAGCCGCTTCTGGCGTCCAATCGAATTTTGTGCCGAGGGTGACGATTTGTTCGAAAAAAGCTGGATGTCGCAAAGCTGCGTAAAGTGACACGTATCCACCCATGCTGTACCCAAAAACAGACACTTTTTTCAACTTATTAGCATCTAAAAAATCGACCAGGTTCTTTGAAAATAAGTCGATTGAAAATTCAGAATCGCTTAAATTTCCCCCATGTCCTTCAAAATTTAAGGTATAAACTTCAAAATCGTCGGTGAGGTGGGGAATTAACCCTGAAAAATGGGCTTTACTACCTAAGGCACCATGTAAAAGTACTAAAACTGGTTTCATGCTGGGCGAGTTTCTTCTTTTCCATCGGCGTGTAAGGCAAATCTTCCTTTCTCTTTGGCGTGAACTTTTTCTTGTTCTTTCCAAGGCCAGCCGCCAAACTGGGTGCGTTGGTAATCATCAATCGCTTGGCGAATTTCCTCAAACGTATTCATCACAAAGGGACCATGTTGCGCCACTGGTTCACCAATTGGTCGACCTTCTAATACTAAAAACTTAGCAGGTTTTTCGCCTGTATTTTTAATGGTGACGGGCTTTTCAGGATTCAATTTAATCAAATGTCCCTGTCGCAAAGCTAGGTCTTCAATCAAAATCGAATCGCCTTCGTAAAAGTAAAAGGTACGTGAAATGCCTGCTTGGCCTGCTGCCAAGGTCCATTCGGTTGCGGCATCCAAACTGAGTGTAAATACCCGCACGTGATTGGCAGGATTTGCCGCCCACGAATCTGGGGTTGGTGCCAAAGCTTTTTTTCCTTCTAATTCTCCCGCTACTAAATCAGCCTTTACTTTTCCACCTTTCTCGTTGGTTGTTTCCACCACCGGAATGTCTTCTTTCCACAACATTTTAAAATGCGGGGGTACAAATTTACTCACCTTGGGCAAGTTGAGCCAAATTTGGAAAATTTCCAACTCATTCGATTCCGTATCATTAATCATCGGAAACATTTCCGAATGTTGAATGCCTTTTCCAGCCGTCATCCATTGTACATCGCCTCCCATAAATCGCCCAGCGGCACCTAAGGAATCGGAATGATCCACCACCCCTTTTTTATTAATGGTAATGGTTTCAAAACCTCGATGCGGATGGTAGGGAAAACCAGGAATTTGTTTCCCATGGTACATTCTAAAACCATCTTTTACCACAAAATCTTGCCCGATATAACGACCTTTTAAAGCTTCTGCTCGCACGCCCATTTGCCCATTCCCAATGGGATAAAAATCTTTGTGATAGGCACAAAATAAAAACGGATCTTGGGTCTCCCACGGAAAACCAAGCGGTGAGATTGAAATAATTGTCTTATCCATATGATCTATTTTTCGTCTCCGAAAAGACGTGCTTAAGTTACAAAAAATAAGTTTCTTGGACGAGGGATTCCAAGCACATCTCCCAATTAAAAATCATCCATTTGCTCGTTACGGTCGGCAACTTTTTGGT
>JBIKJA010000004.1:0-218552 GCA_044361315.1 Crocinitomix sp. | reverse complement strand
ATGGATCGCCAGCCGTTACATCCGCAGGATCCCATGTATATGTATCTGCTCCACTGTTTGAGAAAATTACTGATTCGCCTAAACAAATCTCTGTTTCATCAACCGAAGCGGTTACATTTGGAAGTTCATTGACAAGAATCTCAACAGTCAAACCGCAATCTGTAGGAGATGAACTAGTTGCATTATAGGTAAATGTGCCTGTACTTGCTGGTGTATATGGAACGCCATTTACAACGCCACCTGTCCAAGAGATTGTCCCAGCTCCGTCAGCATCCATGGTCACCGATTCACCTAAACAAATTTCGTAATCGGAAACAAATAAGGTCATTGGGGAACAAAGCACTGTAATAATTACTTGACCATTTCCAGCTCTAAGACCAGGCGTAGTAACACCAGAAGTAACCCCACCGATATAAGAAGATCCCCCACCAGCACCAGCCTGTCCAGCACCTGAACCACCACCATACCAGCCTCCACCGCCGCCAGCATTATGATAATCACCAGGACCACCACCAATACCAAAAACACCAGCCGTTGCGGAACCATAGCAACATCCTGCAGCACCGCCAGCAACTTGTGTTCCACCGCCGCCGCCAACGAATCCGCCTCCAGTTTCTCCAGGTAAAGCTACTAATCCACCACCATTTCCCCCATCATTTGGACTTGATCCAAAAGCAGCGCCGCCGCCTCCACCACCAACGATGACGCGATTACTCAAACCATAAGGTGAAACTCGAACATCTGAAGCACCACCGCCAGCAGCGCCATAGCTGGTTCCAGCCATACCACCACCGTTATATCCACCAGCACCTGAAGAAAACCCTCTTCCTCCAACATACACATTTAATATTTGCCCAGGAATTACTGTTAGATTTCCGATTGCATAGCCCCCAAGTCCAGCAGTTGGAGTAATCCCACCGAAAGTTCCTGTTCCGCCTTCTGCTCCCCAAGTTTCAATTTGGACACTTGTAACCCCAGGAGGAACCGTGTAAGTCTGTATCGCACCTGTGTATGCAAAAGTGGTAACTTGTGCCTTTAAATTTGACACACCAAGAATCGCCAACAATACGACAATCCTGTTAAAAAAATAATTATGTCTCATAGCATTTGTTTTATCCAACGAAGTTAACAAAATAATGAATAACTTGTATCAAATCATTGAGTTGATAACGACAAGTTAAAATGAAAAAATCTTTCGAAATTAAAGCGTTGGATAAAAAGCATCCGCAATATGTTCGATAGTGGTTTCTTTCTCATTCGTGATAATAGAAATAATATCAAACCGAGTTTCACAATCGAGGTCATTGTCAAAAATATAGGCATTAGCTACTTTAATAATCCCCTTTTGTTTTTTCCGAGTGACGGTGATTTCTGGCGCAGCCATAAAATCAGATTGACGGGTTTTGACTTCGACTACTACCAACAATTCATCCAATTTCATAATTAAATCGGCTTCGAGGTGCTTGAATCTAAAATTTTTTTCCAGTAATAAATATCCTCTCTCCAAAAGATAGTCAAGGGCTATTTTTTCGCCACGTTCGCCTAATGCATTGTGTTCTGCCATATTTATTGAGAAAGATACAACTTTGTTTTAAAAAAATGAAGATTTCAGTAATCAAGAATTTTTCTAAAATCAAAAATAAAACAATTCACATATTTTCATACATTTGGTAACCGAATAGGTGGACATAATTATACTATTAGTATGAAAAAGATTCTTTTTTTGATTGTTTTTATTGCTCTAAATACATTGCCTATGTTGGTATTTGGGCAAAATTATTCGTTTAAGAAAAAATTTGGCACTCAAAAAAACACCATGTATTTTTATTGGGGTTATAACAGATCTATTTATTCGAAAAGTGACATTAATTTTTACAGTGCTGACTATGATTTTTTGGTGAAAGATTTGGCGGCATCGGATCGCCCTTCTACTGAATTTATAACATATGTGAATCCAGCAACTATATCAATACCTCAATTTAATGTCCGATTGGGTTGGTATTATAAATTTAGATGGGATGTTTCGATTGGATACGACCACATGAAATATGTGATGGATGATGGGCAAAGTTTATATATTAACGGGGATGTTGGCACCACCACTTTGGGCGGAATTTATGGCGAATATACGGATGAGGACGGACTTATTCCGATTAGTTATGACGAGTTACATTATGAAAACACCAACGGACTTAATTACGTTTCCGTTCAATTAAACAATACAGCTCCCATTTACAAAACGAATAACAATAAATTTTCAATTCTACGAAGGTTTGGGATGGGGTTGGGTCCTGTGATTACACAAACTGATTTTGTTTGGGATGGCGTGAGTTATCATTCGGATTATAAACAAAAATTTGGCGGATATGGCATTTCCGTTCATACAGGTTTACGAGCCGATTTTTTTAATCGCTTTTTTATACAGTCTAATTGGTCGGGAGGATTTATTCACTTGCCTAAAAATGCCACAATCATTGAAAAAAGACATTTTGCGAATCACAAATTTGTCTATGGCCAATGGGAAATTTTGGGTGGGGTTTTATTCTATATTAAAACCAAAGGTGGGTGTGATACCTGTCCAGATTGGCGTTAAAGAAAACCCTGCGTTCGATTTTAAGCCGTCAATTAATCGGTGTAAAGCACAGGTTCATCAATCATTTTTTCGACAAAATGAATTCCGTAGGCTTCTAATTCTTTTAAAATTGGAAGGTAAATTTCTTTTGTGATTGGTAGATGAACTCCTTTTAAATTAATTTGACCATTTAAAATCATTTTGGCGCATAAGGCAACAGGTAAACCAACCGTACTACTCATGGCTGTATACGTTTGATCTTCGCCAATTACCACCATGTGTGAATTTACTTCTTTAAAATTGCCATCCAACACATAAACCAATTTATGCCACATGACAATCATATCTTTGTCATTAGGTTCCAAGGTCCATTTCTCTTCTAAAATTTTCTGAAGAAATACAGCTGGGCTGACATCTTCGGTGATATTTATTTTTACTTTGTCGAAAATCCCTAACCATTCAAGTTTTTCAAAAAATGTATCATCTTGATCAATTTTCAGATAGTGTTTGAGTTTTAGTTCAACCGAATCGCGGTGGCTGTATGGCAAAAAAGAGTTAATGAAATCCCTTTTGGTCATATCCTTACTTCCTTCCAAAATATAAGTATCATCAGTTGCTCCAATCTGAACAAATGCGTCCCATGATTTCGAAAACCCTTTTCGACGTAAAGTTCCGCGGTAAATGGTTGGAATGTCTTGAAGACCATAAATATCACGATATTTCAATGAATCGCGATTAGCATATCCTTCAAATTTTCCATATCCCTCTAATTCAATCACTTCAGTACGTCTAAAGAGTTTATTATAAGGAATGTATTTATAGTTGCCTTCTTGAATAAATTTCGCTGCACTTCCTTGCCCTGCAAGCACCACATTTCGGGGATTCCATGTAAACTTATAGTTCCAAGGATTGTTGTCACTTTCAGGGGCAATTAAACCGCCAGTAAACGATTCAAAAATATTCATTTTACCACCCTTGGCTTCAATTTCATCCAATAATTTTTTGGCGCTCATGTGATCCAAGCCAGGATCGACCCCCATTTCATTCATTAAAATAACACCCACTGCTTTTGCTTCTTCATCTAACAAAGCCATCTCATCCGAAACATAAGAAGGGGTTATGAGATTGGTTTTAAACCGAATACAATCTTTGGCTACATCGATATGAAAACGAGCTGGAAGCATAGAAATTACCAAATCAGCCCATTCAATAAGTGGTGCCCTGAGTTCAGGATTTAATCCATCTAATTCAAACCCTTCAGCGCGACTGCACCCTTCGACTTTTGATTTTGCAAGCGCTCCATTTTGATCGCCCACTTTAATGTACCAATCTTCTGCTTCGGCATGCTGTGTAAAATATCTCAACATTGATGATGCTGATAACCCCGCCCCAATTACTAAAATATTCTTCATTTTCAGCGTTTTCTGTTTTTTTAAATGAATGCAAGTGTCAAATTTAATATTTTTATACCCGACAAAAGAATTTCTCGTCCTTAGATTTTCAAAATATTTCCACAATTCAACGAATTTTAGAATTTTTTAATTTTTTTGTCAGAACGTAAATAGTTTACGTTTTGCTAGGATAACATTGCCGTAAATTAATAATTATGGAAACAACAATTTCAATTTACGAGAAGCTGATCATAAAAGAAGTTACCTACGAAATGGGCGACCAAACCGTTAAAGCCAACTGCGAAGTAATTTTGAAGGGGCAAGTAATCAAAACTGAACTAATTATTTCCCATACGGATTTAAATCGCATTATTGCTAAAGTTTTTGCAAGTGGCCTTGATTTTCAAGTAAAAGAAACCAACTCCTTTCATTTCTCCAATGGCACGGCCATCATCGATTATTCGTTTGTAAATGTTTTTGGCGAAGGGATGGCTTTAGAAAACTTTCAATTCAGTCAAGAAATCAAACAAATCAGAGCTTAAATAAACGTTATATGAAAAGATTAAAAGAATTTATGATTTAAGATCAGTTTTCTAATTTATTTTATTGCCCTAGCAGCATATAAAGACATTGAATTAAAAACTGAAATATCTATTAACCTGAGAGAGTTTTTTTATGCGATAAAAATTAATTGATGACTATCCTTTGATCGATATTTTTCAGCGCATCAACGATTTTTCAATCTTTACATTTCAGAAAATTCGCTATGTTTGACGACTAATAAATATGAAAAGGATATGTTAAAAGAATTTAAACAGTTTATCATGACCGGTAATGTACTTGACCTAGCCATTGCGGTGATTTTGGCAGGAGCCGTAGGCACAGTTGTTAACGGTTTTGTAGTTGACATTATGATGCCATTCATTGGCTATTTCACCGGAGGCGTAGATTTCTCTCAAATCACGATTGAACTGAGTAAAGAAATACCTGCTGTGATTGGACCTGACGCCGTTGAAACTACTCCGTTGATTCCAGCTAATGTTATTCGAATTGGTAAATGGATCAACACCATCATCAATTTAATTATTGTTGGTTTTGTATTGTTCATGATTATAAAGGCATCAAACAAAATGAAAAAGAAGAAAGAAGAAGCACCAGCTGCGCCTCCTACACCTTCTAATCAAGAAGTTTTATTGTCTGAGATCAGAGATTTGTTAAAAAAATAAATAGTCAATTAGTTCATGAAAAAGTTATTTTTTGCTGTAGCTCTAGCAACGGCATCAGCAGGATTTTGTCAAGTTATAGAGCTTGAAGAAGGTGTTAAAAAGCAAAGTAAAGACACCCTCGATGGATGGAAAAAAGCAGGATATTTTGCCTTAAATGGCTCTCAAGTAAGTTTAACTAACTGGGTAGCAGGGGGACAAAATTCAGTCACTATCAACGGCTTAGCAGGAGTTTCTGCCAATTTAAAAAAAGGGAGCATGACTTGGGAAAACTCGTTAGACCTGGGCTACGGGATTCTGCGTCAGACGGAAGAATTATTTGAGAGTAATAATGGAAAATGGATCAAAACGGACGACCGATTTGACATTACCTCGAAATATGGGCAAAAAGCTTCTAAACATTGGTATTATGCGGGGTTGATGAACTTTCGAACACAAACAACTGCTGGTTACGATTATGCGGTGGATGATGTCACTGAAATTTCAGGATTTTTAGCACCGGGTTATTTATTAAGTGCAATTGGGATGGACTACAAGCCAAATGATAAATTTAGTTTATTTATTGCGCCTTTTACCTCTAAATTAACTTTCGTCAATGATTCATTGCTTTCAAATGCAGGTGCGTTTGGAGTTGAAAAAGCTTTCGTGGATGCGAATACAGGCCTTTATTCTTCTGGAAGAAAATTTAGATCAGAGTTTGGGGGATATGCAAGAATTCAATATAAAACCAAATTGGCGCCTAATATTTCTTACACTACTAAATTAGATTTGTTTACCAACTATTTGAACAACCCTTCGCGTATCGATGTTAACTGGGAAAATTTGGTGGAAATTAAATTGTGGAAATTTTTATCCGCAACCTTAACCACCAATTTAATTTATGACGACGACATCGACATTACCACCATCGATTCTGAAGGAATTTTGACCAAAGGACCTAGGGTACAATTCAAAGAAGTTTTTGGTATTGGATTGTCTTGGAAATTTGAACAAAAAACAGTTGAAGGCATTTGAACGAATCGGTTGAAGTTTTTTTGAATTGGAGATAAATTTCTTGATTAAGCATTACAAATGGAATAAATGGGTGGTGATTTACGAAGTAACTGGAGTTGGCACGGCCACATTAAATAACTAAAACTTTAATGTACTTCCACATTCAGGCGAAAATACCATTCCTTTGGCGCAAATTGACAACACCAATAAAAAAAGAGTGGCGAAGTCAATTTCATTTGTACCTGCCTTGAATCGTGCAATGGAAATGAAGGAGATTACGGCCAAAAAAAACAATTGAAGTTGCGCAAAACAAAGTAGCGGCAAAAACCAAATACGAAATTTTTGATTCGTCTGGAAACATCGTTAAAAAAGGGGACAATTCAAGTGTTGATTATTCTAATTTAAACCCGGTTATTTATCACATTAATTTTGACAATAAACGGATAAATTTATCGAAAAAAAACCCGATAAAAAGCATTAAAAAAACCGATTTGGACCTTCCAGATCGGTTTTTTTAGTTTAGAATTCGAGAAGACAGAAACATTCCGTCGTTAAATGGTATTTTGTTAGACTTGTTTAGTTAAAAATCTTCTCTCATCTATCAATTGTTACTAAATCTCCGTGTACCTATCCGTTCCTTCTTAGCACACTTCGAAATCTAATCAAGCGCCTCCCACCTTGAGATTTTACTTAACGTTTTGCTTATATCACTCTCTATATGTTCAACTTTTAAAAAGGTAACCGCGATTGCATAATTTTTTTTGTTTTTTTTTTAAAAAATTACTTTTAATGGAGATTTCCGATAAAATTAATGGAAATTGACAATGCGTTTGAACTTATTTTGATCGAAACGCATAAATTCCAATAATCGCTTTATAGAATATTTTTTCGCTGGCAAAATTCATCACTTGTAAACGGTCGTGCGATTTTCTTGGATTATCAATCGTCAAAATTATCTCAGCACCTTTTCGTTCTATATTTTTTATCAGAACATAATGTTGTTCCAACAATTTAAATTTACCCGCAGGCTCTTTCATTTGATTCCACGAAGTCCACGCTATAACTTCTGCCGATTTGGACAAGAGTCCTTGAATCTCCTCAATGGTATGAAAATAGGTACGCGCACTCAACGAATCTATTTTAAAATACCGAGTTAAAAATTGGCGCAATTGATACGGAAAAGTAATGCCTTGCCATTCGTTAAATTTAGTGCCGGGTTTATTATTGTACCCAGTAACTGGGTTGTAAAACGATTTCACAGAAGTTTGTAAAACAAAATTTGCTGCCGTTAAACCCGCCACTGGTTTCATGTTTTTCAAATTGATCGGCACTTTGATGGCGCTTTTTAAAGGAGAAGGAGCATAAATCCCATTGGCATACAAATGAGCCGACATTTTTACCACCCCAACAGGGTCTAATTCCGCTGCAATTTTAATCCCACACGCAATCCCACACAAAGGATGATTTCCCTGATTAATGCTCAAGGGATTTGAAATCATCTCCCGCAAAGAAATTAAAAAATCATCCTTTTCTACTTGTACAAAAGCACGATTCGATTCAATACATTTCGGATTGAATCGGTCAATCATTTTTAACGCTTTTGCACGTTCGGTTGCCATTGTATTTTTTATTGAAAAAAAGCGATGCAAAAATAATGCTAGAAATTGAATATTACCAAAGAGGCAAATAACATCTTTATGGGGGTGAGTGAAAATAAACGTACAAAAACAACCATAAACCGCGAATGGTTTAATGCGCGGATTTCGTAATGCCGTAAACAACAAGTGTATGAAGAACTGTCATTATTCCAACCACCAAAACATAGGTTGGGACTAAAAAGCTGGACATAGAGGCAAAAATAATTTGACAACCGAGTAAAAGCAACAAGCAAAACATCATTCGTAATCTTATTAACTAATAAATCACTTCACTATTATTTAAAAAAAGATCACTTACCCAGATATAGCGCATAAAAATTCGCTGAGCTAATTATACTTGTCTATGGCAAAAGTTAAAATTAATCTCGGATGCAACGAACAGACATCCCACTATCCTTAACGTCAGGCCCCCTGTTTATATTACCTGAACTCAGCAAACTAAACATAGCCTCGTGCGTATATTTATCTTCCAAACTCCACCAGTAACCGACTTCACCAATGTCACTGAATTGGCCATAATAGTCGATGTCACCGCCGGGAAGAGCTGAGAAACCACTTTCGTTTGTACCATTGTCATTTTTTTGCCAGCCGCTAGTACTTCGCATTTTTTTACCTGCCTCAGAGTAACTCCCTAAATATGCTGTAAGTGCTGACCACTCCTCACCGCTAGGAATGTGCCACCCTTCAGGAGCCAAACCTCGCGGGTCATTTACAGCATACCAATTGTAAAGTTTACCGTATATTATACCATTGGTAGAGTCAAAATCGTAATAACACCAAGCTGGTTTTTCTTTAGAGCGTGCATCCAACCATTCCCTTGTTGATTTTGCCTGAGGAATTTGCTCGCCATTGCGGAATTTATCAACATTCAAGTTTTCTGACATCCATCTTAGAACTTCTTTTTTTGTTTCTTCCTCGCGTAATTCTCTATTAAGCCTTTCTCTTCTTTTCTCTATTTCATTCCTTTCAAAATCTCCATTATATTTCATATAAAAGTAATCTAAGGACTTCAATGTACTAGCGTTAGGTTTTGTACAACCCTTGAAAAGTAATTCATATTCAGATTGAATATTTTTTCGCTCCAAATCGGGTACAAATAATGCAATTTGTTGGCCTTGTAAAAACTGTTCGAATTCTATTCTTGGTGAAGAATAAATTTGTCCTTCTTTTGCCTTGTGCATATCACGATTTATCCCCCCGCCCATCGAATATGAATAAAACTCTTTCTGATTATTTATTTGGTGGAGTAACTCCTGGAAAGCTATTTCATCATAGTAATTTTCAGAATCACAACACATGAGTAATTTGAATTCACCATCTACATATGTTGCGTAAGCCATAAAATAAACACGCCCTTCATAATTATAATTTGCACTTTCCCAATTTTGATGTGCTGCATCTATACCAACCTGCGATTTCTCTTGAAGCAGAGAACCAGTATTTACGCCTATATCATCAAATGAATTACCATTAAATTTTTTCAGTTTGGAAAAATAGACTACAAAAAGAGGTGCATTAACATCAAAACCGTTATGATCTAAGTACTCAGATGTATAATAACTATTACTACCAATAACAATAGTCTTCCATTCTTGGGGATATATTTCGCTCCATTCTCTCGCCTTAAAAAATCCAAGATGCATAATCATTGCACTGTCAATATCCCAGTTTTCTTGGAGATAATCAGCAATGTCAGATCCATTAGAGTCCATAAACTCTTGAAATTTAAAATTATCCCTATCGTAAGATGTACCGCATGAAGAAAGAATTAAAACAGACAGAAACAAAATGAAGAAAGAAGATTGCTTTATATTTTTCATAAATTAAAATTTGACATGAATTTAAAGTTATTACTAAACTTTGTGTCCAAGAATTAATTACGCTATTAGGCTATGTTACAAGCAACGTTTAGCAAGCACATCAAATTTTGCACTTATATCTGGGTTTTGTCTCATGTTAACTTTTTCCCAATTATCTACTCCAAGTTCCTTACTTATTGCATCTCTGCAAGCATCGTTATTTTCTTGTATGTATTCGGAATCAACAGGTTCAGTAAGGCATTTACATATTTCTATGTTTTTGGCACTACCGCCGCAACTCGTTAGGATAATTAAAGCAAAGAACACTGCTCCGAAAATTGTCATTATTTTTTTCATTTTATTTACTTATTTACTGACACATGAGGCTTTTGCCAAAAGTTATAATTTTGATTTAAAAACGTATTAGATTAACGTGTCGAGATCTCCGTCACCATCTGTGTCAATAGCTATACTGTCAATAAAACCATCACCGTTTGTATCCATAGCTATACTGTCTATAATGCCATCACCATCAGTGTCCAATGCCACACTCTCAACAATGCCATCACCATCTGTATCCATGGCTACACCATCGGCAATTCCATCACCATCTAAATCCATCGTATCGCCATCAGTCAGGGATTCTGCAATTTCACCTCCAAAAAGTGATACTGCCCACTTAATTAAATTTCTAATCATGTTTATTGTATTTTAACTTCCTATTTGGCTTTGGTCAGACCAACATCCATCACCTTCACAAGGACGACAGTCCATTCCTTTGGTCGGACCTACTATAGTTTTACCTGTTCCATCGCAATACGCACATTCCTTTGTGCAAGTATCGCAGCTCAGAAGAAAGAATGAAGCAAATAGTATAGCTCCGAAAATTGTCATTATTTTTTTCATATCATTTATTTTAATTTTTGCCTACTCATAAGGCTTTTCGGAATACGCCCCGTTTATTAAAGTGAGTTCTGGTCTCCACTTTTTATTGAAATTTCAACGTCCGGAGCATCCTTCGCTACAAACACATTCACCGAATACATCTGTAGTGCAAGCCCAATCAAAACTTGCACCACAAGATGCGCAAGTATTAGTTTCTTGCGCACGACTATTTTTTGAACCGCTACTACAACTTGTCAGGATAGTTGAAGCAAATAGAATTACCACGAGAATTTTTATAATAATTTTCATTTTAGTTTTTTTAAGGTAGTACGCCATTTAAATCTTTTTATAAATTCATGTTTCTGATTCCCTGAGTTTTTAAAATACTCCTAAAATGCATCAAATTATTTTTATGCCAGTGTAGCAACTTAAGCACCTTAGAATTTTTCGATTTCTTTAATTTGTTCACACGAATCATTATTACTGTTTGTTTCCAAATCTTTATTCAATTGTTCGCATTTGAGGACACTAGTTCAAAGAATTCCCGGTGCAATTCAAGACGAAACCAGCAGATTATACAATAATATTATCCCTGCCAATATAATTGCGTGTATGCGATTGCATCGATTGAAAATCTTACTTAATGTTTCGTTTAACTTTGAGGAATAATGCACTGAAAATAACTCTAATGAAAGAACAAGTATTAATAGAAACAATGTTTGGTAATTCGTTCTGCTTATTGCGTTTGTTACAATATATAAACTATCTATGGTTTCAGTAAAATATGATAAAATGCCTGCTAATAAAATCAATACGGTGATTACTTCAAAAAAGTACCTTGCTTTTTGAAATTTAAGCTGTCGAAATAAAAAATATGGGATTATAATAGAAAAAACAATCTGCATAAGGAAAAAATATCCCATATCTAATCCAATGAAATAACTACCAATTAATAACGCCGAATGAGTTATCGGTGACTTAACGAAGATCAGCATACTATTTTTATTCAAAGCATTTAAGGTATGAAGACCCCATAAGAGCAAAAACAACCCAGATAAGATGCAGACTAAAAACATGCCGCCCCAATCAGCAACAAAAGCATACGCAGCAACGATAAAATCTAATATGGCTGCAATTATATACCAAACACCTTGGAAATTTCTTGAAATTGTAATACTTTTTTTATTCTCAATGTTAGTGCGTATTGCACTTTCTAAATACACATCAACTTCTACTTTTGAAACGCCCTGTTCTGCTGCCTTGCTATATATAAGTATCTTTCTATCTTCCGTAATTGCACCATTTTCAATAGATAGCGTGATCAGTTCTTTTAAGGAATTTTTCATTTGTCTCGGTTTATTAAAATTATGCTACATTTCTAGTCGCCAAAAATAACGTATAATTCACCATTTAAGTTTTTTTTCACCTACAATTTGTTCCTATTAGTTACATTTTGTAACTTTGTACGGAATTAATAAAGCATAACATGAAGGAGTTAGATATAAACACGTTACTCACAAATTGCGGACACAACTTACACACCATTCGTAATGCACGAAAAGAAACCTTGCAATCTGTGGCATCAGATATTGGTGTCACGCACCCCATCATTAGTAAAATAGAGAATGGAAGATACCCCAATTTGCAACTCAATTTATTAATCAAATTGTGCAACCACTATAAGGTTACTTTACAACAAATACTCGGTTTGGAGGTAGCTAATATCTTTCAACTTACCCAGCACAACAAGGATGGTAGTCAAAAATTAATCGGTCAAGAAATTTCTTCGGGATATGATTTGTATATCCAACAGTTGATCAATGAAAATAAATTCCTTAAAGAACAAAATCAGCAGTTTATGGAGAAACTTGTAGCCGTTAAACTACGTTAATTGCTGCAAAACGAAACAACAAGTGAAATACAGACGAATATGAGATGGGATGGACGCTACCTTGGTGACGATTGCAAAAGATGTGAAAATTCAGGCTGAATTTAACCCAGCGTTAATTGAATTGTATGGGTTGATCGGGTATTAAAATCGTTTATTAAATGCCAAAGATTTTAATGATCACAAAAAAGATGCTGGAGAAATTGGAGCCGCACAATCCGTCACTGCTTTGTACGAGATTGTGCCAAAAAGCGAAGAAGGTGAACAAGTTGCTACTGTGGATCCGATCCGATACCAGCAACCTGAACAAAATTCAAATTAAAACAAACCCGCTTATAGTGATGAATTATTGTCGGTGAAATTTTGGTACAAAGCGCCTGACCAAGACAAAAGTAAATTGATTGAATGGGCCAACCAATCAAAAAATAAAGATGACAATGGCTACCGTGCCGAATTTATCCACTTAGTGGAAATGGCGCAGGCGATTTATAAATAATTAATTCGCCGCCGTTTGATTGGAAATTTGAAGTTTATTTACGAATTTCACAAAAAATAATGTGGCTATGAAATTTATAAGGGCTCTCCAATTTTGTTTGATTTTTCTGATTTCTGGACAGGTTTTTGGTCAAGGAAAAATACGGACCTACACTTCTGAAGATTGGGATTATTGGGAATATACGATTGGCAGCGAATCTGGAAAAATCAGAACCTACACCTCTGAGGATTGGGATTATTGGGAATATTCTGGAAGCGGTTATTCGGGTAAAATTCGGACATACACCTCCGAAGATTGGGATTATTGGGAGGTTGATGGTGGAGCGATTAAAATAAGAACGTACACTTCCGAAGATTGGGATTATTGGGAAATTTCTGGTTCGGGTGTGAGTATAAAAATGCGCACTTATACGAGCGAAGATTGGGATTATTGGGAAATTTCTGGTGCTGCTACTGGAAAAATTAGAACCTACACTTCAGAAGATTGGGATTATTGGGAGATTTCTGCTAACCTTTCGAGCTTAAGCGTTCCAGCTAGAATGGCGGTTATTTTTGTTCCGATTTTTACGAGTAGCATTTACATTCGAGGGATTGTTAAATAATAAGCCCCTCTTTTTAACGTTATTGAGAAAACTAATTTAAAAATTATGTCATTCTCGACTAAAAGTTACTGTTTGTTTTCATCGTTTGTAATTTTTACCAATTTCGGATTTTCCCAACTTAAAAGTGACTTGGGTTTGATCTACTCTACGGATGTAAATAGTCGCATTTCGCTAGAATTTAGAAAACCATTGGCTAACGCAAGCAGGTTAAAATTTGGTGCGTTTTATGGTGTTTATTCAAATCTTGATTATCGACAAAATATTATCTCAAGCACTGATACTTCCGTTACATTTGAAGATTACTCCAAAAATGTGGAAAATTATGGTTTAAGAATTGGCATAGATAACCCTTTTGAGGAAAGCCTTTTTTCGTTTGGAAGTGATTTGAATATTGCTTACCGCGGGACTCAACAACAATTTATTAGTTATAAGAAAGTATTGAACAAGGACTCAATTTATATTTTTTCACCTTATTACGTTCAAAATGGTTTCAATTCCATCTCGAATTCGATAAAACAACATTTTTTAGCGGTACACCTTCGGTTTTCACTTATGCTGGACGTTCCTCTCGGAGATGCTTTCCTAATCAATTTTAATATGGCAGCAAATTTAGGCCTTCCAATTTATATGGGTGCCAGCCAAGTGGTAGACCCTGGAAACAAATTTATTGGAACGCCGCCCTTAACGTTTGATTTTACCAGCGGATTCGGAATTGGTTTACGTTATTTAATTGGGAGCAAAGTAGCTAATGCAATTAGGAAAAAGATAGATTAATACTGATAAATCACGAAATTCGCTTTTTTATACGATCGGTGTTTAAACCCTGAGTGCATCGATCAGGGCACAAAATCACTTACGCTACACCAATATTCGGATTTAAAATTGGAATACCCGCTTTTAGAAATTTGAAATAAAGATTATCCAATCCTACGGATATCAGCACCAAGATTATTTAACCGAACATCAATGTTTTCATATCCACGATCGATTTGTTCGATGTTGTGAATCGTACTTTTTCCATCCGCAGACAAAGCAGCAATTAACAAAGAAACCCCTGCGCGAATATCTGGTGAAGTCATATTTATTCCTCGCAAAGAATTTGAATGATTTAATCCGATCACCGCCGCACGGTGTGGATCACATAATATAATTTGTGCTCCCATTTCAATCAACTTATCGGTAAAGAACAACCGCGATTCAAACATTTTTTGATGCACCAACACCGAGCCTTTTGCTTGCGTTGCGGTGACTAAAACAATGCTCAATAAATCCGGCGTAAATCCGGGCCATGGCGCATCAGATACGGTTAAAATTGACCCATCAATAAAGGTATCGATGGTATAAGAATCTTGCGGAGGAATGTATAAATCGTCCCCGATCAAATCGATATGAATTCCCAATTTTCGGAAAACGTTCGGAATGATGCCTAAATCTGGGTAACTAACATCCTTAATTCTGATTTCGGAGCGGGTCATTGCTGCTAACCCAATAAATGATCCAATTTCGATCATGTCAGGCAAAATACGGTGATAACATCCCCCTAAATTTTTAACTCCTTTAATTTTTAACATATTGGAGCCAATTCCCGTGATTTTAGCTCCCATGTTATTTAACATTTTACACAATTGTTGCAAGTAAGGTTCGCAAGCTGCATTGTAAATGGTTGTTTCACCTTTTGCTTGAACCGCAGCCATTAAAACGTTCGCTGTTCCAGTAACAGAAGCCTCGTCTAAATGAATATAAGTTCCTGCTAATTTATCGCCTTCAACGGTATAAAAATAATTTTTAGGATCGTAATTAAATTTTGCGCCTAATTGAATAAAACCTTCAAAGTGCGTATCTAACCTACGTCGTCCGATTTTATCCCCCCCAGGCTTTGGCATATAGGCAACACCAAAACGAGCTAACAATGGTCCAATTACCATAATCGAACCTCTTAAATCAGCAGCTCTTTTATTGTAATCATCCGATTTTAGGTATTCCAAATCAATATCAGAAGCTTTGAAATTATAGGTTCCTCTTTCCACTTTCTCAACCCTCACTCCCATTGCTTGAAGCAGATTGATTAGTTTGTTGACGTCAATAATGTCAGGTATGTTACTAATCGTAACTTTTTCGCTGGTCATCAATACCGCGCACAAAACTTGCAGTGCTTCGTTTTTTGCACCTTGAGGAGTTAATTCTCCTTTTAGAGGCTTTCCGCCATGAATTTCAAATGCACCCATTATCGCTTAGTATCTTTTGCGGTTATTACTATTGTTATTTTTATTCCGGTTTTGGTTTTGATTTTGACCGTTGTTTTTATTTCTGTTTTTGTTCGGTTTTTTATTAACCGGATTCGAAGAACTAACAGCGGTGGTGTTTGTTTTTAAAATTGAAGAAGTAGACGGTAGAAATGAAACATCCTCCAATTTTATACGACCATTTGATAATTTGTTTAAATGATCTAATACCATGTCATCTTCAATCGAAGTTGAATTGAAGGTAAGATAAAATTGTTTCATCATACTTGCAATCGTATGTGAAAGCGCTTCTTTTTCTTTCGGGTCAGTCATTTGACAGGCCTTTTCAATCAATTTTTCTACATTTTTCCCATAATGTCCAATTTTCACATGCGATTGAGGATATTCAACGCGGCCTGGCGGTTCATTTAGGGTTTCTTTGTTTGGCAATGGATAAGGCGAATCAACTTCTAATTTAAAATCGGACATAATAAATAAATGTGTCCACAATTTTGGTTTATATTCTTCTACATCACGCAATTCTGGTTTTAATTCTCCCATCACACGAATGATTGATTCCGCCACTTTATTTCTTTCTTCACGATCTGTCAACGAAACGGCATGATCTACCATTTTCTGAACGTTTCGACCATACTCAGGAATGAGCATTTTTGGCCGCGCCGTATTGTATTCTAAACCATCTATTTCTACCATATATTTCAAATGTACTATTTTTTCAAAGACTTTACTGAATTCAACCTATTTGATATTAAAACCTGTGTGTTAATTTGACAAGCTATTTATTTAAAGAGCCGATCAATTTAGGGAATAGTTGTTCTGTTTCAAGGTCAAATTTAGTTAATCTTCTTTAACTATTTTAATCATCTCTTAGCAATTTTTTTGAGCCTATCTTTCATCGATTATTTATTTCATAATCGACAAAGCATCACGAACGGTGGTCGTTGGTCGTTTGCACGCTCCTTCGAGACACACATAAATCATTGTTTCGTTTGTAAACTTACCATCTAAAACCTCTAACGAACTCGACGTTGCTCCTCCCATATATAGGGCATTCGGGATATAATGCGAATGCCAATCTTTTAAGGTTTTCTGCCATTCTTTTCCAGTAATCGCAATCTCAAAATAGGGGTTTAACATGTTTAAAGCTAAAATTCCCCAATTCGTATATCCCGTACCTTGTTCTGCCATGTCATTATATACATTTGCTAAAAGTTGTTTAGATTTTTCTCTGTAATCTTCTTTGCTCAACAAAATTCCCAAATCGTAAAGCACAGTTGCCATCATCGAATTTGATGAAGGGATTACATTGTCAAGAATTTCCATTTTCCGAGCAATTAATGATCCTTCTTGATCCGATGAAAAATAAAACATTCCACTTTGTTGGTCATAAAAATGCGTAATCGCGTACTGTGCCATTTGATCGGCTTTCTTCAAATGTTTTTCATCAAAAGTTACTTCATATAGTTTGATATAAGCCTCGATAGTAAAACAATAATCCTCTAGAAATCCATTAATTTTAGCTTGACCATTTTTAAAAGTGTGCAACAATTTTCCATCCTTAGAAAGCTGCGATTTCTCGATCCATTGTGAATTCATCAGCGCTCCTTTCAAAAATAAAGGTTCACCAAAAACTTGGTAAGCATCTAATAATCCCACAATCATCATTGCATTCCATGAGGTAAGTGATTTATCATCCAATCCCGGTCGAATGCGATTATTTCGAGCGGCTAATAATTTTTTATTGATTGTTTTAATCTGTTGATTTAATGACTTCAAATCCATTCCTTTGCTTTGGGCATAAGCGACATTATCCATCCCACGTAAAAGGATATAATTTTCTTCCCACAAACCCTTTATCCCTACCGAATAAAACTCTTCTGCTAATTTATATTCTGTCGGATCTAACACTTTTTGAAGTTCTTCTTTTGTCCAAACATAGAATTTACCTTCTTCTCCTTCACTATCTGCATCTAAAGCCGAATAAAATGCCCCACTTGGAGTCATCATCTCTCGCTGTGCCCATCCTAAGGTTTGATAAACAACTTGTTTGTAAAGTGGATCCTTTGTCCGCTTGTACGCATGCGAATACAACGAAATTAACTGCGCGTTGTCATAGAGCATTTTTTCAAAATGAGGAACCTTCCATCTTGCATCGGTCGAATAGCGTGCGAATCCACCACCAATTTGATCATAAATTCCACCTAAAGCCATCTTTTTTAAGGTCAAATCAACATGTTTCATCAACGCCGAATCTTTATCATGATAGGCATATTGTTGCATAAATTCGAGGTTATTTGGTAAAGGAAATTTAATTTCTTGCAAATTTCCACCTTCGGTTGTATCCAAAAAAGGTTTCCAGTTATTCACCAACGAATCGAGCGTAACTTGTGAAAATTGAATGCCAACTTTTGGTACAGTCACCAATTCATCTTGCTGAATACCTTTTGTTAAATTTTCGGCAAAACGTTCGACCTCTTTCGGAGATTTTTCATACTTGTAGGCCAAATTATTTAAAAGTTCAATCCATTGTTCAGGTTGATAATAAGTACCACCTTGAATTGGTTTTCCATCGGGTAAGGTAAAACAATTTAAAGGCCAACCACCGCCACCTGTCATTAACTCCACAGCATTCATATACACCTGATCAACATCAGGACGTTCTTCACGATCCACTTTAACACAAATAAAATTTTTGTTCATGATGGCCGCAATTTCTTCATTTTCAAAACTCTCTTTTTCCATCACGTGACACCAATGACAAGAAGAATATCCAATGCTCACCAACACTAATTTTTTTTCAGCCTTTGCCTTTTCAAAAGCAGCATCGCCCCAAGGCATCCAATTTACAGGGTTGTGCGCATGTTGAAGCAAATAAGGACTCGTTTCGTTAATTAGTTCATTCGTAAATTTATGCGTTTCCACCTCCGTTTTTTCTCCATTGCTTACACACGAAACGAACACCGAAAAAAGGAGCACCGTTATTATTAAATTATACTTCATATACATTAGATTCTAACCGATCATCCAAATTGATGATAAATTTCAGTAAATATAAGTATCTTGCATCGTATTCATATATTTCACCTTAAAAAAGGTATTTAAAATCGCTTATTAAGACACATAAAAAAGAACCGAATGACATCAAATTCAACGCACACGAATGTTAAAATGAAATTCATTTTAACACTACTTAGTTTCGGATTTCTATTGAATGGAACTGCACAATCTTACTTTCAGCAAAAAGTAGATTATAAAATAAATGTGCAGCTCTATGATCAAGAAAACATGTTGCGCGGGTATGAAGAGTTCACTTATTATAACAACTCAACGGTTGAATTAACCTTCATGTATATTCATTTATGGCCAAATGCGTATAAAAATACCGAAACTGCGATGTCGCGCCAATTGTATGACATGGACAATATGGCCATTCAATTTGCCGACGAGAAAGATTTAGGCTATATTGATTCGTTAGATTTTAAAATTAATGGTCAACCTGCAAAATGGGAACTCGATGAAAAAAACATCGACATTTGTAAACTAACCTTTGCCGCACCTTTAAAACCAGGCGAAAAAATAGTCGTTTCGACACCATTCAAAGTTAAAATTCCTTCAGGAGACATTTCTCGAATGGGCTTCGTCGAAGAATCTTATCAAATTACACAATGGTATCCAAAACCAGCTGTTTTTGATACGGATGGTTGGCACGAAATGCCCTATTTGACACAAGGCGAATTTTATTCAGAATTTGGATCGTTTGATGTGTCGATTACCTTACCAAAAAACTATGTTGTTGGTGCAACGGGAGATTTACAAACAGCTAGTGAGATTGAATTTTTGGAAGCAAAAGCAGCAGCGACCGAAGCCAAATATAAGGCAGGCGCATTTGAAACACCTGAAAAATCAGGAGGAGGCTATACCCCTTGTCCAGCATCGGATTCGGAATTAAAAACCATTCGCTACACGCAAAAAAATGTTCACGATTTTGCTTGGTTTGCGGACAAACGTTTTGAAGTTTTAAAAGGAGAAGTTACTTTGCCAAATTCTGGAAGAAAAGTCACCAGTTGGGCCATGTTTACACCCCATCAAGCAGAACTTTGGAAAGATGCCATCGAATATTTGAACGATGCTACCTTTTACTATTCAAAATGGAATGGGGATTATCCATACAACCACGTAACTGCGGTAGATGGAACTATTAGTGCTGGAGGTGGAATGGAATATCCAAACATCACGGTTATTGGCAATGCTTCGTCGAAAGAAGAATTAGAAGTGGTGATTGTTCATGAAGTTGGTCATAACTGGTTTTACGGTCTTTTAGGATCAAATGAACGTGATCATGCCTGGATGGACGAAGGGTTAAATACCATGAATGAAATCCGTTACATGCAAACCAAATATCCAAACAATCAGCGAATGAGCGACATGGCCCGTGGGATGGCAGATAAACTTCATATTGAGAACTTGAACCACCAAGACATGTCTTCATTTACCTACGCAACTGTAGCTGGATTAGGACTAGATCAACCGATTGAATTGCCTTCGGAAGATTATACCAATCTAAATTACGGGGCAATTGTCTATTCAAAAACAGGACTCGTTTTCCTTTATTTGAAAGATTATTTAGGCGACGAAGCCTTTGACAAAGCTATGCAAGCTTATTATGAAGAATGGCATTACAAACATCCACAACCTGCGGATATCAAAGCGACACTTGAACGTGAAACAGGAAAAGATTTGAGTTGGTTGTTCGAGGATTTGATTCAAACGACGAAACAAATCGATTACAAAATACAAGGTGTAACCGTGGAAGAAAACACCACGGTTGTGAAAATTAAAAACAACGGTCAAATTGCTTCTCCAGTTAGGGTGGATGCTTATAGTTTGGGCCAATATCGCGAAACAGTTTGGTTAGATGCAGGAACAAAAAAATCAGAAGCCACCTTTAAAGGCACGAGTTATGATGAATTTATTATCGATGCGAAACGGCAAATGCCTGAATTAAACAGAAGTAATAATTATTGGACTAAAAAAGGGCTTTTCCACAAAACCGAACCTTTTAAAATGGAATTTTTAGGCGGTGATAACGAACCTGGCGTTTGTAATTCGTTTTGGCTTCCATCAATTGGCCTAAATACTTATGATAAATTTATGCTTGGAGCGGTTTTTCACAACCAAACGCTTCCTAAAAATAAATTTGAATATACCATTGCACCACTTTTTTCTTTTGGGAGAAAAAACCTGGCCGGTTTTGCCGACATGAATTATTCATGGATTCCTGCTAAAAATGTTCGTATGGTAACTTTAGGTATCTTGGGTAAAACATTTGGCAACGGATTAAGCGCTAATTTAGATTCTTCTGGAACTGCTATTGCAACTTATTACACCATACAACCTTATTTAAATTTAGGTATTGGAAAACCCGCTGCCAAAAGTAGATTCAAACAAAATTTAAAATTACAAGGACATTATATTCTAGAAAATGGACTTGGGATTGATAATGTTTTAATGGGTGGTACCGCTAACTACGAACTCAACTACAAAAAAAGAAGACATCAGGTGGAATTTAAGGTGCGGTTAGATTATTTCAACGCAGAAAATAATTATGGAGGTTTAGCTATCAACTCAGAAATAATGAATTTAGGAGGAGAAGTAAAATACACTGTACAATATTGGGATGAAAAAGATAAGTCAATTGAAATTAGAGCATTTTTTGGACAAAACTTAATCGCTAATGGACCAGCAAATAGGTATGCATTTAATTTAGGTGGACAAACCGGAGCGCAAGACGTGACGTATGAAAATTACATGTTTGGACGAAATCAAACAAGCGGATTATGGGCAAACCAACGAATTGAAAATCAAGGCGGTTTTAAAACTACCAGCACTTATGGAACCACCAATGGCTCATTATTTGCCACGAATCTCTACATTCAATTGCCTTATATCAAATTGGTTGGTGTTTACGCCGACTTTGGATTATTTGACAATGCTGGAACAATGGAATCCGCTTCCGATGCTGGGGTTGCAATCAAAGCTTCTAAATTTTTCGGCGTTTATTTCCCCATTTACGAATCAGACAATCTAAAAAATTCCTACCCAGCAGGAACAACGTATGGTCAAAAAATTAGGTTTACCCTTACGTTAACAGGATTTTCTTTATCGAAATTGATGCAGGAAGTTTTATAGAGGATTTAACTATAGTAAAAAATTTTAAGCGATAGGAAGGTTGGAATCACACGAAACCAATCTACCTCATTTTACCTTTTTTCCCTTTGCTCATTTGCGCCATTCTCAATTGGTTCGCAGAAGTTACTTTACCCATTTGTTTACGCAAGCTTTTGATATGTTCTGTTAACATACCTTTTGTGTCTAATTTTTTAGCATCTGTAAGTAAAACTTCGGCTTCTCTTCTTCGTCCAGTTTGTAGACAAATCGCTCCAATATTTAACTTAGCCATTGCTTGGTCGTAATCCTTTTTTAATCCAATACTTAATGCTTTTCGGAACAAAGCTTCAATTTGTCCCATCGACGAATTATTCGAAGATGCAATAGCCTTTAAATAGAAAAAATAAGCTCTTTGCCCTTTTAAGAGAAATTGAGGATGTTTAATTCGGTTTAAATATTTCTGTGCCTTTTCTACATTTTGCTGACGCATTTGAAGTGCCGCCATGATCAAATTCTCATTTCGGAAAATGAATAAGCCAAACAATGCAGTGATGAATATGAATACGATTCCCCATCCCCATGACCCATCGTAAAATAAATAAATGGTGAAGAATAAAGAAGAAAGTGTTAAGATGAATTTAATTATTAGTCCAATCATTTTTTTTGTTTTAATCTATTGTTGCAATACATTTTAATTCAATGGCAATTGGTGTTGGCAAACTATTTATTTCAACCGTTGTGCGACAAGGTTGATTGTCTTTAAAATATTCGGCGTAAACCTTGTTATAAACATGAAAATCGCGTTTCATATTTACTAAAAATACCGTAACATCCACCAATTGATCCCAAGATGACCCTGAAGCTTCTAAAATTAATTTTACGTTATCGAAAACCGAACGACATTGCGCTTCAAAATCAAACTGCTTAAAATTGCCATTATGATCTAATTCTAAACCCGGCACTTCAGAATCGTTGGCATTAGAACCAGCTACTCTTGGTCCAACTCCAGATAGAAACAAAAGGTTTCCTACTTTTCGTGCATGTGGATACAATCCTACTGGTTTTGGTGCTTTCGACGTACTAATTTTTTCAGACATACTTGAAATTTCATACAAATATACCGATTTGAACGACGTACAAAACAGGTTCGCAATTTTTTCAAATTCATTTCTGATTTTATTCTCTCAAATTTTCGATAGAAAATAGATATGTTACTTCCAATGAATATCTTTGTAAACTATGCGATCAAAAAATTTAATTTGTGCAATCTTGGGTTTTCTTACGCTATTGATTGCGGCTTATTTTGGTGCTAGCATTTATAATGCGCAGGCCACCCATCTAGTTGATCATTTGGAAGAAATAGAAAATAACCGACATTATTCGGTTGAACTTGTTCCCTTCTTGAACTATCAAGCAGCCGTTTTTACCTTGCCTTTTCTTCTCATTATCTTTTTTCTAGAAATTTATATTCGGGTAAAAAGTAAGATTAGACAAGTTAAAAACATCGCGTTAGGATTGACTATCGCTTTATCTGGTGTAATTATTGTCGCTATTTTAACCTTATCAAATCCCACTCAATACGATTTCAGCCAATGGGGGTATGTTTGGCTAACGATCAGTATCCTGGTTGTTGCAGGAAATTTAATTTCTGTTTTTGTCAAAGGAAACAAACATCAATAAAAATTATTTTAACAAAAATTTAACTAAATAATCGAATTATAATATTGATTAGTAATTGTTTATAATTTTGGCATACGAATTGCAATTTTCATAATATGTTTAATTAAAAAACAACTATTATGATCGCAAAAAAAAATCCAAAAGTAGACCTCGAGAAAAAGAGGTTTGCTTTTTTCCAAATCGGACTGATTGTTTCAGGGTCGATTTGCCTCGCCGCATTTGAATTTGTTTCTGTGGAAGAACATCAACGAATGGCGCAACTTGAGAAAGACTACACAACCATATTTTGTGTCGACATTCCAACAGAGGAAATTCAGATTTTAGAACCTCAAAATCAACGGCAAACAATGGTAAATTATGTGGATGAAGTGACGGTGGTAAAAAACCTAACTGTACAAAGTTCGCATAACCCAGAAATCAAAAACAAAGAACTTATCGATATTGAGGATGATGGTCGCATTATCGACAAAGAGTTTGAGATCGCCGAAGTGAATGACATTGTTGAATTCCCAGATGTGGATCCAAGTTATTATGGTGGACAAGTAGAAATGGCTAAATTCATCAATAAAAATATCAAAATACCAACTGAATTAGGTCTCTCAGACAAAGGAACTATTTACATTTCGTTTGTGGTAAATTTAGATGGGAGTATTGAGTTTGTGAAAATTTTGAGAGGAATTTCTCCCGAATTAGATCGTGCTGCTTTAAAAGTTGTTTCAGCAATGCCGAAATGGAAACCAGGTGAAAGCGGAGGGTATCCCGTAAGATCCCGTTTAACATTGCCAATAGCTATCACTCATTAATCAAAAAATCAGTGACATTTGTGCCATCTACTTTTTGTGGATGGCATTTTTATTTATTAAATATAGTTATCCAACCTTTTTTGTGCTATTTACGTTAAGTGTCTTTACAAGGCTTTTTAGTTTGAATAAAGCCTATAAAAAATGACTATGCCCTATTTAAAAAGAATTTTACTTTTAATCGCTATCTACCTGTCTAACAATGGTTTTTTGCAAGTAAATCAACCCAATGTTATAAGCAACATCGCAGTTGTCTCAGGCAATTTTTGTGTGATTTTAGACAATTCAACACCTATTCATGAATATTATGTGGCAGATGCTAGCGATTTAAATTGGGAAAGTATAGAACAAGCAACAAAACTTTGTGGATTCTACTCCAATAATTTGGTTATGTATGAAGCCGATTTTGCGAACAAAAAATTATATATTCATTTGTATTTGGAGCGAACTAATGGCAAGAAAGACCTTTCGTGGTGGAATGTATACTTAAACAGCCTTTGTCAATAAAAGCCAAAACTTATTTGATCATGACTTCAAAACTTTTAATTGCAAGCCTTCTTTTAACCTTTGGCTTAGTTAATTCACCCACTTTTGGGCAAATTGAAGGAGGAAATGCATATCTTATTGGTGATTATATCAATATTGCCATCGATGATACATTGGGGAAAGAAGGCACAGCTTCTGGCGCTGGATTTCACAATCGCGCAATAGGAGGAGCTGTCCGAAGCGGCTTAGTCGCTGATCCGCACTATTCCGATTGGGATTCGCTTTTATTTGATGGCGATTTCTATTCAGCAGGTACACCAGAAAATGGTTGGGGAATAGAAATTGATTCGGAGAACTTTAGTAATAATTTTAATATTTATCAAATTCCTCGTGATCCACTCCACCCTATTTCTCACTCTGTGAACGGCGATTGTATGACTGTTGAATGGCAAGGTTCAGTAGATGGGGTCGTCATTAATATCAAATATCATTTACAAAAAACGGCGCTCTTTTACACCACTGAAGTAACTTTACATAATACAACAGACGATGACTTAACAGATGTGTATTATTATAGAACGCTTGATCCAGACAATAATGCACATCTTAGCGCTGAATTTTACACCACAAATACCATTGAGTCTCAAGGAAGCCTGACATGCAACAAAGCTTTGGTGAGTGCTACCAATGGTAATCCCCATGATTCTTATATTGGTATAGGTGCAATTGGAGAGAATTTCCGTGTCACTCATGGAGGTTTTTTCAATCGATACGGGTCGGAGATTTGGAATGGCGCAGCAGGATTGCAAAATACGCTTGGTGATAGTGAAACTGCGGACAAAGCAATATCATTAGCATATAAAACGGTTATAGCAGCCGGTGATTCCGTCAACTTTACCTTTGCCATTGTTGTTGGATCGGACCAAGTTGAAAATGCCCTGATTGATTTCTATTATTTAAGCTATGAAACCTCTGATGAAATTGGGGGTGAGTTAATGAATCCTTGCTATCCTGCATTAGATACGATTGAAAGTTGTCCGAACAATGCGGTAATTTTAACAGCCAATGGACCAAGTGTGGATGATTATGCGTGGGTATGGTCGGCTGATCCGATAGATCCAGGCATGGAATTGGTAGGTTCGTCAGTAAGTGTTAACCCTGTCGAAACAACGGTATATACTGCCCATGGGAGTCTAATTTCTGGTTGTTTAACAGGCGTTATTTCAAAATCGATTGTCGTCGAAGTGGTTGATGGCCCATGGATTGGAATCACCGACCCAGGTTTAATCTGCGAGGAATTCGATCTCACAACCCTAGTTTTTGAAGACCTCTATGATATCGATGAAACAGTTACTTATTTCTTTTCCGAAATGCCGGATAGTGCCGATCAAACATCCCCCATTTTTGCAGGACCAATGATGGACTTTGACGATGAAGTTTGGTTAATGATAGGAGATACCGTCGATGGTTGTTTCGATGCGGTCTTAGTTGAGATCTTTTTTACTGGAGAAGGCACAGCTGGACCTGATTCTACAATCGCATTATGTGGAATAATTGGAACATCGGTTGACATCAATGACCTAGTTTCTGAGGATGCTTATCCGTTAGGAACCCTCACGGAATTAACCGCTTCTGGTGCTTTTGACGAATTAACAGACCTTTTGGAAGTGGGAGGATTAAGTGGAACTTTCGAATTTTCTTACCTCATTGAAAGTGTAGGCGATTGTGCAGAAGACGAAGCCTTAATTTTTGTGGAAGTGTATGCTCAACCAAACGCAGAATTAGCTTTTGAGTCGGGTGGAAATTCATCAGAAGATGGAATTTTCACTACATGTCTTGATAATTTAGTAAATTTTCAAGACCTTTCGACGATTCCGTTAGGTGGTGTTATTACCGATTGGAATTGGAATTTTGGGGATGGATATGGCGCTGCAATAGCGAATCCTTCGCATGTTTATAGTGAATATGGAACTTATGTAATCACATTAACGGTTTCCACCGAAGATGGATGTGCAAGTTCAGATTCGTTGCAGTTATTTGTAGTAGATTGTCTCGGAATCAATCAAAACTCGTCAGAGAGCATTGTTATTTATCCAAACCCAGCCAGTGATTACGCAATTATTGATTTTAGCCATGCATTCGTTGGAGATAATCAATTAATTATTCAGAATGCACTCGGCCAACAAGTATTCTCAAAAACAAATAGTATAGATCAACAATTTGTTCTAAATGTGAATGAACTTGGAAAAGGAATTTATTACGTCTCTCTTTTAACTTCAACAAACGAGGTTTTCCTTACTAAATTGATTGTTCAATAAAGAAAATAGTTGTTTAATGTCAAAAAACGATTTTACCAAATTGAGTAAAATCGTTTTTTTTACCCAAATTGAAAAAATTTTAGTTCTTCAAGCAACTTTTTTTAACTAAATTGAGTCTACTTATTTGAAAACAATCGTGTATTGATATTTATTGATAATTTTACACCTTTAAAAAATAAAACAAATGAACAATTTAAAGAAATTACTCCTTTTGGTAGCCATTTCTGTCACTTCGATCGCTTTTTCGCAAGATGGGGGACCGAGTAAAAGAAGTGTTGCAACTGTGACAGGAAATTTTTGTGTCGTTTTAGACAATGCAAAACCAGTTCAAGAATATTATGTTGCAGATGCAACAAATTTAAACTGGACAAGTGCAGAACAAGCAACAAAACTTTGTGGCTTCCACTCTAATAATTTAGTGAGTTATGTAGCAGATTTTGCAAGTAAAAAACTTTATATCCACGTTTATTTGGATAGAACAAATGGTGCAAAAGACCTTGAATGGTGGAATGCGTACCTTTTAAGTCTTTGTCATTAAATCTTACAAAAAATAGAATTATGTTAGTAACAAAAAGTTTAAAATCAAGCTTCATTATTGCCATGGTATTTCTACTTGGGTCAAGTGCTTACGGGCAATTAGTTGCCGGAAACGCCTACCTGATGGGAGATTTGGTGAATGTAGCTGTAGATGGACCAAGAGGGAAAGAAGGTACCTTTGCAGGTGCTGGTTTTCACGCTCGTGGTGGTGGTGGTGCAACCGCATGTGGATTCGTAGCCGATCCAAGTGATACTGGTTGGGGTGCCGGCCTATTTGATGGCGATTTCTTCGTGCCAGGAACACCTGAAAATGGCTGGGGTATTGAAATTGCTGGTGTAAATTACAGCAATAACTATGATGTTTTTGGAGTAATTAACAACCCACTTAAACCAATCACGCATACTGTGGAGGGCGATTGTATTACTGTTGAATGGGAAGGTTCTGTCGCTGGAGTTATTATTAATGTTAAATATCACTTGGTAATGACAGAATTGTTCTACACTACCGAGGTAACCTTAATAAATACTACTGGGTCTACTTTAACAGATATTTACTACTACAGAAATGTTGACCCAGATAACAATCAACCAATTGGAGGTAGTTTCACGACTACTAATACAATCGAATCTCAACCAGAATTGGATTGTCAAAAAGTATTAGTTTCTGCAACACAACCATCTCCGCACCCTTCTTACATGGGTTTTGGGGCTTTGGGTGATGCTTTCCGTGTTTCTCATGGTGGATTCTCAAACAGAGATGGATCTGATATTTGGAATGGAACTGGTGGTTTAACTGGTGTAGTTGGCGCTGTTGCTGTTGCAGATGCCGCGATTTCTTTAGCGCACAAATCTACTCTCACTGCTGGTGATTCTATCAACTTTACGTATGCTATCGTATTAAGTTCTGATGCTGTTGAAAGTGCGTTTTCAAGTTTATATTATATTGATTACGAATCAGCTGGTGGTTTAGGCGGTGGTTTGATTAGCGAATGTAATCCAACAATTGATACTGCACAAAGTTGTCAAGGAAATCCAGTAACTTTAACGGTTGATGGACCAAATGCTGGTGATTATGATTGGGTTTGGGAATCAGATCCTTTCGATCCAGATATGCCAACTGATGGGCCAATTATTGTGGTAAATCCAACGGAAACAACAACGTATACAGTTACTGGAACACCAATTTCTGATTGTTTGGAAGGTGAAATCACAAAAACAATTGTGGTGGAATTTACGGAAGGACCACAAATCGAAATTACTGACCCAGGATCATTCTGCGATGAATTTGACATCACTACTTTAGTGTTCGAAGATGTAAATGACATTGACAATACCGTTATTTTATTCTTCACTGAAATGCCTGATAGCGCATCTCAAACAGAACCAATTTTTGCAGGCCCTATGATGGGACCAGATGATGAAGTTTGGTTAATGATTGCTGATACGGCAGGTGGATGTTTTGATGCTGTACTTGTTGAAATCGACTTTGGAGGAAGTGATGCAGCAGGTAACGATTCGGCCATCGCGCTTTGCGGAACAGCTGGAACAACGGTTGATTTACACGACTTAATTTCAGATGGCGCAAACCCACTTGGAGATTTTGATGAAGTAACTTTCTCTGGCCAATTTAACGAAGCAACCGGAATATTAAACGTAGCTGGATTAGGTGGCACTTATGAATTTACTTACACTGTGGATGGAGTTGATCCATGTCCAGATGATGAAGCAACCTTTATTGTTGAAGTATATCCGCAACCAGTTGCAGATTTCGAATATGAAGTAGATGGTGTTTCCTCGGCGGACGGATTAGGAAGTGCTTGTATAATCAACGAGGTTGATTTTGTAGATTTCTCTACAATTCCTGGTGGGGGTACAATTACTGAATGGGATTGGGATTTCGGTGACGGATCTGGTTCTGCTTTAGAAAACCCATCTCATACGTATGGAGCAATTGGAACTTATACAATCTCATTAACAGTTTCAACGGATGATGGATGTACTCACACTTTTACTAAAACGATTATTATTTATTTAGAGCCAGTGGTGGATATAATTTTCAACGAACCAACTTGTTTCGGATTCTCTGATGGATCAATCACTGCGTTCGTTTCTGGTGGTAGTGGATTCTTTGAAATTGAAATTACAAACGTAGGTGGTACTGTTTTAAATATTGGCGGTTCGACAACTGCAAATTCATTAACTGCTGGTACTTACTTCGTCACTGTGGTTGACGAATCAGGATGTGCTGCAACAGCGACCATCGTGATTAATGATCCTCCTGCTTTAGAACCTTTCTACAGAATAATGCCTCCATTGTGTTTTGGAGATCTTGGAATTATTGTAATTGACTCCGTAACTGGAGAAGACATCAACAATCCAATGGCTTATTTCTGGGCCCCTGAAACAGATGTTCCAAATGGTTTCGCAGCAGATTCAGTGAATGTAGCTGCTGGTGAGTATGTCTTAACAATCAATGATGCAAGAGGATGTTCTTACGTTCTTACCATCACAATGACTGAACCTCCATTGTTGTATTTCAATGAAGATACAGGATACGATCCAGCTTATTGCCGATTATTCGGTTATCAAAATGGAAATGGTCAAGTTTATGCGTCAGCATCGGGAGGAACACCTGACTACGATTACGTTTGGGAAGATTTAGCAACTGGAGCAACTACGACCAATACAACTTGGGGAGGAAGAAATCCTGGTGATTATAGAATTACTGCAACTGATGCAAATGGTTGTGTGATTACTCAAATCATCACAGTTGATTCCTTGAATCCAATCGCAAACTTTGACGTGACTTCGGCGCAATTGAACTTTGATTTAAAAGGTACTGCACCGGTAGAAGTTCTTTTCACCAATACTTCGCAATACTTCGCAAATCCATTAGATCCTTTGGCGGATACAACGTTCTTCTGGAGCATTTACAGTCCAGCTACTGATTGGTATATTTCACATGATTTCTTTGAAACATTGGACACCGTATATGAAGCAATTGGAGAAACTTACGATGTTACTGTTTGTTTGATTGCATTCAATAAAAATGGTTGTTCAGATACTACTTGTAAAATAATCACAGTATTCGAACCAATTGCCTTTGATGGGGTGAACATTTTCAGTCCTAACGGCGATGGAAACAACGATGTATTTACATTTGAATTCAAATCGGCTTCAATTTCAGAATTGAGTGTTACGATCACCAACCGTTGGGGCGTAAAAGTTGGAGAAATCTCTACACCAAACGGAACATGGGATGGAACAGACATGAGCGGAAGCAACTGTTCAGATGGAGTTTATTTCTACGTGTACGAAGCAAAAGCTGACAACGGTGAAAAACTAGCTGGACAAGGCAGTTTACAAATTGTCGGAAGTAAATAAAATTAAAGATTTAATGCTAAAAAGGGGGTTGCCATTGGTGATCCCCTTTTTAATTTTACGGAGGTGATGGATTTTCAATGCATCATTCAAGAATAAGAACATTGGGGATTGTAAAAACCAATCCAACTTCCTAAACTGGATAAAAATAGGAACTTATACACTCAGCTTAATCCTTTTTCTTAAAGATTAACGTATGAAATTCGATTTCGAACTGATCTACCGACAAACAAAAAATCCTGCCCCGAAATTAGCTTCGGCGACAGGATTTGTTTCATAGCTCAATTTGACTTAAATATTCAAAGTAAAAGATCGTTTATTGGTTAGAAGATTTTGTACCCAATCCATTCTCTACTATAACCATTGTAAATAAACAAACGGCTATTGCAATAAGAGATGCGGAAATTTTCCAAAGATTCTATTTCTTCTTGGATACTAATAGTGACTTTAGCAGTGATACGCATCGTTTTTGCATTTACCAACATCAGAACATTTTCTTCGTAATCAAAAAACCCAAATTCATGCCCAATAACGCCCGTATGAATAAAACCACCAAAATTAATGGCTGTATAATTCTCTAAATCAACGTGTTTGCTGAGTTTGCCTTTGCCTTTATCTTGCTTAAAGCTACTTACCCCAGAATAATCTGCGAAATATACTTTCCCTTTGTTATAAACTGCAACATCTTGAGCACCCATTCCATAGCCAAAACTTGTCGTTGAGATAGAAGAAGGAAAACCATTTCCATCTAACTCAAACGAACAGGTGCCAGCATTCTCAAATAAAATTCCTTCTAGACGTGCTTTCGATTCATTGTACCATAATCCGCGTAAATCACCACCGATAGGCATTACTTTAATCGACTCACCAGTGCTTTTATGCACTTCCATTGTAAAAATGGCATTTCCAGCATACACAGTGTAGTATAAATTCTTACTCGGATTGTAAGCAACCGCTAATCCATTATTTCCCTCATTACTAGTAATTCCAAGCCTTAAATCTACTTTAGGATGCAAATTTGGTGTTTGTGCAAGGGCGAATTGGGCAATTAATCCTGTAAATGCCAACATTCCAACTAATTTCATTTTCATCGTGTCTTATATTAAAGTTCCAACGAAAATAAGAAATCCTTACCATGGAAAAGAATAAACGACCAAATTAAAATAAAACATATAGCATTTAACTTATTAAATCAACCTTCATAAGAAAGCCTAGCTATGATCACAGAGTTTCTACTGTCTCATTTCATATTCTAACGACTGTCGCTCCCCATCAGCATCAAATACTTTTGGACAACCAGACTTTGGCAAAAGCCATGCAAGTTTTACCGCAAATATCAACGGTTGATAGCGGCTATTAAACCATTTGTGTGAAGGATTAAAATCATTAAAATTAACCATAGTTAAAATAGGCGTTTGAACCGTAGGTACCAAAAACAAACCATCTTTCATTTTAATACCAAAACCGAGCGAATAATGTAATTGTGCAACAAATTTCCCTTGATTATCTGAAGGAATTGGAGAAAGATAATCTCCTTCGGCCTGTTTATCTTTTCCTCCATAAATTCTGTAATCTACATTAAAACCAATCGATTGATCAAAGAAATTATATTTTGAAAATTGCCAAATGCTATGAATTGCACCTCGGGCAAACACCGATCCAAAATTAAAACTTCCAAGATCCGAAACTGACTCGAACGTATATTTCTCCAAACCACCAAAGTGTTTTAGGCCAATACCCCAATCGACATAATTGAACAATATTTTTCTATTTTTAAAGAGATGTTGCATACCACCTTCCAAATAATAACCAGGGGTACCAGAGGGAGATAAATCATAGGTTCGTCCTTCATCATCCGCATTATTACCCGCCATGTAGGTTAAACCTACATCTACATGCCAACCTATAGGACGATAATGACTCGCATTTTCACTCCAAAGTAAATATCCCCATGTTTTTTCTTTCGAAAATGGATTATCACTTTTTCTAGATGTATTTCTTTTTTCAAAATGCCCATCTAATTGACCAAACGAGGAAAAAAAACTCCCCATGGCAAGGAAAAGAATTACTGATTTTATCATTCTTGGTCGATTAAATTCAAAATATTTTCTTCAATTTCTTTTGAGTCCCAAACTTGAGCGATGTCTAATCGATCCATCACTTTTTTCATAATCGCATCCTGTTTAAGTCCGGCTTTCCATGCATCTGAATAACGCGTATCAGAAAAAGAAACTTGGCTGTATAACGGAAGCCATTTATTTGGGTACAATTCGCTAAATCGGCCTTCAATCTTTTTTTGCAATAAAAACATTGGATCAGCCACAAAATCACGCATTACAAAATAATTTTGTACGGACAAATCTTGTAAAGCATCCCCATCTGGTTTCCGTAAAACTTGATATTCTTCAAAGACTTTGGTCCAGTCCTCAGCATGTTTTTCCATTAATTGCGCCATTACGGTACAATCTTCAAAACCGCCATTCATTCCTTGTCCATAAAAAGGAACGGTTGCATGAGCTGCATCACCCATCAAGGCAAATTTTCCCATTGTCCAAGGATAACATCTAACAATGGCTAAAGAAGACAAAGGATGACTGTGCCAAGAATGAAGTAAATCTGGCGATAAATCGTAGAAATCTGGAAAGGTTTCTTTGAAAAAATCTACCACAGCCTGATCGTTGTTGAGTGACTCGAATGATTTATCGCCTTTATACGGCATAAATAATGTACACGTGAAAGAACCATCTTCGTTTGGAAGCGCAATGAGCATAAAACGACCACGTGGCCAGATATGCAAGGCGTTTTTTTCCATTCGATACGAACCATCTTCATTTGCAGGCAATAACAACTCGCGGTAGCCATCGTCGATATAATCTTGGCTATAATCAAATCGATCCATTTTTTGCATGGCGGTATAACGAACTGCAGAAAAAGCACCATCACAGGCAAAAACGACGTCCGCTTGGTCTTGAAACTTTTCTTTCGTAAGTAGATTTTCCAAATAAATTATTCCTGCATTTAAATCAGCCCCTGTGCATTGAATGTTATAATGGATCGTTGCTTTACCCAAATTTTCAGCAAGATCCATCATTTTTGCATTTATGCCACCTCGAGAAACTGAATAAATGGCCTCCCCCGACTTGCCATAAGGTTGGTACGTTTGTTCGCCAATTTCACTGTGCATGATTCGACCGGGCATTGGGATCGCAATCGATTTAATTTCATCTTCAATTCCCACACCTTTTAACGCGGTCCAACCACGATAAGACAAGGCTAAATTGATTGATTTCCCAGCAGATATTTCCGCTTTTCTGATATCTTTTCGTCGTTCGTAAATGGTTACTTTATACCCGGCTTTTGACAGATATATTGCCCACAGTGAGCCTACTAAACCAGCTCCAACAATAATTGCGTTTTTTTCTTTATTCATAAAATTTTATTTTCGCCAATGTTTTTGAAATCTTGAATCATTAAACATGGTTTGTCGTTGCACATTCTTTTTTCTATTAAACGCCGAACTAATTCGCCATAAAACCAATCCAATAACCAAAATAACTACTACTTGCGCCATTAATTTCATCATTGGAATACCCTCAGTAGCTGCACCATTTAAGTATTGACTAACTATTTCGGGATTATACGTTTCCATCATTATCGATTGCTTGTTCCAAACACGCGCTAAATTTAAACACATCTTCAAAACTGTTGTAAAAAGGCACTGGTGCCACTCGAATTACATTGGGCTCTCTCCAATCGGCGATCACCCCCATTTTTGTGATTTTATCAAAAAGTGATTTTCCCATTCCTTTCAAAAGAATTGACAATTGCGCCCCTCGTTTTGTTGGATCTGCAGGTGTAATTATTTCAAAAACACATTGATCGCCCTTTCGTGCGGTAAGGTCATTGATTAAAAATTCTAAATAATTTGTCAAATCAATTCGTTTCGCAATTAGCGCATCCATGCCAACTTCATCAAAAATATCTAATGACGCTAAGTGAGCAGCCATTCCTAAAACCGGTGCATTGCTTAATTGCCATCCTTCGGCGCCTGGTATTGGATTAAAACCAGGTTCCATCAAAAAACGAGTTGATTTGTCATGTCCCCACCATCCTGCAAAGCGTGGTAAATTTTTGTTATTTGCATGTCTTTCGTGCACAAACATTCCTGAAACTCCTCCGGGACTCGAATTCAAATATTTATACGAACACCAAGCTGCAAAATCTACTCCCCACTCATTTAATTTTAACTTGACATTACCAGCCGCATGGGCCAAATCGAACCCAACTTTTGCACCCACCTGATGACCAGCTTTGGTAATCGCTTCCATGTCAAATAATTCGCCTGAATAATAATTAACCCCACCAATCATTATCAAAGCAATTTCTTCACCATGCTGTGCGATAGTTTCCAATAAATCTTCCAAACGAATGACATGTTCACCTGTCCTTGGGGCAACTTCAATAATGGCATCTTGTGGATTGTACCCATGAAATCTTACTTGCGATTCTAACGCATATTGATCCGAAGGAAAGGCCTTTTTTTCGCAAAGAATTTTAAACCGAGACGAAGTCGGTAAATAAAAAGACACCATCAATAAATGTAAATTGGTGGTTAAACTATGTGTAACTACAACCTCCGAAGCTTTGGCCCCGACAATTTTTGCTGCTTTTTCGGATAAAAACTCGTGGTAGGCAAACCAAGGTTTAATGGCTTCAAAATGCCCTTCAACACCCCAATTTTTCCATGCGTCTAACTCTTGATCAATGTATGATTTTGTTGATTTAGGCTGTAATCCTAATGAATTTCCAGTGAAATAAATTGTTTCAATTCCATTGATTACCGGAATATAAAATCGGTCTCGATAAGCTCTCAACGGATCATTTAAATCTTTTTCTTTAGCGAAATCGAGTGAACTTTTGTATGCTAACATTGTTTGTTTTAATTTTACACGCGCAATTTATTCAAAGATACGAACATTGATAAAAAAACTATGCTAAGGCGACACAAATCTGAACAACTATTTGAAACTGCAAAAAAATTGTTCCCTGGGGGAGTAAATTCGCCTGTTAGAGCCTTCCGTTCGGTAGATGGAGCTCCATTATTTATTAAGCGAGGAGACGGATGTTATATTTGGGACGAAGATGACAATCAATTTATTGATTTTTGCGGAAGTTGGGGGCCATTAATTCTAGGACACAACAACAAAAATGTTCGAGAAAACATCGAAAAAACACTTCAAAATGGCACTTCATTTGGAGCACCAACGGTTTTAGAAAATGAGTTGGGGCAATTGATCATCGACAACAACCCTTTTATAGAAAAAATCCGATTTGTAAGTTCAGGAACGGAAGCGGTGATGTCCGCCATTCGTTTAGCCAGAGGTTATACAGGGCGCAACAAAATCGTTAAATTCGAAGGTTGCTATCATGGACATGTCGATTCTCTTTTGGTGAAAGCTGGATCAGGGTTAGCGACTTTTGGCACCTCCACTTCTGCTGGAATACCCGAGGGGTTTACGCGTGAGACCCTGGTACTGCCTTTGAACGACCAAGAAGCAGTGAGACAATGCATCCAAATTTACGGGAAAGATATTGCTTGCATTATTATCGAACCAATCCCTGCTAATAATGGTCTTTTATTACAAGACAAGTCGTTTTTAGAATTTCTTCGGGACATCTGCACCGAAAACAAAATTCTATTATTATTTGACGAAGTGATTTCAGGATTTCGTGTAGCGTTTGCAGGTGCTGCCGCATTTTATAATATTCGTCCTGATATTGTTACTTATGGCAAAATAATAGGAGGAGGACTTCCTGTTGGAGCCTATGGCGCATCCAACGAAATTATGGCGTGCATTTCTCCATTGGGCGATGTTTACCAAGCAGGGACATTGAGTGGAAATCCAGTAGCCATGGCGGCGGGTATTGCACAAGTATCGACTTGTTTAACCCCTGGATTTTACGAAGACCAAGAAAAACGAACACGCTACTTTGTGGATAAAATCAATGCCTACGCGCGATCCAAAAACATTGCGTTTGAATTGGTTACCATTGGTTCAATTTTTTGGTTGACTTTTGGGGAACATGGCGCCATTCAGCGTGCAGATCAAATAGATCCAGCTACGATGTTAGACTTCAAAAAAATGTTTGGGGTTTTATTGGAAAATGGGATTTATATTGGTCCAAGTGGATATGAGGTTGGTTTTATTTCGACAGCACATTCTTACGAAATTTTAGATGAAGCTTGTGGCCGATTTTATAAAGTATTGGATACTTTTACTCAATAATTTTTGTTTATTTTACAGGGAATCAATATAAAACAAAATGGGTAAAATCACTAATAATCCATCCAAGACCATCGAATAATAAAGGTCATTTTCTGTTTTTTTTAAACTGAAAACAATTAATACTCCACCTAACAGCAACCCGACATTGTTTACAACTAAATAATTAGTTGAAATTAGATTTATGGCCAATCCATAGATGATCCAAAGACCAATAGCCAATAAAATAGCGCCTTTTTTATTAAGGAGTTGAGGAATCGTTTTAGTAGATTTTTCATCAAACATTAAGTCGCGAATATCGAAAGGGATAGCTAGTGCAAAATAGAAACTAAAGTAAGTCAAAAATAAAGCTAGTGGGAATTCTACCAATCCATAATTCGAATTATAAAAAGGCAACAGCAAGGTGGTTGAACTCCAAACAAAAGCGACTAAAATTATTTTTAATCCGGGTAAATCTCTTAAATTTTTTGTTTTTTCTTTTAAAAATTTAATGCTGTATAAAAATGCGATTAACCCATTGATGATTAACAAAGGATAAACCCAATAATTTAGCCACCCTAAACAACCAACTACCCCAATAGCCGAAAGAAAGGTTAAAACCATAACCAAAAAATAATTGTCCTTCATCCAATTTAAACGAACACCGGGGGCTTGGCCTTGCTTAATTTTTAAAATCCGTTGAAACGTATAAATAAAAATAGTTCCAAAAAAATTGAAGAAAAGTACCACCCAATCAATCGGCAGATGATAAAATAAATAAAATTGACACGTAAAGGCGACTGCCCCAAGTGCAATCCACAGATTAGAATAGACAAGAAAATTAACCCACTTTACCAACCAAACCAACTTGATTAAGGTTTAAAAATTGCGTACGTAATTAATCCTGAACCAATACCGATTAAACTACCTTTTAACGCAGCTAAAATTCTTTTTTGTTTGGCAATTCGATGAAATCCATGATAATAACTTTCATTATTCACCAAATGCATTTGAATCATTTGTTTTTCTTTAATTCTAAAACTTGGGAAAGCCCAACCAATAGTTAAAACTGGTGGAACGATTAAAAACGGGAACATGGTCGCATTTGCTTTAAAAAGTCCTGGACTAGTTTCTACACCTAAATAATTTGGATTGGCAATTACATGCTGGGGTAAATACGTGTCAAAAATAGCGGCTGCATAACTCAATGCAAAACTCGACCAAAAAACAAATCGTGGTTTAAAGCGTTTTCTAGCATCATAACTTCCCAAGGTCACATTTTTTGCCTCCTCCACTGTCAAAAAATTATTTTTAAACTCATCCATCTGATAAACAACACTTTCTTGTCCCTTTTGAGTATAAGAGAAAATCCGATAATCTTCAATTTGACTGTTAAATTTATTCCCTTTTTTGTCAATTTCGTTAAACTTTAAAATACCATCGGACAAACCAGTAATTGTTCCGCGGTAGACTTTACCATTCAACAATAAAATTGAATCTTTTTCGGCTTGAGCAAAAACATTTGCATAGGTTAACAAACAAAACACGAACAATAATTGCTTTTTCAAAATCATCTTACCTCTTTTATTACTGAACCTTGATTCCTTTGGCATTTCAAAACCATAGTAAAGTTGTTAAAAAAAAACCGAATTGAAATAATTTTGACTATATTTAATTTCTGATAAACTTATAATGAACAAATTAATCAATTGAAAATAGTGTGATTTTGATTTTTAATAATTTTAAGCATGAAAAAGACCTTCCTTTTACTTATTCTATTGCCTGCCTTTTGTTATGGACAATTGCCCTATACCGAGAATTTATACGAGACGCGGGTTGAAACCGATGTGGCTTATGGCGAAGCGATTAATTATGCTGGACAATCAGAATCGTTAGAATTAGATATTTACAAACCGATTGGAGACTCCAATTGTAAGCGCCCATGTTTGGTTCTTGTTCATGGTGGCGCATGGATTGGAGGTTCCAAGGACGACCTAAATATTGCAAACATCGCTCAACATTATGCCGAAAAAGGATGGGTAGTTGCCACCATAAATTACCGGTTGGGCACCCATAAAATTCCGAGTTATGATATGTATTTATTTTGTAATGAAGATATTTCTGCCCCATGCGGTTATGTGGCTGATAGTGCCGAAGTGATTCGCGCAAATTATCGTGGACAGCAAGATGCCAAAGGAGCGATTCGTTTTATGAAAAACAGAAGTGGCTTAGATTCGATTGATGTAAATAATGTGTTTATTGCCGGTGAAAGTGCGGGAGGTTTTGTGTCTTATGCAGCTACTTTTATGCAAACCAATAGCGAAAAACCGTCGTTTTGTGGAGCAATTGCCAACGCACCAACACCAGACGCCGATTTGTTAGATTGTTTACCTGTTGGCTTTAGTTTAACGCGTCCAGATTTAGGGGATGTTCAAGGCGATTTAAATCTTGGGACACACGACGCATCAGTGCAAGGAATTGGAAATATTTACGGCGCTATGTTCGATTTTGACATGTTGGCGGACGAGACGGAATGGCCAGTTGTATATCAATTTCACCAAGGAAGTGATGTGGTCGTGAATTACGATTACGGAAGGGTTTTGGGCCGAATGGATTGGGAATGCTACACCCCTACCAATCTTTGTCAAAATTATGCACGCTATCCAAGAGCGTTTGGGTCTAAAGGCATTGAAACCTACTTTGCAAGTTTAGTCGATGGACCAGAAAGGGTATCAGAAATAATTGAAAATTACGAGTACTCGAATGATTGTTTTGACAACGGACATTCGATTGATAATTGGGTTACCCGCTCAAATAATATGGCAAATTTGTTTGCTACACGCATTGAGGATAATGGAAATACGCCAACTACTGGGCCATGTTTTGCAAGTTTAACTTCCGAAGAAATTGGGCTTGTAGCTTATCCAAATCCTTCGACTGGTTTGATCACGCTTTCACCAACTGGAAATGAAATAATGAATGTTACTATTTTTTCAAGTAATGGTAGCATTGTTAAAAATTTTAACATGAATTCGAGTACAGAAATTAACTTATTACCTGGGATTTATCTGCTTAAAACAAGCAGTTCAGCCAATTATTCTGTTCAAAAATTGGTGGTGTTATAATTGATAAAACTTGGTTAAAGTATTTGGATTAAACTCCGTTAAAGCCCCGTTATTTTCCAAATTGTTGAAAACCTTTATAACCTTAGAGTTCGATTCCTAAACAAAAAAAATGGATAATCCATCAAATTTTAATAATCTGGATGGTAATTTAGAGTCGAACTGAGGTTTATACTATCCAAAAAAATCCCCAATTTCTCGGGGATTTTTTTAGTCAAATTTCAATCGTGACTTATTTTTTTACAACCTTTTCAATTTCTTTACCGTTTTCGTTAATCAATTCGATAAAATAAACACCGGCTTGTAAATTAGCAATGTTAAATTGTACAATGCTTGTTTCGTTTGATTGACCAACTTGCAATGTTTGAATTATTTTACCAGAAAGATCCACCAAATTAATTTGTGAAGAACACTCGGAATTGGTTGACACCGTTACATTTATTTGCTCAGTAGCTGGGTTTGGATAAACAGCTAAAACATTTTTTTGTACCGTCTCAGTCAAACCAACTTCACCAGGATTTAATCGAACACGCACAATTGGCGCAGCTCGGTCAAAAAATCCTCGGTTTAAATATTCATCGTCTTTTCCTTGTACGTTGTTAAAACCAATATCTCCTTGGCGCACAAATATCGGCTGAGGAGTCGACGCATATTGATAGGCACAAAATAAATACAATGAAGTTGGATTTACCTCAAATTCTTCTAAATCAAAGGTCACAAAACCGCCTAAATCATCTTCGGTTACATCGTGTTCGTTTGAATCAAATACCAACGACCATTCTGTTCCTTCCTCCACAAATTCCCAAACTGCACCTTTAATTACTTCGCCTAAATTTTCTGTGTAATCTGTGATTTGAACAATCAACGCGGTTGCTTCGTCATTTACTTGAAAGGACATTAAATTTCCAAAATAAGCTTCTCCAGTTTTTAAAGGCCAGTTGCTAATTTCCGAAATTGGGCCTAAATCGTAATCCAAGGCCATGGTGTACTCAGTCAATTCAAAAAAGGCATCTTCTAATGTATTATCAGCAGTTGCATCGTCTGCATCATCTGCAATTGCAGTCCACTCAATGGTGTAATTTCCAAGTTCATCAGGTGTATAACCAGTTTCATGCAAAATAGTGTCTTGCTGACCATTTAACAACGAAGGGATAAAAGTCGTACTAGTACCTGAAGCAACTTCCGAGCCATCTGGTCCAGAAATAACGTAATTAAATTTAATGTTTGTTTGTTCGATGTGTCCGATATTTTTGATCACTGCCCCAATAATAAACTCTTGCGCATGCGCTTGTGCTACTTGGCTATAAACAATACCTCCATCATAATTTCTATACCCTTTTAAAATAGCTAAATCAGATTCATTGATGTCTTCTATTTGAACATTGTCAATTTGCCATCCATAATTCCAAGCCCCATCCCAACGAAATCTAACCCACACATTTGCTTCTTCTCCAGCAATTAAGTCGGTGATATCCCAAGATATTTTTTCTGGATTCGGCCGCGCTTCACGTCCAACTCCTTCGTTAATTTCGATTTCTGTCCAAGCAATTCCATCCGTTGAAACACCAATATAACAATGTTCTGCAGTTTCGTCAGGTTGCCATTCAGCAAAAAATTGATCAAATGTCAAGGCTACAAATTCCCCTGACGCTGCGCTCAAATCTAACATGGGAGAAGTTAAGGTTGCCGCCTCTGGAATCCCGTAACTTGAGTTATCGCCATCCGAATCAAGCAGAACCCACTGCGTTGGGGTTGAAGTTGCCATGACAGGAATTTGAAAGGTGTTTTCCGGATCATTTTCATGACCAGAATTAGTTAGTTTAAAGTTTACTGGTCCTTCTTGAATCACTGCCGACCAACCATCAAAACCTCCATCAAAATCTTGCGTGTAATAAACCGCACGATCGTGAGCCATTTCTATACTTCTTCCATCAATGGCAGAAATTGCAAAAGGCGCGTGTTTTTCGTCCGGTGCATAGGTAAAATTGTTGCGCATATAAGGCGCTTGTGCGAAGGACATTCCCGCCAAAAGGAATGTACTTCCAATTAAGTACGATTTTTTCATGTAAAAATTTTTCTAAAGTTAATGAAAGGTTTTTTAATCACCAAATTAGGGAATTAATGAGCAAAGAAACAATTCGACGGGTTTTTTAGACGTAACATCTAAGCGTCAGTGAATTTTGGGGTTGTTTTGAGTCCTAAAGCAAACAGAAAGATCAAAGTCTTAATAATTCTGGCTATAAAATTTAAGGTAAGCCTCTACATCTTTTAATTTATAGAGTTCACTGAAGTTTTTAGCGGTAATTACACAAGTTTTAAAATCCAAAGCAGTTGTGCCTAAAAGACCGATTGATTTAGCAGAAATAAAAGATTCTAAATAAATTTTAGCTTTGGACAAATCACTAAACGAACGCACGACGAGTAGTTGATAATCATCGCCAATTGGAGAATCCTGCAGCGACAAATTATCAGTTGGGTAATATGCTGAATTAAAATTAGATACTTTAATTTTTGTTTCGGCAATATCGCCCGTTGCTTTCGGAATTATAACAGCAAAAAAGTATTTTGTATCCGCTTGAAAAACATACGGTGAATCAGCCACAACATCAGGTTCTATTAACGGCTCACCTGATTTAATTTTATTCAGGTACATTTTTGCCGTCATTCCTTCTTCCGAAGCTGGTGATATGACAATCAATTCTTTTAACGGTTGAGAAATTAACTCAACATTTCCTGGATCCATTTTACTTAACGCAAAGGCCTTGAGCAAATAGTATTTATTAATGTACTTATTGTTTTTATCTTGGCTAATGACCCCGTTACATTTAGTCACTACTGAACCATAACTTCTGTTTCTATAATCTTTAAGAATACTCGTATAACCGTCTAATTCGACACGAGCTTCTTGTTCTTTCTTTTTTGTAAAATCAGGATCGATTAAGATGTTCGCAATTTCACTGTCAGGATATCTTCTTAAAATCAACTCCTTGTAATCATTGGCTTTAGAATCAGCTTTTTTAGAATACATTAAATAAAGCTGATAGAGCGAAGGCAATACTTTGGGGTGTTCAATATTTCGATCGATTACTTCTTGAAAATAAGAAATGGCTTCTTTTTCTTCTTTTAATTGTTCTTTGTAGATAATTCCTAAATTATACAATGAGTTAATTAAGATTCGGTTTGAAGAATCCACCGCAGCTTGAGTTAGGGGAATATCTTTCATTAAATCTTCGACAGTAACCCCCTTTTTTTGAGGCATCGAATCGGCTTTCGCACCGTTATCAGTTAAGAAACCACCTGAAGAAGATTTATTTGTTCTTCGCCAATTATCTTCCAAAGGACGTTGTCCCCAATACCCTCTAAATTCATTGAACCCTGATTCAACTTGTTTAAAATTAGAAAAATACCACTTTTTACCAGCACCACTTCCTCCCAAATCTTGTTGATTATTTAATCTTGCTTGCTGTTCAATTAACTTTTGTTCTGCCGCAATCCGATCACGTTCTTTTTTTTCTTCAATGTCTTTCGCGATTTTTTCCAAGTATTTTTCACGGGCTTTTGGTGACATGCTTCCCAATCGTTGCAGGCTGTCTTGTAATTGAACCGTTTCGTAATGAAAAACAAGATCTGCTAGACCAAGGGCTTTATTTTTAATCGCTTCATAATCCTCATGTTCCTTTGGTAAAACTTTTACACAACTATCATAATATTTTTGAGCGCTTAGATAATCTTTTTCATTAAACGAAATATCTGCTAACCGCAAATAACTTAATCCTTTTTGACGGTCGTTTTTAATTGACCAACGCACTGAATTAGAAAAATTAGATTTTGCTGAAGCAATGTCTGGTTTTTTTACATCCAGCTCAGCTAAGGCATAATAAATTTGGTCTTTGTATTCGATGTTTTTGGCATCTACCAACATTTTATTCAATTCTTTAATCAATAACTCCGTATTTCCAGCAGCCGATAAAGCGTTCCGGATTTTTGCTTTAAAACGCATTTCGTAAGGAGCGTTTGAATTGGCAACTTTATCAAAACAATCTGCTGCGGCTTGATTATTCCCTTGTTCTGAGTAAAGTTGTCCGAGTGCAAAAAGATACCGAGCACGTCTTTTTTTATTTTTACAGATCTTAATTCCTTGCTCCAAGTGTTCAATTGCTTTTTTATCTTCATCCTGGGCAAGGTAAAATTCTGCCATTACCACTTGATAATCGGCTAATAATTTTTTCGGAAAAGGGGTTGGCTCATTGTCCTTTTCCTTCTCACTTTTTTTAGCCCTTTGCTTTTCAAGCTTTGAAGGTTTCTTTTTTTCCTTTTCGGTTTCTTTTTTACTTTCTGTATTATCGATAGATTGCTGTACTTGTGTTAAAACTCTTTTAGCCGCAGGATAATCTCCTTCGGCGATATATGTTTTTGCCAACCAAATTCGTGCTTCGTGTACAGCTTCTTCACTTCTAAAATATTCTGTCTCTACAACGTATTTTAACTTTTCTTCAGCTTCGTTGTATTCACCTTTAATGTAATAAGCCCGTCCAATCACTAACCAATTGTCATCAATCCAACGGCAATTTTCATTCTTTTTGTTTTTAATGATCGCAGGATTTGGCATGCTGTGTCGCACTACTACTTTAGAACAACGAGCAATGGCGTCTTCTAATTGTGGAAACATGGCCGAAGCATCTTCGCCTTTTGGATACAAATCCAACGGAATTACTCTAGAATAATCCTCTTGATAACCAGTTCGGTACGATTCTAACGCCTCATTAATAATTACGCCAGCATTGTAGTAGCCATTGTACCGAGCGGTCATGTTATGATAGCCCTTGTTTAACAAAGCATCTTTTTCTGTCGAACACGATGAGAGGATGCTCAGTAAAAAAGCACTTAGAAGAATCACCTTGTTTATTCGTATTATCTGCATTCAGTTTATATGTTCAACTCGGTTCAACGCCGAAAGAGCAAAATTATTTGAATTTATTTAAAAATAATCATTTTCAAAGATTTAATTAACTCGTCTTTATTCTCCCATATACTCATGTGTCCAGCATTTGCTATGGTAAATAGGGTTGGTTTGACAATTAATCTTTCAATTTCTTCAATCATTTGACTCATTTTCACCACTTGATCAAATTCACCTTGAATAATTGCTACAATGCCAGTTTCTAGGACTTCGTGGTTATTATTTCTATCTCGCATGCCTGCTGTAATAGCAATGATTTCTGAACTTGGCAAGGTGATGGCCCTTTGTTTTAATTGTTCGATCACTCCCCTACATTTATTCCGGTTTTCAGGGGCAAAAAGATTAGGAATTACTTCGTTGATCAATCGAATTTTATTGTCTCTTGCTACTTCAATAAACCGATTTCGATCTGCTTGTTTTTCGATCGAATCTTGCCAAAAATTAGAATGAATTAAGACTAACTTTAAATCCACCAGTTTTGCCAATTCCAATCCAACATATCCACCCAACGAATGCCCTAGAACAAAGGCATCGTGAATTTTTTCAAACGAAAAAAAAGCATTAAGGAGTTGAGCGATGGAGGGAATGGAACAATAATCGCCATAAAACCTACTTTTTCCGTGGCAAGGTAAATCAACTAGATAAATTTTAAAATCTTCCTGATAAAATTCTTCGATTAGGTTCAACCAAATCGTATGATCTTCTAAAAATCCATGCAAAAAGACAAGGGGTTGAGTTCCCTCCCCCTTTTTTACAAAATTTAATTCAAGGTTATCAAATTGAAAAACATTCATTTATTGATTCATCAAATCTTCAATTTCTTCTACTTCAATTGGAATATTTCCCATTAAATTAATCGGACTTCCTGAAGGCTGCACTATTAAATTATCTTCGATACGAATCCCTAAATTTTCGGCAGGAATGTAAATTCCAGGCTCGCATGTAAATGCCATGCCCGCTTTTATTGGTTCAGTCCACAAACCTAAATCGTGAGTGTCTAAACCAATATAATGAGAAGTGCCATGCATGAAATATTTTTTATAGGCTGGCCATTTTGGATCTTGGTTTTTAATATCCGTTTGATCAATCAGGCCAAGCGATAATAATTCCTTTTCCATTATTTTACCAACCTCGGCGTGATAATCGACTATAAAAGTCCCTGGTACAAGTAATTTTTCAGCTTCCTTTTTAACGTGTAAAACGGAATTGTAAACTGCCTTTTGGCGTGGAGAAAATCGGCCATTTGCAGGAATACATCTGGTTAAATCGGAAGCGTAATTCGCATATTCTGCACCAAAATCCATTAAAATCACATCCCCGTCGTTACATGGTTGATTGTTTTCAATATAATGAAGTACACATGCGTTTTTTCCAGAAGCGATAATTGGTGTGTAAGCAAATCCTTTCGATCGATTTCTTAAAAATTCGTGCATTAATTCGGCTTCAATCTCATATTCCATCACCCTTGGTTTCACAAAATTAAGCAATCGGCGAACTCCCTTTTCGGTAATATTACAAGCGTTTTGCATCAATTCAAGTTCGATGGTTTCTTTAATCGACCGCAAAGGGTGCATAATTGGAGCACTTTTCTTAAAAGTGTGCGCAGGATAAGCATTTTTTAATCTTTTAATAAAACGATCTTCGCGCGTTTCAACAATTGTTGAAGCTCGTGTATGTTCGTTGGTGTTGATGTAAATATTTTCTGCTTGGGCAGTAATCGTTTTTAAAATCGTGTCAAACTGATCTAGCCAATACACATTTTTAATTCCTGATGTTTCAAAAGCTTGATCTTTACTTAATTTTTCCCCTTCCCAAATGGCGATGAGTTCGCTTGTTTCTTTTAAAAACAACATTTCTCGATGATCTTCATTAAAAGCATCTGGGTAAATTACAAGGATACTTTCTTCTTGATCAACGCCTGACAAGTAAAAAATGTCACGGTGTTGTTGAAAAGGCATGGTACTATCCGCACTAATTGGGAAAATATCGTTTGAATTAAAAAATGCAATTGAATTAGGTGCAAGTGCAGCTTTAAATTTTTCGCGATTCTTAATAAAAAGAGTTTTATCGATTTTATGGTATTTCATTTTTAACAATTGTATGGTTCTTTAATAGGGTTTAAAGGTACATATTTTTATTGTTTTCGCTTAAGTTGAGTTAAAAGGACCAAGACAAAAAAAATAGCTGGGCGAATTTTAACAATAAAAAGTTTTCAAATTCCCAAAAAAAAGACGTGTTTTCGCAATTTAACTAGGTGAAAACATATATAATTAAAGTTTTGTAGTTATCTTTGCGCTTCCAAAAATGAAAAAATGTCATCAGGAGTGAAAATATTTTCGGGGCGTGCCACATTGAAACTAGCAAATGAAATTGCTTTACATTATGGTGTAGAACTAGGAAACGTGATCGTGACTGAGTTCAGCGACGGAGAATTTCAGCCATCATTAGAAGAAACGGTAAGGGGACAGGATGTATTTTTTATACAATCCACCATGCCTCCTGTCGAAAATTTATTTGAGTTATTGTTGATGATTGATGCGGCAAAACGTGCTTCTGCAAAATCAATTATTGCCGTAATTCCTTATTTTGGATTTGCAAGACAAGATCGAAAAGATAAACCAAGGGTGGCAATTGGTGCAAAGATGGTGGCAAAAATGCTGGAATCGGCGGGAGTTGATCGTATTATGACCATGGATTTACACGCGGATCAAATTCAAGGATTTTTTGAAAAACCGGTGGATCATTTGTATGCTTCTACGATATTTTTACCATTTATTGAAACAATAAATACAGGAAATTTGATTATGGCGGCGCCAGATGCTGGTGGTGCTAAACGTGCAAATTCCTATTCAAAAAATTTAAATATTGGCTTAGCGCTTTGTCATAAACAAAGAAAAGTTGCCAATGAAATCGCTGAAATGACCGTGATCGGAGACGTAAACGGAAAAGATGTGATTTTGGTAGACGACATGGTGGACACTGCTGGTACGTTAGCAAAAGCTGCAGATTTATTTTTAGAAAATGGGGCGACAAGTGTTCGTGCAATTTGTACACATGCAGTGCTTTCAGGCGCAGCTTATGAGCGAATCATGTCCTCTGGTTTAACTGAATTAGTTGTTACAGACTCAATTCCGTTAAAACAACCATGTTCAAAAATTAGGGTTTTATCGGTGGCTAAATTGTATGCAGATGTCATGCACAGTTTAATTCATCAAGAATCAATTAGTAAACATTTTTAGTAAGTATATAAACCAACGTGTCAAAATAACAGCACGTTTAAACAAATAGAAGATGAAAGAAGTATCATTGAGCGGTTCGGTAAGATCGAACGTAGGGAAAAAAGATGCGAAAGCCGTAAGAGTGAATGGAGATATTCCATGTGTAATTTACGGAACAGGCAAACAAATCCATTTTAGTGTAAAACACATTGAAATGGAAAAATTGGTATATACACCAGATGTAAATATCATCAGTTTGGAAATTGACGGAACAAGTTACCGTTCAATTATCCAAGATATTCAATTTCATCCAGTAACAGATAAAATTGTACATATCGATTTCATCGAATTACAAGAAAACAAACGGGTGAAAGTGAGCATTCCATTAAATTTATATGGTCGTTCAACAGGTGTTTTATCAGGTGGTAAATTGCAACAAATCTTTAAAAAAGTTAAAGTTTTCGCTGTGCCAAATGATATTCCTGCTTCTATCGAAGTGGATATTACCAAATTAAAAATTGGACAATCTATCCGAATTAAAGACATTAACTCACCAGCTTTGAACATTATCAATGCACCTAATGCAGTTGTATGTTCAGTGAAAATGGCTCGTGGTGCGGTTGCAAATACTTCTCAAGACGATTTAGAAGAAGAGGAAGTAGAAGAGTCTACAGAAGAAACAGCAGAAGCATAAACTAAAATTTTTTAATAAATTTAAAGGCTGTTACGTTGTAGCAGCCTTTTTTGTTTAATTACAGACATTATGAAATATCTAATCGTTGGGTTAGGAAATCCAGGTCCTCAATACGCCGAAACACGACACAATATCGGTTTTAAAACCGTCGAGGAACTTGCACAACAATTGGGTTCGAGCTTCAAAACCGACCGTTTAGGCGATGTGGCGTATGCCAAATATAAAGGTCGTGTATTGGTGCTGCTTAAACCATCTACCTACATGAATTTAAGTGGTAAAGCGGTTAATTATTGGATGCAACAAGAAAAAATTGGGTTAGATCATGTTTTGATCATAACCGATGACTTGGCTTTACCTTATGGAAAATTACGCCTAAAAGGAAAAGGAAGTGATGGAGGCCACAATGGTTTAAAAGATGTTTTCGCAACCCTTAAAACAGATGCATATGCCCGATTACGATTTGGTGTTGGCTCGTCTTTCGCTAAAGGCAACCAAGTTGATTATGTACTCGGTGAATGGGATGAGGAAGAAAGACAAGTGTTGGTGGAAAGATTAACACACACTACCGAATGTGTTAAAAGTTTTGTTTCGATCGGAATTGAGCGAACGATGAACTTTTGGAATAAATGATAGTTATTTATAATATTTCAACGGAAAAAATAACATCCCAAAACAGGCCCCTTTTTCTTTGTATTGATTTTTGTGGTGTACTTTGTGCGCTTTTCGTACTGCTCTGAAATAGCGGTTATTGATATTATCAAACCACTTTTTTCTTCGGTGGATTAGAATGTCATGTACTAAAAAATAGACCAAGCCATAAGCTGCAATTCCAAAGCCGATGCCAATCATGACGTGGTTTTTAAAAATAAACCCAAACATGATGTTTAGCCAAGATGGTATGGCAAAGATGAGAAAAAACAAGTCGTTTTTTTGAAATAATTTTCCAGTTGGTTGATGATGATCTTCGTGCAATTTCCACAACAAACCGTGCATGACATATTTATGTGTAAACCAAGCCATAAACTCCATGAAAAAAAATGCGCCAATAAGTGAAATCAAAATAATCATACCCTATTTCTTAAATCGTCTTTTAGAAACCAATAACTATCAATCTTGTTCATTTCATTCAATAAAAATTCTTATTGAATCGGATTTTGCTTAATTTCTAAAAGGTTAGTTTCTTTATTCACCCCTAGTTCGTATTCAAATTCAGGATCTTTTTTAAATTTCCCTTTTTCCTTCTCGTCCAAATTCATGTTCATCGACCAAGAAGAAAACACAAATGAAGCTGTTTGATCATCTGGATTAATATACACGAAATCAGCCCCGTAATTTTTTACCAACTCGGTTTCTTGTTCAGATAATTTTCCGAAATAATTGGTGTTTTCAGGGAAATGTAGATTTTTCACCACATTCCATTTATTTGTCGTATTATCCCAAATTAACACATCAAATTGTTGGGCTGTCTTATTCATTTGACTAAGAAATGCACGTTTAACTCCAGCCGCTTCGAATACCATAAACTCCAACAAAACATCGCATTTTTGGTGATGAGCAGTTAAATAATGGTCAGAAATTTCAAATTTGGTCCAATCTCCATCTTGATCATTTCCATACAATATCAACTGACTTAAAGGAGAATACTCATAACAAAATTGAGTTCCAATAATTTCGTTTTCAATCGAAAAAAAATCTTGCACCACAGTTGGTTGCTCAGCTAAAGCAATTTCGTCTAGCTCAGATTGTTCCGCTTCTACTTCCATTACACTCCCTGTTATTTCCTCTTCTGTTTGATTTTGACACGAAAACAACATTAACCCAATTGCTAAACTTGCTATAATTTTCATAAATCGATTATTATTTAATCACTCCTAATTCTTTGCCTATCTTCTCAAATGCTGAAATCGCTTTATCTAAGTGTGCTTTTGTGTGCGCAGCAGACAATTGAACGCGAATTCGAGCCAACCCTTTCGGAACAACTGGATAGAAAAATCCAACTGCATAAACCCCTTCGTCAAGTAATTTATTTGCAAATTCTTGCGCCACTTTCGCATCGTACAACATTACTGGCACAATTGCCGAATCGCCATCACGAATTTCTAACCCTACCTTTTTAATTCCTTCTTTAAAATAACGTGTGTTTTCTGCCAATTTATCTCTTAATTCAGTTGAAGATGACAATAAATCTAAAACGGCGATGGAAGCCCCAACAATACTTGGTGCTAAAGAATTAGAAAAAAGATACGGACGTGAACGTTGACGTAACATTTCTATCACTTCTTTTTTACCTGAAGTAAAACCACCCATTGCACCACCTAAGGCTTTTCCAAGGGTACCTGTAATAATATCTACACGCCCCATCACCCCATTATGTTCATGTGTTCCGCGACCCGTTTTACCAATAAAACCTGTTGCATGACAATCATCCACCATCACCATGGCATCATATTTCTCTGCTAAATAACAAATCTGATCCAATTTCGCCACGTAGCCGTCCATTGAAAATACACCATCTGTTACAATGATTCGATTTTGGTGATGTTGAGAAGCTTTTAATTGCTCTTCTAAATCAGCCATATCTGAGTTTTTATAGCGGTAACGTGCCGCTTTACAAAGTCTCACTCCATCGATAATAGACGCGTGATTTAATTCATCTGAAATAATCGCATCATCTTGACCAAATAGCGGTTCAAAAACACCCCCATTTGCATCAAAAGCTGCCGCATATAAAATCGTATCGTCCATTCCTAAGAAATCGGAAATTTTCTTTTCAAGTGTTTTATGAATGTCTTGCGTACCACAAATAAATCGAACCGAAGACATACCAAAACCATGAGAATCCAAGGCTGATTTAGCCCCTTCTATCACCGCAGGATGAGAAGAAAGGCCCAAATAATTATTGGCGCACATAATCACCACTTCTTCACCAGAATCAATGGTTACCTCAGCACCTTGCGGGCTAACAATAATCCGTTCTTTTTTATACAATCCTGCTTCGCGAATGTCGGCAAGTTCTTTTACTAGATAATCTTGTAATTTTCCAATCATAATTTCATTCTTTGTGATGAATGTAGCAAAGATAATGATTCAATTGAACTAATTTCGCTTTGAACTTGTTAGATAATTAAACTAAGGAAATGAAAAAAATAATCTTCTTCTTTTCGATAATTCTATTCGTTGGAATCAACGGATATTCACAAACAGGCGCACCAGAAACTGCCTCGTACAGCGAATTATTTTTTTCAACGTTTAGTGAGTATGCGCAGTATATTTGGAATGAAATCACCTTCAACACCGTTCCTTGGTATCAAAATTATTTTTGGTTATTGGTGGTTCTTTCCCTATTAGTTTGGGGCTTAGAAGTGATGTTTCCTTGGCGCAAAAATCAAGCGCGAATTCGCAAAGACTTTTGGTTAGATGCGTTTTACATGTTCTTTAATTTCTACCTCTTCAAATTAATCATCTTTACTGCCTTTTCAAAAATTACAGAACGTGGCTTTCAGGATTTATTTGGTGAAAATCTCTCGAGTTTAGTGCTAATTGATTTGTCTACCTTACATCCTGTTGCACAATTTGTGTTGTTTTTCTTAGCAATAGATTTTGTTCAATGGTTTACACATTTTTTACTCCATCGCTTTAACTTTTTATGGCGCTTTCATAAAGTTCATCATTCAGTCCTTGAAATGGGATTTGCAGCCCATTTGCGCTACCATTGGATGGAAAATGTATTCTACACCCCAATGAAGTATTTAGCCGTTTTATTGATTGGAGGATTTGATTACAATACCGCCTTTTTGGTGTATTATATTTCCATCGCTATTGGGCATTTAAATCACGCTAATATAAATTTATCCTACGGACCGTTTAAATATCTCCTAAACAACCCAAAGATGCATATTTGGCACCATGCGTATAGTTTACCTGAGAAACATAAATTTGGCGCCAATTTTGGGATTTCCTTAAGTATTTGGGATTATTTATTCCGCACTAATTATATCCCAAGCGATGGACGAGATATTCGTTTAGGCTTTGAAAATGACGACAAGTTTCCAAAAACTTTTTGGGGCCAATTGGTGTATGGATTTAAAAAAGGAAAAGACGAATAAGTGGCTATTCAACGACAAATTTAGAAGCAAATTGGGTTAGTCCTTTTTTAGTCACCATTAAAAAATAGACTCCTGAATCAACATGCCCAAGATCAATTTCTGTCGTAAAACTTGACTGATAAATTACTTCACCTATTAGATTCACGATTTTAACTTCTGCTTCTGAGCAGTAATCAACAGGATTATAAGAATTTACCACATCAATATTTAGTTGATTAGCAACAGGATTTGGACTTAGGACGAACTCAAATTCGTTTGATTTATCAGCCTCTTCAATTTCTAGAAAAATAGGATCTTGATTTACGACAATATATCCATTTTCACCAACAGCCCAAACAATTGAATCGCGATAGGATGAAAGTCCAAAGATACGTTCATCAACAGGGTTAAAATTCCATAAATCGCCTGTCGATTTTTCAAAAATTACCCCATTTGGATCCAAATCCGTATCTGCTCCCACATATAAATAATCATTACCCGACACATGCAAAGCATTAAAATTTGGATAATAAAAGGTAGTTGATTCTAGGTCGTATGTCCACGATAATCCGCCATCGTCGCTACGCAATAAGCCCAGACTTAATTCTGAAGATCTGTAACCCACATAGACCAGATTTTCGTTCATAAATCGCACAGCAGTTAATTCGGTTCCCGCAGGTAAACCAGGAAAAATATAGGTCCAATTTATTCCTCCATCAACTGTTCGAAGGATTTTCCCGTTTCCTTCGACACCGGTAACGGCGATTCCCGTGTTTGCATCAAAAAAATCAAAATCAACCACCATGGTAGTAGAACTTGGCAAACCTGAAACGGTCGTATTGGAAATTCCATCCAACCCAATTTTTTGTATTTCATCCGCCGTTTCGCATCCTCGACCACCCAAAAACCCATCATCTTCATCGAAAAAATAAAGCCCGTAATGGGCGCATAACGTGTCCTCTGCTGGAGTAACTAATTCCCATGTTGTTCCTCCGTCGAGCGTTTTATAAACGCCATTTGAAACTGGACCAACTGTGATGTATCCAATTTGATCTGAAATAAATTTAAGGTTCAATAAATTGTCATTTTCTGTTCCATCCACAAAATCAACTCCCGTATAAGCAATTGACAACCAATCTGCCCCACCGTTGGTAGTTTTCAATAAGACACCATCATTACCTCCAATATAACCAACCATTTCAGTAGGAAAATCAATGGCATTTAAATGACTTGTTGTACCACTTGGAATCTCAAACCAATCTTGCGAAAACGATAAGTTCGTCGCAAGAAAGCAAAAAAAAATAAAATACTTTTTCATAAAAAAACAGTGAAAAAAAAGGGTCGTCTTGGTTTTATCCAGACGACCCTCAAAAATTTTAATTAAGTCTATTAGTAGTTCTTATTGTTTTACAACTTGAACGTAACCAACATTTTCTCCAGACATTACTTTCACAACGTAAGTTCCGTTAGCGAAGTCTTTTAAAGAGATGATTTGTTGATTGTTAGCAGTTCCTGAGGTCACAACTTCACCAATTAAGTTGATTACTTGGTAAGAGAATTGACCTTCATAAACTACTGAAATAAGATCTGTAGTTGGGTTTGGATAAGCATTAAAACTGATTTTTCCATTTTCATCCACACCTACAAAACTAGAAACTGTGAAAGAAGCTTCAACTGGGCATTGACCTTCATTGATAATTACATCGTTAATCAACACTGTATACACACCCGCAGTTAAACCAGTAATATCCTCTGAAGTTGCGCCATTTGACCAATCGTACATATAGACACCTGAACCACCCGTTACAGTAATATCAATTGCACCATCGTATCCGAAGAATTCGTCCGTGATGATAGAACTCTCTACTGAAGGTAATTCAACACCAGTTACAATAATTTCATCTTCGTCTTCACATCCATTGATATCTGTACCAGTCACTGTGTAAGTAGTTTCACCCGCCAAAGCTGGGAAAGGAACTCCTTCAGTAATTGCAGGCACCCAGGTATAGGTCAACGCACCTTCAGCATTTAACACAACGTCTTGACCTTCGCAAGCAGCTACATCTAAACCTGCTGTTACAATTGCAGCAGGATATACTTCAACAGTTACAGAACTTGTATCATAACATCCACCTTCTGAAACACCGATTACGATGTGAACAAATGTACCTGCACTTTCAGCAGTTACAGGCTCGCCATCAACAATTCCACCTCCCCATTCAAATCCAACAGCTAAATCACCACCACCAGTTAACGTGTAAGAACCGCCAACACATACAATTTCAGGATCAACAATACCAATTACATCTGGCTGCGCAGAGCCTACAAGAGTAATTTCAGCTGGAGGACCTTCACAACCTAAAATTGAACCAATCACCGTATAAGTAACTGTACCTGGCTCAGCTACGAAACCAACACTATCAATTGGGGTAACGTCACCCGTCCCTGACCATGTATAACTGTCACCACCTTCACCCCATACGATCATAGTCGCACCTTCACAAGCCGAAGGTAAACTTGACATGGCTACGATATCGGGGACCTCCGATGCGGAGATATCTATATTAAATGCACAATCTGCCGGACTCGTACTAGTAGCGACATAATTAGTAGTGCCCAAAGGCGGAGCAAAAGGAACACCATTAATAACACCACCACTCCAAGAGATAGAACCACCTGTTACAGAAGCAGCAGATAATGTTAATGTTTCACCGATACAAACCCCTGTTACAGGAATTGTAGGTACTAGGCCAGTACATAGTACTTGAATAGTCACTTGGCCATCACCTGTTCTAAAACCAGAAGCATTTACTTGAGCAAGACCATTGTTGATGGATCCGCCGCCGCCGCCAATCCAGCCACCTTGACCACCAGACCATCCACCGCCGCCGCCGCCGCCCCAAGAGCCACGACCTTGACCGCCAGAACCAAATCCACCAGCTGCATTATCTCCGGAAGAACCACATCCTGAACCTCCCGCTGCGCCATTAATGAATGATTTACCACCGCAACCAAAAGAACCATCGTCACCTCCATTTCCAACAAATCCTCCACCGCCTGATCCCCAAGAAGAAGAAGCCGCAATACCGCCTAAAGTAGCACCTGTGATTGGAGAACCTCCACCGGAGGGAGAACCGCCAGAACTTGATGTTCCCATTGCGCCAATAACACCTGGGTTTCCATCAGCACTTGCAGCCGCACGCGTTCCACCACCACCACCAGCAACAACTAATGGTCTAACTTTTGTGCCCGCAAACGGACCAACACCAATAGTATACAGCGCAAGTGGGTCTGCCATCACTACGAAACTACCGCCGCCACCGCCGCCATTAGAACCAGAACCTTGTCCTTGTCCACGACCACCAACAGCAACAATAATTGTAGAGCCTGGAACAACGGCAAAGTCTCCTTGCATTCTCGCTCCTAGACCTCCAACTCGACTCCATTCTCCAGATGCACCTTGTGCACCAAGCGCTTCAATTCTTATCGAGGTAACCCCTGGAGGTACCGTGTACGATGTCATGGATCCGGTGTAATTCAGCACCGTTACCTGTCCCCACGCCAGTGCTAATCCAAGACTTAAGCAGAGGGTGAGTACTAATTTTAATTTGTAGTATTGTTTCATATCTAATAGAAAATTTGGCATGAATTTATAAAAAAAAACTTACACACGACTGCTTTTTTTTAAAAACACCAAAAAAATATGCTGCAATTCTGCGAAATGAATGAAAAATAGAAAAATTAACAAAAACTAATGAATTGTTTTACAAGTGTTTAAGTTAAAAATTGTTAGGGACGAATTAAAAAAATTAAATTGTTTATTTTTTAACATAAAAATTACATCTTAGTGATTATTTTAACAATTTGCCGTTTCATTTTGTTGCAACAAAATCAATCATTAAAGATTGTACTTCGTTAAACTTGGTGAGCGGCGTATTTTCAGCACTGTCATAAATATCATGGTAATTACGAACACTCCCCATCGAATAAATAAAAAAAGCAGGCACACCTAATTCAGAAAAATAATAATGATCAGAATTAGCCGTTGGTCCGCGTGATTTAATTTCTTTTAAGTATCCCTTTTCACTGTTAATATTCACTAAGGCAGTGAAGTCGTTGATATGTTTTGTCGCATTTACGATAGTAACCCCATTATCGGCCGAGCCCATGATGTCAATATTTAGGACAAATTTAATTTGGTTAAGTTTAAAATAAGGGTTTGATACAAAGTACTTTGAGCCTTCTAACCCTGCTTCCTCCCCACTAAAAAAACAGAAAACAATTGAGTATTTCGGTGGATGTTGTTTAAAATATTTCGCCAACGATAATAACATCGCTACACCACTCGCATTGTCGTTGGCGCCAGGAAAATATGTGTTAGATCCCATTCGCCCTAAATGATCATAATGAGCGGAAAAGACAATAAATTTGTTTTTTTTCTTTCCATCGATTTTTCCAATAATATTTTTGGCTTGATAGTTGGGTATAAATTTGTTGACAATGTCTAATTCAACCGAACTAACTTTGAAATAACTCGCAAAATCGATATTAATTAAAGGAAATGCGAACGATTTTCGACCAACACTAAACATTTGTTTATTTTTTTCAACCCAAATAACGGGGACATATCCCATTGCTTTTACTGCCATTCCCTTTAATTTGGATAGATGCTCCTTGTCTTGAATATCAGTAAAATTAAATGCAAAGATTTTTTGTGAAGTTGTATACTGATTTAATTGAACATCTCCATTATAAACAGGTTGAATATTGGCACTATTAATTTCAACTAATTCAAATTTACCTTTAACCGTTCCTGAATTAGGATCCACTAAATAATCCTTCCCTGGCATTAATGTGTCTTCACCCAGAATTACAAGCATTTCAGAAGGAAAAGTATTCACGCGCATTGAATACGGTTGTTCGAACGAATAATTTTTAACTGGACTTGCGCCAAGTTTAACTAATTCGCGAGCAATGAAATCTGCTGCTCGGACATCTCCATTGTTAACATATCCACGACCATCATATCTTTCGTGACAAAGAGAATCTAGTATTGTTTTTGCATAGTCTTGTTGCCCAAAACTGGAAGCAATCATAAAAAAATTCAAAAAAACGAAAATCCCCTTTCCCATCATAGAAGCAAGATCATAGGTAGCGACGTTCGACCAATTCAATAAATTTTTGAATCGTACGGTCTTCCATGTCCCATTTGTACCGGAGCTTTAATTCTTCGATTTTGTCTGTGGCAACTTCCCAAGTTGAGGCATTATTTAAAAAGTCAATCGACTTGTCGTAGTCAGCGGCATCGCCTAAAAACAACAGTGAAATGTATTCAAATTTTTTACCAATACTAATTTGTGGACGTAGATCACTAATAGGAGTTTTTTCTAATTTTTTTCTCAATGATTGGTCATCCTCTTCTTTAAACGCATCGTTTAATGAATTTGCATCAACCCCTCCCTCAGTCAATTTCATTGGAGGGACAACTGGAGGCGCGACTGATTTCAAAGGAGTAACTTGCTCTTTGATGTCAGGTATTTCTCCAGCAGAGACAATTACCTGTTGAGGCTCGTCTTTAAATACTTCCATCGGAGGAAGCTGAGTTGGTTGAGGAATAACAGTTGTTTCGATTGGCTCTAGTTTCGGCTGTTCAGGCTCAAAGCTGGTGAAATCAAACGACATTTCTAAAGCGGTACCAACCTGGGCTTCGACCTTTGCCGCAGGACTAGGTTTTTCAACTTTAGACGGTTTTACGGTTTCGTTTGTTGTGAAATCAAATTTATCAAATGCTTTATATCTAAGAATGACGAGATGTTCGTACAAATCCTTACCACTTTCAACCAGCGAATTTAAATCCTCCAACCGAAGACTCCCTTTGTCTAACAAATCGATTTTTTGAGAAAGATCCACAATTAGCTCTTTCGTGTTTTTGTAAGATGTTTTACTCATTTTTAAATACTTATTCACAATTTTAACGATACGCTAAAATTAGCGTTATATTTGATAGCAAAATTTAATAAATTGAATACTTCTCAAAAAACCGATGTTAACATCTCTAGTGCGTACACCTATAGTCCACGCGTGACGAATGTACGTATAAAAGTGATTTGTGGACCTATGTTTTCAGGCAAAACAAAGGGTCTAATTTCAGCAATTACTGCTTATCAAGACAAAGGGGGGAAAGTTTTGGTGTTTAAACCAAAAATGGACGCTCGTTATTCTGAAAACTCCATCATGTCGCACGACAAAGTTGAAATTCAAGCCACCAATGTGGTTCAACCAAAAGAAATTTTGGATTTATTTCACCATGCAGATGTTGTTGCAATTGACGAAGTTCAGTTTTTCGACCCCTCGATTATCAAAGTTTGTAATATTATTGCAGATCAAGGTAAATCACTTATTTTAGCTGGATTGGATTTAGATTTTCAAGGAAACCCGTTTGGATGCATGCCCGCATTAATGTCCATGGCAGATGAAGTTGTTAAATTAAGTTCAGTGTGCACATTTTGCTCAGGAAAAGCTCGTTTTTCTCACCGCATTTCAAAAGATAGAGGGGTCGTTGTTTTAGGCGAAAAAGATAAATATGTTCCGCTTTGCAGAAGTTGTTATAATGAATTAAAAGACCAGTGAGATTAGATTTATCAATAAAAGAGCTTTGTTTGATTACTGGTGCAAGGTTCGTTGATAAAACAGCATCACAAGCCTATTACATTGATATTATATTGATTGACAGTCGATCTCCCATGATCGCGCCAAACACCTTATTTGTTGTCATCAAAGGTAATAAAACCCATGGTTCCTTATATGTTCAGGATTTTATAAACAAAGGAGGTAAAACCATCTTAACTGAACAAGAAATCCCAGCCCTTTGTGTAAATCAATTAGTGGTAGAAAATGGATTATTTGCTCTTCAACAAATTGCACAATATCACCGAAAAAAATTCCAGATTCCTGTCATTGGAATTACTGGAAGTAATGGTAAAACGATTGTAAAAGAATGGCTTTATCATGTATTAAAATATGATTTTCTGATTGTACGAAGTCCAAAAAGCTACAATAGCCAAATTGGGGTTGCTTTATCAGTGTTAGAAATGGACCACAACCATACCTTGGCAATTTTTGAAGCGGGCATATCTAAACCAAACGAGATGGCCAATCTCCAAGCAATGATTTTACCTACAATTGGTGTTTTCACTGGAATTGGTGATGCCCACAACAGCGGTTTTTCTTCAGACCATCCTGAAATTGAGAAAAAAAGAGAGAAATTTGTACTATTCAAAGAGGTCGAGAAATTAATTGAATGGCGCGAAAATAATTTGTATCTTAAAAATAACACAGAAACAATTGAAATTAAAATTGAACAAATCAATCAACATCTTCGAATTCAATTTCCCGAAAAAACCTATTCTTTTGAAATTCCATTTCACGATCATGCATCTGTCTCAAATTGTGCGAGTGTGATTTTAGCAGCAGAATTACTCGGAATATCACTAGAAAGAATAGGTGAACAATTGAGGCGATTACCTTCCATTTCAATGCGTTTAGAAAAGATGATTGGTAAAAATGGCAATATTTTAATAAATGATGTTTACAACCTTGATCAAAAATCACTCGAAATTGGGATTCAATACCAGCAGCTTAACAAAGAAAACTTACAAACGGCCATCTTCATTGCAGAAGATCCGCTAACCGTCACCATCGAAACATCTTTGCTGAATACGCTAACAAATTTAATAAAACAGGTTTCTGTTGATCAAATCGTATATTTTGGTAATGAAGAAATTGGAAATAAATTTACACTTGTAACTAAAACATATCCCGACGTCGCGTCTTTTTCAAAAGATCCTTTTGATTTAGATGATACATGCATCTTATTCACCGGTTCCAGAACCTCAAAGCTAGAAGAGGTTGTCACGAATTATTTAGACCGAAAACATATTACGCAATTGGTCGTGAACCTGGCTGTAATGCGCCGGAATTTAAATCTATTTCGATCAAAACTAAAAGAAAACACGAGCGTGCTAGCGATGGTTAAAGCGCAATCTTATGGCGGAGGAATTTTGGAAGTTGCCAAGTTTTTAGCGCAAGAAAATGTCGCTTATTTTGGAGTCGCTTATGCCGATGAAGGCGTTGTATTAAGAAAAGGAGGTATTAAGTTACCGATTTTGGTTATGAATCCTGAGCCAGCTGCTTTTGACGATTTAATAGACTATGAATTAGAACCGAGTATTTACTCTTCTGCTTTATTAGATCAATTTATTCATCAATTAATCTTACGTCAAAAAACACATTTCCCAATCCATATTAAATTAGACACGGGAATGAATCGGTTGGGATTTAGAGAAGACGAATTACCAGATTTAGTCGCCCAACTTACCACTCAACCAGAAGTATATGTTCGCACGGTATTCTCTCATTTTTCAGCAGCAGACGAATTAAATCAAAAAGCTTATACCGATCGGCAATTGGATCAATTTAAATCCATGACAAATTTCATCCAACAAGAAATTGGCTATTCTTTTAAACGACATATTTCAAATTCAGCTGGCGCATATCATTATCCCGAAGCTCATTTTGACATGGTAAGATTAGGGATTGGATTATTTGGCTTATTAGAAAATCACCTCCCAATTTTAGGCCTGGAAAATGTACTAGAATTAAGAACACAATTTTCGCAAATTCGCAAAATTGAACCCGGAGAAAGTGTAGGGTATGCCCGTAATTACAAAGCTGAAAAACCCACTTATATAGGTGTAATTCCGGTAGGATATGCAGACGGACTTCGACGAAGCCTAGGAAATGGCAATTGGTCAGTAGTCGTAAAAGATAAAAAGTATCCGATCATTGGTAATGTCTGTATGGATATGTGTATGGTAGAATTGGGTGATGATTTCTATCGAGCCGAAACTGAGGTATCCATATTCAGTACAAAAAATTCTGTTTTTGAGATGAGTAGAATATTAAACACAATTCCTTACGAAATTATTAGCACCATTTCAACCCGTGTACAACGAGTTTATGTAGAAGAATAATTATTGGTTACTGAACAATTCTGTCATCACCTGACCTTCGCATCTTTCCATTTTAAACCCTAATAATTCGGCGATTGTAGCAGGAATATCCACCAATTCTCTCGGCGTATTCATGATCACCCCTTTTTTGAAATCAGGGCCGTAAGCGAAACAATTAATGCGTCGACATCCTTCACAATTATCCCCATGCGATATAAAACCATCTTTTACCCCATCCAAATGGCGACCATGATCGTTTGTGACAAAAATGGTGGTTTTGTCTTTGTAATTTTCATCTAATTGTAAAAATCTAAACAAATTATAAATGTACAAATCGTTTAACGTAATCGACGACAAATAATTTTCCCAATTACCAGCATGTCCCCATGAATCTGGCAACCTAAAATTGATTAAAACTAAATTAGGCTTGTCTGTTTTTGCAATTTCAATGCTTCTGTTATAAGTTACATCATCCATCCGATAGCCTGTTTCTAGTCCATTAATTCCACAATCAGAATAAGGACGATATTGGCCTTTCCACTTTTTGTTTTTACAATCGGTGAGGATAGAAAGTTTGTCTTTACTTGAAATCACATACGCCGCTGTGCGAGGTTTTCCAGTAGCTTTTAACCAATATTGAAAAATGGAAGGGTTTTTTGGATATTCTGTTCCGGTATTACTGATATGCTGATAAACTCCTGTGGTTAAAGCGGTATGTCCTGAATTTGTATAAGTTGGGCCATTTGCTCGAAAACTATCATAAATAACACCATAAGGCGCCATATCATTTGCCATGTGCGGAATTAACTTATGGGTCGAATCACCCCAGGTTTCAGAATAACGAGGGCCATCCATGACAATAATAAAAACGTTTTCAGTTTTATATTTTTTTTCGACTTCTGCTCCGTTAACTTGTCCAAAAAAAACAAGATTTAAAACAGCAATTAATGTAAGTTTCATTTTCATACTTTCAAAAGATCAAATATATATAAATTGTATCTTACATGTTCGAATTTAGGCAGTTTTAACCATTCGGCTGTGAATTAAAAAAAATAAGGTCAGAAATGGTTCAAATAAATTTATCTTTTTTTGTAGCTATGTTTCGATGGTTTAGTTTTTGGATTTTTATAACGGCATTTAATGGGTCAGCGCAAATGATTGACATGTCCGAAGGCAAAACGTTTGGAAATTCCCCCTTCTTTAATAAAGAATTTGTAAAACGCAATAAATTAAAAACGATTTCAGGGTATTACTCCACAAAAGCAACTTTACAGGCCATCAAAAAAACGAAAGATATTTATTATTACGAGTTCAATTATCAAGGATTGGTGGTAAAAGAATATCGCACGCAATACACAGACACACTTGTCAGCATGTATGCTTACGATGACTTAGGGCGTTTAATCACCCTTCGGAAATCGGATGCGGGTGGTTTTGAATCATATCATTATACCTACGACGAAAAAAATCGAATTTTATCACAAGAATATCGCCGTGATATTAATAAAACAGGTAACAAATTAGATTTTGATTTAGATAAATCTTTTATCGTATCAATTGATGTATTTGAATACCAAGAGCTTGATAGTTCAAATTACAAAAAAATCTACTTAAATGCAGGCGGAAAACTTTACAAAGAAGAGTTTTTTAGTTACAATTCAGATGGGTATTTAGTTAGTACCGAAGCCCGATTTAAAATGGGTGGTGGCCTATCCTACATTTATTACAGCTACGACGAAAATGGTCGATTAGGTGAAAAGAGAATAGAAAAAAAGGGGGCAGGGGGCTCCATCTTGAAATGGACCTATACCTACGATTCTTTTGGCAATGTACTCTCTGAAAATTATTACAAAGACGGGGTTTATATTTCTGAAATTCAACTGGTTTATGAACCTTCTTCTATGCTTTTAAGCGCCAATATTTCGAGAGATGTGGCGTCTAATTTAATTACTATATTAAAACTAGTAAAATACACCTATTTCGAATAAAATAGGAAGATTAAAACTGTCTTGATTAGTTTCCGTCACATTCAGCGATGTTGCGCTCCGTTTCGTAGAGTCTTACTTTCAGTTGAAATTTTGAATCAAGCTTAGCACGCAATAAATGCCAACAGACGATACAAATGTTTTCAGCCGTAGGAATAAGGTTTTTAAATTCAATGGTATCTAAATTTAAATTTTTATGATCAAAACGGTCTTCAATTTCACTTTCTATCAAGTCTTTTAAAATTTTGAGATCAATGACCATTCCGGTTTCTAGATCTACCTCTCCAGTCAACCACACTTCAATGGTATAATTATGTCCATGAAAATTGAGGTTATTACATTTTCCGAAAACGGCATCATTTTGTTCCATATCCCACTTAGGGTTATATAACCTATGTGCTGCGTTAAAATGTGATTTCCTACAAACAGTTACTTTCATGGTGATTTTGTGCTACAGGTTTAAAGGTAGTGTTTTCCTCTTGAACATAACCGTTAAATCATTATTTTGTTCCAGAAATCATTAATGAAGATAATTTTTCTTTACTTTGCGATAGGAGAATTTTGGATAAATTAATTCTCGCGTTTCTATGATAATAAAAAAAGGCGCTAACATAACTGTTAACCAAAAGCGATTATGAAAAAAATTATTTTTTTAGCTTCATTTCTTCCAATCTTACTTATTGGTTGCAGCGGCTCTGGCGCAGGTGATGAAGCTTTGGCGGGTGACACTGCTACCATTGATTTTTCAGATATGAACCAAATCACCTTGGAGGACAATGGATTAAATATGAGTTTAATGTTGCCAGAAGTAGCATCCTCTACAGGAGCTTCTATCGATCCAAAAGTTGAACATGACGAAGGTGATTATTTATGGTACTTATCCATCGGTCCACTGTTTGAATTGATTATTGAGGATTATGGCAAGGAGAAAAATAAAGTGGCATCAGAAAAAAAACGATTAGCCGACTTGTCTAACATCTTTACGTTTGAATTTTTAGTGGATGAACCTAAATTAATTATGTATCGTCGTAGTTTACATGAAGGACAAGGTGGTAAAACTACTTTCCATTGTTACGGTGAAGTTGAAGTTGAAGGATACAACTATGTCTTAAGAAGTGCTGAGGAAGGTTCTTTAAAACCGATTATCGAAGACATGGTAAAAACAATTCGTTCTGCAAAACCGATTGCTAAATCATAAAAAACAAATTTGAACTTTTGAAATAGCCTATTCAGGGCAAAATTTCTTACATTGTTGAAATAAAAAAAGCGCCTTCCGAAATTCGAAAGGCGCTTTTTTTGTTCGATCTTTGCTTAGTACAATTTCAATTTCAAAAAAGTACGCATTTCTTTAATTTCTTCTCTGTTGAATTTATTCTCCGCCTTTTTAATTAAATGCAATAAATAAGTTAAGTTTTCTGCATCTGTTCCTGGCTCAAGTAAAAACTCTTCTCCTTCTTCGTTTTCTTCCTTTTCAACGGTATGATCAAAGCAACCCTCTTCTTTAATGTATTCAGAAGCTAGTCTTAAGACCTTTGCTAAAAGTGGATCTTTATCTTTTAAGGCGTCCTCTCGCAAGTCCATCAATGATTTAATAATTGTTTCTGCATTAAAATCTTTTTCAAGTGCTTTAATCAGTTTATCTATTTTCGCGTTGGATTCTTCTTGTACCATTAGTTTAATTTTGCCCAAAAATAATTAATCTTATCAAATGAGCCATAAGAACTTGCAAAACCAATCAAATTTTTTATCACTTTTATCCAAAATCGGGCAAATAAACTGTTTTTGGAGATTTTTTGGGCGTAAAATTTAGCGCTTATCAATTTTATAAATTTCTTTCCACCTCGTTTAAATGAAATTTTGTAAATTCACACACTAATTGTATCTAAAGAAGATCCATGAAAACTGTTGACGTTAGTACCTCACATAATATTTCGATTGATTGCGAAGCGGCGACCGTTTTTAATCGAGATTTGGCCTTATTTGTCGATCTATTGGTGATGTTTGGTTATTGGTTAATCATGACCTTGTTCTTAGTTTCTTTTGGATTTTCATCCATTTTCAGCGATATGATGACCGTTGCCATGTGCATTTTAGTGTTATTGCCGATCATGTTTTATTCGTTACTTTCCGAATTTTTGATGAAAGGACAAATAATTGGAAAATTAGCTACTGGCATTCAAGTAGTTAATTTAAATGGCGAAAATGCTTCGCTCAACGATTATACCTTGCGCTGGACTTTTCGAATCATCGATTTTTGGTTTTCGGTAGGAGCAATTGGTGCATTGTTTGTTTCTACGACTGAAAAAGGTCAACGATTAGGGGATATTTTATCGCAAACGGCGGTGGTAAGAAATAAACCTGAACAAATTTATACCATCAGTGATGTTTTAGGAATTGATAATCGGATGAAACATAGCCCCACTTATTCAAATGCAGCTGTTTTTACTGATGAAGACCTGATTTTAATAAAAAACGCGTTAAATCGTGTTAAAAAATTTCTAAAGGAACCACATAAGCTACTCATAAGAGATTTGGCGACGCGTACTGCCGAAACATTGAAATTAGATCAAGTGCCTGAAAAAAAGGTCACTTTTCTTCAAACGCTTTTACAAGACTATATTCTATTAACTCGATAAATAAAATTTGGCTGCATAGTTCAATGGATAGAATAGAAGTTTCCTAAACTTTTGATCCAGGTTCGATTCCTGGTGCGGCTACAAATCACCATTAAATATCCACAAGAATTTAATACCTTTAAACCAAATTAACTGAATGAAAATTCTACTAGTTGAAGACGATTCTGAATTATTGCGCACTGTCCTGCGGTATTTCGACTCTTTTGGTTATGTCTTGGAAAAAGCTAAAAGTTATAAAGAAGGTCTGGAGAAAATAACCGAATATCATTACGACTGCGTAATTTTAGATTTAAACCTCCCAGATGGCGACGGTATTGGTTTATTGGAAAAAATAAAATCTAAAAATAAATCAACTGGCGTAATTATACTTTCCGCTAATAGCTCGATTGAGACGAAAGTGGCAGGATTAGAAATTGGTGCCGATGATTACCTTACAAAACCTTTCCACTTATCAGAACTTAATGCACGCGTAAAATCTTTGGTCAGAAGAAATAAATACGAAGGGGACAATACCATGTCTTTTAATGAAATCGCAATTGATACTGTTTCTCAAGAGGTGACTGTGTGCGGTAAAAAAATCAAACTCACTAAAAAAGAATACGAACTCCTCCTCTATTTGGTGATTAATAAAAACCGAGTATTGACAAAACAATCGATCTCCGAACATATTTGGGGCGATTTTATCGATCGGGCCGATTCGTACGACTTCATCTACTCACATTTAAAAAATTTGCGCAAAAAAATTATTGAAAAGGGTGGTTTAGATTATATCCAAACCATTTATGGAATGGGCTACAAATTTTCAGAACGTGAAGTTGAGTAAATACAATATCTTCCTATTTGGAATCATTTTGATTGCCTCCCAACTAATTTTGGGAATCCTGTTGTTATCCACCCATTTTTACGACCAGGTCACACCATTGCGTTTGATAGTACTTCACCTAACGGTTTTTGTGATTGAATTAAGTGCGCTTTTGATCTATGAAAAATTGAACGCTCGGCGAATAAAATCCTCGTTTAACAAATTTATTCAACAAATAAAAGCAGGAAAATTCAATGAAAACCCAAATGATTTAATTGAAAATTACGACTTCATAAATATAAAAAGTATCCAAACCGAACTGTCAGAGCTCGTGGGCAAAATGGCGGCAGATTATTCGGAACAAAAAAAATACATCGAAAATGTAAGTCATGAGCTAATGACCCCGATCGCCATTATCAGAGGAAAATTAGAACTTTTGATTCAATCCGAAAACATTACAAAAAGCGATTTTAAATTAATCAGCCAAATTATGTCAAAATTGGATCGATTAACGCGCGTCAATCAATCCTTAGTATTACTCTCCAAAATTGATTACAACCATTATAAAGATAAATCCATGATTTCATTTAATGCCATTTTAGATGAAACACTGAACTTATTCGAAGATCAAATTAGAATAGACGAATTAGTGGTTCGAAAAGACATCCAAGAAGATTTGAGGTTTAATATGAATGAGAATTTGGCGTATATTTTAGTGAAAAACATCATTAAAAATGCAGTAATCCATAATGTTACCAAGGGAAACATCCGCATAAAAAAAGTAGAAGATGGAAATGGGATTCAAATAATTAATTCAGGTTTAGTCATTGCGTCTACCACTGAAAAATTATTTGGAAGATTTGAAGTAGAAGGAGGTTATAAAGATTCTATCGGCCTTGGATTGTCAATCATTTCGCGCATTTGCGAGGTAAGTGGAATCAAACTTAGCTACAATCACCTCCGAGGAGAACACACGGTGGAAATTAGATTTTAGTAATACAGAATTTCTACAGAATTTCTACTGATTTATTTCAGAATTGAATCTTCACATTTGCCCCCAAAATTAAAGGGTTTAGTGCTTACTTTAGAAAAAAATACTTTTATTATTAATTTGGATGAAGTAATTTCGCTACATTTTCTATTGCTGATGTTTTTTTTCAAAAGAAGAGCAACAAAAACGATTAAAATAAGTAAAAGGGTTAATGACAACTGAAAATGTCATGAATGAACCAATAAAAATAGTCTTTCAAGACATCGAAGCAATAAAATGTATCCGCACAACAATTTGCGGCATTTCAGAAAAAGAAGTAGTTTTGAAAAATAAAGTAAGAATACCAATGCAACGTATATTAAAAATAGAGTACGTGTATATTTAAATAGTAAAGAATGAGCAAAAAGATTATTACCACTTACGCAAAACTTGATCCTGCTATTAAAAAAGCGATTAAAGAAAAGTATCCAGATGGTGTTGAAGACGATTTAACCGTCATGAAAAACGTGATTAAAGGTTATTATTTCGATGGATTTGTTTTTGAATACGAAGACACTACGTATATGATTGAGTGGAAGTCTACTGTTGCCACTAAAAAAATCGTGGTGGATGATGAAATTGACGAACTCACCGAAATACCAGACGGTTTAGAAGATGCTGATGATGACGTTGAGCTCGATGAAGAAATCGAAGAGGATATCGAGGAAGATGATGACGATGATGACTATTAACACCACTAGGAATGAGGAGAAAGGCTAAGATTCTTTTCGAATTTAACGGAAATATTCTGGTATTAAAACCAACTAATAAAGTTAAAATGACTTTAATTGGTGGTAGTGTTAACAGAAATGAAACACCCATCGAAGCTGCCATTCGCGAAGCAGCCGAAGAAGCTGGTATTTTCCTAGCTCCCGAAGATCTTAGGACATACATTTGTTGCGATACGGTTATCCGCGATAAACCTGCCCTATTCTATTGTTTTTTAATTCGTAACGTAAATGTGTTGTTTGAATTAAAAGAAAAGCATAAATTTGAACTGATTGGTTGGATGCCTGTCAAAGAAGGTTTAAAAAAATTGAGAGGTGTCGAACGCGAAATTAGCACGAAACTAATTAATCAATACATTGCTAATGATGGGGTCGAATATAGTTTTAAACGGGTTATTTAACTGCTAAATGATGGACAAATCACTAGCTCCTAAATTTCATATCTCTCTGCCGTGTGTAGATGTAGACAAAACTAAGTTGTTTTATTTGAACGAGTTAGGACTAACTATCGGACGAGAAGCAGAAAACTGGATTGATATTAATTTCTTCGGTCATCAAATTACCTTTACCCAAAGTACAAAAGCACATACAGAAACAACACATTATATTTTAGATCACAAACGTTTACCCGTTTTTCACCTAGGTGCAATCTTAGATCGAAAAAATTGGAATCAATTGTTGGAAAAACTAAAATTGAAACTATATTTAGAAATTGAACCAACAGTGTTTTTAATGGACAAGTCGGGCGAACATGACTCGTTTTTTATTAAGGACCCTAATGGATATTATATTGAATTTAAAACATTTAACAATTTAAACGAAGTTTTCAGAAAATAGGAAACTAAATCGGACGATACACTTATCTGACTAAATCCCTTCACTGAAACTGAATAAAATGAAATGAAAAGTAGCTATAAAGATTTAATTGATCAAACGTTTGATTTTCCTCAAGAGGAATTTGATTTAACGACGAACCAAACCTTAACCTTTCACGGAGTTGACCTGATGGCGCTTGTGCAACAATATGAATCGCCCTTAAAGTTTAGTTATCTTCCTAAAATTACGGAAAACATCGTAAAAGCAAAAAAGTGGTTTCAAGATGCCATGACTGAAAACGACTATATTGCTAATTATCATTATTGCTATTGCACGAAGAGTTCTCATTTCAAATATGTCCTCGACGAAGCTTTAAAAAACGATATCCATATCGAAACTTCTTCTGCTTTTGATATTGACATCGTAAAAGCACTTAAAGTTGAAGGAAAAATCGACAATAAAACGTATGTACTTTGTAATGGTTTTAAACGCGATAAATACATTCAAAATATTGCTGACTTAATTAACACCGGTCATAAAAATTGTATTCCAATTATCGATAATTACGAAGAAATTAATCTTCTAAATGCCGTAATTAAAAAGAAATACAAAATTGGTATCCGAATCGCATCAGAAGAAGAACCTAAATTTGAGTTTTATACCAGTCGATTGGGAATTGGGTACAGAAATATCGTGCCTTTCTATAATAAAGAAATAAAAGATCAAGAAAATGTCGAGTTAAAAATGCTTCATTTCTTCATCAACACTGGAATTCATGACAATGCCTATTATTGGAACGAATTACATAAATGTTTAAATGTTTACGTCGCCTTAAAGAAAACGTGCCCAACACTAGACAGCTTAAATATCGGCGGAGGTTTTCCAATTAAAAATTCTTTGGCATTTGATTACGATTACCAATACATGATTTCGGAAATCATCAACCAAATTAAAACCGTTTGCAACGAGGCAAAAGTTGATGTTCCTCACATTTTTACCGAATTTGGATCCTACACCGTAGGTGAAAGTGCTGGAGCAATTTATCAAGTGCTTTATCAAAAACAACAAAACGACCGTGAAAAATGGAACATGATTGATTCTTCGTTTATCACTACCCTACCTGATTCTTGGGCGATCAATAAACGGTTTATCATGTTGCCAATTAATGGATGGGAAAAAGAATATGAACGCGTTTTATTGGGTGGATTAACGTGTGATAGTGATGACTATTACAACTCTGAACAACATATAAACGCCATTTATTTACCGCGCTTTTCGAGTAGTAAACCGCTTTATATTGGCTTTTTTAATACAGGTGCTTATCAAGAATCAATTGGTGGTTACGGAGGATTGCAACATTGCTTGATCCCGAACCCTAAACATATATTAATAGAGAAAGACGAAAATAATCAAATCACAACGAGGTTGTTTAGCGAGGCACAAACAGCGAACGACTTCCTCGAAAAATTAGGCTACAATGAATAGTAAAACGTACGCTGGAATTCCAGCTGAATACAGCAAACTTGAGACATCAAAAGTTGTATTAATTCCTGTTCCTTATGATGGAACAAGTACTTGGCAAAAAGGTGCAGACAAAGGACCAGCAGCATTTTTAGCAGCTTCGGAAAACATGGAATTGTACGATATCGAAACAAATTCCGAAGCCTATAAAAATGGTGTTTATTTGGCCGATGCCATCACCGAAGCAAGTTCGCCAGAAGCAATGGTTGAAGCTGTTTATAGACAAACCAAAAATTACATCACGCGTAATAAATTCGTAACACTAATCGGCGGCGAACATTCTGTGTCAATCGGAAGTATTCGTGCATTCAACGAAGGATTTGAAGATTTAACAGTCGTTCAAATTGATGCCCATGCCGATTTGAGAAAAGAATACGAAGGAAGCGCATGTAATCACGCTTGCGCAGTGCATGAGGCAAGTAAAAACACCAACCTCATCCAAGTAGGAATTCGCAGCATGGATGTATCTGAGTTAAAATGGATGAATAAAGATCAAACTTTTTTCGCTCACGAAATCAGAGAAGAAGAATATTGGTCAGATGCTGCCGTTGATTTAATGACAGAGAACGTGTTTATTACAATCGATTTAGATTGTTTCGACCCTTCTATCCTACCCTCAACCGGAACACCAGAACCAGGTGGATTATTATGGTACGAAACTCTCGATTTCTTGAAAAAAATCTTCAAAGAAAAAAATGTGGTAGGTTTTGATATTGTGGAACTTTGTCCAAATCCAGCCGAAAAATCTTCTGACTTTTTAGCAGCCAAATTGTATTACAAAATGCTTTGCTACAAGTTTAAGATTGCTGACGACGAATAATGAATAGCTTTCACCTAGCTGTTTTTACGCACAAAATACTTCCCAATGGCTACTTAATCTATCCCAATAGATGAAGTAAAATAACTTTATTATCCTTAAATTTGTGAAAAAATATACCGCAGCATGAGCAATACCATTACCAATTTTATCGAAAAATACTACTTGCATTTCAACGCAGCAGCCCTCGTTGACGCCGCAAAAGGTTATGAAAAACAACAAGCAGACGGCGGCAAAATGCTCGTGTCTTTGGCCGGTGCAATGAGTACAGCCGAATTGGGTAAAATTTTCGCTGAAATTATTCGTCAAGATAAAGTGCAAATTATTTCATGTACTGGCGCTAATTTAGAAGAAGATGTCATGAATTTGGTGGCACATTCGCATTACGAAAGAGTACCTCATTACCGCGATTTAACTCCTCAAGACGAATGGGATTTATTGGAAAGAGGCTTAAATCGTGTGACCGATACCTGTATTCCCGAAGAAGAAGCATTCAGAAGATTACAAAAACACATCTACAAAATTTGGAAAGATGCGGACACCAAAGGTGAGCGTTATTTCCCACACGAATTTATGTACAAATTACTCCTTTCAGGCGTTTTGGAAGAGTATTACGAAATTGACTTAAAAGATAGTTGGATGTACGCTGCAGCAGAACGTAATTTGCCAATCATCGTTCCAGGATGGGAAGATAGCACCATGGGGAATATTTTTGCATCGTACGTGTTAAAAGGCGACATCAAAGCATCTACCATGAAATCTGGAATCGAATACATGGTGTTTTTAGCAGATTGGTACACGGATAATTGCGAAAAAGGCATCGGGTTCTTCCAAATCGGCGGTGGAATAGCAGGCGATTTCCCAATTTGTGTAGTGCCAATGTTATACCAAGACATGGAACGAACAGACACCCCATTTTGGAATTATTTCTGCCAAATTTCCGATTCAACCACCAGCTACGGATCGTATTCAGGCGCAGTACCAAACGAAAAAATTACCTGGGGTAAATTAGATATCGACACCCCTAAATTTATCGTCGAATCAGATGCAACCATCGTAGCACCTTTAATTTTTGCGTATTTGTTGAAAATGTAAAACACCCGTTTTATTCATATTATAAACCAGTTTTAACTTGAGTTAGGACTGGTTTTTTTTGTGTCTTAAAACACCTTTGGTTTCCCTTTATATTTAGCAGTTTATTCTTTTGCCCGTGTCATCCACTATAGTCCCTCACATCCAGGCGCAGCGGCCTGAATCTTTAGGGAGCTGCCGTTCCTAAAACTCACGCGGGGGGAAATACTTTCATTTTTTCACATTAATTTTAATAAAAACCCTCCTCTACCACAAGAGATCCATTCTACGCAAACCAAGAAACTTCGCGATATTTATCGTTAAGCCATGACATACTTTCAATTGAATCCATTGAAAATCGTTAGATTGAAAGAACACCATTCCTCCTCGGACATGACATAGATCATCTCAAAAAATGACCTATGCTCCAAATACCTCACTTAAACCTGCTTAACTTGGTTCAAAATTTAAAATAAGGGACATGTTACAAGTAATTTTACCTACCGATTTCTCAGATAACGCTTGGAAAGCGATGTGTTATGCTGCACAAATTTATTCTAAGCAACCTTGCAAATTTTTGTTGGTGCATACCTATAATTTGCCTTTCACACAAATGGAAACAGGAATTATTGAAGACATGCAACCTGTAATTGAGGAGGTGGATAAGGAATTAGACACCCTTTTGAAAAGCTTTCAAGAGCTTGATCACCAAAGTGGCTCTGCTTTTGAAAAAGTTGTTCAATTTGGTTCATTAGTGGATAATTTGGATAAAATTCAAGCGGATTATTCAGGAAAATCGATTGTAGTAATGGGAACCAAAGGAGCAAGCGGAGCAAGTAAATTTTTCTTAGGTTCGATGACAACGAGTGTCCTAGATGCGTTAAAAACTACACCCTTAATTTGTGTTCCATCCGAAGCTGATTTAACACCGATTAAAAAAATTATCCTTGCGGCAGACAATTTAGCAATCGCCAAAAAAGCAACGCTTACTGCGTTACTTGATTTGGCAAAACTCAATGATGCTAGTGTAAAAGTCGTACACGTACCTGAAGATGAACTTCGTTTCTTAGAAGCAGGAAGTACAGAGCAATTACTTATCCATCAGCATTTAGCAGGGTTAAACCATACCTTTCACATTTTCGAAGGTAGTTATACCGAAGACGATTTATTACAATATGCCATTGACGACCACGCAGATCTGATCGCCGTGGTTAAACGAGAACGGGGTTTCTGGAAAAACCTGTTTCACAAAAGCATGACAAAAAGTTTAGCCTTTAGGACGCATATCCCGCTGTTGGTGATGCACGAGGCTTGATGAGCACGAAAGCAACGCTCACGAAAGCCCACTTTTAATTAAAAATCTGTGACTATCTGCGTAATCTGCGGGAGAAAAAAATCTCTTTCGTCAATCAACGCGGATGAAGCGGATGAAGCAGAATTAACGTAAAAAAGCACGAAAAACCCTATAAAAACCCAAGCTCCAACTGAGCTTCTTCGCTCATCATATCTTTATTCCATGTTGGATCAAAGACGATGTTTACTTTGGCTTCAGAAACTCCTTCAATACCTTCTACCTTGTTTTTGACATCGACAGGTAAACTTTCTGCGACTGGGCAATTCGGAGATGTGAGTGTCATGTCGATCTCAACAAAACCGTCTTCTTTGATTTTTACTTCGTAAATTAATCCCAACTCAAAAATATCCACCGGAATTTCGGGATCGTAGATTTCTTTTAATCCAGCGATAATATGCTCCTCCAACTGTTTCATTGCTGCCTTATCCATATTTCCTTCTTTTGAAACGATCATTCTTTCATTTTTAACGCCAACGCATCCATTTTCATTTGCTTTACCATCGCAACTAATCCGTTGCTGCGGGTTGGTGATAAATGCTCTTGTAAGCCAATTTCTTTAATAAAATTCAATTCTGCCTTAATAATATCATCCGGTAATTCGTTCGATAAAACGGAAATCAAAATGGCGATGATGCCTTTTGCTATAATCGCATCGGCATCTGCTGTAAATACAATCTTATCCCCTACCTTTTCTGCGTGCAACCAAACGGTTGATTGGCACCCGCGAATGATATTTTCTTCAGTTTTCAATGCCGGCTGAATCAAGGGCAATTCTTTTCCAAGTTCGATGATATACTCGTACTTGTCCATCCAATCCTCATAAATCGAAAAATTCTCGACCAAACTTTCCTCTTTCTCCGTCAGTGTCATCATTTAACGTAACATATTTAAAGCCCGATTCAACGCTTTTATAAATCCATCTACCTCAGCTCTGGTATTGTATAAACTCATAGACACACGAATTGTTCCCGGAATTTGGTAAAAATCCATAATTGGCTGTGTGCAATGATGTCCGGTACGAACCGCAATTCCTTGTTGATTCAATAATACGCCAATGTCATAAGGATGCGTACCTTCCACCAAAAAAGAAATAGTGGCACATTTATGCGGCGCTTGTCCGTAAATCCTCAGTCCTTCAATAACCGCTAATTTTTCAGTGGCATAGTTCAACAAATCTTGCTCATGTGCTTGAATGCCTTCAAAATCTTGATTATTTAACCAATCAATTGCACACCCTAGTCCAATTGCCCCAGCGATGTTTGGTGTTCCTGCTTCAAATTTAAATGGCAAGTCGTTATAGGTAGTTTTTTCTAAACTCACCGTTTTTATCATGTCGCCCCCTCCTTGATAAGGCGGCATCGAATTTAAAATTTCTTCTTTCCCGTACAATACCCCAATGCCTGTAGGACCAAACAATTTATGTCCTGAAAAAACCAAAAAGTCACAGCCCAATATTTGCACATCTACGCGGTAATGTTGGAGCGATTGTGCAGCATCTACCAACACTTTAGCACCTATTTTATGGCTTGCTTCAATAATTTCTGAAATCGGATTTACCGTTCCTAAGGCATTTGAAATATGGGTAATTGCCACTAATTTCGTTTTTTCCGATAACAACGAATAGAATTGACCCATGTCCAATTCACCATTTTCAGTTATTGGCACATAGCGCAACACCAATCCTTTTTCTTCTGCAATTAATTGCCAAGGAACAATGTTTGAATGATGTTCCATTTGGGAAATCAAAATTTCATCTCCCGCCGACAAGGTTTTTCCAAAACTACTCGCCACCAAATTAATCCCATCGGTTGTCCCTTTGGTAAAAATAATTTCATGTGAAAATTTCGCATTTAAAAAATCTTGAATGCTATTGCGCGCCGCTTCATAATTTTCTGTCGAAAGTTGACTCAAATGATGCACACCTCGATGAATATTGGCATTTTCAGCCAAATAATACTGTTGAATTCGATCAATCACCACTTGTGGCTTTTGCGATGTGGCCCCATTGTCGAAATAAATCAACTGGGATTTTCCTACTTCTAACTGAAGAATTGGAAATTGTGCTCGAATCAAGTTTACATCAAATTTCATACGCAGTTTGCAAATTTAGTGAGATTGTTGTTAAAAACAAGCATTGTTTAGAATCATTCTAAATAATAATAACGAAAGGCAAAAATTTTTGTTTATTTTTGTTTATCATCAAACACTAAACCATGCTGAAAACGAAAGGAGGATTTGCACAACATCTCAACGAAGGAGATACCTTTGCGGGAGATTTTATCAACTTAGGGGCAGGGATTTTTAACGGCGTACCATTAGAAAAGGAAAATGTCAAAATTGACTTAAAAACCTTGAGCCGAAACGGATTGATTGCAGGAGCGGCGGGTACTGGTAAAACAAAAACCTTGCGAGTTCTTTCAGAAGAGATAGGATTGAAAGGAATTCCAACCCCACCTGCCGCTAACTTTATCCGCGGTACTGCTGCACGAATGGATGATTTAAGTCATTCCGAAATCAATGAAATTGTCAACTTTTCGCTGCTCACTGAAAAATACAATAAAACCATCGACCGCGAAAGTGCTTATGAAATTCTAATCAGCTTAATTGGATCCGCCAAAAACAAAGAACGCCAAGAAGAAATCAAAAAAGCCCAAGAAAAAGAATGGCAATTTAAGGAAAAAGAAATTCGAAAAACGGCTCCTAAACCACAAACAACAAGTTCGAGCATCTCGTCCAGTTCAAGCTCTCACCATGCAACTAGTTTTGGAAATACCATTTTAAAAGAACTAACCCATGGCTTTTTAGCATTTTAGGAATTAAAAGATAACGCTTATGTTCGCCTCAAAATTACCTCACACCGGAATTTCTATTTTTACGCAAATGTCCGCCTTGGCTGCCGAACATGGTGCTGTGAATTTATCCCAAGGTTTTCCCGATTTTGAAATCGATCCAGAACTAACTAAATACGTGAAAGAAGCTCTTTCAGAAAACCAAGTTCAATACGCTCCAATGGCAGGCCGTATTGATTTACGTTCTGCGATTTCAGAAAAAATAAAGGCATTTAGAAACATCGAAATTAACCCTGATACAGAAATCACTATTACCTCTGGTGCTACACAAGCCATTTATAACGCCATCACCACGATCGTTCAACCTGGCGATGAGATTATTTTGTTCGACCCCGCCTACGATTGTTATGCGCCCGCCATTACCATTAATCAAGGAATCCCAATTCATTTAAAATTGGTGCATCCCACGTATCACATAAATTGGGAAGAAGTGAATAAAAGGGTAAATGACAAAACTAGGCTAATCATCCTCAACAATCCCCACAATCCAACCGGAACAGTGTTACAAAAGTCAGATTTTGAGGCCTTGGAAAAACTCGTCACGGCTTATCCATCCCTTTTAATTTTGAGTGATGAAGTCTATGAATTTATCCAATTTGAAGGAAGCCATTTATCGGTCTTAGATTTTCCCAATCTGCGCGCAAGAAGTTTTGTCACTTATAGTTTTGGGAAAACCTTACATGTTACAGGCTGGAAAATCGGTTATTGCATTGCTCCTCCCTTTTTCACCGCCGAATTTAGAAAAATCCACCAATACCTTGTTTTCTGTGCCAATAATACGATTCAGTATGCAATCATGCGGTATTTAAATCACACCGACCTCAGCGGAATTGCCACCATGTATCGCAACAAACGCGCCCATTTTTTATCCCTCATCAAAACGTCCCGCTTTAAAATATTACCGTGCTTAGGCACTTATTTTTGTTTACTTGATTATTCAGCCATCTCTAACGAAAACGATGTAGATTTTGCCAAACGATTAACCACCGAATTTGGCGTAGCTGTCATTCCAATTTCGGTATTCTATACCGATCAAACCGATCATAAAATCGTCCGAATTTGTTTCGCCAAAAAGGAAGAAACCTTAACCAAAGCAGCATTAAAATTATGTCAGATTTAACCGTAGGCCTGCTCCAATCCACCCAGTTTTGGGAAGATAAACAAGCAAATTTTGCCCATTACGAAACTACATTTTTGACGCATTTATCCGAAAATCAAGTCGATCTTTTGTTGTTTCCAGAAATGTTTAACACCGGGTTTTCAATGAACGCAACTTCATTGGCGGAAACCATGCAAGGCGAATCCATTCAATGGCTGACCAATTGGGCCAAAAAATTAAATTGTCAGATCGGCGCGAGTCTTATTATCGAAGAAAATAATTCCTTTTACAATCGTTTGGTCATTGTTTCACCAAAAGGCCCAGAAACGTGGTACAACAAAAGGCATTTATTCCGCATGGCATCCGAAAACCAACACTTTACCCCAGGCTTCGAACGTGTCATCTATGAGTTAAAAGGGTGGAAATTAATGCTCCAAATTTGTTACGATTTACGTTTTCCCGTTTTTTCCCGAAACCAAACCATCGACAATCAAAAAGAATACGACGCCCTTATTTATGTGGCAAATTGGCCCGAAAAACGCAGTTATGTTTGGAAAAATCTCCTCCAAGCCCGCGCCATCGAAAATCAAACCTACTGTTTAGGAGTCAACCGAGTGGGTTCAGATGCCAACGGAAATAATTACCTTGGAGACACCATGGTCATTGATCCTTGGGGCAATATCATAAAACATCAAAATACACCTTCGGAAAACTTAATAATCACGACCCTTCAACGAAAAGTAATGGACGATATTTTAATTAATTTCCCTGCTTTTTTAGATGCCGATTAGGTGCTTATCTTTTTAAAAACTTGGCGGTTTCCTTTGGCCGGCTCCCCAACGCGTTGGGTATCCACCAAAGGCCACGCTGTGCGCTATAGTCCCCCCAACAAGTTGGGGGGAGCTGCCGCTTCCATCGTTAACCGAAAATTTGATTGATTGAACATTTTTTCAAAAAAAAACTACCCCTTTGGTTATAAATAACGTTAGTGATTATAAGAATAAAACAAACCCATGAAAAAACAATTCCTCATTCTAGCACTTTTTGCATGTTTTATTGCTCAGGCACAATTGCCAAATGCACCTCAACATTATACAAAAAACTCAAATCCCCATCCGCACATAGGTTTGCCAAGTAACTGATATTTACTTTACAGGTATTTCAGAAAATTTAGGAAATACAGTACAAATCGGCGCCAAACTCAATGTAGAAATTTCAGAAGCTGGAAGTTTTTTTGGGACTTCCGAACTTGTAGATTTACCATTATTTGCTACAGATACTTTTACCTGTGAAACAAGTTATATTCCACCTTCTTATGGAATCCATCAAATAAAATATTGGGTGGACAGTGATAATCCCGAAGAAGAACCCAATAACGACACCTTGTATTCGTCGTTTGAAGTGACTGATGATGTTTACCCAAGACACAACGGTATCGCAAAAAGTTCTATTGCAAATGTCCCTTCCAATTTGGGTGAACCCTTTATGATCGGAAACACGATGGATTTTTTTACGGATTATTATTTTGATCATGTGAGCGTGGCTGTGTCTAATGATCCTACGAATATTGGCAAGTTAATTTTTGCTCAGATCATGTTACTTCAAGAGGATGGTTCTTATCTGTTTATTGATCGATCTGAAGACCATAAAATTACGGCAAGTGAAAATGGAGATTTCATAGGCCTATGTTTTGACATACCTTTTGAAATGGAAGATGGACAAACATGCTTGGTTTTAGTAGGCCATTATGGTGGTGACACCGAAGTAAGGTTCCTATTGGCACAACGAATAGATGAAGGAACTGTATTGGGCTATCTCAACGATGCCACAGATCCTTTTTTCTTAACTGACCCTAACGCAGTAATGTTGAATCTATCAAATGCAAATTGTTATGGAACAATCGAGGAGCAAAATTCAACGTTTTCTATTGACCAAAACTTACCAAACCCTAGCAACGAAACCACCCTTTTACCCTTTGAACTCAACCAGCCAGGCGATATTAAAATTTTAATCACTGACCTAACAGGAAAAATCGTATTTCAAGAAAATATAGAAAACACAAGTGTTGGAGCAAATACATTTGAACTAAACACCAAAAATTTTGCAGCGGGCACGTATTCTTATACCTTTATCGTCAACGGAGAAAGTTTAACCAGAAAAATGATGGTGGTGAGGTAAGACAAATGTAATAATCTCCTACAAAAGATAACCCTAGAGCCTAATTCCAATCCCTATTTGGGGTAACAGGCCAAATGATTTTAAACTCTCCGGACGGTTTTCTATGCTTGATTTCGACCCAAAGTAGGTAACGCCACGTAATTGTGGATTTAGATAGAGCATCCGTTTGTAGAAATATAACTCGTATCCAAGGTATGGGGTGAATATAAACGTAGAAAGCCTATTCACTCCTGCGATGCTTGGCTGCGAAACATCAAAATACTCCCACCCCAAAATTACACCTACGTATGGATTACTTTCTCGGGATGGAAACAATTTGAATCGGTAACGTGCATTTACTGCTAATTCAAATCCTAAACGTGCATGACTGGTGTCACTTTGCCCAACGTTGTTAAACAAAGTTTTTCTTAAAGGGTCTGGCACATCCAAAAAGGCGGTGAATAAGCCTAAACTCAGTTGGTTGTTTTTAGTTATGTTTTGGTAAATTCCTCCCGAAAACCCTCGAAAAAGAAAACTGGCTGGCTCTACTTCTATTCTTAAATCCCTATCTTTGATCGAATCGGTTTGTGCTATTAGGTGAGAAAAAATAAATAAAGAAGCACTGAGTAAGATTAACTTTTTCATGTGTGAATTTATTGTTATTAGTTGATTTACAAAATGTACATTGAATTTCATATCAATCAAAGATACGTATAATGAGGCAAATTATTCCATTTTTTTTATTCGGATTTTATGGCCTGATCCTCCTTTGCTTTTCCCCCGAAAAAGCGACCGCTCAACCAATTCGAGGACAACTTATACAAGCTGATCTTCCTCCGGAATTAACAGAATATTTATCAACGAATGGCTTGAATTTGTTGAGTCTCCGCAAACTTACCAATATGTTGACAGACCAAGATTGGGTGACACAAAACGGCATTGTCTTACCTAATCGAAAAAAGGCATTTGTACGACATATCAAACAATTAAGCGAAAAATTAGAGGAAGTTTATTTTAGAAATTGGCCGATCCGACAAGAAGATTATGAATTAATTTATGAATTGGTGCTCCTTCAAAAAGCTTTTATCACGCAAGGAAAAATGGATGATAAGGGACCACTTGGGGTATTCGAAAAAGTGAAAATGATCATGACATCGTACCAAAGCCAACATCAATTTAAGTATAAAATCCCAAAAACGATTCCACAAAATGCACTAGATGAACCCACAAATTCACCCTATTGGCAGCAAAATAACAGCCAAATTCCTTTAGAAAAACGGTTTGCAGAATTAGCAAAAGCAAAAAAAATTAAAGACCGAGATACCCTAGTGATTTTATTTAAGGAGTTTAGCTCCTCCGGATCGGCACCCAAAATTAAAACTTACGACCTTGATTTGGACAATGAATGGATGCTGAAATGGGGCGACGAAGTGCATACCGATATTGCAGGATCTCGCCTTTTTGCTTGTTTGGGATTCGATGTCGATCATCCCTATTTTTATTCGAAAGAAAAATTAACGCTTATTTTTGACCCCGAAATTTCATCCATCACCAGTGCCCAATTAAAAGATAGTTTGACAAAAATTTATGGTTTTGATCTGTCTCCATTTATTTATTCGGAAGGAATTCTTTCTAATAAAATGGTCATTGCTCAACCAACCTTGGCACCATTTCTTGGGCGTGAATTTTTACAATTTAAAAAATGTGCGGTTGAGGCTCGTCCAGATCGGGTCAAACGCATTGGCCCTTTGGATTTAGAGGATGATTATCAAGCAAATCGTAAAGAATTACGAGGTGCTGTTTTAGCACATGCCTGGATTGACAATTGGGACACGCGCGCTGCCAATACGGTATTAACCACCGTTCATCAAGGCAATTATAAGTATCGGATTTCAAGCACTTTTTCGGATTTAGGGACAAGCTTTGGGGTCGAATTAAGTACTTTGAATCGCGATTTTAAGGTAGGCTTGGCAAATGAATTTTCGTGGGAATTGGCTCATAAAAAAGGGAACAAGGTTTCCTTGGCGTATCGACTCAACAGCCTACCCTATCTTTATAAAACCGCTACTTATTCTGATTTATATTGGATGGCGACAAAAATCGCCGCCATTGACGGGAAAATGCTAGAAAAAATAATGAATAAAACAGGGTGGCCAACACCCATCGCACACTTGTATTATTATAAATTAGCGTCCCGACGGGCTTCCATTTTATCGGCATTTAATATTGTGGACCCTCACCCAATTTTTTTTGATGAAAATTATTCGTACAGTGAAAATGGCGTGGAAATTATAAACAATGGCGAATTGGTAGTCGATTATGCCGTGAACGAAAATCCTGAAAGTTTTTTGCAAACTAAAGGTAGATTTAGGAATTATGGCCATTAAAAAAATAGTTACCATTATCATTCTATTGTGTTCAGTTTCCCTATTTGGCGGAACTTTAGAAGAACAGCGTAAATATAGATTGCCAAAAAATTCAGAATTTAAAACTCACATTTTAGCATCGAAACCCCTTGGAAATTTAAACATCCACTTTCACGGAACATACCAATATGCTGACATTTATCTTGATACGCCAACAAAAGACCTTTATAAAACCAATTTATCATTGCGTTTTCGCCGTAGAATGACGGATTCCCTGGTGGATGGCTATGACTTCCAATTAAAAAATGAATTGAGCGATCAAAATCCAATTCGTATGGAAATTGACGAAGGAGACTTGGCCATTTATCGCGTAAAATTAGCGGCCGATTGGGTAAAATTAACGGATGTTTTAGACCTGCTATTTTCATATCCTTTGAGTGAAAAAACAAGGTTAGATTCCTTGCACAACGAAAATGCACTGGATGCACTTAAATTATGGATTTTTCAAAAAGCCGATGCGCCCATTGCCCCCTTTCAAAAATTAAAACGCCTTTATCCAAAGTTGTTTACAACCGAAACATTACAAAGTATTGCACCTTCATTAATTGGATTTTCCTCACGCCACCGTTGCCATGTTTACTACGATGGAAGTGATTCGTTAAGTTCCTATTTCACTTTTCCTAAAAACAGGCTTAAAAAAGATGATTCACCGACCTATTTTACCGACAATCCGAACGCTGTTTGGGTGTTAGAAACCTCTTTAGACGAATCTACATTTTATAAGCTTTTGGAGCATCCCAATTATGTCGGCTTTAACTTGTCTGAATACGAAGTGGAAAGTAAACATGTCAATAAATCAATTGGTGCTGAATTTTTAGCTTATTTCGAGAAAGATTTACTTCAGCAGTTTCAATTAATTCCAACGAAAGCATCTAAGTACAAACAAAGTGTTGATTATTTCACCAAGTGATTACCGGTACCACTCCTTGTAACTAATAAAGGACATAAACGCCAACACAATTGCCATCCAACAATAATAGTAAACAGGCAATTCCAAAAACCCATCGTATCGGCTCCCAAAACCCCACATCACAAGGGCTGAAGTTTTCACCAAGACACTCATCCACATGCCTAAATGCAAATACGATTCGTAAGGAGTACATCTTTTGACATGGAATTGAAGTTCATCAATAAACTCATGAACTGTCCGCACGATAAAAAAAGAAATAAAAAATGGCAACATGGCATAGCCAAACCAAAAAACGAGTCCCAGAGAAATTTCCATTAAAAATGAAGCCACCAAAATTTGGCGGTGAGTTTGAAGTTCTTTGTCGGTAAGGTCAACCTCCACTAATTTTTTATGGGTAAGACCATCCAATCCCCATAAAATGGTGAAAATGCTTGCTGAACCTAGGACGGTAATAATCCAAAATTCTGAACTTATGGTTGTAAAGTATTCCATTTGATCTATAAATCAAATTAATCCAAGTCGGTAATTGATAAAAACCATCAAAAAAATCACCAGACAAGTACCTAAATTTACGAATTGACTCCAAATTAGATTGCGTGGCTGAAAAGCACATCCCAACAAATTAACAAACCTCCAAAACACAACAACTAAACCCAGTATCAACGACCAATTCAACTCTTTATCTACGATGAAAACTAAACACGATAACGCATTCATTAAATGTAAAACCAGCAGTGATTTTCGGGTGCCCAAAATACGTGGCAAACTGCGAATGCCACTTTCTTCATCATAATTGACATCGGGTAAATCTCTGATTACACTGCCTATAAATACCTGAACACTTACAAAGCAAAATAGCGGAAATAAAAACGGATGTGTGGTTTCACCTGCTCCAACTAGGACCAACAAACCCCACGCCAAACCAATACTTATATTTTTAACCAAAAAAATCTTTTTCAGCGCTTGAGATTTTCCATTAATCCGAACACTAACGGTATAAAAAAGTCCAAGCAAACCTGCCATTGAAAGCATAAAAAAACTTTGCCTATCTAAATAAAAAAAAGCGAGCGGTAAACAAAACACGATAAATTGTGCGATAACAAACTGATGAAATTTATTTTGAAGAAATTTCACAATTTGAGCCATAAAAGAAAGTGAATTACCCGAGGCATCGTTTAACCGATAAACAATGACTACCCCGCTACTGGTGCAAAGCATTAAGGTTAAAAACTTTAGGATCGTTTTATCGTTATTGAGTAAAAAACCACTAAAAATCAAGGCAAGCGACGCAACTATAAAAAGCGTTATGCGAAGGAAATATGGTTTTTCTTTGGTTGCGTTCACGTTGATATAATTTATGACTAAGCCACTTCGCTTATACTATTAAGGAGCGGTGCTTCAAAAATAGTCATTTCTATCAAATTACTGTAGGGATGCCTTCCCAATTCTTTTATAACCTGTATACGCAATTATAAATGCAATAATCGGAAGGGTTGCGAAGAAATAATATACTGGAAATCCAAAAAACCCGTAAAGCGCAGCTCCAAGAATTGGAAATAGTGCCAATGAAAAAGAATTGATCGACTCACTTACGCCCATTACCTCGCCTAATTTTTTCGGGTCGGCATGAATGGATATTAAGGCATTAAAGGTTGGGAAACTGAGCGATAATCCAAGATTCATAATATAGTAAAATGAAATATAGAGCCAAAAATTGGATGTTAATGTAATACAAATCAATCCAATAGCAGACAAAGCTAATCCCAAAAGTAAGGTAGGAAATTCTCCAATTTTTTTGATCACTCGGCGAGACATAAATGCCTGATTAAAAGCCAAAAACAAGCCAACCACCAACATAAAAATACCCAATTCACGTTCGTTATAACCAAACAAATCGATAATAAATAAAGCGATAGAGGAAATGTAGAAGGCCATCATTATCGAAAAAAACAACTTTGTAATAAACAGTAATTTGATAATTGGGTTGGCGTTTAGGGCTCTAAATCTTCTTAAAATTAGGAAACTTTTAAAGACAGATCCCCTTCGTCGTGGTGTTCGATTTTCTGGTAAAAGCGATTCTTTTAACCAAAAAATAATTGCAATCAAGGTAAAGGTTGAAATCAAAATGGCCACAAGAATTGTCCCTTTAAAACCAAAAGACGTCGAAGAAGTTAATCCCCCAATTCCAGGCCCTACAATCATTCCAATTCCTGTTATCCCCCCCAAATATCCAAAAATATACGATTTTTCCTCGCGAGTGGTAATGTCCGATATATAGGCATTTGCAACCGACGTATTCCCCCCTGTAATCCCGTCTAAAGCCCTTGAAAATCCAATCACTATTAATCCAATCGCAAGGCCAAATATGGTGTAATCTGGCAGATACAAGGCAATCAAAAATATAAACCAACTCAACAAGGTGCCCGTTTGACTAATCAATAAAATTGGTTTTCGCCCCCAAGCATCTGATAAAGCTCCTAAAAAGGGTGCGCCAACAAATTGAAAAGCAGCATAAAGTGAAAGCATCAATCCAAAAACCCACTTAGGCGCACCGTATCCCGCGACAATAAAGGGCAAAACGGGCATTAAAATACTATATCCTAATGTATTAACAAAAGTTAGCAAATAAGCGGGAAGGAGTCTTGTATTCATTCGTTTACAAAGATAACTTTTTCAATTTGCTCAGGTTCATTTTATTTTTGTTCGTTCAAAAATGTTCTTAATTCACTGCGTTTTCGAATTGGGGCCGAACATTAAGCCGATGTACACATAAATAAGGTTCCTGCTTCCACCGTTCCAAACATTTCAATTTCTTCGGCAGTCATTTAGCCAAACGCAAGCTCTTTGAATGTTAAATAAGATTGTAGCTAAACTAATATTTCTGAAAGAAAAGCTCTTTTTTGCTGCTCAATTTGTCCATTCGATATCAATTTCACCTGAAATAGCTCGGACGCTAGTTGTTTTTTTGTTTAAACAACTAAAGATTTAGGAATATCAATTGTACTTGTTTATGAAAGATTTAACTTGTCAAAAGTTTTCTTTACAAATTTTTTAAACGTATCGTCACCAGACAAATAATCGAAAAAATTTAACCGCATAATTCCTTCTAAATTATCCATACCAACGATCACTGGAGGTAAAGGTTTTGTCCCGTCTGATGCTCTTAATCCTTTTGGCGAATTAAACGATTGAATAATTTTAAGCCTCAGTTCGATTTTAAATTTCATTCAGATCGCCTAGAAAAGCTTGAGTTTGAGAAAAAGCAACGAAGTAATAGCGGGCTATTTCGAGTTGTTTTGACGAAAAAATCATGTTTTTCTATGCGAAAATTCGGCTGACATTATTTTAACTAGCCTACTAATTTTAATAAATTGACTCATAAACACAGAGAAAATCGCTAATCCATCAAATTTTAAAAAAATCTGAATGGTAATTTAGAGTCGAACTGTGGTTTTAAGCCCTAAATTTTGTCCTTCATCAAAAACTCTCGCTTCAAACACCTGCTATTGATTAGTTTCCAAAGACGGCTCCTAATCAACTTGACATGAGCAAATAAGGATAATTATTCCTAGACTAATTCGATTTAAATTGGCTTGATTTTCTCATTCGCTGAACACATTGGTCGAGCGAATTCAAAATTACTTTCATCTTTAAAGGCATTTATCAACCTTTATTTTGTATTTTACGTCTCTTAAACAAATAAACGATTAATGCGCGTTCTACTTTTTGTATGCTTCTTTGTTTGGTCAAATGCCTTTTCGCAAGACCTCCAATCAAATTGGGTACAAAAACCATTCTCAAATTTAGGCTTCATTGAAAATAAAGGTTTGTACGACCCTCTTTTTGAAAGCGAAATTTTATATCACGGCAGATACGGCGATTATTATTTTTATTTCGCTAAAGATCAATTGATTGTTGGTCAAAAAGAAAAGTTATCTGGCACCGAATTAAGAGAACGGCACGAAAAAATGGAACATGGCGAGCCAATTAACCCGGTAAAAATTCATTACTTTCAATTAAAATGGCTCAATTCAAATCCATCGGCCTTAATTTCACCGAATTTATTAAACAAACACACCGTTCATTTTCAAGATAAGATAGACACCAAAAAAACAATCGTTTCGCCTTCGTATCAAGAACTCATTTATAAAAACGTTTATAAAAACATTGACTTACGTTTTATTTTGCCCTTGGATGGTGGTTTAAAATACGAATTTATCGTTCATCCTTCAGGTAATCCAGCCGATATTAAGCTCCAGTTTTTAAACGCAAAAATAGCTAAACAACTTGAAGGAAATCTTTTAATTGAATCTGAATTAGATCCGTTTTTAGACCTTGCCCCCACTGCATGGGAAGGAAATTCGAAAGAAGAAATAAAAACAAACTATACACTTAGTTCAAATAACATAATTACTTTTCAACTAGAAAATTACGATAAAAGTCAACCATTGATTATTGATCCTTGGTTAGTGCCTGCACTGCCATTTACCGACGTTCAACAAGGCTATGATGTAGCTGCTGATTTTGAAGGGAATTGTTCAGTTCTCGGACAAATTGGAAATGAAATTGCGCATTATGATAATGCGGGAACTTTAGAATGGGTTTGGTTAAGTCCAGGGGCATTGAATACTTTTTATGGGGGTATGGACATGAATCCTCACAACGGGGATACTTATTATATGTTTGTAACCATCTTCTTAGGAATTGAAGATGTCTGGCGATTGAATTCGGCAGGAATTGTGACTGCAAGTATGTTCCTTGATCCCTTAGCGGATGATCCAGGCGAATTATGGCGGTTAAATTATAATCCGGCAACTGATAAACTGGTTATTGGCGCAGGAGGTCTTCCTCGCGAATCACATATCGTTGTAATTGACGGTGATTTGACCTCTAGATCTCGTCACGCTCCCTTAGTTCCCTCGCCGCCTAATTTGACAGACGCAACATTTTTGGACATTGATTTATTAGGCGAATATTATTATTTATTGTGCTCTGGCGATGCGGTACCTCTTTACAATAATACGTTGTATAAAATTGATTTAGCTGATCCCGCCACCATTATCTGGGAAGCACCAACCAGCCACACCTTCAAAGAAATTTCATGTATTGCTTATTTAGGACATGAAGTAATGACAGGTGAAGGACCAACTTGGTATTCTGTAAATGGGTACAATGGAATTGCGGTTGCGCAAGATATTTATACTTACGATGGCGATGTCCTTTACCGTTGGAACAAGGCTACTGGCGCTTTATTAGGATCAGAGGTGGTAACTCCTTTCGATGTAACCCCTTACGGCGATTTAGCTTTTTGCGGTGGAATTGATACCGATCCTTGCGGAAATGTTTATGTAGGAACCGAAGACAGTGTAATCGTTTATACCCACGATTTAAATTATATTGAAGCGTATTCGCTCCAAGATACTTGTTATGATATCCGCTTTACGCGTGAACAAATGTTTGCTTCTGGAAAAAACTTTGTCGAATCGTGGGATTATGATTTTGTCGATTTATCTTTCTCTACCACACCTCAACCATGTGGATTTTGCGAAGGAACCGCAACCATTATAGCTGAAAGCGATTGTTCTGAACTTGAATTTTCAAGTGTTGTTTGGATGCCAGGCGGTCAAACCACACCCACTGCTACAAATCTTTGTGCTGGATGGTACACCGCTACTGTTAAATGGGACAATGGAATTGGGGACACAATTACGCGTGTCGATTCTGTTGAAGTTATGATTGGCGCACCAGGCACTTTAATTGTTGATGTGACCCACCAAACGTGTAATGACATTTGCAATGGCACAGCATCTATTTCGGTGATAGGCGGATTTGCACCATTCATTTTTGATTTAGAGGGTGAAATTAATGCAACGGGGATTTACACGGATTTATGTCCAGGAACTTATTCATTGACAGTTTTGGATGCTGATTCTTGTTATTTTACTGCCACCGTTGAAATTATTGAATTAGATTCGATTGAATGTGGCGTAATTACTCTAGATGAATCGTGCGAAGGAGCGTGTAATGGATTGATTGTAGTTACCCCTTTAGATGGAGCTGCACCATATATTTTCGAGTTTAATGGAGTAATCAATCCAACTGGCAGTTTAGAAGATCTTTGTCTCGGCACCTATGATGTTTTGGTTACAGATACAAATGGCTGTGCATTTTATCAAGAAATTAACATTATCACTGGCGAAGACCTCGGTTTAGACACCGTCGAAGCTAATTATGTGACCTGTTATGGTTTTTCAGATGGTTCTGCTACGGTGGATGTGATTTTGGGTGACGATCCTCTAGAATATACGTGGATTCCCGCAAACCCATCACCCGGAGCAACTTATAACTCCATGTCCGCAGGAATTTATACGGTTTATGCTACTGATGCAACGGGATGTATGGACACCCTTGTTTTTCAAATACTTCAACCGGATTCAATTTATGCAACTTTAACCACAATTGATCCGCTCTGTTTTGGTGATGCAACTGGAATTGCTAATGTCGATTCCGTCTACAATGCACAAGGAATTTATGACAATATCTCATTCGTCTGGACACCAAATTATTTTGGCGCAAATGGTATTGGTGTTGATTCTGCTTACAACATGCCTGCTGGAGATTATGTCTTGCTCTTAACAGATGAAAATGGCTGTGCCAATAATGTTACTTTCACAATTTCTCAACCTGATGAAATGACGTTTTCAGAATTGGGCAAACTACCAGCAATGTGTCGACTGTATGGCTACCAATCAGGAAACGGTGTGGTGTTTGCAGCCGTAACTGGTGGAGTTCCAGATTATACCTATTTGTGGGAAAATTTAGAAACGGGTGAAACCACGTCAAGTTCTACGTGGGGCGGCTTAAATGCTGGGAATTATGAAATTAGTGTGATTGACAATAATGGATGCATACTCACACAAGTAGTGGTCTTAGATTCAATCAGTCCAATTGCCGATTTCAGTGTGAATTCTGATCAATTAGATGCAGGCTGGGAAGGAACAGAATTAGTAGTAGCCAGTTTTACCAATCTTTCCGAAAAATTTACGAACGGCGGAGATCCTTTCGCGGACACTACGTTTTTCTGGAACCTCGATCATCCAAACGCCACTTGGGAAATTACTAATAGTTATTTCTATCAACCAGACACCAGTTATGTAGGAGAGAAAATTTATGAGGTTTGTCTCATCGCCCTTAATAAAAATGGCTGTGCCGACACCACTTGTAAGAACCTCATCGTACATGTTCAACCAAAATTTGTGGCACCAAATATCTTTAGCCCTGGAGGAAATGGAATTAATGACGAATTTACCTTCGAATTTAAAACCATTGGAATCCAAACTTTCAAGTGTATTATTCAAAACAGATGGGGAGTAAAAGTAGCTGAATTAAATTCGATTACCGACGGATGGGACGGGACGGACATGAATGGAGATGAGTGTGTATCTGGAGTTTACTTTTATGTTTACGAAGCTGTTTCAACAAATAAGACCTCATTTAACGGACAAGGAACGGTTCAATTAGTGCGGAAATAATTATGATCTCATTCAACTTTTTGAAAAAAGACAAGTAGAATTTTCCAATTTTTTGTTTGATTCCGATGTAATTGCCTATTCAAAATTTTATTAAATTGCGTCGTATGAAAATAAAATTTCTCTGTATAGCCTTGTTGGCCAACATTTATTGCCAAGCACAACCACTCAATGGCAGCCATACTGGTTTACTTGGGGATGATCGTGCCGCAGGATGTGCACCTGCCTCCGCTTCTACTTTTTTGGAATTTAATAATGTCAAAGCATTGATTCATTCTGGAGGAAATTTATGGCAAATTGCTGGACAAAACCTTTCCCAATATGAAGTTCCAAAAGGTTCTGGCATCATGGCCTTATTTACCTCAGCGCTTTGGTTGGGTGGAATCGATATCAACGGCCAGTTAAAAATTGCAGCCGTTCGTTACCGCGAAGGACAAGATTATTGGACGGGCCCATTAACAAATACAGGTGAAGCTGAAATCGTTCCTTCCGAATGTGAAAAATACGACCGACATTTTGTGGTGACACAAGACGAAGTGAGGCTCTTTGATTCGTGGTTTAAAGCTGGTTTGGCAGATGCAGAAAATGGAACAAACATTCAAGCGACAAAATTTCCTGATTATGAAATTCCATTGTCTATCTTAGAATGGCCTGCGCATGGAAATACTGCAATAGGTCAAGATTATTACCTCGCACCTTTCTACGACCGAGACGAAAATGGCACTTACGAACCTGAAAAAGGAGATTATCCTTGGTACGACATTGAAAAAGAAATTAATTGCCGAACCGATCGAACAGTTACCTTATTTGGCGACCAAACCGTTTGGTGGGTAATGAACGATAAAGGAAATATCCACACAGAAACAGGAGCAAATCCGTTGGGAATGGAAATCAGGTGCCAAGCATTTGCTTTTGCCACGAATGATGAAATTAACGACATGACTTTCTACAATTACGAATTGGTCAATCGCTCGACACAAACTTTGTACAATACCTATTTTGGGGTATTCATTGATGCAGCTTTGGGAAACCCAAACGATGATTATGTTGGATGCGATGTGACTCGTGGACTCGGATATTGCTACAATGGAGATGCTTACGATGATAATTTAGGAGGTTATTTGGGGTACGGTGCTAGTCCCCCTGCGGCAGGTATCGATTTTTTTGAGGGACCATATTTGGACAATGACAATATGGATAACCCACTTTTTGAAGCCGGAAGCTCATCGTTGGATGAAATATTTGATAAAAGAGGAATTCCATACACAGGTTTAGGAATTGGCTACGGGGATGGAATTGTGGACAACGAACGCCTTGGTATGCGCCGATTTTTATATTACAACAATACGGGAGGAGGCGGAATTCCAGCTCAAACCGATCCAATTTCTGGACAGGATTATTATAATTACCTCAGTGGGTTTTGGAAAGATGGAACTCCTTTGGTGTATGGAGGAACCGGCCATCAAAGTCATCCAGATGCACTCGCCTCCGTAAAAGCAAATTACATGTTTCCTGGCGATACGGATACCTTAGGCTGGGGAACCGAAGGTGTACCTCAGGAAGTTTGGACCGAACAAACTGCTGGAAATGTTCCTTATGATCGACGATTTGCCCAATCTTCAGGGCCTTTTGTCCTTAAGCCTGGCGCAGTTAATAATATTACCACAGGTATTTGTTGGGCAAGATCTGTTTCTGGAGATCCTTTTCAATCAGTAATTGCCTTACAAAAAGCAGATGATAAAGCACAAGCTTTATTTGATAATTGCTTTAAAGTTTTAGATGGACCTCATGCTCCTCAATTATCTGTGCAGGAATTAGAAAATGAATTGGTTATTTCTGTTTATAATGAATCAAATTCAAACAATTTTGATGAAAATTATCGGGAATTAGATCCCTTTTTAATTAACCCTGGCGGTCTCGAAGAATTTGATAACTTTTACACGTTTCAAGGATACCAAGTGTATCAATTAGCAAATGACGAGGTTTCGCCAACTCAACTTTATGATCTTTCTAAGGCAAGGTTAGTGTATCAATGCGATATAAAAGATTCTATTTCCCGGTTGGTGAATTATGATTATGATGATGAAATTGGCGGATCAGTGCCAACGGTGATGGTAGATGGTGAAAATACAGGGCTTCGTCATTCATTCAGTGTAAAAGAAGATTTATTTGCGATTGGCGATCGGAAATTGGTGAATTTTAAAACCTATTATTACATGGCGATTGCTTATGCATCCAATGAATATAAAAAATACGATCCAGATGTTGCCACTTCCATCGATGGTCAGAAAAAACCATTTTTATCCAGTCGTAAAGCCGCATTGGGTGAAATTATTTCCTACTCAGGAATTCCTCATTCGCCTAATCCTGAAAATGGTGGCACCATCGCCTCGGTTGGATATGGCTATCAAATTCCGATCACCCGCATTGATGGGTGGGGCAACGGCGGAAATTGGACAGAAATTTCAGACGAATCCGAAACCTCGATTTTAGCCAATGGTAGTTTGGACGAATTGACCTATAAATCAGGTGCAGGACCAATTCAGATTAAAGTGATCGATCCATTAAATCTCCCTGCAAACGACTTTGAAATTTACTTTACTGCTGAAGATGCTGATGATTTAGATGAAGCCGATTGGTACCTCGTTAATTTAGGAAGTAACGACACCGTTTTTTCAAAAAATTCGATTGATTTTGCTGGAGACGTATTGATTCCTGAATGGGGAATTTCAGTTGAAATCATTCAATCTTATTACACCAATAAATCAGGTGGTTATCTCAATTATCAAACAAATCCAATCGATGCAAGAATTGTTTATGCTGATTCTTCTAACCGTTGGTTAGCAGGAAACGAAGATTCAGATCAGTTTAACGCCACTAACTGGATTCGCTCAGGATCGTTTTCGCCAACTACAGAAGAGTGTCTTGGCGCTACCCCATTTAATCCATGTTATTATCGGGACAAAAATGTTGATTTTGAACAAAAATATGAAGGCCTTCTAAACGGAATTGTTGGTCCTTTTAAATTGGCTGGAAGCGAATATATTGGGATGCCTATCGGTTATCCCGATGTGACGTATGATGAGGTGACAGGAAACCCAAGTTCGTGGTATTCGCCTATTGCGAGTCAAGCAAAATCAAGTTTTGGTGATTTACATGGAATTGATATTGTAATTACGCGCGACCAAACAAAATGGACCCAATGTCCAGTAATCGAAACGGGGCATTTGAATGACCAAAATATTGGCAATTCATCCATCATGAAATTGCGTAAATCTAGCTCCAAAGACATCAACGGAAATGAAATAGCAGGAACGGGGATGAGTTGGTTTCCGGGCTATGCGATTGACGTTGAAACTGGTGAACGATTAAATATGGCGTTTGGAGAAAACTCTTGGCTCAATGGGTCAAATGGGCGCGATATGTTGTGGAATCCAACCAGCGAATTAAGCACTTTATTGGGCGAACCAACGATTGGTGGAGGACATTTTATTTATGTATTTGGCATTAATATCGATGGCAGTGGAATGCCTGGTTATGACAATGGAAAATGGCTTCATGAAAAATTATCGGTAGAAAATCCATCTAATTATATCACTGCTTGGAAAAATTGTACGTGGATTATGGCGCCTTTGTTGGCAAGCGATCAAACACTTCTAGCATCAGACCTTCGAATGCAAATGCGGGTAAATCATCCGTATCAAACACAGGTTTATACAGGAATTAATGATGGACTACCAGCGTATAGATTTACCACTAATGGCATTCACACCCAGTACAACCAAAACCAACAAGCTATTGCGGCATTGGATCAAATAAAAATTGTGCCGAACCCGTATTATGCTTATTCGACTTACGAAACAACTGTCATCGATTCAAGAGTGAAAATTACCAACCTACCAGAAACCTGTGAAATAAACATTTTTAACATGAATGGTGGTTTGGTAAAAACTATCCAAAAAGACAATGCGTTGACTTATGTTGATTGGACACTAAAAAATTACCAAGAAATTCCGATTGCTAGTGGATTGTACATTGTTCACATTAACGTTCCGGGTGTAGGTGAAAAAATAATTAAATGGTATGGCGCCTTACGTACGGTAAATACTTCAAATTTCTAATTATGACGGTTAAAAAATTAATCTTAGCGACTTTACTTTTTTGTTTGTCACACTCAATTTCCGCTCAAAAATGGGGTTTTGGCCCTGAGTTTGGTATAAATACTATTCCCATACAAACAGACACTTTTGGAACGAGTTTTAAACCAACCTTTCATTTAGGCGGGGTGGCTACGTATAATTTAAACGATTATTTTGGACTCCGAGCGGGTGCTTTTTTTACTCAAAAAACCCATTTTAATTCAACAGTGGATACTAGTATTCTTAACTTATTTGGCTTGGAAGATTTTTTAGGGGGTGATAACTTAGATTTGAGTGTTTACAATAATACCAAATCTAAAGCGAACCAATTTTATTTGGAAATTCCCATTCTAGGAACCTTCCATTACGATAAATTTAATGCTTTTCTTGGTCCTTACGTCGGATATATGGTGTTTGCACGCACACAAAAAGAAGAAACCACCGATATTCCCGTTTTACAAGCTGTTGACATCGCAGCCCTTGACCCAACGGGCACGATTGGAGGATTTTTACCACCAGCATCTTCGTATCTTCTTACCAATGGTTCTTCCAAAACTGGCTTAAAAAACCTTGATTTTGGAATTCGTGGGGGTGTAGGAATTGAATTTGACCGCATTGGAATTAACGCCTATTATAATTATGGGCTTTTACCCTACCGCTCAAGCGTTCAAATTGGTGAAACAAAACCTTATCGCCACTTTCATTTTTCTGTCAGCTATCTTTTTGGCAAAGGTGCTCGGTCGGGAGATATTTATGATTTGGATTTGAAGTAGAAATAATGTTTTTCGATAAGCTACTTATTACATCACTCATTCCAATCAATTTGCCATTTTAAATGCGAGGCAATTCTTTTTGCAAGTTAAAAATCGAATTTGATTCCTTGTGCTAAAGGTAATTCGGTTGAATAATTGATGGTGTTTGTTTGACGACGCATGTAGATTTTCCAAGCATCGGAACCTGATTCGCGGCCGCCGCCAGTTTCTTTTTCTCCGCCAAATGCGCCCCCAATTTCTGCTCCTGAAGTACCAATATTAACGTTGGCAATGCCACAATCGGAACCTGAAGCGGATAAAAATTGCTCTGACTCACGGATATTATTGGTAAATATTGAAGAGGATAAGCCTTGCGCTACATCGTTTTGAAGGGCAATTGCATTGGAAACATCGCCTGAATATTTAATGAGATACAAAATTGGGGCAAAGGTTTCGTGCTGAACGATGCCGTAATGATTTTCAACCTCAGCAATGGAAGGGGAAACATAACAACCTGACTCGTAACCCGGTCCGCTTAACACATTTCCTTTCACCAACATTTTTCCGCCCGCTTCTTTTACCTGATCGAGTGCATCTAAATAGGTTTTAACAGCATCCATATCAATCAATGGCCCCATGTGGTTGGATTCATCTAAAGGATTTCCGATTTTAATTTGTTTGTAGGCATTTGCTAAAATATCGCGAACGGTATCGTAAATTGAATCGTGAATGATTAATCGTCGTGTTGAAGTACAACGTTGACCAGATGTTCCTACTGCGCCAAATACTACGCCTGGCAATACTAATTTTAGATCGGCAGTTGGGGTAATGATAATGGCGTTGTTTCCGCCTAATTCTAAAAGTGATTTTCCTAAACGTTTTCCAACTGCTTCACCAACCGCTTTCCCCATACGTGTTGAACCTGTAGCGGATACCAATGGCACGCGTTTGTCGTTGGACATTAAAACACCCAAATCGGCACCGCCAATGATGACACTTGAAACACCTTCTGGCACTTGGTTATTTTGAAATACCTCTGCCACTATTTTTTGACATGCAATGGCTGTTAAGGGTGTTTTTTCAGATGGTTTCCACACACAAACGTCGCCACAAATCCATGCTAAAGCAGTATTCCAACACCAAACCGCTACTGGAAAATTAAAAGCTGAAATGATGCCAACAATTCCAAGTGGGTGATATTGATCATACATACGGTGAACTGGGCGTTCTGAATGTAAGGTTGATCCGTTTAACTGACGTGAAAGTCCTACGGCAAAATCACAGATATCAATCATTTCTTGCACCTCGCCCAAGCCTTCTTGGTAAGATTTTCCCATTTCGTATGAAACTAATTTACCTAGTGGTTCTTTGAACTCGCGTAACTTCATTCCAAGTTGGCGAACAATTTCTCCTCTTTTTGGAGCGGGCACTAAACGCCACTCTTTAAAAGCTTCTTGTCCTTTTAATATGGCTGCTTCGTACTCAACTTCGGTTGCACTGCGCACTACTGCAATTAAATTTCCATCGACCGGCGAAAATGATTGAATTTCATTTCCACGGGTATTAAACCAATAGGTCCCTGTGGACGCACCACTGTTGACTTCTTTGATTCCTAATTGATCTAAAATTGACCTGATTTCCGTTTCTACTGCAACTGCTGACATAAGTGATATTATTAGTTAAGACAAAGTTACTATTATTCATTCGATTTTTGAGTAGTTGTGAATAGATTTGAAATAAAATCAATCTTACTAAGAATGATTATAAGTTAGTTAAGAATACCAAAGTTGTGGTGAATTTACTTTCGTTCAATTAACCAATTCCTTATCTTTGTTTAAATTTTTAAAGAATTTGGTTACCTAATGTGGTACGCGTGCATTAAAAGCGATATTAATTTAAAAATACGACAATGAAAAAAACACTATTTGTTTTAGGTACACTGGTACTGTTGACTTCAAGTTTTACGTTTCTTACAAAGGAGCAAAGCGGGGGCAGTGATGTTTGCGAAACTTATTTTCCGATTAAAAAAGGAACTCAATTAACTTACGAGAATTTAGACGCTAAGAATAAATTGGTTGGGACTGATTTTATGACCTTGAGCGATTTGATTGAAGCGGATGGTATGACCACTATGAAAATTCACGCGGCGAGTAAAGACGAAAAAGGGGAACTTTTGTATGAATCGGATTTTGAGGCATTTTGTAAAAATGGAGTTTTCACTGTTTCGATGGAATCAATGATGCCCGCTGGAACGATGGAAGCGTATAAAGACATGGATGTGAAGATTACACAAACTGAAGTGATGTACCCAAATAATTTGGCGGTTGGTATGACTTTACCAGATGCAAGCATGAACCTGAAAATTTCGATGGACGGCATGCAAATTATGAGCATGGATTTTAAAATTACTGATCGGAAAGTGGAAGCGGTTGAATCAATTACCACCGCAGCTGGCACCTTTGAGTGTTTTAAATTGACAGAATCTACCAACATGAAAGCAATGATGATGGATCGGACTTATAAAACTACCAATTGGTTATCTAAAAAAGTCGGAAATGTGCGTACAGAAACTTATTACAAAGACAAATTAGAATCGGCGCGCGTTTTAACGAACATTAAAGAGTAAGGCTTTTAGATGCAGCGAAGAATAGACTTTACCTCGTATAAAACCATTTTTTTTGCTGCATTATTGATTCGTTTGATTGCGGCAATTTTCTCCCAAGGATATGGCATGCACGATGATCATTTTTTAATTATTGAGGCTTCTAGTTCATGGTCGGATGGTTTTGACTACAATAACTGGTTGCCATGGTCTGAAAAAAACCGCGGTGCACCCGAAGGGCATAGTTTTACTTATGTTGGCTTAAATTACATTTACTTTGTTTGTATGAAGACTTTGGGTGTGCTAGATCCAAAGATCCTGATGCTTTTTAATCGGATACTACATGCGGTGTTTTCTTTGTTGATTCTACATTTTTCGTATAAAATTACCCAACGTTTAGGAACTCAAAAACAAGCCATTACGGTTGGTTGGCTTATCGCCCTGTTATGGGTGTTGCCTTTTCTTTCCGTTCGGAATTTGGTGGAAATTACCTGTATTCCTTTTATGTTGTGGGGAATGTGGCTGACGATTAAAAACCCAACGGCACGAAATTTTTTGTTGGCCGGTTTATTGTTAGGTTTCGCTGTTTCGATTCGTTACCAAGTGGGCGTTTTTGCGGTGGGAATGGCGGCGGTTTATTTTTTCCAAAAGGAATTTAAAGGATTTATTTTCTTTTGTTTGGGTGTTTTGTTGATGTTTACGCTTACCCAAGGTTTAGTAGATTATTTGATTTGGGGTAAACCTTTTGCCGAGTTTTTAGGTTATGCCATTTACAACGCCAACGAAGGAACGGAATACATACCGAACAATAATTATTTTATGTATTTCCTTGTGCTAATGGGGCTTTTTCTGGCGCCATTAGGTCTTTTAATTGGCTTAGGTTTTATTAGAGGTTGGAAAAAATACTTGATTTTATTTTTACCTGTCTTGTTTTTTCTAATGTTCCATTCGTTTTACCCAAGTAAACAGGAACGGTTTATTTTGCCTGTTTTTCCTTTCTTTTTGGTTTTAGGAATTTTGGGGTATGAACAGCTAAAGCAACGAGAATTTTGGTGTACGGCTTGGAAATTTTCGTACCGCGCTTTTTGGGTACTTAATATTCCGTTGTTGATTTTTGCGACGATGATGTATACCAAAAAATCTCGGATTGAGGCGATGTATTATTTTTATGGAATAAACACCGAGAAGGTTTTGGTATTACAAGAAGCAACCGGCGAAACTGAAATTTCTATTTTACCAAAATTTTATTGTGGAAATTGGAAATTAGGAGTGATTCCTCGCGAACATAAGGAGGAAATTCTGACAGTGCACGAAGGTTATATTTACGATTATATTTTGTTTTGCGGCGAAGAAAATTTGCCTGAACGAATCGATGCGTATAGAACCAGCCTATATCCAAATATGGAATGTGCGAAAAAATGTGATCCAAGTTTTGTTGACAGTTTTTTGCGTTGGTTGAATCCGCGGAATAGGAATGAATATATTGAGATTTGGAAGACGAATGTTCGGTAGAGGACATTTAAGGGCAGGGGGCATAAGGGCAGAGGGGTTTTTAGGACAGAGGGCAGAGGGAATTTTTTGCAATAACCCGTAGATACGGACGACCCGTCCGTATTACGTGATGATTGGGCAAAATTATGATGAATAAGGTTGTGGATGCGAATAATTCGTGATAGGATTTTGAACAACAGGCCGCAGATACGGACGGTCGTCCGTATTACGTAATGGTTGGGCAAAATTATGATTCACAACGTTTTGGATACGAATATTCCACATTATGGGGTTTTGGGGGTTTTGCGCACAGGCGGAGCTGGAAAGCCCACAGTCCCCAATTGCATTGGGGACGAGGACTTGTAGGTGTAGACTGAATTATGCGCCCTAAGAAAAAAAATCCTTTAGAACGGTATCTAAGTCCAACTACTATTTAACATTTACCCGTATACCATTTGAATGTGCTGTAAACTCAGGTGCGTACATACATTGAATGGTGGTGATGCCATTGGCAAAATTTCCTTTTTGTTGGACACGTAAATCGTATTCAAACACGTAGGTTCCTTTTGGTACATAATCAAAAAAGAAATGGGTTGCTACATCTTTTGTGGATTGATAATAACCCAAGCCATCTTGATAATGATACATACTCAATACATCGATTGGTTCGAACCCAGCTGCGCGCATGTCTTTCATGTGAACATATTCTAAATTGCGATCAGTTCGTAATTCAATACGGACACGAACTTTTTGTCCGACTTGTAAGGCATTTTGATCTGAAATTGGACGTAGCTGTTCGCCTTCGTTAGAAACTTCGACAATAAACAATTGTTTTACCAATTTAAGATTTGTTTCGGCAAAGGTGATTTTATCCAAATCTTCGAAATATTGCCAGTACGCTGCGCCCCACGCTACTCCGCTTGATTTTTTGCCCACTTTGATATCTCCTAATTTTGGAGTTACTTGGTCGGCGGTCCAATTGGTTTTAAAATAACCTGTTCCTGCTTGAGATTTTACTTGGTAAGGATTTTCCCCGGTGGCATTGGCCGAATATTCGATTTTTTTACCGCCTACCTCGATTTCTACCAACTCGTCCGAAGCCAATAAATCAGTGCCTTTTAACAAGAGTACATACACCGCCTCGGTAGTTTGTTTGGTGGTTTTCCAATTGGTGGTTTGTTTTTGTTTTAACAACCAAATTTTTAATTCTTCTACCGATTCTTGGTCGTCTGCAACTTCGTCAAAAAGTTCAATCATTAAGGCTTGGGTTTCGATTGGTGCTTGATACCAATAGTATCCTGCTTGGTAATCTTTCCAATACATCCCAAATTCTTCGTGTTTAATCGAACGATCTTTTAAGGATTTAACGATGTCGTTTGACAAGGTTTTTAATTCGTATCGATCTGCTGCCAAACCAATCATTCCTTGTGCGTAGATATTAAATTGCAACCAATATTTTATGGCTTGTTCTTTATAATATTCTACGGCTTCGGTTGTTTGCATGTTCATACCAATTTCTGGGAAATATGAACGTGCGTATAGGTATTGGATTTCGGTATAGCCGATGTGCATGTTTTTTTTGTAATCGGCATCGTAACGTTTTACGTTTTTGAAATCTTTCGCAATTTCTCCATCCAAATATCCTACGGCTTTTTCAATCATGTTTTTAACACGATTATTTTCGCGGATATCTTTAATGCCTAAATGATCCAAATGTCCCATTCCCGTAACAATGTGCTGGGTGATGTATCGGTTTTCTGGCATTCCTGGAAACCATGGCCATGCACCATTGGAAGATTGGGTTTTTATGGTTTTATTTAAGGCTTTTTCCAATTCGTTAGACATGCGTTCCATGTCCAACAACACGGCTAAATTGCGTTTGCTTGCTTCTTCATTTTTCGCATCTAAAACCCACGGAGTTTCTTCAAGCATCACGGCTTTTAACTCTTGATTTTTTTGCAAGTTTGACAAAAATGCTTCAGGCGAATTTGCGCCCCAATCTTCTACTATCCTTTTAATTTTAAGGTTCGAGTTCATGATGTGTGAAGCAATGGCATTTGAATAATAACGGGTAAATGTTTGCTCAGCGCACTCATGCGGATATTCCATCATATACGGCATGGCTTGAATGGCATACCAAGCAGGATTTGAGGTAAATTCGAGGGTAAAACTGTGATGTTTTAATGTTTTACTCGCACCAGATCCCGATAATTTTTTAAAATTGAAGTTTTTTTGTTCTTTTCCTCTTAAAGGCAATGGTAGCGATTCTGTCACCAACATGCGGTTGGATAAAATTGGGAGGACATTTTCTTCGCCATCTGAAAATCTGCCGGCCGTTGCAACAATTTTATATTTTACGGTGCTGTAGGTAGTTGGAATTTTAATGGTCCAATCGACAGACGTACTTTTTCCTTTTTCGGCCGTAAAACTTACCTGCGAATTTGTCAATCCAAAGGCAGAGGTAATTTCCTTGTCTGTAAATGGATCGTATAAAATCAATTGTGCTTGTCCCGCTAAATTTTCTTCGGAAATGTTAGCGATTTTAGTAGCCAAAGTGATTTCATCTCCCTCTCGTAAAAATCGCGGTACATTTGGCACCACCATTAATTCTTTTTGGGTAACGACCTCTTCGGAAATATTACCAATTTTCAAATCTTGTGTATGCGCCAACCCTAAAAATCGCCATTTGGTTAGGGTTTCAGGAATGGTAAATTTAATTTTTATGGTTCCATTCGCATCGGCGGTTAATTGAGGATAGAAAAAAGCTGTTTCGTTAAAATTAGAACGAGCGGTGATTCCAGCTAGGTTCGAATAATTGCTTTGTTCATTTTTGTCTTGTCTTCCATCCGATATTGCTCCTGTTACTGGCGGATAAACACCTTCTTCAGGAACTATACTGTCACTATCGGCCATTCCACCCGATGGCGCTTCCGCCATTTTATTCTCACTACGGCCTTCTAATCGATCAAATTTTCCTCCTCTTTCATTCCCTGAAATAGTAACTGCTTCAAGCACTTCACCCTCACCGTAACCATAATAGCGGTGCCCATAATACCAAGGACTCCAACCAAAGTAATTTAATTGAGGATAGTATTTAGACGGATAACCGTGATACACATTCCATTCGTAGTTAATATTATTAGCATTTTTAATATTCAGCCCTTTTGCCGAATTCCATCTATTTCTTCCATAATAGGTGCGGTAGATATCCAAATAGAATTCATTTGGCGTGTACAAAGCATCTAAACTTGCATCGTAAAGCGTTGCTAAAAGTTCGGCTTGCTCTTGTTTACCACCTTTGTTTTTAACAGTTAATGTCCATTCTTCTTGTGCTCCAGGCAACAATTTATTTCTGAAAGTAGAAAAACTTAAATCCAATTGTTTATTGGTATAAGGCACATTGACCGTTGAAGAACTACTAAATTCGCGATTGTTACGGATGGTTGAAAAATGAAAGGTTAAATTACCTCGGTGTGCTTCTTCGACTTTAAACGTCAATTTTTGTTGCTCTTTTGATAATTTAATTGTTTTGGTTTCGATGATTCCGTCATTTGCTTCAATGTCGCAATTCACAATCACATCGTTTTCCATCGTTGCTAGGAGGATGGTGACTGTCTCACCTGGTTCTGCTTGGCGTTCGAGTTGTCGTATCCAAACCACCTCATTAGATGGAGCGACGGTGGACATTGGATTGAAAAGTGTAAAGTAAGCGACATCCACTATCTCAATCCCATTTTTATCTTTTGCCCGGGCAGTATATTTATACACCCCGGGCATCCAATTATTGAAATTTGTGAAGTTTACACTGTCCGTTACGGCTGTATTAAAGGATGTTTCGAAAGCAGTTTTTTCAGCCTTCCACGTATGAAAATCGTCTTCATTGCCATAAGTTTCGTTTGGATACAACTTCTTAAATTCTTCTTCAGACCAGCTTTGGAGATCAGGACGTTCCCATTTTCGGCTGTAAAAAACACGGTTGGGAGCTTGCAATTTTTCTACTTTAATCGCACCATTCGAAACGATGTCTTGTCCATTTAAATTGGTACTTTGAATCCTCAACATAAACTCCTTTTGACTGTTTATGTCTGATGTAAGATTATTTCCCAATTGTAAACTTTGATAACCCACTTGAACAGAAGTTGACGTTGAATGCGTTTCTCCATTCACATCAGTCACATCAACATAAATTGTGTATGAAAAAATAGGTAGTGTTTTCGGATCAGATTCTTTGTCAGGAATGGCTTGAAAATTAACTTTAAATTCACCATTTTCGTCGGTCATTAGTTTCCCATTGGCAATTTCCTTGGGTTCTTGATACGGTCTCCAACCCCACCAATAATCCCAATTATAATTTGTTGATCGCACAACCCGATAGGTAACATCCGCACCGTCAATCTTATTTCCTGCAAAAGCTGTTGCGACCCCAGTTGCTGAAATGACATCATTTATTTGAAATTCCCCTTCAATTGGCAACATTTCAATACTAAACTTTGGTCGTTTGTATTCTTCCACTCTGAACTCAGTCGATCCGTATTGTTCACCAATTCGCATGGAACCCGTTAACAATCCTTCTGGTGCTTTAAACTCACCTTCAAACGAACCAAATTGATTGGTTGTAACATCAATCGTTTTGACAACTTGACCATTGGCATCATAAAGCGTGACACTGGTTTTAAGGTTTTTACGCAATTCACGTTCTTTATTTGAATATTGAATTGCAATTCCTTTAAAATAAATGGATTGACCTGGTCGATAAATTTTTCGGTCGGTGAATAAATGGGTTGTATAACTTGTTGTTTCTGATGAAAGATTATAATACCCTATTCCACTTTGAGGCGAATAAATTTCGTTATTTGCCTTAATGCTCACACTGTAATTATAATAATTTTGAGTTAAAGGAACCAAAACTTTTCCATTTTCAGGCGTGGTATACGTGCCGATTTTCTTTTCAACGTACCTCCTTTTTTGATAATCATAATCATTAAAATAAACCGTAACTTCTGCATTAGCAATTGGTTTTCCAAATGTTCGATCAGACACTAAAATTTCTGTGGAATTTTCTGAATTTCTGGTTTGATAGGTAACTGTTGACACCCAAAACGTGTAGATAGCATATCCTCCCTTTTTGTGGTTAAAACTTCCATCCGTTGAAAGGGCAACATGATAAAACCCTGGACTTAATTTTGGTAATCCAATTTCGACACTATGACCATTATAATCTTTGGTATCTTCTAACTCAATTTTTTCGGAATAAACTGCCTTCGATTTGCGAATTGTATTGTACAATTTGTCTGTATTACCATAATAGACGTTGTGTGTTGATTTGACAATTTTTAAATGAGTCCCGGTAATATTTTTATAATTTAATAAAATTTTCCCGTTGGTAGCTGGAATTAACACTTCCTCTCCTATTACATTTAATTCTTTTGTTTCTATTTCCGAAATTAGAGCTTCGCATTGTAAACTGCCATAAGATTTTGGGTAAGCTTTGATGGTGTTTTTACAAATATCAATCGCCTTTTTCTTTTGCCAACGTTCTGTAGTGTCGCCATTAGGATTGTATTGATTTCCTTTGTTTGAATGATAACGCGCAATTTCATACCACGCTTCAGCCGCATAATTGTGCATTTTATAGCTCTCGGCGAGTCGTTGCATTCCTTGATAATAAAGTTCATCCTTTTCAGAAAGCACCGCTACATCATTCGCAAATTTTAATCGCTCCATTTCTAAATGAAACAAGGGCTCCAAATTTGAATTGCGTTGATGGAATGCGGTTAGCGCATGAAAAACCCTAACCGTCAAAAAACGAGTATTTAAGGAATCTTGCGTTGCTTGATTTAGGGATAAAAATGTTTTATTGCTCAAAAAATACTTTTCATCTTCCACCACAAATGTTTCAGCTGGTCCAGGAACGCTAAACGTGTTAGATTTAAAAAAGTTTAGTGCACGATGTCCTAAAAAATCATAAATAGTAGGTTGCGCATTTTTACCATCGGTTGTACCCGTTATAATTTCAGAAAATGAGGCAATATGAGCAGCTTGTGAAATCTTTTCATTCATTAAAGAAAGGGCATAATGATTACGAATTTGAACGGCAATTCTCTTTAAATCCCAAGTTCTAATATCCTCAAGATTTACGTCCAAAACTTCCGTTCGTTCTCCGAATTTCCATGAATTGGAGGAATAATATCCCCAATAAACCTCTGCAAGGAGCGAATGTAAAATTTCTTTCGAAGGCGACGGCGCCGAAGCTATTAAGGATTCTAGCCGCGCAATACCGATCACATAATCATCTTCTTCGAGGTAACTATTGTATTTTAATTCATATAATACCGATTTAATAACTTGATTATGCTCGCCAGTTTTAGAGGCGTAATCAAATACTTTTCCAACTTCTTTTAATGCGTCACGATACAATCCTTTACTTTCTAAAGAATCAATTTTTTTCCACATTTCAGAATAAGTTGGGTTAGTATTCATGCTATTTTTTTTATTCGCTGAAAACAGAACAACTGAGAAAATTCCACAGAATAAAATTAATATGCTTGCTCGAATTAAATTTTTCATTGCTTAAAATATGAGTATTTTATATAAAGGTACAATTTCTAATTGAAAAGGTTCAAAATAGAATTTTGGGCAGAATAAATTAAAGTTTCTTATATATGTAGCATCGAAAATGCACGCCCATCATCCATAATAAAATGAAAATTGATACGAAAATAGCGACTATTTGTGGCAATGATTTCAGTGACAAACTATACTAAGGAGAAAACCTATCGTCAGAAGAGTTGTCCGCTATTTCAAATTTCGAGAAATTTAGGTTGAGCAAATTAAATGCCTTGTAATCTGACGATGAATTTAAAATCGTTTATCATAAAATTCAAGTGATGGAGAATATTTCGGCTTATGTAATCTTTTTAAAGAAGGGCTCCCTCGCTTGGAAATTGTAATTCGTTTTTTCCTTATCGATTAATTAAAACCCTTATTAAAAAGCTTTGTTTTGGATATACAACTATTCACATCTTACGGTGTATTAAAATTGATTCGTGTTAACAATATTAACCTGAGAGTTCGATTTTAAATTTCATTCAGATCGCGCAGAAAATCTTGAGTTTGAGAAAAAGCAACGAAGTAATAGCGGGCTATTTCGAGTTGTTTTGAAGAAAAAATCATGTTTTTCTATACGAAAATACCGATACCATTATTTTAAGCAGTCTGTTAATTTTAATGAATGGTTTTCGTAAATCAAGAGAATGGGGTTATTCCGTCAAATTTTAATAAAAACATGGGTGGTAATTTAGAGTCGAATTAAGGTTATTAACTTTGCGACGGAAATTTTGGGTTACGAATAAAATTTTGAAAAAAGAAAAACCCCGTTTTGAAAAGGTAATCACCAATCAAAACGGGGTTTTAGTATTTTAGGAGTAATCCTAAGTAATTTCTTACTTAGTAACTACCATTCTTTTTGTTACTTTTTCAGTACCAACAGTGAATGTATAGAAATAAACACCTTCAGCAAAATCATTTGCATCGATAGCTACTGTATAAGTTCCAGCAGCTTGAGAACCGTTATTGATAGATTTTACCAATTTACCAGTTACGTCAACAAACTCGATAGAAACATTACCAGCTTCTTTTAATTCGTAGCTAATAACAGCGTTATCACCAAATGGATTTGGCATGTTTTGACCTACAGAGAAGTTGTTAGCTAAAGATTCTTCAACACCCGCATAACTTCTAGTGTGAACACGAACCATTACAGCAGAAGGAGAAGATAAGAAAAATGGTTCAGTAGCACCAGAAGTGTATCCTAATACAGTTTGTTCATCAACACCTTGCGCTAATCTGAAACGAGCTTCAGTAGCACCTCCGTAATGACCAGCTAATACTAAAATTGATTGTCCAGCCGTAACTTCAACTGGCTCTTCGAAAGTTAACGTGATTAAACCACCGTTTTCACCAGAAGTGATCTCGTGATCATCAGTTTGATCCATATACAAGAAAGTTCCGTCTTCTTGTAAGATCATGATTTGAGCAAAAATTAATTTACCAATGTTTGATGCGTCAGCAGAAACAGCTACATCTACAGCACCTAATTGTGCATCAGCAAAAATATCCATTGTGTTACCAATCAATAAAGGGTTGCCAACATTTGAAGTTACGTTACCAATATCACTAGTAGCAAAACCATTATCTCTTCCGTAGATAAAATCAGTTACATCAAAAGATAAGTAAGATGAATCGTTACTAGTTTCTTCTTCAGTGTTTGTTCCGTTAAACCAGAAAGTCACATCATAAGTACCAATAGCAGCAGGAGTAAAAGTTGTTGTTGTGAACATAGAGTCAGCCGCTCCAACAGGAAGCGTTACTGCAGCAGAAGTACCTGAATAAGTTCCAGCACCTGTTACAGATACGTTTAATTTAGCACCAGTAGCTGGCAAACCACCTAAGTTTTGAGTTTCTCCAGCAAACGTGATTTCAGTAAGTTGATCTTGTGGGATGAAGTGGTACTCCATACCATTTTCCATAAACACACCTAAACCTGAACGGTGATAAGAAGCTGTAATTTCTTGGTCATAATCCCAAGCTTCTTTTACTGCGAAGTCATCAACCATTGCACCGTAACCAGCACCGTAAGCAGGATCTGCTCCTAATTCTTGGAATCTGAAACGAACTTTAACATTGTTTTCACCAGCAGCAACTGCAGTTATGTCTTTTAAAATACGAGTTTGTTCAGTTGGTGCATTTGTTGGCATCGAAGGAAACAATTCGTAAGCTGTAAAAGAAGCCCAATCGTTGTTAGTTACTTCAACAAAAACTTTATCTGCATTAAATGCACGGTAAGCCATGAAGAACTCTAGGGTTACTGCTGATGCTCCTGCACAGTTAATAGCAGAGCCATATTCAACCAATGCGTCGATTGCAGTAACTGTACCATCTAATAAATATTGAACACCGTTAAAAGCTGCAAAACCATTTGAATTTGTCGGAGATGCAAATACATCAACATAATCAACCAAATCAGCAGGTGTAGTCATCACCAATTCCCATTCTGGAGTTGTTCCGCCTTCTGTATAGATATCCCAATTGTCAAAATCACTGAAATCATCTGCAACAATAACGTCACCTGGAGCTCTATCCTCTGCTGTTAAGCCAATTACACGAGAAGGTGTTGTATTTTTTTCAAATGGCATATACGCCCTTTGTGTAGCAAGTTGCGCATTTACAGCACCCGCTGTTAAAAGCAAACCTGAAACTAGTAAGTAAACCTTTTTCATTTTTTTAAATTTAAATTATAATTTGAACTGTAAATATACAAATAAAACCTTTTTATCATTCATTTTTGTTGAGACATTTACATTAAATACGCATTTTTTTTACTTAACGGTAGTTATCATCTATTATGAACCATTTAATTTTTCATTATTTCATTGAAATTTAACACGTCTATTGAACCAAATTTCATGGAATTAACTTTAGACAAATTAAAACCCCTCGTTTTTAAATGGCCAATGCAATTCGCAACGAGGGGTTATTTTTTAGTAAGAAATGTGTGATTGTATTATTTTGTTACCATCATTCTTTTGGTTACTTTCTCAGTACCTACTGTAAATGTGTAGAAATAAATTCCTTCGGCAAAATCATTTGCGTCAATTTGAACAGAATAATTTCCTGCAGCTTGTGTTCCGTTGTTGATAGATCTTGCCAATTTACCCGTTACGTCGACAAACTCTATAGAAACATTACCGGCCTTTTTTAATTCATAGTTGATAACAGCATTCGCTCCAAATGGATTAGGAATGTTTTGCCCAATTGAGAAATTGTTGTTGCCAGTTTCATCTATTCCTATACCACTACTATAAATTTTTGTATGCACGCGAATCATAACAGCAGATGGATCTGCTAAGAAAAAAGGATCCATAGTGCCAGAAGTATATCCTAAAACAGTTTGTTCATCCACTCCTTGTGCTAATCTAAAACGTGCTTCGTTATCGCCACCATAGTGACCTGCAAGAACCAAAATTGTTTGTCCTTCTTCAACTTCCACAGGTTCATCCCAAAAATATAAGGTGATAAAACCTCCATTTTCAGAAGCAGTAATCGTGTGGTCATCTGTTTGATTAATATACAAAAACGTTCCATCTAATTGTAAAATCATTATTTGCGCAAAAATAAATTTACCAATGTTAGATGGATCTGCTGAAACAGCGATATCTACAGCGCCTATCACGTCGTCCGCAAAAATATCCATTGTATTTCCAATCAATAATGGATTGTCTTCATTTCCACTTACGTTTCCGATTGAACTAGTAGCAAAACCGTTGTCTCTACCGTAAATATATTCGGTCACATCAAATGAAAGTTCCATTGTGTCGTTACTGGTTTGTTCTTCAGGATTTATGCCATCAAACCAAAAAGTGACATCATAAGTTCCCAATGCTGAAGGTGTAAAAGTGGTTATGCAAGTCATTGAATCTGCTGCTCCAATAGGCAATGTTTCTGGGACAGAAGTTCCTGAATACGAACCAGCACCCGTTACAGAAACGTTCAATTTAGCTCCAGTTGCAGCCAAAGCTCCAAGGTTTTGTGTTTCACCAATAAATGTAATTGGGGTAAGTTGCGCTGTAGGAACAAAATGATATTCCAATCCATTTACTTGCGAAATTCCTAATCCAGAACGATGGTAAGAAGCGGTAATTTCTTGGTCGTAATTCCAAGCTTCTTGTACCTTAAAATCATCGATCATAGCGCCATACCCCGCTCCAAAAAGATCATCGGCACCTAATTCTTGAAATCTGAAACGAACTTTCACCTCGCTTTCACCCGCTGCGACAGCGGTAATATCCTTTATAATTAACTCTTGTTCAGTTGGCGCATTCGTCGGCATCGAAGGAAACAATTCGATGGCGGTAAAAGATGCCCAATCGTTATTTGTTACCTCAACAAAAACTTTATCGGTATTAAAGGCGCGGTAAGCCATGAAAAACTCGAGCGTTACAGCAGTTGTGCCCGTGCAATTGATGGCAGCATCGTATTCAAGAAGCGCATCAATTGGTGGCACATCACCATCAATTAAATACTGAACTGCGTCAAAAGCGGCAAATCCATTGGCATTTGTAGGAGAAGCAAATACGTCCACATAATCAATCAAATTGGTAGGCGTCGTCATCACTAACTCCCATTCAGGAGTAGTTCCTCCTTCGGTGTAGGTAATCCAATTGCCAAAATCACTGAAATCATCTTCAATAATAATATCTCCTGGCGCACGATCTGTTGTGGTTAAACCACTAACACGCGAAGGCGTCGTGTTTTTTTCAAAAGGCAAATACGCTCTCTGCGCTGAAAGTTGGGCATTTGCAGCACTTGCTGTTAAAAGTAATCCCGAAATTAATAAGTAAATCTTTTTCATTTTTTTAGTTTTAGTTTAAAAGTGTTTCTTCGTTTCAAAACTAACTTCGTGTCACACCTCTAGAAATACAAAAAGCAGTTTGATTCATTTCAAATAATCACGCCATCCTTCCAAGTGCACTTTGTCATCCTTATATAATCTCACGACTATTAAACGAACGGTTGTTGTTGATCTATAGCCCTTAACGGGGAAAATTGCCTCAAGGAAAGTGAAAATAAAAATTTTGTTCTTTTGTTTATTAAAATGTAGTAATCAGCGATTAAACGGTTAAATTATTGCGGTAAATGATGAGTATTGACTTAAAGAACCTCAAAACGAATCAATAAATGCGTTAACAAAAACACCTCGATAGTTGATAACTTCGCGTGTATTTTAGCCCTAAAATTCGTAAGTTTACCCTCTGCATCAACTAAAAAAATTGCCCGTGTACATAATCTTTGATACCGAAACTACAGGTGTGCCTAAAAATTGGAATGCCCCTTATATAGATACTTACAACTGGCCAAGGTGTATACAAATTGCTTGGCAATTGCATGATGAGAAGGGATTTGAGTTTCACAGACTTAGAGTAGAAACACCTTTGAATAAAATGCCAGTTTTGGACACGCGTACCGAAAAAAGGGCAAAACTTTGTAAGATTCCTGGAGGTAGAGGCGAGAGATTTAAATTGCCCACGCTTACCGAACTGCATTCATTTTTATTTCAACAACCTTTTGCTGAAGCCCACAACGCAGCAGCAGAGGTTGAAGCTACCGCGCGTTATTTCTTTGAACTCCTTCGAACGGGCAATTATTCGGGGACTGAATTGGATGCCACCGATGATTATTTGCGCAATTTTTATTTCACAAAAAACCCCGAACTTTGAGCCCATGTATGTCAATGGTCGTGCAGCAAATTATATATTAGAAACTTTAATAAATCATTATAAAAATGTTTGATAGTATCGATAGTGTTTTGATCTTAGCCCCTCATCCTGATGATGCAGAATTTGGTTTAGGGGGCACAATTACGAAATTAATTGAAGACAAAAAAACAATTTACATTGCTCTTTTTAGCACCTGCGAAATTTCTACACCAGAAGGTTTCGAAAAAGGAGTCATAATGGAAGAGTTTTTACAAAGTTGTAATTTTTTAGGAATTCCTAGAGAAAATATCTTCTGTTATAATTTTGAAGTGCGCCACTTTCCGAAATTTAGGCAAGAAATTTTGGAAGAATTGGTTCTATTAAAAAAATCAATTGCGCCAGATTTGATTTTTATTCCAAGTTCGAGCGATATGCACCAGGATCACGCTACCATTTATATGGAAGCACAACGATGTTTTAAACACTCGAATTTACTAGGGTATGAGATGCCGTGGAATAATTTTGAGTTTAAATCGTTAATGTACGTAGTCCTTCAAAAATCGCATTTAGAAAAAAAAATTGAAGCGTTACGCATCTACAAATCCCAAGCTCACCGACCTTATAGCGAAGAAGATTTTGTATTATCTCTCAGTAAAATAAGAGGAATTCAGGTGAATGCTGAAAATGCTGAGTCATTTGAAATTATCCGTTATATCCAAAAATAGGTTGTATGATTCCTGTCGCACATATACTTGAATTTATACGAACGATCACGGAGGACATTCAATCGAGCACGTCAAACTCGATTGGTTATTCCATTGTTCGACCCAAAAATATTTTAGAAGCGAAAGAGACCGACATCACCTTTTTAGGGAAAAAATATCTTACACAATTTAAATCGCATTTAGACACCACCAAATCACGTTTAATCATCATAGATGATCTTTTTAAGGGAGAAATTAACCTATCAGAATACCCAGAAAAAACATTTGTATTTACCAACGACGCGAAGGGTTTACTCAGTAAAATTTCCGATCAATTTTTTACAGAAAAAGCCAAAACAGGAACACATTCAACTGCGCTGATATCTGCGACTGCAATTATTGGAAAAAATTGTTTTATAGGGCCTTACGTCGTGATAGAGGATGATGTGCAAATAGGAGATAATTGTGTCTTAGAATCATTTATTAAACTGAATAAAGGAGTTGTTTTGGGCAATAGTGTAAAAATAAAATCGCATGTTGAGATTGGAGGAACGGGATTTGGCTATATTAAAAATTCGGAAAATGAATATGAGCGATTTGTTCATTTTGGCACAGTGATTATTGAGGACAGGGTAGAAATCGGTTGCAATTCTTCTATTGACAGAGGTTCGTTAAGCAACACGGTTATTAAAAAGGCTGTAAAAATTGACAATAATGTACAAATTTCGCACAATGTCGAAATTGGTGAAAACACAATGGTTATGGCAAACTCCACGATAACAGGAAGCGTAATCATTGGAGATAATGTCTGGATTTCGCCATCTGTCACGATCAGAAATGCGTTGAAAATTGGAAATAATGTTATTGTAGGAATCGGAAGTGTGGTGACTAAAAATGTAGACGACAACGCAACCGTTTTTGGTGTGCCCGCTAAACCACGGATATAAATGATACGAAGAATCATTCTTTAAATAGTAATACGAAATTATGCAACGATTAACACCAGCCGAAGAACAAGTAATGTTACGATTGTGGGGACTTGGAGAAGCAACTATCAAAGATATTATTCAATTTTATCCACTTCCAAAACCTGCTTATAATACCACCTCAACTATTGTGAGAATTTTGGAAAGAAAGGGGTTTATAGATCACAAAAAAAAGGGGAAAGGGTTTGTTTATCTCCCTAAAATCAATAAAGACACGTATAAAGATTCGTTAGCAGACTGGTTGTTAAATAATTATTTTGATTGTTCGAACCAAGCAGCGATTAATCATTTCAACAAAATCAAACGATTGGACGAATTACTCTAAATTAATATTACGCTGACGGGAACCACTTTTCACGTAAACGAAGGATTGGCATCTCAAAAAAGCGATACGATAGGTAACTTGTTAGTACGGTTGCGGTAAAAACGATACCTGTGAAGTATAAATAATCTGGCCAATTATTCAATTCGACCCTATAATCAATACAAATTTTATACAACACATGGATCCAAATTATGTGGTAAACATATAAGCCATAACTTATCCTCCCCAAGCGTGCAAAAATTGAATTATTAGAAATTTTTAGCGTACCCTTTTGTGGAATAAAAATCAATAAAAGTCCTGTAAACATTAGTGCATAAATTGTGTATTGAAAGACTGAAATAAACCATGTTTGGTGGGAGAAAATTGATTTTTGAAAGAGCAAGATAACGACAACTAATCCGATGTATAACAAACGAAAAACTTTTGGGATTTTAAGCACAAATTCACTTACTTTATAATAATTTAGGGCGACAAAATAACCTAATAATCCACTGATGGCAAAATAGTCCAAATTGGTAAAAAGGTCATTATTAACGACATTTTCTGTGTGATAAATATCTCCATGAAAAGCTCTAAAAACCCATGCTAAAACGACCGATGAGACGAGAAATCCGAGAATCAATTTTCGTTTCAAGAAAAAGAAAACAATCATCCAGATCAGGTAAAAATGTTCTTCGATACACAAGGACCAAAAAACGGACAAAGGGGTAGTTCGAGGGCCTCCATCCATCAAAATTGACTTATAATTTTCGGCAAAAGTTAACGAAAATCGCCAATCGGGAACATATCCTCCGCCATTCATATAAAACCCGCTACTTTCGGCAAAATTTGGCGGAATAAATAAAGCAGTCAACACCAAAAAATAAAAAAGTGGCCAAATTCGAAAGGCACGCCGTAAAAAAAAACGTTTTAAATTGACGGTATCCGTTTGAATTTTTTCATAGGTAAGAATATAGGTAATTAGGAATCCACTTAAAACGAAGAAAAAACTTACACCGACTCCCCCTCCATGTCGAATATGATCAGAAAACCATGCTTTTAATGGCTCATTTTCTCTAACAAAAACGAAAGGAATATGAAAAATAAAAACTTTAAAAAAAGCAAAAAATCGAAATGCGTCAAACGTATGGAAATGAATTTTGGATGACATTTCCTAAAAATTATTCAATTTCCTCAGGATCTGGTTCAAATTTTTCGACACATAAACCAATATCTACTACTTCTTTTAATTCTTCTTCGCGCATGGCATGTTGTAATTTAAAGGTGTATTTCCCTTGTTTTGAGAATCGACCACCTGCCGAAATCGGTCCTTTAAACTCGACAATTGTACCCGTGTTTTCTCCTAGCCATTTTCCATCAGGTTCGGCCAATAAAAACTCTAAGGTGTCTTTGTGAGATGCTCCATCGGGATATTCAGAATACAAAAAAACATAAAGATTACTGTAAGCATAATCAACCGTAGTTCTCAAATTAACAGAAATTAATACTGGAGACATGGTGTCTTCAACTTCAAAAGTAAACGTTTTGATGTCATCGCTTTTCCATATATTATTTTCAATCGCGTGATTCTCTTCAAAAATTTTATCATCTCCACAGGCTATTAAACCTTGCATCACCAAACCAATAAAAAGTACAACTAAGCTTCTTTTCATGCCTTTATTTATTAATGATCGAATCAATTCGTTCCTTCGCTTGGTGCTGAATTTTCGGTGCCAGATGCGTTTGGATTTTGTTTTTTACGATTTCGATTTCTGTTTTTATTTTTATTCCGGTTTTTATTCGGAGTTGGTTTTTCTAAAGTTCCTCCCTCAACAATTGCTGGCGAAGTTGATTGCACATCTGCCGTGGTCAACGGTGGTTTATTATTCGGCAACTTATGTTGATTTTCTTGAGGTTTTACACCTTCGGCTGTTCGGTTGTTTTGCGGTTTATTTGGATTGTTTGGATTGGCAGGTTTTGGGCGGGATGTTTGCCCAGGATTTACATTATTTTGCTGAGCGACTGGCTTTGGTCGGTCGGCTTGATTTGGATTTGCATTATTTTGAGGAACTGAAGGTTTATTTTTATTTTTTTTATTTTTACTCTTTTTGAATACATGTTCAAATCGGTTCAAATCATCTTGACCAACAACGTCTGTATAATCAGGAATTACTACTTCCTCCTTAATCATAAAATCTTTCAAATCGTTTGGAATTTCACCAGCCTTATTCATTCGAATAATTTCAGCCACTCTGTCTGGCATTAGGGGAATAAATGAAGAACCTCCCCCGCTTGTTTTGTCCTCTTGGATATACCACATTAATTCTTTAAACACATCCGTTTTGATATGAAAAGCAAAACCTTTTTCGGTTTTTAAGCGAATGTCAGATCGAGGGAATTTTTTAAGCGCATCTAAATAAGAATCTAATTCATAATTCAAACAACATTTCAATTTACCACATTGACCGGCTAACTTTTCAGGATTTAAAGAAAGTTGCTGATAACGAGCAGAAGCGGTTGACACGGATCTAAAGTCTGTCAGCCACGTAGAGCAACACAATTCACGTCCACACGAACCAATTCCGCCTAATCGTGCAGCCTCTTGGCGCACTCCAATTTGTTTCATTTCAATCTTTAGTTTAAACTCATCTGCTAAGCCTCGGATTAATTGTCTAAAATCGACGCGATCTTCTGCGGTATAGTAAAATGTTGCTTTTGTACCGTCTCCTTGATATTCAACATCAGAAATTTTCATATCCAATGCAAATTCCGATGCTAATCTTCGCGAAGCATACATGGTTTCAGATTCCAACCCTCTATACTCTTTCCATTTTTCAATTTCTTCGGAAGTTGCTTTGCGCAAGATTGAGCGAGCCTCGTGGGCTTTAAAATTTTGCGTTTTCTTTCGCACTTGAATACGCGCCAATTCACCAACAACGGAAACAATTCCAATGTCAAACCCAGGATTTGCATCAACAGCAATAACGTCTCCTACATGAAGTTGTATTCCTTTTATATTACGGAAAAACCCTTTTCTACTATTTTTAAAGCGAACTTCTACGATATCATAAATGCTCTGACCATTCGGCAATTCAATGTCTGCCAACCAATCAAAAACAGATAATTTTCCACAACTACCTGAACCACAAGATCCGTTGCTTTTGCAACCATTAGGCACGCCACTTTCACTCGAACAATTACTACATCCCATTTCCAACTAGATAAATTATCAACGTGTAAAGTTAATGCTTTCAATTAATTTTAACTAGAAATTGATTCTTTCTATTTTAACAGGTTGGTTTTGATAAATAGAAATCATCAACAAATTATCCTCTTCACCACTGCCCATACCACTTCCGAAAAAATGAAAATTTTTATAATGATCCTCATAATAACTTTCAATTTGTGGATCAACTCCTAAATCTCCTGCAAAAAAGTAGACATCCTTATCGCAGTTTTGGAGTGATTGAAAGCCTGTTGACCAAAAATCTGGTTCCCCATCAAAAAGAGCATAAGAATTCGGACGAATTGAATCGAGCTCGAAAGATTTAGGGGAATTTTTTAACCACCACAATTGATGAGTAAACACCATTATTTGGTTAATTGAATCTGGCAATTGGGTAACAGATTTCTGAACAAAGTCTGCTTGTACTTTGTCTAAACCCCAACCATTGTTAGACGTATTCAAAATTAATAACAATGAATTTCCATGAACCAATGCCAAGTGGTTTTCTCTTTGGATATTTTGATCCATATAAGCAGAAAGATCATGATTTCCTCGGGCAATTTTCCAATCTTTCACCGCTAATTCTTCTAATTCCGTTTTAACCTTATCCCAAATTTCTGGTAAGGTATCTTGTACGACGTCTCCCGTTAAAATTAACTGATCGATGGAATTTTTCTGGGTCAAACTATCCATAATTTTAAGGAACTTTGGATACAATGATTTGGTATAATTTTCGGGATTCCCATAGGCATGTCCAGCCACGACACATTGAAAAACAGGCGGTTCAATTGGTTTAACTAAATATTCAGTTGAATTTTGTCCACAACTTAAAAATATCAATCCGAATATATATCCTATACATACCTTTACAGATAAATGGATCCGCATTAAATTCCTTTTTTAATGAGTTTTGTCAATTTGATCAACAAATCCGAAAATAATATTTTTGAATTCGCATTACGTTCGAGGTGATAATAAGCGTCGTTAAATTCGCTTAATAAATCCGAAATGTTTTGGTTATTAATAAAGCGCGCAAATTTTTCAAGAAATTTTCGTTCTTCTGCTCTTAAATTAAGCAATTCACCCTTCATATAATTTAAAATAATACTTTCTCTGAAAAGGTGCAAGCCATACTTCACGAAATTCTTTTGATTTTCTTTGTCCAAACTAGCCGCTTCATCACTAATATCCATCAGTTCGATTGGATTTGCTGTATACGCCGCTCGCATCATTTTTACAAATAAATCAAAAAATAGATTTTGAGATTTAGCTCCTTGCAATAGTTGCATGGCTTCATTCAAATTACCCTGACTGAGAGTTGCAGCAGACTCTGCAATTGAAGCTTCGATATGATATCGATTCGTCAAAAAATTACTTACCTCAGAAACCTTCAATGCAGGAAACCTTATGATTTGAGTCCGAGATAAAATTGTTGGCAACATCCCTTCTGAATTATTGCAAATCAGAAAAAAAACAGTATGTTCTGGCGGTTCTTCGAGGATTTTTAACAATTTATTTGCTGCTTGGGTATTCATTTTTTCAGGCAGCCAAATGATCATTATTTTATACTTACCACTGTAGGATTTTAGCGAAAGTCTTTTAAGAATTAACCGACTCTCTTCTACCGCGATCGAAGCATTTTTTCCCATTTCATCCAATTCCTCTTGCCATTGGTTTAAACCAAAATAGGTGTTTTTTAAAATTAAGGAATTCCATTCTTTAATTCGATCAACAGACGAACCTATTTTAGCTGTTTTGTTGGCCACCACAGGAAAAGCAAAATGCAAATCGGGGTGAGTCAGCGATTTCATTTTAAAACAATTAGGACATTCATCGCAAGAATCTGTTGCTGTCGGTGCATCACACATCAAATATTGACTATACGCAATGGCCATGGCCAATTTTCCAGAACCTTCGGGGCCTAAAAATAATTGGGCATGACTGATCCTTCCACTTTCAACTTGTTGAATCAGGGCTTTTTTTGTTTCTTGATTACCTACAACTTCCTTAAATAACATAATTGGTAAAAATAATCATAATCAGAGTATGTAATTTGAGTTATTCCATAGAATTTTGTAAATTTGAGGAAATCTCTTTTTCGAGAAGCGCAAATAGCTCCTAGTGTTTTAACTTTTAAATTAAATAAAAATGAGAAAATTACATGTTTTATTAACTATGTTTATTGCCTTTAGTGGGTTTTCGCAAGTATCTGTGGATGAAAAGAAGGTAAATGTGGATGGAACTAACCGTGACGGTTTTTATGTTTCGATTCCTTATGGCAAAATGAAAGAACTAGAAAAATCGGTAAAAGACGAGTTAAAAGGCTGGGATGGGAAAGTGAAAGATGGAGATTTTATTTTTGCCGATGACTGTAAATTAAAAGAGATGGGGAAAAACACATTTGATGTTTACGCCAAATTAGAAGCAAATCCTGCGGGCGGTGCTTTTTTATCAGTTACCATTGATTTGGGTGGTGCTTATTTAAATTCGAATGATCATAGCGCTCAAGCAAAAGTAATGAATACGCGGTTACATAATTTAGGAATCAACGTGGCAAAAAATGCGGTTGGTGAAGAAGTAAAACTAGAAGAAAAAGCGTTGAAGGATCGCCAGAAAGAATTAGAAGATTTATTGGCGGAACAAGCAAAATTGGAAAAAGAAATCGAAGATTACAAAAAGCGAATTTCTGAAAATGAAAAAGCAATAGAAGTTGCTAAAACCAATCAGGAAACGAAAAAAGGAGAAATCACTGCCCAAGAAGAAAAATTAAAGGCTGTTGAACAAAAAAAGGAAGCTATTAAATAAATGATTATTTATTCATCTGAAAGCACTCACCATTTAATGATATTCATTCACATTATGGCAACACAGCTTTCACCGCTGACTAAATTTTTGAAAAAAGAAGTTGATCCAATTTCGAAAAGATTTTGAGTGGCACATAGATGGAAAAAAAAGGAAAATTTACCTATTATTTAATTCTCAATCTAACCGTATTTATTTGGGGATTTACAGCAATTTTAGGCGAGGAAATTAAGTTAGAGGCAAATAAAATTGTTTTTTTTCGAACCGCTATTGCGTTCATTTCTCTTTTCATTTTGGGCTTCTTCATTCGAACTAAAAATGGTTTAAATTTTCGTCAGGTGTTGCCGCTTATGTTAACTGGTGCCATTGTTGGGTTGCATTGGTTTACCTTTTTTCATTCCATTAAAATTAGCAATGTCTCAATTGCCGTAGTATGTCTTTCAAGTGCGACACTCTTTACCGCTATTTTGGAACCGATAATCTTTTCTAGGAAGTTTTTAAGTTCAGAATTTTTTTTAAGTTTTGCGATTATTTTGGGAATCAGTTTAATTATCGGATTTGAAAGTAAATACATTGCCGGAATTTTAGTAGGATTAAGCTCGGCCTTTTGCGCCTCCTTATTTAATGTCTTGAATGGCAAATATGTCAAAACAGTTTCGACATTCGAAATTACGAAGTACGAAATGCTTGGTGGATTTATGTTGATGTTTGTCGTTTTACTTGTGAGTGGTAAAATTAATAGTCAATTAATGAATGTGACGCCACAAGATTCGATTTATTTGATGATTTTAGGATTAATTTGCACCACTGTTGCTTTTTTAGTTTGCGTTTGGCTAATGAAGTTTTTGTCTCCTTTTACAGTCAGTATGAGTTTGAATATGGAACCAATTTATTCCATTTTAATCGTATTAATTTTAGGTTGGTTTAGAAGAGAAACTCCTGAAAAGATGTCAGCCGGATTTTATATTGGCACGGCAATTATTCTTGGATCAATTTTTATAAATGCCTATTTAAAACGAAAAAAAACGAACCCAAACAAATTGGGATCATTGACTGGTTAAATTAGCTAAATATCAACAATCGTTTGGAATTCTTTTTAAATTGACGGTATTTAACACCTAATTATCGCTTAAATTTAATATGACTAAAATCATTTTAGCTTTGAAAAATCTAGGTTTAACCTATAATCTTGAAAAAAGGGAGCTGATAATAATCAAAAATCCAATAATTAATCCAAAATTATATCGCTTAGCTACTTAAAAAACATAACTTTGTGTAATGATTAATTTCATAATAAATTTGTAAACTATGACCAAGAAAAAATTTATTGTGCCGTTTGACTTTAGTGAAGTTTCAGAGAGTGCAGTTGAGCATGCGATGATTACCGCTCAAGTAATTGGTGCAGACGTGCATTTATTGCATCTTGTAACAAAAAAAGAGGCAATTACGGAGACTCAAGAAAAACTGGCTTTAGCGATTGACAAAGCGAAATCTGTTACGAACTCCGAAAAAGTAGATCTATTTAAGCATGTCCGAGTAGGAAATATTTATGATGATATTGCAGAACTCGCCTTAGAAATTGGTGCTGAATTAATCTTTATGGGTACTCACGGTGCTCATGGATGGCAGCACATTACAGGAAGTCACGCACTTAAAGTAGTTACAAATTCTACTACGCCGTTTATCATCGTACAAGAAGCAAGAATCAATAAGTCAGGATATGACGATATTGTTGTCCCTTTGGACTTACATAAAGAAACAAAACAAAAATTGACATTGGTGGCTAATATGGCCAAATATTTCAATTCACGCGTTCATGTTATCATTCCAGATGAAACTGATGAATACCTGATCCAAACGGTAAAAGCAAACATCATTTTCGCAAATAAATTTTTCGGTGAACGCGAAATTGGTATCACAACAACCTTAGCTCCTTCTAAAGATTTTGATAAAGAAGTTGTTGAACATGCGGTGAAAGTAAATGCAGATTTGATTGCGATCATGAATATTCAAAAAAATCAAATTTTAGGGGTTTTTGGAGCATCACATGAGCAGTATATGATTACCAACGAAGCTAAAATTCCAGTTTTAGTAGTAAATCCAATCAACGCGACAAATACATATCAAGCAATTTTTACATAATATTTAGGCAACTATAAAAGTATAAGAGGGGGATTTTCCCCCTTTTTTTGTTCTATATCTAACCAAAAGACTTTTTTATTTGAGTTTTTAAAATTCTTGTCGAAATAGCAGGCGATTTTATCGATAACGCATTGCTTAACAACAAGAATTGCATAATTTGATAGTAAATTGGTTAAAAATGGTTTAAGATTAGCTATGTTGCGAGAAACATCTACATATGGAGCGCTTTTATTGACGGCGTTGGTGGTCTACCGGGCATCGTCTTTAGATGCTGAAACAACCGAGATTGGACGACTATATCAGCGTGCTGCAGACCATCAATTTAGCACGTCTAACCTTGCATTACGTTCACAAATTAGTTCAGAATTAACGGCTAATTTGGAAACAAAATTATTGGCGAGAGCCTCAATCGCCAAAAAACAAGTAATGGCATTCTTCCCTTCTTCTTTAACCATTGATAAAAACGTTGCTGAAGCCACATACAGCCCGCCTGTCTATGAATTTATGTTTAGTCAAAATTCAGCCTCAGAAGAAGATTTATCACTCGCCCGAGAAAGCACAATTAGTCGGGGCTTATCCATCCTTGTTCCAAGACAACGCGTCCAGCCTAAACCATAGTGTTGATTAATTGACTAAATTTTATCATTTATACAACGGTTTTCCGTTGAAAATAAGTGGCTAAACTATTTTTCAGCTATTTAGAATGCCAAGTTTTCTTATATTTGCCTATATCTTCAATCCTAATAATAAACATATATGGCGAGCGAATCGGAATTATCAAAGCTACAAGCAGTTAAAGAATTAATCTTTGGTCAAGAAATTCAAGACTATGTGGTGATCAGTTAAACGAATTCACGTTTATCCAATAATTATTATACACTATAAATTCTTCATTCTGACGTGTTTCGCGTCTAAACAAATTAGTCCCTTGGGGCTGGATTAAAAGTTCGTCCACAATAAAAGGGGCGCCATTACCATTTCCACTTAAAAAGACTTTAAATTCATCGAAGTCTGAGCCGATCGTGAAATCCATTTCAATTAAACACCAATCTTGTACGATTAAATTCGGTTGTCGCATATCAAATTGAGCAATCCAAATCGTGCTATCTAATTTTTCAGAATATGTTTGACAAATCGCTGTCAAATCAGGCCTGTCTTCTTTTAAATAAAACCAAAATTTAACACTATAATCGCCAGGCGGTAATTGCGATTTACTCAGTTTTACCAATTCATTTCCTCCGTTCTTGGCATCTTTTAAAGCACCCGAGCCTGCAAAAATTTCTTTAGGCTCCAATGCTAATGTGTTTTTATCGAATCCGTCATAATAAAACCAGCTAGTCGTATCCGACTTCCATCCTTGACCAACCGAAACAGTTGCAACTGATTCATTCTCGACTACTTTATTAAAATAATAAGGGGTATTGTATTTTTTTCTATCAAAATGATAAACCACATAGGTTTCGTTTTCCATTATTTTTTCGGAGCACCAAACTAACCTTAGCTCCTGTAACTTTAGCCCATCTTTATTTTTTACGATTACAATTTTATCCTCCTCGGGTAAATCATAAACAAACTCCTTTTCAATGAATTCAGGCGCAAAAAAATTGTTGACTTTAACGGATTCCGAAAATGACATCCGCGAAGAAATCGAATTAACAGTTGGCAATTGGGTGTGATAACTCAAGAGCATCGCATCTCTATTCGCCTCTTCTGTTCCCAAAATCATTATGTTTTCTGAAGACATATGCTGCATTGGTAAAAAGATAATCGCATCATAATCCGAGCTGTTTAAATAGCTGACAATTTGTTTTAAATCGTCGTTTACATTTTCAATCTTGAATGTATTTTTTTGTTGACTAATAATTTCACTTGTCCTCTTATGTAATCCATAAAACTCCATCCCGTAAAAAATAAAGGCACCCACAAAAATCAAATCAAATACCAAAGGTTTTCGCTGTCTGAATACTTTATAAAATCCTACAACACTTGCAATGGTAATCACATAATAAAACACCCAAGCAAATCTTCCCAAAACTCTAAATTGTTTAATTGGGCTCACAATATCAGCAATCCATCTCAGCCAACCATATTTCAAAGGAAAACAAAACGAAAACAACAAAATTAAATAGGCAGTAATTACAAAAAGCATTAACTCCGATCGAAGAAGTTGTTTAAATTCGATTGTTTTTCTGTTTTTAATGGTATACACAATCAAAACAACCATAAAAACAACTGTTGGAAAGCCTAAATAAGCCCATGTTTCCCATTCGCCAATTTTCACCTCAAACGCCGAAAAAATTCCACCTAACGGTCCATCATGCGGAATAAGCAAAGATTTCCATCCGGCATAATAATGAAAGAACCCAGCAGGATTAGATAAACGATCGATATGCGTATCAGTAAGTAACATAAAGCCTTGAAAAAAAGCAAAAGGAAAAAACACTTGTAATACAAGGGGCACGAGCATTGCCCGTCGATTTTTCGCTTGAATTGTGCAGATTAACCAATAGGCAGCTGTAAAAAGCAATAAAATCATTCCCAAATAAGGATGAGTAAAAAAGAATACGGTGGTATAAAGTCCAATTAAAACAGACCATTTCCAGGATTTATTTTGGGTGTACTTAATTAAGAACCAAAATAGCCCTGGAATCGCAAAAACATACGCAAGTGAAAAATGCCCCATCATTCTAAAAATCTGCGGAGACATAAAAGCAAATGCGATTGCTGCTAGAACTGCCCACAGATTGCTAATTTGGAAGTGTCTTAAAATTTTAAAAATGAAAAACGAAGCGAAAGGAAATGAAAACAACATTAAAAAATTTAAAATACCAATCCCATATTCAGCTAGTCCAAGCGAACGAATTAAAAAAGCAAGAAAAGGATGACCATCGGTATACACGACATGTTCGTAATACGGATAATTCATCCCTGTGAAATTAACCAATGAGGTAGAATAATTTGCTTGATAGAGGTAGGTATAATAATTTTTAATCCCATCTCCATCTGCAGAAAAAAGCACATCATTTGGATTCATTAAGACCTTGGAATAAAAGAAAAAAAGTACACCAAAAGCCAGAAAAAAACACAAGAACGCAACTTGATTAATCTTCCAAAAATTCTTCACACGACTACCTTTTTCTTGTAATATTAGGAATAAAAAAACTTTCGACCATTGTTCTGGAATGAATTATTACGACAAGCGGCACCAAATTGTAGTTAATTCGATTAAATTCAAGCTTTTTTCAACCAACGCGTTTAAAACGACGTTTAAGAGTAGAGCTAAACAAAAATTATTCTTAAATTTAGATTATGAAATGGATTTTCTTTTTTTGTTTGTTTATCAGTGTTGCCGGATTTGCGCAGACCGACGTCTTTTTAAAGGCTTATGGAAATACGGGCTATGATTTTGGAAGAGACATTGTTCAAGACAATGATTCAGGCTATGTAATTACTGGCAGTTCAAGTAGTTTTGGTCCAGACAATGGCGAAGCCTACTTACTAAAGCTTAACACCGCTGGAGAATTTAGTTGGTCGCGAAATTATGGTGGCGAAGGCTCTGAATGGGGCGAAGGATTGGTGGTCACCAACGATTCGACCTATGCCATTGCTGGTTATACCAATAGTTATGGTGCTGGTGGTTTTGATTTCTATTTAATTCGAATTGATGCGACGGGAGAACCAATATGGCAAAAGACTTTTGGAGGCACTAATTGGGATAAAGCCTTTGCCCTGGTTCAATTAGCAGACAGTGGGTTTGTTTTAGTTGGAGATTCATACAGCTTTGAGGGCGGAATTCAACGTGGATATATAGTTCGCACCAACAAAAACGGCGAATTACTCTGGGAAAAAACAGTAGAAGGTCCAATGCCAAGTTTTTTTACTGATGTGACCTTAGATGGCGATTCAATTGTAATTTGTGGCGGTAAAGGAGATGGTGGAATTGAAACATTCGACGGTTTAATTCAAAAGTATCACATCGATGGCACCTTTGGTTGGGAAAAAACGATTGGAAAAGAATTCAATGACTTTTTTAGTGCAATTTATAGCTCAGGGGGGTATTATAGTTTAGGTGGAACACGAAGTTATACATATCCATTAGATAAAGAAAACATGTGGATGTATCGCACAGACGATATTGGAAACAAAATAATTGATACAGTTTACGTTAATTTTAGTCCAAATACAGATGGTGTAAATGATATTACAATACGTGATTTTGATCAAGATTATTATTTTGTAGGTCACACTAAAAGTTATGGTTATTTATTAGATGGATTTGCTGATATTTTTGTTGGAAAGATGACAGCAACAGAAATTCATTTGACCGCCAATACCTATGGTGAGAAAGGAACAGACATTGGCCAAGCAATAGCAAAAACAAGAGATGGGGGAGTTGTTTTCTTGTGTGACACCGAATTTTTTGCCACAGGAGGCCACAATATTTTGGTGATAAAACTCAACTACTTATGGGAATACCCTGGTTTGTTTGATTTTATCGAATATGATGATATTACTACGAGCGTTGAAGAAATTGTACAGAAAGAATTGATTGAAATTTATCCCAACCCTTTCCAAGAAATTATTTATTTACCAGAAATTGAAACAGGATATATTTCCATTTATGGCCTTGATGGAAAATTGGTAACCAGTAAAGACGTTGATAACAATCAAGTAAATTTATCTGAATTGTCGAAAGGAATTTATGTATTATCCGTTACTGTCGATAATATTTTATACCAAAAAAGAATTATAAAAAATTAGGGAACCTAGAATTAAACAAGGTGTTTTGCCTTTAGTTTTTTAAAGGCTTGATTACAATATACTTGTAATTGAGAATGCTTTTTTAAATTGTCAGATTGTTCATTTAGGACAGGATCTTCGATTGAAGAAACAATTTCATGCGCTTCGTGCATGTCAAAAATCAAAAAACTAGATTTTAATTTGTGGGCATACATTTGAATTGCTTGCAAATCATCTTTTTCAATGCTTTGTTTCAAACTTTTCAAGCTTTCGTTTCCTTCTTCAATAAACATTTTTACAATTTCACGAATAAATGTACTATCTGCCACACCTGCGTCAAGCATTTGTCTAAAAAATTTATCCCCCGCATTAAATTGTGATGAAATATCCTCAGTTTTGTCCATATCGTATTAAAAGTTCTTACGAATATAACCCAAATGAAGGTCTAAATTTTTTAGAATCGGTAATTGGTCATAATTTGTCGATTAACGATAAAATATCACTTGTTTATTGCATAAAATCACCAATAAACGATTTAGACATCTTTAGATATTTCAGCAATTTTATCTTTTAATCCTTTTTTATATTTTCGACTTATTTTGACCGATTTTTTGCCAAATACTAGCGTATTTTCGTGAATAACTTCTATTCGATTGATAGCAACAATAAAAGAACGGTGAACTCTCAGAAAATCATCACCACCTAGTTTAACTTGAATAGATTTCATGGTTGACAAAACGGTATAACGTTTGTCGTCAGTATGAATTTGGATATAATCCGCAAAAGCTTCGACATAAAGGATTGTAGAGAAATTGAGTTTCACCAAATCACCGTTTGATTTAACAAAAATGTACTTTTCATCTACTGGGGCGTTTAATGAAATTGTTTCGCTGATGGCCTTTGCACGGTTAGCTGCTTTTAAAAACCGATTATATTCAATAGGTTTAACCAAATAATCCGTTACATGGTAATTATAAGATTCAGCTGCGTATTCAGGTTTAGAACTAATGATTATTACTTGAGGAATGTGTTTTGCCGCTTCAATAAAATCAATACCTGACATTTCAGGCATTTCAATGTCTAGAAAAATCAAGTCACAATTCAATTGTTCCAACTCCTTTAGCGCTTGCACAGGATTATCAAATTCCGCATTTATTGTTAGGAAATCGGTAAAGTTACTGTACGATCGAATAATTTCTCTTGAAATTTTATCATCATCTAAAATCACTACTTTAAGCATGTCCTTTTTTCTTAAATATAAACAAATTTCTCATTTAAGCAAACAAAACAAAAATGCTGCCAAATTCTTTCAAAAAAGGCAGCATCAAAATTAATTAAGAAAATGAACTTACATTTTTATAATGATAAATTCTGTACGACGATTCATTTGGTGATATAGATCAAATTTTTTCTTATCCGATTTCATAAATGAATTGATGAACGCTTCGGTTAAAACTTGTTTTTGAGCTCCACCATCTGAACTTAAATCTATTACATTTGGAACTGATTCACCGAAGCCTTTCCCATAAATTCGGTCCGGATTAGTGATTCGTTCTTTGATATATTGAGCAGATGCTTTTGCCCTTTTCGAAGAAAGTGATTCGTTAGAAGCATCACTACCGCGTGAATCCGTATGCGAACCCAATTCAATTACCATGGTTGGATTTTCATTCATTACCTTCACAATTTTATCCAACTCGATGGCAGCATCTGTACGGATAAAGAATTTGTTCAAATCAAAATAAATTGGGTTAATGTCAATAATTTTGGATAAATCGGCACCAACTTTAATAGGGTCTAATGTTAAATCCAATGCGTTATGTACTTCATATTTTCCTTCTTTATCAAACAAGGTATTATAAGTAACGGTTTTCCCTAAATATCCATTTTTTTCTAATTCGATATTGTAGCTACCATGATCATTTAACTTTTTATCCATAAGTGGTTTTAAATGATCTCCCGAACTAGGTGTGTAAACCACTTCCTTCTCCCCTGTCATATTGTCGATAATTGTCATTTTAACACCGTCTAATGGCGCACCGCTTTGTTTGTCTGTAACTAAAGCTAATAACGATAAACGTGGATCTTTTTCAAGTTCTAGATTAACGATAATTACATCATCTTCAGTATCCGTATCTACCGCATTTGTTCCATCAAAATATTTAGGTTTTTGACCTCTTAAATTGAACGTTTTGTTAGGTTCCACAATAAATTCGTAACTACCGTCTTCTTCGGTTAAAACTTTGATTTCTTCACCGGATAATAGATCAAACAGAGTAACTGTGGTTTGTGCCAATAACTCACCTTTTTTATCTCTAGCCACCCCTTTAATTAACGTACCAAAAGTAAATGGTTTACTTAAATCAAAGCTGTAAATGTCATCACTACCTTTGCCTCCTTCGCGGTTAGATGAGAAATAACCTTTGGTTTGTGTGTCATTTAAAACTAAAGAAAAATCGTCCGAATTTCCATTGATTGGAGCACCAAGATTTAAAATTTTTCCAATGCTCAAATCCTCCTTAATCTGTGCTAAAAATATATCTTGTCCCCCTATACCAACACGACCATTAGAAGAGAAAAATAACATTTCACTTCCGGCATGAATAAAAGGAAACATTTCATCTCCTTCTGTATTCAATCCTTCACCCAAATTTATCGCTTTACCATACGACCCATCTTCTTTAATTTCCACTCGATAAATATCAACTCCACCAATTCCACCAGGCATATTGGATGCGAAATACAACCATTTACCATCAGCAGAAATGGTGGCGTGTCCAACCGAATATTCGTTATGATTAAACGGCAGCGCTTTTGGTTTTTCCCATTTTCCACCCACCAATTTGCTCGAAAACATTTGTAATCTCACCACCCCTTGTGAACTTTTCCCATCATAATTATTTCTGGTGAAGATCATGAAATCGCCTTCCTTATTAAATGCAACCGGGCCTTCATGAAATTTTTTGTTGATTTTTCCTCTTAAAATAGCCGGGTTAACAAGACTAAAATCTTCATTTTTATGGGCAACATAAACATCTAAAAACGGCAACCGATTCCAATTCCATTTTCTACGAACAGATTTAGTTCCTTCACGGCTTGATGCAAAGACAACTTGATCTTTGTAAAATGCTGCTGCAAAATCTTGTTGTTCTGAATTTATGTCCAGATTTCTAATTGTAAAGCTGCTGTTTTCTTTTAATAATCGCTCAAATGAACCTTTTTCTTTTGCATACATTTTTCCACGAGAATCGGTCACATTCATCTCGGCATATTTACTCATCCACTCTTCCGATTCTTTATATTTTTTATTCTCTCTAAGAACAGCGGCATAACAATAGATGTCAGTTGCAATGTGACCATCGGTAGTGACGATTTCTCTAAATAATGGTTCAGCAGCTAAAGAATTATGTGTTCTCCAATAACTAAGTGCTTGTTTTCTCTTTACATCCATCGAAGTTTGGTCAACCTCGCTATATTTTTCAATTGCGATGTCATAAGAAAACATTTCGTATGCCTTATCTGCTTTCTTAACCTTTCCACCTTCTTGTGCCAATGACACGAAAGAAAAGCTGAAAATCGCTGCTATAAAAACTAATTTTTTCATTTTCATTCCTTTTTAAAATCTTGAAAACCAATAATTATTAAAAATATCTTGGAGATTCTATTTTAGATTTTTCATTAAAGATAAAATCGTATCTCAACATTAATTCGTGTGAACCAGCGTTGTAACGTCCAGTGCTATTTCCGAAAGACCAATCAAATGAATATCCTAAGGCAAATTGATCTGTGATATTGATCCCTGCTAAAACACCAAATGCGTCACCAGTTCTAAACATTGGTCCTGCCCAAATCATATCTTTGTAATAAAACAAGGCAGTTACGTCCAATTCGACGGGCGCAGCAGTGGTTACCTTTACAAAAGTTGTTGGTTTCAATTTCAAATTACCATTACTTGTCAAATCAAAAATTGTCCCAGCAATGAAATAATAATGTCTCGCTTCAGATGCCAAATTTGTTGTACCAGAAGTTGTATTGGTTTCAAATTTATTTTCTAGCAATCTTGGTGTTGAAATTCCTGCATAAAATCGCGGTAAAGAGTAGTAAATTCCAAAACCAAAATTTGGTAATAATTGGCTTTGTACATTATTTTGGAAATTTGGATCATTGTCGTCGATGGTGGAAAGAGTTGTTAATTCGTCCCCTCTTACATTTAATCCGCCTTTTAATCCAAAGGCTAATTTTCCTTTATCACCCGCTTTAATTTTATAAGCAAAATCAACGAAAACTCCAGCGCTTTTTGTTGGGCCAATTTTGTCATTGACAAAGGATAATCCCAAACCAATTTTGTCATTAAAAACTGGCGTGTGAAGTGTCAACGTTTGTGTGATTGGTGCTCCTGGGAAACTTACCCATTGAGACCGGTGTAAACCTGTTACCGTCAATGCATCTCTGCTTCCTGCATAACCAGGATTAACAGCTAATGTATTAAACGAATAATGCGTAAACATGGCTTCTTGTTGGGCTTTTAATTGAAAAGCGCTGATCAACACCAATGCGATTAAAACTAATTTTTTCATTTCTTATTTTTTTTAAAACAAGAGGCGGAGTGGAACCCCCCACCTCTTAATTTTTTTATTTATTAATGAATACGAATCCTTTAACTACTTCACTTCCATCACCAAGGTCAAGGACGTAGAAGTAGGTTCCAACTGGTAGATTTCTTTCTCCTACTGTCATTCCAAATTGGTTTGTTCCGTCCCAATCATTAGGATAACCTCCAGTTGATGCGTACACCTTATTACCCCATCTATTGAAAATGGTCATAGACGCGTTTGGATAAGCTTCAATTCCTTTGATAATGAATTTATCATTGATTCCATCATTATCAGGAGAGAAACCAGTTGGAATTGTTAATCCACATGGATCTGGATCAAGATAATCAGGGATACCATCCGAATCACAATCCGTGTAGACGCCATTTTCATCTTTGTCAGATTCATTCTCCGTTAGAACACCATCATTATCATCATCTGTATCTTGGTAATCAGGAATACCGTCGCCATCCGTATCATCTGGACCAGTACCGTCACCATTTGGATCATTCTCTTCCACATCAAGAACACCGTCATTGTCTGAATCCGTATCTTGGTAATCATCAATTCCATCACCGTCCGTATCAGGAGGACTTACACCACCATCCGTATCATCTAATCCGTCACCATTCTCATCTTCAAAATAATCAATCGCACCATCACCGTTGATATCTGTTCCGCCACTTTCGATAATATCAAGAATTCCGTCATTATCAGAATCTAAATCTAAAGAATCAGGAATACCGTCACCGTCTGTATCGACAGGATCAGTTGTTTGATGATCATCATCCCAACCGTCGCCGTCAAGGTCAGTAAAGTCGTCAATGATTCCGTCTCCATCATCATCTGGTTTACCATTCTCCTCAGCATCAGTAATTCCATCGTTATCCGAATCGAGATCTTCGTGATCAGGAACACCATCACCTTCTGTGTCCAGCAATCCATCTGTCATGCTATCGTCATCAGCACCATCACCGTCAAGATCTGTGAAGTCATCAATTCTACCGTCTCTATTTTCATCAACACCGCCATCTTCAATAATATCTGGTGTACCGTCATTATCCGAATCAAGATCTAAACGATCGAATACACCGTCACCATCTGTGTCTTCGAATCCATTTGTTGCGTCATCATCATCCCATCCGTCGCCGTTTGCATCTTCATCAAAATCATCTGCAATTCCGTCGTCATCTTCATCATCACCCACTTGAACCGCATCATCAATTCCGTCGCCATCCAAATCGATTCCACCTGTAGCATCAACGTCAGCATAATCAGGAATGCCATCAACATCAGAATCTAACCAATCATCCACGCGACCGTCGTTATCTTCATCTACACCACTATCTTCAACAACATCGTAAATTCCGTCGTTATCTGAATCAACATCTTGGAAATCTGAGTGTCCGTCACCATCCGTATCCGTATTAGGAATATCAGCACCACCGTTATCACCATCATATAAATCATCTAAACCATCGTTGTCTGTATCATTGATTAAGGTTCCGTCAGGATTAATAGCATCTGCACGTCCGTCTCCATTATCATCCACTCCCCCTGCTTCAACAATATCAGCAATTCCATCATTATCTGAATCTAAATCAAACATGTCAGAAATTCCATCACCGTCAGTATCCGTTGGATTTGTTGTAGGATCATTATCACCGTCTTCATCTAAATCCTCGACCAAATCAGGAATTCCATCATTGTCATCATCAAGATCCGCTGCATCTGGAATACCATCGTTATCATAATCCGTTTCTCTGAAATCGAGATCCCCAATTCCTGGTGCGTCAGTGTCACCGAAAGTACCATCCGTTAACGGATCAACAATTCCATTTCCAGCATTGGTGAACGCAGTATCAGGGGTTAAAATAACTTTATCAAAAGCATCATCAAGACCGTCGTTGTCGGAATCTGTTCCAGTTGGAACTGTATCAGCCACGCCATCACCATCTAAATCATTTCCTTCGATTGCATCACCTTCACCATCATTATCTGAATCTAAATCCACATAATCAGGAGCGCCATCGCCATCATGGTCATAATCACCAATTGGAGAACCACCAGCATCCACATCGTAAGCATCATCAATTCCGTCGCCATCGGCATCTGTGCCAGTAGCGGCAGTATAATCATCCGAAGGTTGTCCTTCTAAATTGTCAACGATTCCATCGCCGTCTGCATCAATATCTAAATAATCTGCTCCACCTGTACCGTCAGTATTCGGAATCTCCAATGAAGTTCCACCATCATCAGGTCCAGGGGTTGTATTATCATCTGTATCCACTGCATCCGCAAAACCATCGGCGTCCACATCTGCAAAATCATCAATTCTTCCGTTTCCATCTGCATCCGTTCCACCTGCTTCAACTAGATCTAAAATACCATCGTTATCCGAATCTAAATCCAAATAATTTGGAACACCATCTAAATCAGCATCACCAATTGGTAAACTTGTTCCACCATCCCCAGGACCAAGAACAGTATTATCGTCCGTATCAACAAAATCAGCAAAACCATCGCTGTCAACGTCGGTATATCCATCAAGAACACCATCGCCGTCAACATCCGTTCCGCCATTTTCAGTCACATCAGGAATACCATCGTTATCCGAATCTAAATCCAAACGATCATCTACACCATCGCCATCTGTATCAGGATTTTCTAGGGCAACACCACCGTCACCAGCACCTGGAGTAAGGTCGTTGTCTGTGTCAACACTATCAGCAAAACCATCGCCATCAACGTCAGTATATCCATCAAGGACACCATCACCATCCACATCTGTTCCGCCTGCTTCAATTACATCTGGTATACCGTCATTGTCTGAATCTAAATCTTTTGCATCTACGATACCATCGTCATCAGAATCTGGATTATACAACGGATCCGCTTCGATACCATCATCCAAACCATCACCATCTAAATCTTCAAATCCATCCACACTACCATCACCATCTGTATCATCACCACCTGCTTCCACGATATCTGGAATACCATCATTGTCAGAATCTAAATCCAAGGCATCAATTACCCCATCACCGTCCGTATCAGCAACACCTTCTTCTAAATCAGGAATACCGTCGTTGTCGTCATCTAAATCATCCTCATCACAAATACCATCACCATCTGAATCTGGGTCAAAAGAGATCACAACATCATCAAAACTTGGAGGACATCCCGGTGTACTAATTGTCCAACGGAAAGTGTTAATACCAGGCGTTAGCCCAGTAACACCAGAATTAAATAAAGTAGGAGTCGTTACTGTACCGTCTTCAGTAATAACTGTCCATAAACCAGTTCCCACTAATGGGTTATTTCCAGCAAGGGTCGTTGAAGTAACCAAACACAATAATTGGTCAGTCCCAGCAGCTGCGGGGGTAGGCGGAGCGCTCACATTAATAATCACATCATCTAAAGATGCAGCGCAGGGACCATTTGTAATTGTCCATCTAAATGTATTCACACCAACGGTTAAACCAGTAACACCAGAATTAAATAAGGTTGGAGAAGTAACCGTTGCACCACCTGAAACAACCGTCCAAAGACCAGTACCTATGAACGGATTATTTCCAGCAAGCGTTGCGGTACCAGGAGAAATACAACCTGTGTGGTCCGGACCTGCGTTTGAAGTTGTAGGAGGCGCAAAAAATGTTGTTACTGTAATCACAATTGTATCCGAACAACCTGCAAAAGGTGTGCGAATCGCATAATATATTCCGGGGCCTACGGCTGCAGGAACAACAACAAAACTTGTATTATAATAAGCATAACCTAATTCATCATAAGGGAATGAAGAAAACAATACGCCTGAACAATAACCTGCAACGGTCGTGTCAGGTGGAAGAACACAATCCGAAATATTTATTAGAATAGAAGTTGTGCCAATCACGGGACAACCATCGGCATCCAATACCCCTGGATTACTGATATTACTAATCTCATTTCCGGAAACAGTCCCTGTACCGAAAATAAATGCTTGATTTTCGACGACATTATCGCAAGATAAATTAACACAATCATCAATTGCCTGCGCACGGAAAATAAAAACTGTGCTATCAACTCCAGAAGGACTATTCAAAACTACCCCTCCACTTGCACCAGTTGCACCAGTTCCAATATTTAGACGAACAACACGTGGGCCAGGCAAATAAGAACCCTGGTCATCACCTGCTCCATCCGTTTTTACACCTAAATTTGGTCCATGAATAATTTCAATGGAACCTGGCACAAAGGTAATATTTGGTGCCAGCGTGTCTACGATATAAGAGTTAGTCGCTGGATCCGAACCAATATTACTTCCGACCACTGTGTACTCTAAAATGTCACCTGGTTCTACATCTCCTCCATTAAGATCTTCTACGCGAACACCCGCTCTCATGTCTGGTTCATAAACGTCAATTGCTAGGGTAATTACCTGCACCATAATGGTTTCATTACTTGTGGTAATTTTAACATTGGCCTCCGTCTCTGAATTACCTATGTAAGGAAATCCAACATTGTTGGGAGCAAAAATATCCGCGTCAATACTTATATTATTATGAATTAATGGAATTTGAGAATTACTAACTGCTCCATTTCGCGATTGAGAAAAGTTGAAAATATCGTCGACAGGATTTAAGCCATTTGAAATTGCTACATAACCAGAGCCACCATCAAAAAGAAGTGAATCCCCAACAAACCCTCTATCACCCTCATAAGCATATACCCCTACTTCGAATGTTACTGGTCCAGAAGGGGGGGTTAAGAAATCGGTGATCCCAACTTCTACATTTGTTCCTGCACTATTAACATTAACCAATCCATCAAATACGTTCAAATTGCGCATTGGAAATAAATCATTTTTATAAACTACCACGATATTCCAACCTGCCCACATGTTACTTCCGCCTAAACGGCTATAAACGTTTCCAACAGTGTACATTGATTTAGTAGGATTTGATTTGATGTAATCTGTAATATCCGCGAAACAATAATAAACTCTATTACCAATAGTAGCATCAATAGTTTCTGATGCCGTAACATCAACATAAGAACCACCAGCTGTTTTAATTTTAATATTACCACGATTTGCAAAACCTGGATCACCGTTGTCAGATCTTCCCCCCCAATAAATAGCAGCAAATAAAACCTCGCTACATAATGGCAAGTTAAGGCTGTCTGAGGTTGAACTGAATGTTGATGGATTTCCATCTATATCAATGTAAGTTGCATTATGGTCATTATTTTGACTCCAGGCAGCAAAAATTGGAGGTAATTGCGCGGCTAAATCAACACAATTGGCGCCGCCGCCCCCTGTTCCATCACATTCAATACTCGCGTTTGATACAAAATCAATACTTCCTTTTGCAGACGTTTGGAAACGCAAAGAAAAAGGATCAACCGTTTGTCCGAATAAATTGTTTAAAAATGGAACTGTGGTAACTAGAAAAACAAGAAAAAGTGGCCTTTTATTCATAAAAAATACGGTAAAAAAAGGCGAAAATAAATGTTTTATAAGACTTTATAGCTAATTATCGATGAAACTTACAAAATATCCGACAAGTCTAACACATAAAAATAAGCGACGAACAGTTAATTTAAATCGATTAATTATTATTTATGCCTATTTTTAAACCTGATACTTCAAGAAAACACTACCACAATTTCACCATTTATTTATTTTTTTTAATACAAATTGAGTGGATAACGGAGGTTTTTCGAAGTAAAAAAAGGTTTTAATAAAATTAATGAATTATAACCACTTATATAAATAAAGTTTCAGAAGTATAATCTTAATAGTGCGAATAAAATGAAATTTTAACTATTTGAATGAACGCACTTTTAAAAAATCTGGGTTTAAACAAAATTATCTATTCAATTAATAACCAAAATAATATACAAAATTAGAACCTTTATTAACAAGTAATACGCACTAAAAAAGACACTTCTAAAAGAGCATTCCTACGATGGCAGCAGTTAAAAGACTTGCGACTGTTCCACCTAAGAGAGCACGCATCCCTAATTCGGACAAGACCCCTTTTCGAGAGGGAATAAGCGATCCAATGCCTCCAATTTGAATTCCGATTGAGGCGAAATTTGCGAATCCGCACAACATATAAGTGCTGATTATAATAGACTTTTCAGAAAGTTGGCCAGATTGATTCATTTCTCCCAAACGTGGGTAGGCGACGAATTCATTTAAGACCGTTTTTTGACCTAATAATTCTCCTACCAGAAGCATATCCCCACTTTCTACTCCTAATAACCAAACTATTGGCGCACCTATATATCCAAGTATAAACTCAAAAGAAAGGCCACTATAATTCGTATTTGTAGCAATAACCTCGTTAATCGACGTAACATCTCCAATCCAACTCAATATGCCATTTCCAAGTGCCATTAACGCAATAAAAACCAGCAACATAGCCGCAACATTTACTGCCAATTTTAAACCGTCGGTTGTTCCATTAGAAACTGCTTCAAGAATGTTTGTACCTAACTTTTGTTTATCAATTTTAAGATCTTTGTTGATTTCTTCCGTTTCAGGGATTAAGATTTTAGCTGCAACAATAGCCGCAGGAGCAGAAATGATTGAAGCTGTCAATAAATGTTTGGCAAAAAAGGCTTGTTGAACCGGATCATCTCCTCCTAGAAAATTAACGTACGCCGCTAAAACTCCACCTGCGATTGTGGCCATTCCGCCGGTCATCAAACAAAGGAGTTCAGATTTGGTCATGCCAGCAAGATAGGGTTTAACCAATAAAGGAGACTCTGTTTGTCCCATAAATACATTGCCTGCAGCTGCAAGACTTTCAGCACCAGAAACACGCATAAAACGTTTCATGATCCATGCGAAGACGAACACAATTTTTTGAAGTAACCCAATATAATAAAGCACACTCATTAAAGCGGAAAAGAAAATAATCGTTGGGAGCACAGTTATTGCAAAATTACCCCAAGTAGAGTCAATTTTATCCATACCAAATTGGGCGAACAAAAAATTTACACCTTCATTTGTATAAGAAATAAGTTTTACGAATTTTTGACTCACCCACAAAAAACCATTTTCAACAAAAGGCACTTTTAAGACAAGAACGGCTATGACAATTTGTAAAGAAACCCCTTTTATAACTAGCCCCCAATCAATTTTTTTCTTATTATTTGAAAACATGAAAGTGATTAGTATTAAGGCCAAAACACCTATTGAACCTCTTAAAATCGACCAAAAAGAAACAGAAGATTGATGTTCGAGATTTTTAACATAGGAGTGGTTTATTCCGTTCCATTGAAATTGTAGGTTGCGATCATCTAATACAGAAATATCGATTTTACTTTCGGTTAAAACACTTTTAACCGCACCGTTTTCGACAGTTTGTACAACTGAATTATCCTCGAAATAAGTCGTTCTAGATCCATCAACTCCCAAATCTTCTACAACAATCGAATCAACATATCTTTGCTGTGGAGCGAGGTATGTTAGTGTTAACGTTTTTCCTTCAAGCAACCAATCCCCTTGAATTTTTTTTGGAAACCAATTTGTTGCTGAAAATTCCCGTTTGCCTTGTTTATCTTGAAAAGAAACAATTTTCCATTGGGCGATCGTATCGTTGGGATTGTAATTTTTATCTTTCCATTTACCAATGATGGGACTTAATTTTTCCTGCTCGCCACACGAAACAAAGATAAAGCTCAATATCAAGATTAGTAGTACTAGGTGCGTGTTTTTCATTTTAGCTGCGTTTATTTAATTCGTCTCTTATTTCAGAAGCCCGTTCATAGTCTTCTTGCTCGATAGCCTCTTGTAACAGCGCCTCTAACTCTTCGGCCGAGGCAATTGATAATTCATTTTCATTTGGATCTATGTCTTGATTTTCATTGACCGCTGCATCCGCATCGATTTCATCTTCGAGTTGAATGCCCGCTGAACTTAAAATATGTTCGAATGTGTAAACCGCACAATTTGCTCTTATGCCTATAGCAATAGCGTCACTTGTTCTGGCATCGATATCATAAATTTCACCTTGCTGATCGCAAACAATTTTTGCATAAAACACACCTTCTACCAAATTGTAAATCAATACTTCCTTTATTTTGACATGAAATGTATCCGCAAAAGTTTTAAAAAGATCGTGTGTTAATGGCCGAGAAGGTTTCATCTTTTCTAATTCTATGGCAATGGATTGCGCCTCAAACCCCCCAATAATTATTGGCAATCTCCTTACCCCCTTCTTTTCAGCCAATACAAGCGCATATGCACCTGATTGTGTTTGGCTGTAGGACAAACCTACTATTTTTAACTCAATCTTTTCCATAAAACGAAAAAAGGATGTTTAAACCCTCCTGAAAAGTAACATTTTAATTTCGCGCCTTTAATTTATTTATTTCGGATGTTAATTTAGGTAAAATTTCAAACGCATCCCCTACAATTCCATAATCGGCTGCTTTAAAAAATGGCGCTTCAGGATCGGTGTTAATCACCACGATCACTTTGCTTCCATTCACCCCAGCTAAATGTTGTATTGCCCCAGAAATTCCGATAGCAATATACAAATTAGGTCTGATTGCAACACCTGTTTGTCCAACATGCTCGTGATGCGGTCTCCACCCAATATCTGCAACAGGACGAGAACATGCAGTAGCTGCTCCCAACGCTTTTGCTAAATCCTCAACAATTCCCCAATTTTCGGGTCCTTTTAACCCTCTCCCTGCTGAAACTACTAATCCTGCTTCCGGCAAAAGGATATCACCTTCTTGTTTTTTGATTTCTTTTGTAGTGTAAGATGGAGTTCCAAGATCAGCCAAAAAATCTTCGACCGGAGCTTGACCAATTCCTTCAACAACACCAACTGAATTGGGAGTCAATGTAATGACTCGTTTTTCAGTATTTACCTTTACAATTCCGAAAGCCTTGCCTGAAAAAACATTTACTTTAATTTTACCGTCAGCTGCTGGTAATGCAATTGCACCAGAAACAAGTCCTGCTTTTAAACTAGCAGAAATCATTGGGGCCACTGCCTTACCTGTTAAATCTTGTGAAAAAACAATTGTCTTAGCTCCTACCTCCGAAATGGCCGCTTTTACCAAACGACTCACTTGACGAGCATCATTTACGAGTAAATTTCGATTAACTAATACTTTTGAAGCACCATAACCTCCTAATTTCGCTAATTGATTTGCATCGATAGCACCATTTGTTATAACGGTAGTTTCACCAATTTTGCTGCCATATTGAACCGCTTCCATTCCACTTTTAGTAATTTTCCCAATAAGGGTATCTATATATACAAGTACTGACATAATCTCTTATTTAAATAACTTTTGCTTCGTTGTGCAATAAACTTACTAATTCACCCATATTATTCGCATCAACATATTTACATTCCTTTTTTGCAGATGGCAGTTCATACGATTCGTAGGAAACTAAATGATCACACGGTGCGGGTGCAATCACTTGAAGCGGTTTTGTTCGGGCAGCCATAATCCCTCTCATATTCGGAATTCGTTGTTCGGCCATGCCTTTTGCAGCACTTATTACAAAAGGCGTTGATAATTCAATCACCTCATCACCGCCAACCATTTCTTTCATAATTGTTGCAACTGAACCATTAAAATCAAGTTTTGTAGCAAGACTAATAAAAGGAATATTTAACAATTCGGCAAGCATACCGCCAACTTGAGATCCATTATAATTAATAGTTTCTTTACCAGTAAAAACAACGTCAAAACCGTTTGATTTAGCATATTCTGAAATTTGGAATGCTGTATAATAAGCGTCTCCAGCTTCGCTGTCTATTCGAACAGCGTCATCTGCACCAATTGCTAAAGCTTTTCTGATGATTGGCTCTTCATCCAAGCCACCAACACTAATTGTTGTGACCGAACCACCAAATTGTTCCTTTAATTCCAATGCACGAACAAGCGCATACCACTCATCATAAGGATTAACTATGTATTGAACACCAGACTCATTAAATTTTGTATTGTTATCAGTAAAATCAATTTTACTTGTCGTATCGGGTGACTTACTAATACAAACTAATAGTTTCATATTGTTATATTATTTGATATTAATTTTTTAAGTAGCCAAATTTACCAAAAATTTAACAATGAAAATCAAAGAGGGATCAATTTAGAAAGATTCATCATAAATCTTTTATTAATCACTCAAATTTTCACTTATTCTTTTCCTAAAATTTTTTGAGCTGTCGGCTTAACGGCACTTCTGAAACGATCCACTAATTTACCCTCTTCATTCAATAAAAATTTTTCAAAATTCCATTTAATTGGTCCTGTAAAACTTGGGTTTTCATGTGCACAAAGCCACTTAAACAAAGGAGTTATATCTTCTCCTTCCACCGAAACCTTTTCACTTAATAAAAACGTAACCCCATAATTTTTTTGGCAAAAAGCCGCAATATCTTTGTTTTTTCCAGGCTCTTGTCCTCCAAAATTATTTGCAGGAAAACCAATAATAACTAATTCATTTTGTTTTGCTTGATGGAGTTTTTCCAAGTCTTCATATTGGGGTGTAAAACCGCATTCAGATGCAGTGTTGACAATTAAAATTTTCTTGCCACTAAATTCAGCAAAAGAACGCTCGTCGCCTGAAATAGAAACAAATTTAAATTCATGAATAGACGTCTGTCCAAAAGCTGAGAAAGTCATAAAAAGGATTATTAAATTTAAGGTTTTCATATTTTTTGATTTGTTTAGGTAACGTTTCAAAACTGATTTTGCTCATTACAAAGTAAAATTAATTGGATTATTTGGATTCACTGACGAAAATGAACATATTCGCAGTAAAAAATTAATTAATATGGCCAACATCAAAAATCAATTTTTGTTGAATGAAGAAATAACCTTTTTAAACCATGGTTCATTTGGTGCATGTCCAAAACCAATCTTTGACAGTTATCAACAGTATCAATTAATGTTGGAAAAAGAGCCCATCCAATTCATTACCAAAACAGGAGTAAAATTGCTGGCTGATTCAAAAATTGTATTGGCTAATTATTTAAATTGTGATGCGGATGATTTGATCTATATGACCAATCCATCCTTTGCAATCAACACGATTGTTAAAAGTTTAGATCTGAAAGAAGGGGATGAAATTTTGACAACTGATCAAGAATATGGGGCAACTGACCGCACATGGAAATATTATTGCAACAAAGTTGGGGCAAAGTATGTCCAACAAAAAATAAATTTACCCCTTGTAAGTATTGAAAAATTTTTAGCGGATTTTTGGAGTGGATTAACGGCAAACACGAAAATTGTTTTCTTGTCTCAAATTACTAGTCCAACAGCCTTGATTTTTCCTGTTCAAGAAATTTGCACCCGTGCCAAAGAATTAGGTTTGTTGGTAATTATTGACGGAGCTCATGTTCCAGCGCATATCGAACTAGACTTAAAAAAACTGAATCCTGATGTTTATTTAGGCGCTTGCCATAAATGGATGTTAGCGCCTAAAGGAAGTTCGTTTTTGTATGTTAAAAAATCATTTCAAACGAACATAGATCCGTTGGTAATTTCTTGGGGATATGAAGCCGATTTTCCATCCCATTCTCAATTTCAAGATTATCACCAATTTCAAGGTACACGCGATTTTTCTGCGTTTCTGACAACTCCTGCCTGTTTAAAATTTTTAGAAGAGAATCGTTGGAGCCAACAGACAAAAAAGTCGCGCGCAATGATTCAGCACTATTATCCAATTTTGGCAAAAGAACTTAATAGCCACTTAATCTGTCCTTTAGAGGACACTTTTTTAGGACAAATGTGCAGTGTTCCAATTTCAACTACGAATCCTTTGGGACTTAAATCTGCTTTGTACGATGAATATAAAATTGAGATTCCGGTTGTTACCTTTACCAAACAAATTTATTTGCGAATGTCTCTCCAACCTTACAATAGCGAAAAGGACGTCGAAATATTGATTGATGCCTTACGTGAAATTAAACAAAAAACCAGCCTTATCGATTAAAAACATTGAAAAAAGGTGGTTTTTAAGCGTAAACTATGCGTTTTCTTTCCAAATTTGAGCTAAATGAACCATGGTCTTCACTGCCTTTTGCATGTCTTGAATACTGACATATTCATGTTTCGAATGAATTCCCATTTCTCCGGTAAAAATATTTGGACAAGGTAATCCCATAAACGATAATCTAGAACCATCAGTACCACCGCGGATTATTACCGGTTTTGGTTCAATGCCCGCTCTTTTCATAGCTTCGATCGCATAATCCGTTACAAAAGGAACTTCTTTAATGATTTCTTTCATGTTGCGGTATTGCTCGGTAACTTTAAATTCGGTATGTACACCGTTGTATTTTGAAATAACCTTATCTAATATAGATTTTAAACGATCCTCGTAAACGGGCAATTTAGCCGTATCATGGTTGCGTATGATGAATTTCACCGATACTTTTTCCATGATTCCTGAAACAGAAGTTGGATGAACGAATCCTTCTCGGCCTTCAGTAGTTTCGGGAGACCAAGAATCTTTTGGCAATTGCTCAATGAATTCACTTGCGATTTTGAGCGCATTCACAAGTTTGTTTTTTGCATATCCTGGATGAGCACTAATTCCATGGATGATTACCTCTACCGCATCCGCCGAAAAACTTTCGTCTTCGATCGAGCCTAAAGCACCGCCATCTAAGGTGTATCCAAAATTTGCATTTAAGCGTTGCATATCAATGTGTTCCACACCTCGTCCCACCTCTTCGTCTGGCGTAAACAAGATTCTGATTTTACCGTGGGAAATGGTTGGATTATTCACAATAAAATGAGCAAAATCCATAATACAAGCCACGCCTGCTTTATCATCTGCGCCTAATAAGGTTAATCCACTTGCTGTAATAATATCGTCTCCAATTTTAGATTTTAAATAGGGATGTCTCTCAGTCGTTATAATTTGAGAATTGTCGTCCGGTAAAACGATAGGCGCGCCATCATAATTTTTATGCACAATCGGCTTAACATTTTTTCCACTGCAATCAGGAGCCGTGTCCATGTGTGCACAAAAACACACGGTCGGAACATTTTCTGCACCAGCAGTTGCATGAATGGTGGCATAAACATATCCCCATTCATCCATTTCCGCATCAGCAATTCCAATTTCGATTAATTCCTGTACCAAAACCTTACCTAAATCCTTTTGCTTTTCAGTTGATGGAAAAGAACTCGAATTTGGATCGGACTCCGTGTCAATTTTAGCATATTTAATAAATCGATCTGCTACTGTAAAATTGTACTCATTTAAATTCATACTGTCTCAATTTTCATGATTAATGGATCAAAAACCATCTTTTCTACAAAACTACAAAAACTTTTATTGATTTATGATTTAATACCCGATTCGCAGATTCTCGTCTACATTTACTTGTTCCTTATCTAGTTTACAGGGATTTTTAGTCCAAACACTTTTATCCTCGCTGATAATTTACGTATATTTACATCCTAAAGACGAAAGCGATCAATTTATGCTAAAAAATTACACACTATTTTTATTAACACTTGTGTGTAATTTTGTGTTTTCACAACCCGCAAATGACGATTGTACGGATGCAATTCGGTTGTGTCCAGGAATCACCTTATCAGGAACAACCGCTGAAGCTTCGCCCGAAGGAACAGACTACAATTTTTGCTATACCCCTGAAAACACCGTTTGGTACGTATTCACAACAAATAGTTTGGGTGGAAATGCAGTGGTAAGTTTTACAAATCTTTTATTTAACCCTGACCCCGCTTTAGGGCAAGAATTACAAGCCTTTTTTTTTAAAACAGCAGGAGATTGTGGTGTCACACCGTATGCCCCCATGTCAACGTGCGGATTAAGCGCCGTTAATTTTGATATCAATGAATTAATTGTGCTGGACGCAAATACAACCTATTATATTCAAATAAGTGGCACAAGTGTTGGTTTTACTGGTCCGTCTGAATGTAATTTTGATATTTCAATCAGTGGAACCGCCGTTGAAATTTTAGACCCAACAGTTACTGTTGCCATCGCCGAGCCAAATATCTGTCAAGGAACTTCGGCCGAAATAATAGTGACAATTGAGAATTGTGGAGATGTTGCCAATTATGAATGGTTTTACAACGGAGGCTCCATATTTTCAGCTTTAGAAAATGATTTTACAACCGCTGGATTAACCGAAAACGGTGCGCTATCATTAACTATTTCTTGTGGTGCCTTTTGTACGAAAACTGCTACATCCACTCCAATAAATATTACGGTCATTCCAGTTTCTGCAGAAGCTGGAGCAGATCAATTTATCAATGAAGGAGCTCAAGCAAACTTAAATGGCTCAGGAATAGGTGATCCGACATGGACGCCAGGCTCGAGCTTATCAACCACAAACAGTTTAAACACAATTGCGAGTCCAACTTCGTCAACCACCTATTTCTTAACCATGGAAAATGACGGTTGCTTTGCAACTGATAGCGTAACAATTTTTGTCGGAGAAATATTAATTATTTACACCTCTTTCTCACCGAATGGCGACAACATCAACGATCGATGGCACATTGTAAATAGCGAAAAATTTCCGAACATGGAAGTAAACATTTATGATCGATCAGGACAACGCGTGTTTAACGCGATCAATTATTCGCAAGAAGAACAATGGTGGGATGGATTATTTAAGGGTAAACCGTTACCAACTTCCACGTATTATTATGTCATCAATTTAAATGATCCTGTAAATACGGAGTATAAAGGATATGTTAATATCATTCGATAGCCATGTTTAAAATTAAACAATTAACATATAGCTTTTTATTCTTTGCTTCTTCTGTGATTGGCCAACAAACGGAACATTATACACAGTATCAATTTAATCAATTCAATTTTAATCCTGCGGTTGCAGGAACAAAATCATGTATTGATATTCGTACAGGTTATCGCTTTCAATGGCTCGGAATTGATGGTGCCCCGCAAACAGGTTTTATAAATGCGCATGGTCCTTTAAAATTTGGTAAAAAACGAAATTTACTTGGTCCTAAACATGGCATTGGGGCAATGATAAATAGAGATGTTTTTGGTCCATTTTCTTTTTTACAAGCACACGCTTCTTATGCGCTCCATTTGCCTATTAATCAAAATTTAAGGTTGTCATTAGGGGCATCAATAGGTGTTAAACAAGTAAGTTTTTCAGCAAATTCCCTCACGAGTGAGTTTAACGATCCTGCCATTACACAAAGTAGTCAATCATTTGTTATTTTTCCGGATGCGCGATTGGGATTTTGGTTGGCTGATAAACGCAATTATGTAGGGTTTTCAGTTCATAACCTTTTTGCAAATTCGTTAGAAGAAATAGGGCCAGAATCACAATTACAAAGACACTATTATCTAACAGCAGGTAAACAATTTAAATTAGAAAACAAATGGACATTCGTTCCTTCTTTCTTTTTACTTAAAACTAAAAACACACCAGTTGATTTTCATCTAAGTGCATTATTCGATTTAGACAATAAATTTTCAGTTGGAATTGGAATTCGACGAACAGATGCCATCACCGCTCAGTTTAGAGTAAAATTTTTTGATTTTATTTCAGTAGGATATTCATTTGACTATATTATTTCAAAATTAAACAAACAAATGTGGTATTCACATGAGGTCACAGGAGGTTTTAATTCGTGTTCAAATTATGGAAATTCGAGTACAACTTCATGTGCAACATTTGAATAGGACAACCATTTATGCATATTATTCGTTTAAATATTAAACGTTTTACAAATTCTCCCACCACTAATTGTTGTTGCAGACAATTGGTGTACATTTAAAAACGCTACTATGAGAAATGCAATTTTCCATTTATTTATAGTTCTGCTGCTTGTCTTATTTGGCATTTCTGCAAATAATTCTTTTGCTGCTGACTACTATTGGGTAAATGGCGCTGGAAATTGGCACGACGGAAGTCATTGGTCGACAAGCTCAGGGGGAGCATCCGCCGGAGTAATTCCGTCTAAAAACGATAATACATTTTTCGATGAAAACTCTGAACTAACTTCCAATTCACTTGTCCGAATTGATTTAAACACTTCAATAAACGATCTAACAATTTCCAAAAGTCCTTACTTTTCGTTTTATGGGGGATTGGTTAATATGACTATTTCAGGTAATTTCTTGATTAGATCAACCATCGGTTTTTATTTAACTGGAAATTTAATTTTAGCAAATGAATCAGAAAATCCAAATCGGATTGAGACGAACGACATAGATTTTAATGTAAATATCCATTTTGAAAAAGGAGATTGGGTACTAGTTGGCCACCTTAAAACGGAAACCGATAAATCCATTCATTTTAATTCGGGATCATTTGTTTCAAGTGGCTATACTGTTCATGCAGAAAGTATTTACGCAAATAAGAATAATTATTCTTTAGACTTTTCTGGTTCGCATATTTCGACAATGAGAAATTTTGATGTTTCAAAAGGAATCAATGTTGGAGGAAAAGCGATTTATTTAGTTTTATCTGATTCTGTTAACCCAGAAGGAATTAGAAGATTTCTTCGGCCAGGAGATGAAACCAAGGATGCAACCGTTTTATGCACACACATTCCATTTACACTCGATTTATTAATTACTTCGGATTATAATGGAGAAGATATTTCCTGTTTTGATTCGTGTGACGGTCAAATAACCGTTATTGCATCAGGCACACCGGGTCCATTTTCATACCGGTATGGTGGAGCGCCAAATCCATTTACTGCGTTAAATGTTTTTGATGATTTGTGCGTAGGATCTCAATCTGTTACAGTAATCGACTCCTCTTTTCTACTCGCACCTGGTATTTACGATCGCTGCACAGTCAGTGACAATTTAACTGAACCTCCAACCATTTCTTTTGATCCTCCTATTACGGTTAATCCATCATGTCCAGGCATCTGCGATGGTCAAGCATTCTCATTTCCAGTTGGAGGCACAGCGCCCATAACGGTTTTTTGGCCTTTAAGTGGAGAAACAACAACAAATCCTATCGCTTTGTGCGTTGGCGACAACCCAGTCGTTGTGTCAGATATAAATGGTTGTTCAATTGACGCAGTCGTGTTCATTTCAGAACCAATTCAAATAATTGCAGACCCAGTAATTACTCCACCAACCTGTTTTGGTGATTGTGATGCAGAAATTCTAGTGAATCCAGCAGGAGGAAATGGAGCCCCATATACCTTTAATTGGATACCTGCTCCTCCAAGTGGTGCGGGATCAAATCCTGGAATTGGATTTTGTGCAGGAATATTTAGTCTAGCAATCACCGATGTGGATGGTTGTGAATTTGATACCACCATAACGGTCGTAAATCCTCCAGCAATGAGCGTTACTTTGGACGGAATCATCGATGCAAGTTGCAATGGTGTTTGTGATGGTGAAGCCAATGCAAACGTAGTGGGAGGAGTTGCGCCTTATACCTTTGAATGGTTTGATAGTGTAACAGGCTTAACAACAGGAATTACCGATCAAACCGCAACTGGGTTGTGTGCGGGAACTTATTTTGTCGTCGTGACTGACGCTCAAGGCTGTGTTCGCACAAGTCCAATCATCACCATCGACGAACCGCCTCCATTTGTGTTGAATTTAGATGAATATGATATTTCTTGTTTTGGAATTTGTGACGGTGCATTAGACATCGACGTTTCTGGTGGTTCTCCACCCTATATTTTCAGCTGGACAACTGTACCAGGTGGATTTGGTGTGGGTGCAACCGACTCGATTAGTGGACTTTGTGCTGGTTTATATCAAATTATTGTGACAGATGACAACGGTTGTGTTTCTTTGCCATTAATCGGTGAAGTTTTAGAACCAACTGAAATTGACATAACACTATCAAGTACAAATCCAACTTGTTATGATTTGTGTGACGGAACAGCATCAGCATTAGTTGTTGGGGGAACTCCTCCGTACACCTATTCTTGGTCACCTGCTCCAGGTGCTGGTGGCACAACTCCAAATCCGACAAACATGTGCGATGGGATTTACACAGTTACCGTAACAGATGACAACGGATGTACTGAAACAAATTCTATCACCTTAACAAATCCTCCAAGCTACGTTATTACCTCAACGATTACACCCTTAGATTGTTTCGGCGATACCGATGCAGCTATCGATATCGTGGTAGTTAGTGGAGGAAGCGGTGTTGGTTATACATATACCTGGTTCCCAGCGCCTCCGTTTGGTGCTGGAACGCCCAATGTTTCTGGGTTAGGCGGTGGAGTTTGGACAGTGACTATTGGCGATTCAGAAGGTTGTGACACTACCTTGAGTTTTACTATTACAAATCCTCCTGCTATCTTACTTGGTGCAACTGTCATCTCGGATGTATTATGTAATGGAGATTGTTCGGGATCTGCAAGTGTTACAATTTCAGGAGGAACATCCCCTTACGCCGTTTTATGGGATGATCCTTTGGCCCAAATAAGTTTGACTGCAAGCGGTTTATGTGCAGGCACCTACAATGTGACTGTTACCGATGACAATGGTTGTATCGCTGCTGCTTCGGTTACGATAGATGAACCTGCTCCGTTTGATTTAACCTTAAGTCAAGTTGATTTGTTGTGTAATGGCGATTGCAATGGAACAGCAACCGTAACAGTAAATTCAGGAGGTGTAGGTCCATACACCGTCTTGTGGGACGATCCATTATTACAAACAACGTTGACAGCTATCTCACTGTGCGCTGGGACATATACAGCAACATTAACTGATAATAATGGTTGTGATACCGTTCTCACATTCACACTTGTTGAACCACCGGCACTAACCATTACAGTTGGCTTAATTGATGGTGCTTGTTTTGGTGACTGCACAGGATCTGCTTTTGTCACATTTTCGGGTGGTACACCAATCTATTCCTTCGAATGGTTTGATGCCGTTACCGACCTTCCGCTCGGTGTTAATAATGATACGATCACTGGACTTTGTGAAGGAACATTCTATGCAGTCATAACGGATGGAAACGGATGTACAATTCAATCTGCAGATATCGTTATCGATGAACTACCAGAAATCATCGCAACGATTGTTGCAACAACAGATGCAACGTGCGACCTTTGCGATGGTACCGCTATAATCAGCGTAGCTGGAGGTGCTGGAGGCTTCATTTATGATTGGTCTCCTGATCCTTTAACTGGCGAAGGAACTCCATCAGTGACGGGCTTGTGTTCTGGAGTTTATACCGTATCCATCGTTGATGCTGCAGGATGTGCAGAAACGTTGATTGTATCAATTGACGACATTGCTATCGAAATATTGGATTTAGATTCAATAGATGTTTCTTGTTTTGGAGCGTGTGATGGACAAGCAATTGCAAATTTTGTTCCGATCGATCCTCCTTATACCCTCGAATGGTTTGACAATTTAACGGGATTAACAACTGGAATTTTTGGATCTCCTGCAACGGGGCTATGTGCGGGCGAATATCTAGCAGTTTTAACCAATGCGAGTGGATGTGTAACCACTGAAACTATCATTGTCAACGAACCACCCGAAATTACAGGTATAATTTCCAATACAGATGTTACTTGCGATGGACTCTGTGATGGTACAGCAAGTATAGTGATTAGCGGTGGTGTGCCTCCTTATACTTATGATTGGGGCCTTCCATTGCCAGGCGGCGGTGAAGGAACACCGAATGCAGTTGGACTTTGTGCAGGACCGTGGCAAGTAATTGTAACTGACAATATCGGATGTTCAATCACAATCACAACCGCCATTGATAACCCAAGCGACATTATCATTTTAGCTGAATCATCAACAGACGTGTCTTGTTTTGGGGATTCGGATGGAAACGCAAGTGTTATTGTAGCTGGAGGAACACCCGCTTATACCTACGAATGGTTTGATTGTTCGACAGGTTTACCAATTGGTCAAACTGGTCCTTTAGCCACAGGATTACCAGCAGGATCGTATCAATGTGTAATCACCGACGCAAACGGATGTACTGAAACAAGTTCGTGTTTGATTGTCAATGATGCACCTGCAATTACAGCAATTATTAACACAGAAAACATCACCTGTTTTGGAGAATGTAATGGTATGATTTCTGTGATCCCAAGTGGCGGTGTTGCGCCATATTTCTTTCAATGGTTAGATGAATTTGGAGTGGCTATCCCTGGCCAAGTAAATGATTCCATTGTTGATTTATGTTCTGGTACTTATAATGTACGAATCACAGACATTAACGGATGTATCCAAGTTTTTGGACCAATTGACATGACCTCGCCTTCTTCTCCGTGGGTTGTTTTAACGAGTCAAACAAATATTACCTGTGATGGTTTTTGTGATGGTACAGCGACAGTTACGGTATTAGACGGAAATAATCCTCCTTATACTTACCAATGGGATGATCCTTTCTTGCAAGTCACCCCAACAGCAACCTTCTTATGTGAAGGAACTTGGACGGTAACCATTTCAGATGCGGGAGTATGTGACACTACTATTTCATTTACCATCGTTGACAATGATCCTATTTTTGCCAATCTAACCGACCAAACAGATGTACTTTGCTATGGTGAATGTACGGGAGAAATTACCGTTAATCCATCTGGAGGAACAGCACCATATACACTTAACTGGTCGGATGGACAAACCGGATTAACCGCTGTTGATCTTTGTGCAGGGGATATTACACTTACAATAACAGACGGCTTAGGTTGTACCTTAGACACCACCTTCACCATTACTGAACCAACCGAAATTACCACTTTATCCAGCTTTTCAAATAACACTAATTGTGACGTTTGTAATGGTAGCGCCACTGTAAATATCACTGGGGGAGTTGGACCTTATACTTACGATTGGACACCAGATCCGTTGGGTGGTGATGGATCCAATTTTGCATTTGGATTATGTGCAGGAATTGTGAACGTATTAGTAACTGATGCCAATGGTTGTAACTTTATTGATGTGTTTGCTATTTCAGATTTAACTGGAGAAGATGTAACGGTTACCTCAACAGACGCAAGTTGTTTTGGCGTTTGTGATGGCGAAGCAGAAGCTATTTATGTGTGTAGTGAACCCGTTTGTACCCAAGAGTGGTTTGATGGAGGAACAGGATTATCTTTAGGAATCACCACTTCGACTATCACAGGACTTTGTGCAGGAGATTATTTTGTGGTTGTGACCAACGGAGAATCATGTATTTCAATTGAATCCGTAACTATTGGTAGTCCAACAGAAATATTGGCGAACGAAGTAATTGTGCCAATTGTCTGCGCAGGCGATGACAACGGAAGTATCACTCTTTTCCCAACTGGTGGATCAGGTGGAGGATACACCTACGAATGGACACCTGTTCCACCAAATGGTGATGGTACCAGTGAGGCACTCGACCTAAGTCTAGGAATTTGGAACGTCGTCATCACAGATGGGGATGGATGTGAAGAAGATTATTCATTTAACTTTAGTGACCCATCGCCAATCATAATCGATGCTGTTCCAACCAACGTAACATGTAATGGATTTTGTAATGGATCAATTTTGCTATCAGTTTCTGGTGGTGGTGGAAGTTATACCTTCCAATGGTTTATGGGTGGTGTTTTAATGCCTGGCGAAACTTCGGCGTTATTAGCTGGAATTTGCCCTGGAAATTACAATGTTGAAGTGACGGACGCAAATGGATGCGTTGTTACACTTCCTTTCCCAATCACTATCAGTGAACCCGTTCCAATTACAGCGACTCTATCTAAAACCGATATTACTTGTTTTGGCTTGTGCGATGGAACAGCAACCGTAGTGCCAACTGGAGGAGTTGCACCATTTATTATTAATTGGTACGATGCGTTGACAGGATCACTAATTGGTATTTCAGATCCTATTGCAACCGGCTTATGTGCAGGAACCTATTTTGCTGTAATTAATGACGCTAGCGGTTGCAGCGCAACTTCTGCAGAGATCACAATTATCGAACCAAGCGAACTCACCTTTACCCTTGCTATCTCAGACGCTGGCTGTTTTGGCTTTTGTGATGGAACTGGAACTGTGGTCGCCTCTGGAGGAACACCGGCCTATATTTACGAATGGTTAACCATTTTAGGCGATCCAATTGTTGGTGGAACAGCTTCAAGTGTAAGTGATTTATGCGAAGGATTTTATACGGTTGAAATCGTTGACAACAATGGATGTACGACAGGTTTAATTCCAGTAGTGATTGATGGAAATGATGAAATAATTGGAAGTCTTTTCTCCAATGATGCAGAATGTGGTGTGCCAAACGGAAATGCAACAGTGTTTGCAAGTGGTGGACTTGCTCCGTATACGTACCAATGGTTTGATGTCACCATGACCACTCTACCAGGCGAGACTAATTTTACCTTACTAGATGTATTTTCAGGAATCTATTTTGTCACCGTAACAGATGCTGCTGGTTGTAGCGAGACATTTATGGTAACTATCAGCGATTCAGACGCTGCAGATGTGGTCTTTGATACGATCAACAACCCAACTTGTTTTGGTGAATGCGATGGAAGTATTGAAATTACCACAACTGGGGACAATCCTCCCTTTACGTATATTTGGAATCCGGGTGGAATCATCGCCGAAGATCCAACCGCTTTGTGCGCCGATGATTACATCCTGCAAGTCACAGATGCCCTTGGATGTAGAAGTTTCTTTGATGTTACCCTCACCGATCCTGCAGAAATCATTGCTACAGCCGTTATCACACCAACCGAATGTGGCGAATGTGATGGCGCTATTGATTTAACCTTGTTTGGCGGAACAGGAGCAATGACGGTGGCATGGAATACTGGAGCTACTGGACTTTTAATTAGTGATTTGTGCGCTGGAATTTATGAAGCGGAAATAACTGACGCCAATGGATGTACCGTGACTCAAACGTTTACCGTGGATAACAGTTCCGGATTTACAGGGAATCCACTTGTAAATGCGATAACTTGCGCAGGATCATGTGATGGAGAAGTAATCGTGACCCCTGTTGGAGGTGTTGCACCATTCACCTACTTGTGGTTACATGATTTATCGACATCAAACAGTTTAACAGGTTTGTGTGCAGGTGTTTATTTTATCGAAATCACCGATGCAACAGGATGTGTGACCACCGTAGAAGTTGAAATGTTGGATCCAAATCCAATCGATGCAAGTCCTACTATTCTTAATCCAAGCTGTGGTCTTTCAAACGGGTCGATTACCGTTATGTCAAGTGGAGGAATCTTACCTCATACCTATTTATGGAGTACAGGTGCAACAGGTCTGTCAATTAGTGGATTGGATGCTGGAATTTACACACTAACCATTACAGATGCAAATGGGTGTAATCTAACGTTTACCTTCCCATTAAGCAATGTCAATGCTCCAATCATCGAATTAACCTCAACCGATGTTTCATGTTTCGGGGATTGCGATGGTACCATTGACACCCTAAGTGTAAGCGGTGGAACGCCAGCATACAGTTATTTATGGTTAGATGATTTAGGCACATCGCTTGGAATCACTACCCCATTAATTACGGGACTTTGTGCGGGAGATTACCTACTTCAAGTGACAGATAATACAGGATGTATTTCGTTCCAATTCGGTGATATTGAAGAGCCAGACTCGATTATTATTAACTCGTTAGTGGCATTTGATGCGCTATGTTTTGGAGATTGTGATGGGCAATTAATTGCAAATCCAATCGGCGGAACATTTGACTTTACCTTCCTTTGGGATGATCCGAGTTCACAAACTACTGCAGCTGCAAATGGGCTTTGCGAAGGAATCTATACCGTTACCATAACTGATGCAAATGGTTGTCAAGTAAGTCAATCAGGAACGATTGATACACCTGACGAAATTACCACCGTGATAGACAGTATTGTTCCAGCGACGTGTCAAGATGCAACGGATGGTGAAATCTACGTAACGGTAACAGGTGGAACAGGAGTTTATACCTACGAATGGGTTTCAGAGACATTTGCAGACACATTCAATGTACAAGATCCATCCGGATTATTGCCAATGGATTATTATTTAACAATCACCGATGAAAACGGCTGTCAATATTTTGATACCTTATCGGTAGACACCTTAATAAGTATCATTGCGGATGCCGGTCCAGACACCTTGGTATGTTTCGAAAACTCGTTGCTCTTAATCGGATCTTCAAACATAATCGACTATCAAACTTATACTTGGTATGATGCAAATGGAGCAATCGTATCAACGGATAGTACGTTAGTCATCGATGGAACAATTTCAGGTAGCACGTTCTACGTTTTAGAAATAGGGTATGCAGGATGTTCAGATTTAGACACAGTCTTTATCACCGTCGCTGCGGAGGTTCTTGTCGATGCTGGTCTTGACATTGACATGTACACTGAACAATCGGAAGTAATCGGTGGCAGTCCAACAACAGATCCAACCAATACAGTAGTTTGGACACCAAGTATCTTCTTAAACGATTCGATTCTCAACAATCCAACGGTTATTCAGCCAACGATATCTACGTGGTATTATGTTATTGCAACCGATACCAATGGGTGTATAAATATCGACTCTATCTATGTGGCCGTATTGCCTGACATTGTTATCCCTGATGGAATCAGCCCAGGAAGTGATGGTAAAAACGACACATGGATCCTCGACTTTACTGACCAGTATCCTGGGGCTGCAATAAAAATTAATGTGTACAATCGATGGGGAGATTTGCTATTTGAAAGTGATGAAAATTACAACGATGATTGGGGAGGGACAACAGAAAACGGCAAACGTTTACCTGCTGGAACTTATTATTATGTCATTGACATCGATCACGAAGATTTCCCTGAACCATTGACCGGACCTTTAACAATAATGTGGTAAACTATGAAGAACGTATTTATAAAATATCTCCTAGGTTCGGCATTGATGTTAACAACGACAGTGTTTTCACAGCAATTACCGCAATATACGCAATACATGTTTAATCAATATGCTTTTAATCCGGCATACGCGGGATCGAAAGATAACTGGGAAGCCATATCAATTAACCGTTACCAATGGTTAGGAATTACCGATGCGCCAAGAACATTTACGTTGGCAGCAAATGGCCCGTTGAAAAATGAAAAATTAGCCATGGGTGGATATCTTTACACAGATATTGTAGGTCCGACAAGACGAGTTGGATTTCAAACATCGTTTGCATATCTCCTAAAATTAACTGAAGGAATAAACCTTTCATTTGGGCTTTCGGTTGGATTTAATCAATGGATTTTAGACGCTGATAAAATAACCGCTTATCACGATGATGATTTTTACTTTTCAAATGGGCTTTTAAAATCATTTGATCCTGATGGTAAATTTGGTTTATATTTATACCACGACGATTGGTATTTTGGGGCGTCTATCGAACAAATATTACACGACAAGCTATCCTTTTTATCGACCCAAGTTGGTTCAGAAAGTTTTTTAGAAGATCATTATTATTTTAACGGAGGGTATAATATACAACTTTCTGATGATTGGGCTATCGAACCGAGTTTTATCTTAAAATATAGTCCACCTGTTGTGCCAAAATTAGATCTAAATGTACGCGCCACATATAAAAAAATGATTTGGGCGGGTATTGGATTTAGAACACGTGATGCTGCTACCGTAATGGTTGGTTTCAATCATCGTGAAACTTTGCGGATTGGATATGCTTTTGATATCACCACAACCGACTTAAAAAATTACAGTTCAGGGAGCCACGAAGTGATGTTGGGAATAACTTTTGGTGATTCAAAAATTCGTTGATAGGTATTGTAACTTGTGAAATATTATTAAATTCACTTCCTATAACGTAATCACTTGATTTATGCGACCAATTTTATTGATGCTGTTTTTTTATTTCACTCATTCTTGCCTATTTGCTCAAGACACTTCATCAACCTTTAAACAAAATATAAGAGGTAAAATTGTTGATTCTGAAACGCGCTACCCCTTAATTGGTGCCAAAATCAAAGTAATCGGACTGAAAAATCAACTAATTGGAAGCGTGTGCGATGAAAATGGTGATTTTCTCCTAAAAAACGTTCCTATTGGCAAACATATTCTTGAGGCCAACTATTTGGGATATACTACCCGAGAAATTACAGTCACGCTAACCAGTGGTAGAGAGCTAATTATCAATATTGACTTAGAAGAAGCTTCTATTACAACAGAAGAAATAGTAGTGACATCTAGAAAAAAGGGGGAAATAAACAACGAAATGACCACGGTAAGTTCACAATCTTTTTCAATCGAAGAAACCAATCGCTATGCGGGAAGTAGAAGTGATCCAGCGCGAATGATTTCAAATTACGCAGGGGCAACAGGAACCGACGATTCAAGAAACGACCTTGTAATTCGTGGAAATTCACCTTTAGGAATTTTATACCGTATTGAAGGTGTTGCAATTCCGAATCCAAACCATTTTGCGGTTGCTGGATCTACTGGCGGCCCAGTTTCCATTTTAAATAATAAGTATTTAGATAATTCAGACTTTTTTATGAGTGCTTTTCCTGCTGAATATGGAAATAGTACCTCAGGTGTATTTGACTTAAGGTTGCGAAATGGAAATGATCAGCGCCATGAATTTACAGGACAATTTGGTTTTTTAGGGACAGAATTATTATTTGAAGGCCCTTTATCAAAAAAATCAAAAGCGAGCTATTTAATCGTCGGACGCTACTCGACCTTAACATTGATGGATAAAATTGGGATTAAATACGGCACTGATGCTGTTCCTGTTTATGGAGATGGGGCATTTAAATTCAATTTCCCATTGAAAAAAGGAGGACAACTTTCATTTTGGGGAATGGGTGGAGCAAGTTCAATCTCATTATTGATATCTAACCAAATAAAACCAGCACAAGATGCCTTTGGTGAGCAAGATCGTGATCAATATTTTGGCTCCAAAATGGCTGTAACGGGACTAACATACAAACGAGCGATCAACAAAAAAACTTTTTTGAAAACAACCCTTTCATATTCAAGACAAAATCAATATACTGATCACCGCTATATTTTGAGAACTTTAGGAGCAGACAGCACTTGGATTTATAATGCGAAGCCTTTTAATATGATGGGGTATTCTTATGATATTGGAATTGCATCAGCCTATATCAGCATTAATTATAAAATTAACCAGCGCCATTTGCTAAAATATGGGCTTAATGTGGATGCTTATCACTTTGATTTGTTAGACTCCATTCGTACGGATATTACAGATTCTCTTTCGGCCTATTATTATCGTTGGGATTATCAATCCACCACCCCTGTTTTGTTAATCCAGCCATTTGTGCAATGGAAATATAAAATCTCAGAGAAATTGACCTTAAATGCAGGAATCCACAGCCAATATTTCACTTTAAGCAAATCCATTTCGCCGGCCGAACCGCGTATCGGATTAAAATTCACGCCTGATGAAAAAAGCGTAATTGGGATTGGTACCGGGATGCACTCACAAATTCATCCACTTTACATTTATGGTTATCAACTCAACGGGAATACCGAACCACATAATTTAAATATTGATTTTTCACGAAGTATCCACACCGTTTTAAGCTATTCCAGACAATTCAAAAAATCAATGCTCTTTAAAACAGAACTATATTATCAATATTTATACAATATTCCGGTCGAAGTTGAATCTTCTTCATTTTCGGTGTTAAACCAAGGTAGTGGCTTTGCTCGTTTCTTTCCAGACACCCTTCAAAACACCGGAACAGGTACAAATATGGGTATTGAATTGACGATTCAAAAATACTTTGACAATAGTTTCTTTTTTATGACAACCGCAAGTTTGTATAATTCTCAATATATAGGAAGTGATGGCATTCAACGAAACACCGATTTTAATGGAAATTACATCATGAATTTATTGGGTGGAAAAGAATTTAAAGTTGGAAAACAAGATAAAAATATTTTTGCTTTAGGATTAAAAGTAACTTACGCCGGCGGGATGCGCTATGGCAATGTTAATCTAGTCATGACAGATTCCTTGAAAGAAATTGTGTATTTGGATGAGGGATATAACGAAAATAGATTTAAAGATTATTTTAGAGTGGATATGAAGGTGAATTATACCATAAATGCGAAAAAAATCACCCACGAATTTGGCTTGGATTTGATTAACATGTTCAACATAAAAAACATCCTTGCATTAACGTACACACCCAATACAAGTTCGCTTACATCCGAACGCTACCAACTTGGGTTTTTACCTGTATTTTATTACAAAATTGATTTAAAAGTCGCTGGTTCGTCGAGTAGGTAAAACGAACTAAACTATTTATAATAAGACTTTATGCTGAAAAAAATAGGGATCATTTTTATTGCCTTGATCCACTTTACGACGTTCTCTCAAGAGAAAAAAAAGATTGACCACATTGTCTATGATTCATGGAATTCCATTGCTGATGTTCAGCAGTCAGCGAGTGGGAAACTCATTTCATATCAAATAAATCCCTTAAAAGGAGATGGAACTTTATTCGTTGAGTTAATTGATGGGAGTCAAAAAAGAACATTTGCCCGTGGATCAAATTTAACAATCTCCAAGTTAGAAGAGTTTGTAATCTTTCAAATCAAACCTCAGGCAGACACCGTTCGTACGTTAAAATTAGCAAAAGCAAAAGAGGAAAAATTTCCAAAAGATTCATTGGCCATTTATTTTCCAAAAACGGATTCCTTGAGGATTATTCCAGCGATAAAATCATACCAATTATCTGAAAATGTATTATTTGCCTATCTATCTGGAAATGACGAACGAAAAGATTGCCCTGCTAAGAAAAAATGTAAAATCCATAAAAAAAAGGGATGTGAAAAAGAAAAAACTTCGGGAACTTCCTTGCATTTAGTGAACCCAATAACGGGTGAAGATTTAAGTTTTGATGGCGTCACCGATTACCAATTAAGTAAATCTGGAGATAAATTAATTTACATTACTAGTAAACAAGGTGATGAAGATACGTTGAGTATTCATGTCTATTTTACAGCAACTCAAAAAACGATTCATTTGTTGAGTTCTCAATTAGACATTGACAGAATTACCTTTGATGATTCGGATGAGCAACTTGTATTTATGCACACCACCGACACCAATAAGCGAAAAACCTATGCCCTTTCCTATTGGAATTCGACAATGGATTCGGCGCAGCTTTTGATTGATTCAACCACGGCAGGCTTGCGAGAAAATTATACGATTTCAAATTTATCTTCCGTTTCATTTTCAGAAAACGGTAAACGATTATTTTTTGGCACTAATTTAATTGTAAAACAAGATCCTAAAGACTCCTTACTTGAAGATGAAAAAGTAGTGCTAGATGTTTGGGGAGGAACAGATTTAAAGATTCAACCTCAACAATTAAAAGAGAAAAAAGCCGACGAAAAGAAAACGTATCGATCGATTTATACGTTTGATAACAAAAAACTAGTGCATTTAGAAGATGAATTGGTGACCCGTGTTACTAGCATAGATAAAGGAAATGGGGCATTTGGATTAGGTTATGCTTCAAGTCCTTATTCCATTTCAGCCACCTGGGATTATCCGTTTAAGCAGGACATTTATTTAGTGAATTTTGAAACTGGAGAGAAGTTCGTGATAAATAAAGCACATGGTTTCGACAACGAATTATCACCCTCTGGAAAATTTTATTTGTATTACGATGGTCCAGATTCAAATTGGATTGCACTATCGCTTGAAGTGAATTTAAAAACGAATTTAACCGAGCAGTTTAAAGACGTTTTTGCCATGGATTTGAATGGTATGCCTTATATTGCTGAATCAGAAGGTGGGGTAGCTTGGACACTATTAGACGGGAAAGAATTTTATTTGGTGAATTCTCAACACAATGTCTATGCCCTTTGTCCGTCTGATCCAAGTCTTTCTTTTCCACTTACTAACACGAATAAAACGAAAGATTTAGTTACTTACCGTTTAAAAAACTTTGATGCAGACAGCACCTATATCACGCTTGAAAATAGTTTGTTGAGTGGTGTAAATTTCCGCACCAAATCTGAAGCTTATTATGCCTTGGATTTTCAGGATAAATCTCCGGTTTTAACCAAATTAATCGAAAGCGATCATCAATTTATTTACATGACCAAAGCCGACGAAGCTGACGAAGTTCTATTTCGAAGAATGAGTTTTATTGATTATCCCGAACTAGAAACTTGCCAGTTAGATTTTAAAAATTGCCGAAAATTAACCGAAACCAACCCTCAACAAAAAGAATATAATTGGGGAACAGTGGAAATGGTTGAATGGAAAAGTTTTGATGGAAGATCTTTGAGAGGTTTATTGTACAAACCTGAAGATTTTGACGGAACAAAATCCTACCCAATGATTACCTATTTTTATGAAAAATACACACAAGACATTCATGTGCATTACGCCCCAAAACCAACGGCATCAATCGTTTTTCCAACTGAGTATGTAAGTAATGGATATATAATTTTTATTCCAGACATCGAATACAACGCAGGACATCCAGCAAAATCGGCTTATGATTGTATTGTAAGTGGCACGGATTATTTAACCCGAACCAATTCATGCATTGACAGCACCCGAATGGGCTTACAAGGACAAAGTTGGGGTGGTTATCAAACCGCACAATTAATTACCATGACAGGAAAATATCGCGCAGCAATGGCAGGAGCTCCAGTTAGTAATATGTTTTCGGCGTACGGCGGTGTGCGTTGGGGAAGTGGATTGAGTAGAATGTTTCAATACGAACGAGCGCAAAGCAGAATTGGTTATACTATTTGGGAAAAACCAGAATTATATGTCGAAAACTCTCCATTATTTGCGTTAAACAAGGTAACTACTCCTTTATTAATCATGCACAACGATGGCGATGGCGCAGTGCCGTGGTACCAAGGAATTGAACTTTATATGGGTTTACGACGTCTTGGACAACCCGTTTGGTTATTAAATTATAACGGCGACGAACACAATTTAATGAAAATGCCTAACCGAGTAGATTTGAGTATTCGAATGCGCCAGTTTTTTGATTATTATTTATTGGGTGCGCCAATTCCAGTTTGGATGGAAGAAGGCGTTCCGGCTATTTCAAAAGGAAAAGAATTTGGTTTAGAATTGAAATAACTCAAGAAGCAAAATTTGCAAAAAACAACCACCGTGTGGATCAGATTTCTAGAACCTACTTGGTGTATTTTAAAATAACAATGACAATAATTTAAAGTATTTTTGTACTTTAGTGGTCACGTATGAAACTAAAAGAAATATATATTATTTTTTTCTTTCTTTTTTCGTCAGTTTCTTTTAGCCAAGATGCTGTAATTCCAAACATTATTAGTCCTAATAACGACGGTGTTAACGATGTGTTTTTTGTCCGATCAACAGGCTACGAAAACTTAACCTGTACCATTTTTAATCGCTATGGTCAACCCATTTACCGATATTTTGGTCTAAATGGAACTTGGGATGCATACACCCACGCAGGCGTAAAAGTAGCACCCGGCACCTATTTCGTACTCCTCGAATTAGTAGTTTCTGATGGTACAGTAACTACCCAGCAAGGGACCCTTCAGGTGCAATATTAGTTTCTTTCCAAATCTTTTATTTTCTAGTAGGAAGTTTGATTCCATAAATTAAGAGTGTTAAATAATGGAACTTTTTAACCATTCGGTGCAGTTGATTAGGGGGAATTAGGGGGGAGCGTTAAGGAACAGAGGTGTTGTTTGAGCTCTTATTGTCCGATTATCGGCAATAAAGCGAGCCCAGCGAGCCCGCTCGAACGCCCAAAATTGAATTGTGCACAATAGGAAATACTACTGAACTTCGATTTCTACATCTTTCTCAATGTTCATATTTGGTTGATCGTACTTTTCGGATAACTGGTTTAATAAAATTGTAACGACGATGAAACCTACAGCCACCAAGACAATACGAATAACCAAACCCCAAGGAAATTTACGGTGATGTCCTTTAAATTGCGTTAAATTAATCTTATCTATATCTTCAGTTTCCATAAAAAGGGGAAAAATATCTTTTCTTTGTATCAAAAATACAGTTTTTGGTTGGTTTGGCGAATAGAATTTTTGTGGACAACGAAACAATATTACGAGAATGTCAACCATTTATTAATTAATTATTAATTTCACCGTTCAACTAAACACATTAAAAAAATGAAACATTGCGCAATTTTTTCGATTTTTTTACTTTCGGTAGTTTTATTTTCATGTAATAAAGCCGCTGGCGAAGGAGGAAACTCAAGTATTTCTGGTAAAATTTATGTGATTGATAAAAATACAGCCGGGGACATTGTTTCGGAGTATTACGCAATGGATCAGGATGTTTATATTATTTACGGTGACGGAAATTCGACGTATAATGACAAATTTTCAACGAGTTTAGACGGTAGTTACAGTTTCCGGTTTTTGACGCCCGGTAAATACACTATTTTTGCTTATTCTAAATGTGATACCTGCCTTGGAGGTCAAGAAGCTATTACAAAAATCGTTGAAATTACTGGAAAAAAACAAGATTTAAAAGTTGAAGATTTAATTATTTTTGAATGAGAAAGTTTTTAACTGCTTTTGGGATTTTTGTTGCTGGCCTAAGCTTTGGACAAACAACCGATGCTGAATTTTGGGTTGGTGCAGGCGTGTCTGCCGACCTAAATAAAAAAATTAACCTAAGTTACGAAACACAAGGGCGATTTTACAAAAATGCGTCGACGCTTAAAACGTATTACAACGAATTGGGGGGGGGTTATAAATTATCAAAAGCGTTTAATGTTGGGCTGGCTTACCGGTTTAGTAGAAGAAATCAAGAAACGTATTTTATCTCAAATAATAGGCTGTGTTTAAATGTGGAATATGCCAAAAAACTGGGTGATTCTGGGTTAAAACTTAAGTTACGCGGCCGTTACCAATTTGGTTTTGATAGACTAAATACAGAAACTTATTCGGAAGATTTTCGGAACCTTTTGCGGTTAAAATTGGATTTAAAATACGAGTTTAAAGACTTTAAACGGGTGATTCCAGTGGCAGGAGCAGAACTATTTAAACGAATAAATGCACCCATCAGTTATGGCCCGTTAAGCGCCTACCGTTTTTATGCCGGTTTTAATTTTGACCTGCCCGCTAGACATTCAGTGAGTGTGCGTTACTTATTTGAATATGAAAACAATGCGGTTCAAAATAACACGCATAATTACGTGATTATGTACAATTACGATTTACCCTCTTTTAAGAAAAAGAAGTAGTTAGTTAATAAGTTCGAGGTCGATTTGTTTCTTGATTAAGCTTACACGCGAAATTTCAACGGTTACTTTGTCGCCAACGGTGTATGATTTTCCGGTTCGTTGGCCAATGACAGCGTATTCTTTTTCATCAAAATAGTAGCGGTCGTCGTCCATACTTTTTAACATCACCATTCCTTCGCAGAAGTTTTCATACATTTCCACATAAATTCCCCATTCGGTAATTCCTGTCACAAAGCCATCAAAACGCTCGCCAATTTTATCCTTCAAATATTGTGCTTGGAAATATTTTTTTGATGCACGCTCGGCCTCTACTGCTTTTCGTTCTGTAATTGAAATATGCAGTGCAGTGTCTTGAAGATGAGGGTATTTCGGATGTTTTTTATTCAATACGTCGAACAAAATTCGGTGAACCATTAAATCGGCATACCGCCGGATAGGTGAGGTGAAATGGGCGTAATATTGAAAACCTAGGCCATAATGACCAATGTTTTCAGTATCATAAACTGCTTTAGCCATGGATTTTATCGCCATTTGTTGAATCATGTTAAAATTCCCATCCTCTTTCATTTCTTCAAAAAGTTGGTTCATTTTTATGGCGATGTCTTTGTCGTTTTTAAAGGTAAAATCTTTACCGAATTTGGAGACAAACACTCGAAATTGTTCCACTTTTTCGCGGTCTGGCTTGTCGTGAATTCGATAAATAAGTGGGATCATTATTTTCCGTTTGGTATCGCCGATGAATTTACCCACGCTGCGATTTGCCAAAAGCATGTATTCTTCGATAAGTTTATTCGAGTCCTTAATTAATTTTTTATGGACATTTATTGGCAATCCTGCTTCATTTAACTCAAAACGAATTTCGGAACTAACAATTTCAAGACCTCCCAAATCTAATCGGTGTTTCCTCAATATTTTTGCAATGCTATCTACTTCTAATAATTCAGTTACTAAATCGCCTTTTTGTGTTTCGATTACGGCTTGTGCTTCTTCGTACGTAAATCGGCGGTTTGAGCAGATGACCGTTTTTCCAAACCATTCATTCACCACCTCTCCCTTCATCGTCAATTCAAAAACAGCCGAAAAGGTAAATTTATCTTCGTTAGGTCGAAGGGAACAAACGCCGTTGGATAAATGCTCGGGTAACATAGGAATTACTCGATCCACTAGGTATACCGAATTGCCTCGTTCTTTTGCTTCTTGATCCAATAGCGAACCCACTTTTACATAATGCGCTACGTCGGCAATGTGCACACCTAATCTTATATTCCCATTTGCCAATTTTTCGTACGACAGGGCATCGTCAAAATCCTTTGCATCAATTGGGTCGATCGTGAAAGTGAGAATATCTCTAAAATCTGTTCGTGTTTTGATTTCCTCTTCTTCTAAAACAACTGAAATTTGATTCGATTCTTCAACCACCGCATCTGGAAAGGTAAAATTGATTCCGTTACCAGCCAAGATTGCACGCATTTGCACATCGCTCGAATCCATCGAACCAAGCACTTCAACCACTTCACCGAATGGATTTTTTGCATTTCGTGGCCAATCGGTAATTTTCACAATCACTTTTTCACCAGACTTACCTTTTTTTAATTTTTCATGCGGAATAAAAATGTCAGTATTCATTTTTGGATCGTCTGAAACCAAAAACGCATGTTTTTTTTGAATGTCCAAAATTCCGACAAATCGACGGGTGCCACGATCCAATACTTCAATAATTCTGCCTTCCACTTTTTTCCGGCCTCTTCCGTGCAAAACTTCTGCGCGAACTTTATCCCCATGAATTAGACGATCCATGCTGTGCAATGGAATTACCAGATCTGTCTCTAATTCATCTGAAATAACATAACCTACGCCACGTTTAGCGATATCAATCTTACCAGTGATAAACTTTTGATTTACTCCAACCAGTTTAAACTTTCCCCGTTCGGTTTCTTTTAAGATTCCTTGAGCAGCCAAATCGAGTAATATTTCGAAAACTAATTTGCGTAAAGCCTTGTCTGTAATTTCTAAAAATCCGGCAATTTGTTTGTAATCGTAACTTACCGAAGAATTATCAGTATAAATCGCTAAAATCTCGTTGTGAAGTTTTTTACTGAATTTTTCTTTTTTGTTTTTTTTGCGCATGAAGCCCTTTAAAATTCGATTAAAATTATGAATAATTTAGCTGTAAAGTTCGTTTCTTTGTAAATTTTAGATTATTTTTATCGGCTTGAAGTATATTAACTTTTAATAATGGATGTTTGAATAAAAGAATTGAAGACATATTGAACAAACAAATACGAGCAGAAGCGATGTCTTCTCAACTCTATTTGGCTATGGCGTCGTGGGCTGAATGCGCTGGTATTACTGGGACTGCTAACTTCTTATATCAGCATTCAGATGAGGAGCGCCAACACATGTTAAAACTAGTTCGCTTTGTAAATGAGCGTGGTGGAAGAGCAGATATTCCGTCGGTGGATGTGCCGAAAAAAGAATTTGAATCGCTCACGGACATTTTTACTTTGTTGCTCTCGCACGAATTAAAAGTGACTAATATGATTAACGAAGTAGTTTTTGTTTGTTTGGAAGAGAAAGATTACTCGACGCATAATTTTATGCAATGGTTTGTTTCTGAACAATTAGAAGAAGAAGCATTGGCAAGAAATATTTTAGATCAATTAAAAATGATTGATGGCGATAAAGGCGGTTTATATCTATTTGACAGAGAGCTTGTTACAATACAAAAAACAAAAAAAACAACGCCTAATCCTTAATTTGGCACACTTTTGGTAAACGAGTGAACTACATAAATTAAACGTTGAAAAGAGCTTTTTACATATTGATTGTTTTGCTAGCTTTTTTTGGACTAAATAGTTCGACCATGAAGACAGCTCAAATGCCCGACACCCGAGCGGTGGTAAAAGCCCTTTACATCTATACGTTTGCTACTTTAGTTGAATGGCCAGAACAAAAAAGAAGTGGAGATTTTGTGATTGGTGTATTTGGTGAAAAAACAAGTGTTTACGAAGAATTGGTGAAAAAATATTCTGGAAAAGCAATTGGAAGTCAAAAAATTGTGATTCAAAATTACCGAAACAAAGAAGCTATTCAAAATTGCCACATTTTATATATCACTGAAGTTAACAGCCATTACGCCCCAAGTCTATCGACACAAATGGCGCCGAAAAACACCTTATTGGTATGTGAAAAAGCGGGGTCGCTTAGCAAGGGAGCCATTGTTAATTTCGTGATTCAAGGGAATCAACAAAAATATGAAATCAATCGAACAAATGCGAAGACACACAAACTAGTCATCGCGGATAAACTTACCGACTTGGCCGTAAACGTTATTAAATGAAGACCATGAGATACATATCATTTATCTTGATCGCTGTTAGCGCTAGTCTTTCTTTTGGTCAAACTTGGACTTGGCAAGCGAATGACTTCTACAAAGCTCAAAATTATGAACAAGCTAAAATTGCAATTGACTCTGCTATAGGGACTGCTGAACGTTATGACTCGCAAACATGGCAATTACGTGGTTTAATTTATCGAAATTTAGAGGGCTCAAACCAGCTGTACTACAGCCAAATCGCTATTGAATCTTTTGTTCGCGCTAAGAAAGTAGACAGTACCAATATCTACACAGCGAAAATTAATGAGTACATAAAAAACACATTGATTAAAAATTATTACAATGTTGCTGTTCAACTTTTACTCGAAGATAAAAACTTTGAAAAGTCGGAAGAATTTTACACTATTTATAAAAAAAATTATTTAGCATTAATTGATCCGATGTATAGCTTCAAATCAAGTGATGTTGATTATTATAATACAGTAGCTGTTCAATACATTACAAAAGTAGACTTCGCAGAGCCCCCTAAGAAAAGTTCTCTGCGTGAAAAAGCAATTGAAAACTGTGCAAAAGTACTAGCAATTGATAGTTTAGATTATAAAGCGAACTTTAATATGGGCATTATTTATTATAATCTAGGTGCTGATTATATTATGATTGCTGATCCAGAAATCACAATGGAGCAATTGATGGAGAATCAAAAACGTGCCGAAAATGCTTTCTTGAAGGCACTACCATTACTAAACAATGCTGATCGCATTCAACCAGGAACGATGGAGGTTTACGAAGGTTTAATGGGTTGTTATTATGGATTAAATAATGATGAACTTTATTTAAAGTATCAAATTCTCGTAGATAAACATTACCTTCCGGTTTATTTAGAACAATTTAAAAATCAACCGAAGGATATTAAAAACATCAAAACATTGATTCGCATTTACACCTATACGCTTGTAAATGAAGAAGAGGCAAATAGGCTAAGGACAATAATTAATGAACTGCAAAACGAATAAGTAGCGACTAACACACAGATGAACTTTCGATTCACTATAGGAAAAAAAATTGGAACAGGGTTTGGTGTTTTAATACTTTTCATTATCTCTGTATTTGGCGCTACATTTTTAGCAGTTCATGACGGAATCACCACCTTTAAAGAATTGGACAAAACGTCTAACGAAATCATCACGGTTTTAACTCCTTCCAAAGAGGCAATTACAGCGATGAAATCATATACAATCGAATCGAGACAACTTGCTGCACAATGGGTAAATGACCAAAGCAGGAATGATGTTGAACACAAAACACATTTTAAAGAGTTGATTAACAAAGATATTCCGGCAAAACTAAACCAACTTGATGAAATTTCCAAAAACTGGACTGACGAAAAAGACAAAGAACTTTTAAAGTCCTTAAAAGAACAATTTAAATTGCTTTTTCAGGAGTACAATGAAATAATGACCTTGTTGCCGAACATTAGCAGTTATGATGATCCAATCAGTGTTTTTTCAGCAAGATTAATTGTCGATCAAAATGGCGGTGTAGGAAATAATTATAATAATTTGACCACAAACCTCGACTGCCTCACAAATAGTTTATTAATGAAAGAAGAAGATGCTCTTTCGCTAAACAGGGCATCTTCGGAACAATCCAGAGCTAAATTCCAATCCTTACAGTTCTATTGGTGGCTAGGAGGAAGTTTAATCATTTTCGCCATCATCATTGCCATTTTTACCACCAAAACGATTGTACGACCGGTAAATAATTTAAGAGAAGTGTTGTTATCACTTGGGAAAGGTGTGTTTCCGAAACAGAAAATTGAAATTAGAAATGACGAAATCGGTGACATGTCATCCGCGGTGGTTGATTTAGTAGATGGAATGAAAAAAACCACCTATTTTGCGAAAGAAGTCGGACAGAGTAATTTTAATTCGCCTTACCAACCGTTAAGCAAGGAAGATGTTTTGGGGCATGCCCTCTTAAAAATGAGGGATGAACTCGCGGAAACCGAACGAATTCTTGAACAAAAAGTAAAAGAACGAACAGAAGAGGTTGTTCTACAACGGGATGAAAATGAGCGCCAACGATTAAAATTAGAGGATTTGTACAAGGCAGTCACCGCAAGTATTCGGTATGCGAAACGTCTTCAAAATTCGATCTTACCTCCAAAAGAAGCCATTAACTCAATTTGCCCGAATTCATTTGTCCTATATAAACCAAAGGATATTGTTTCTGGTGATTTTTATTGGTTTGAAAAAACAGAAAAAGCAAACTTCTTTGCCGCAGTTGACTGTACTGGTCATGGTGTACCTGGTGCATTTATGAGTTTAGTTGGTGCCAATGGATTAAATACTTCTATTCGGGAAAAGAAAATTAGCGAGCCGGCTGAAATCCTAAATTACCTCAACACGTTTGTTAGTGCGTCGTTGAATAAAAACAGAGAAGAAAATCAAATTCGTGATGGGATGGACATTTCATTGTGTTCGCTTGATTACGAAACCCTTGAATTAAACTTTGCAGGAGCAAATAATCCTTTATATTTAATTAGGGACAATACATTTACGATTGTAAAAGCGGACAAATTTGCGATTGGATCTTTTGAACCGGGTTCAAAAAAATACTTACAACACAAAATTCAACTACAAAAAGGAGATGTAATTTACTTGTTTAGTGATGGATACGCAGATCAATTTGGTGGAGAACGCGGCAAAAAATTCCTCTACAATCGTTTTAGAGAACATCTTTTATCCATTCATAATTTACAAATGAATGAACAAAAAGATTATTTAGAAAACACAATTCATGAGTGGCAAGGAGCCTTTGAACAAGTGGATGATATCCTTGTAATGGGTGTGAGAATCTAGGCGTATGATTTTGCGAATTAACCTTTTTAACTTCCTGTTTTTTCTTTCATTCGCATTATTTAGTCAACAAAAAACCATAAAATTTGAAACCTATTCTCTTGAGAATGGTTTATCACAAAGTTCAATTACCGGGGTTGTACAAGATCAATTTGGTTTTATATGGATTTCTACACAAGACGGGATCAATCGGTATGATGGATATACCTTTAAAACATTTAAAAACAACCCATCTGACGACAATACAATACCCAACAATTATATCCACTTTTTAAAAAGGGATGAAAGCGGGAACATTTGGTTTGGCACCAACCGAGGAATTGGTAAAATTAACCCAAAAGATTTTTCTGTCCAACGAATCAGTAAACTTACTTTCCCTACTCTAAAAGGCTACATTTTTACAACAATGAGCTTTGATAAACAAGGTTTATTATGGGCGCTCACAGAAAAATCAGGGATTAATAAAATTAATCTGAAAACTCGTGAAATAGAAACCATTAACACAGTTAATGGCAACACCGATCTCACTACCCTCTTTATAGATGAAGAGAAAACGTTATGGATTGGAACATCCACAGGAAAAATCTTCCATGCTAATTATCCTTATAAAACATTTAAAACAATCGACTACAATTCGATTTACACCAGCGCTGGGATTACAAGTTTTTACAAAATTAAAGATCACCCTTTAATGGTGCTCACCGAAAAGGGGCTTTTTTATATAGATGAAGAAAATCGACTTCAAATTTTCACCGAATACACAGACATTCGTTATGGAAAAATTAACTGTGTTTATTTTGAAAATGAATTTAATACCTGGGTAGGAACAGAACATGCGGGCTTGATATTAATTCAAAAAGCAGTTAATCGCCGTCAGGTCATTTCGCAGTATCAAAATAATCCTTTAGACAATTCCTCCATTGCGGATAACAGTATTTCCACCATTCATGAAGACGAAACAGGTGTGTTTTGGATTGGAACGGGTCAAGGAATTTCAAAGTTTGACAAATACAAACAAGGCTTTACCTCAATCACCCTAAGCAATGATCCGGCAAAAGGATTGATCGATTATAGTGTTTGGTCCTTTGCCGAAGATAAAGCAGGAAACACTTATATCGGAACGAAAAAAGATCTTACTATTTACAATTATCAATCACAGCTTTATTATCACATTGTCCGAGATATAAATACAACACACCACCTTTTGAGTATTTATGTGGAAGATGAAAATAAAATCTGGCTTGGGTACGACGATGGATTGTTTATTCTCACCATTTTAGACTTTAAGACCTTTGAATATAAATTAGATCGAATTCGTTATTTACCCGAAGACATTGAAAAAGAAACACGGGTTTATGTGATCACCCCTGCCGATAGCAACCGTTTATGGATCGGAACCCGCGAAGGATTAACCATTATTGACAAAGAAACTAAAAACATAGGTTATTATAGCAATACTAATTCGGGCTTAGGTGAAGGTTCCATTAAAACCGTTTATACCGATAAGAGTAACCAGACATGGGTGGTAACGAGTAACCAAGGAATGTATGCGGTTTACGAAAATTCACCAAACAATTTTGTTTTTGAATTTATTGATATCGTTGACCACGATGAATCAAGTGGCAGTATCACCTGTCTTTTACAAACCGAACCTGGTGTCATGTGGCTGGGAACATACGGCGAAGGTTTAAAACGACTTGATCTAATCACACGTGAAACTAAAAATTACACCGAAAGGGAAGGTCTATCCAATAACGTCGTTTATGGTTTACTAGAAGATTCAGACGGAAATATTTGGGCCAGCACCAACAAAGGCATCTCAAAGTTTAATACGAAAACACGAAAATTTACCAATTATAATGTCAAAGACGGTTTACAAAGTAATGAGTTTAACACCAATGCTTATTATAAGTCAAGTAAGGGCCTTTTATATTTTGGGGGTATCAATGGCTATAACGTCTTTAATCCGAAAGAAATTTCAGGGAATCCAAATCCACCGCGTGCCATTATTACAGAGGTAACCTTATCTACCAAAGGAAACAAACTAAAAAAGGTATTGGTAGAAAACATTGTCTACTCCGAAAAGTTGGAATTGGACTACGATCAAAATGACCTTTCTTTCCAATTTGCCGCAACCAATTATTCAGACCCTTCTCAAAGTGGTTATCGTTGTATTTTGGAAGGTTTGGAGACCGAATACACCTATTTAGACAATGAAAACAAGGTTCACTACATGAACCTCGGCCATGGCAAATACACCTTTAAATTATACGCAACTAGCGCAGATGGCATTGAATCTTTGCAACCTGCCATTATTGAAATTTACATTGCGCCACCTTTCTGGTTAACTTGGTGGTTTATTACATTGAGTACGCTCTTAATAATGTTTTTAGGACTTGTGTTTTACCGACGCCGAATTGACATTATTCGCAGACAAAAAGTTCGGCTAGAAATTGAGGTGGTAAAAAGAACCCGACAAGTAACCGAACAAAGTAAAAAGATCCAAGATCAGAAACAAAAAGTAGAAATTCAAAAAGCTAAAATTGAGCATCAAAACGAATTGCTTGAGCGTGAAAAAGAAAAGGTTGAACAACTCCTTTTAAATATCTTGCCTGTAGGCACTGCTGAAGAACTTAAAAACAAAGGGCGCTCGAAAGCGCGCTATTACAAAACCGTCTCTGTAATGTTTACGGATTTTGTTGGGTTCTCTAAGATTGCAGAAGAGATGAAACCGCAAGAATTGGTGCAGCAATTGGATGACTATTTTTCAGCCTTTGACGAAATTATTGAAAAATACGATTTAGAAAAAATTAAAACGATTGGCGATTCGTACATGTGTGCTGGGGGGGTGCCAATACGAAATAAAAGTAATTCGATTGAGGTGACCTTGGCCGCCCTTGAAATCAAAAATTACATGGCGAAATTTTCTGAAGATGCTAAAAAACGTGGAGAAAACGCCTGGAAAATTAGAATTGGGATTAATACAGGCGAAGTTATTGCTGGGGTTATTGGGATAAAGCGGTTTGCTTATGATATTTGGGGCTCTACCGTAAACCAAGCACAGCGAATGGAGATGCATGGACAACCAGGCACAGTGAATGTTTCGGGAAACACATACGAATTTATTGCGCCTTATTTTGATTGTGTTTACAGAGGTAAAATTCAAACCAAACACAAAGGGATGCTCGACATGTATTACGTCAAAGGTATTAAGCCCGAGCTATCCGTTGACCAAGAAGGATTGATTCCTAACGATGATTTTTGGAAAATTGTCGATCTTCATTTATACAGCTCGATTAATTACATGAAAGCGGAGCGTCATATTATGAAGGTTTTGGAAGATGCGCTTTCACCTAAATTACTCTACCACAGCATTAATCATACCATCGATGTTACCCAAGCGGTGGAGCGTCTGGCGATTATGGAAGGGATTACAGATGAGGACCTCTTTTTACTTAAATCTGCCGCTACTTATCATGATGCTGGTTTTATTGAACGCTACGATAAAAACGAAGAAATTGGGATTCGTATGGCACGAGAAATTTTGCCAAAATACGGCTATACAACCGCTCAATTAGATGTAATTGACGGGCTGATTAAATCGACTGAAATTCCTCAAAGTCCTGAATCGCACCTTGAACAAATTATGTGTGACGCGGATTTAGATTACCTAGGCCGTGATGACTTCCATGTTATTGCGGATTATCTTCGCCGTGAATTAAGAGAGCATGGAAAATTAAATAGCGACCGGTTGTGGGATCAAATTCAGGTCAGTTTTTTGAATCAACATACGTATTTCACCAAATCAGCGATTCGTTTGCGACAAGCCAAAAAGGAAAAACATTTACAAGAAATTGTACACCGTTTAGCACGCGATGAGTATAAGGACTAAGACTAGATAGAATATCTCTGATTATCTGCGGGTACAAGCGGGACGCTTGCGCCAGCTATTATCGATCTTAGATCATTCGCAAGAGAAAATAATTTAATTAATAGAACAGAAATGGACCGAGCGTCACGCTTGTGACATGTATAGTAGTTATAAGAACTCCGATTTTTAACGAATACTACAGCTTACAAATCCGTTTTCTCCAAAAGGGCTTGGACGCTGCCGTTTTTTGGGGTGACTAAGAGGGTTAAGGTTTTTTTGTTCCAAACCAAATCAAACTCGACCTGAATGGTTTTACCGTTAGACACAAGCGCCTTAATGAGGTAAGTGTTTTTATCCGATCGTAAAACGGTATAAGTGCCTACCAAATCGACATGACCGGATTTATAAGAAATCTCGGTGGAGGCAATCCGAATATACAAATCGTGTTTTTCCATAAAAACCTCATTCCCATTCACCTCAACGGTATAAGATGGCATTTCGCCTCCATAAGTTCCGTAACACGAAGTCGGCAATTCAGCCCCCCGCAAAAATAAAACCCCTACAAAAAGCAAAACCCCCAATAATCCAAATTTCATAACCAATTCCTCCTAATGTTTACACAGGTAAATCAATAATTATACCACACAAAACTAACTTCATTTTCAAATTTACCGCTCAATTTACCAATTATTTCTACAATTTACCCAAACAAATCGTCAACATTTTACGCTTTCCTGAACTGTTGATAAAAATTCTTTCTTCGTTGATTTTTATTTGAGAGATTATACCAAAATCATTGGTTAAACTCCTAACTTTAATCCTCAAATTAATCGCTATGCAAAATTATTTGGATTTACTTCAATTAATTCAAAATGAAGGTGTTGAAAAAGGAGATCGAACAGGAACCGGCACCAAAAGTATTTTTGGTCACCAAATGCGCTTCGATCTTTCCAAAGGTTTTCCAATGGTCACCACTAAAAAACTCCATTTAAAATCTATTATCATCGAACTGTTGTGGTTTATCAAAGGGGATACTAATATCAACTACCTCAAAGAAAACGGGGTTAAAATTTGGGATGCATGGGCCAATTCGGAAGGAGATTTAGGTCCTGTTTACGGAGCACAATGGCGTAATTGGAACAACGAAGGCATCGATCAATTAGCCGAAGCCATCGAACAAATCAAAACCAATCCTGACAGCCGACGCATTATGGTTTCTGCATGGAATCCAAGTGTAATGCCGGATACAAAAGTATCGTTTGAGGAAAATGTCGCCAATAACAAAGCTGCTTTGCCGCCATGCCATGCGTTTTTTCAATTTTATGTCACCAATGGGAAACTTTCTTGTCAATTGTATCAGCGCAGTGCCGATGTTTTTTTGGGGGTTCCTTTTAACATTGCTTCTTATGCCTTGTTGACGATGATGGTGGCGCAAGTTTGTGGACTTGAAGCGGGTGATTTTATCCACACATTTGGCGATGTTCATCTCTATAACAATCACCAAGAACAGGTGGGTTTGCAATTAACAAGGGAGCCTAAACCACTGCCTAACATGAAAATTAATCCCAATATTAAATCAATCTTTGATTTTAAGTACGAAGATTTCGAATTAGTGAATTACGATTTCCACCCAACAATTAAAGGAGAAGTTTCTGTTTAAAACTAAGAATGAAAGTAAAACTAATCGTTGCGAAAGCAAAAAATAACGTCATTGGAAAAGACAATGATTTAATTTGGCATCTCCCAGCGGACATGCGGTTTTTTACCGAAACCACCAAAGGTCACATCGTAATTATGGGCCGCAGAAATTGGGACTCGATTCCCTTAAAATATCGCCCGCTTTCTAACCGCATTAACGCCGTGATTTCTCGCAATGCTGCCTTTCATCACCCCGATTGTACAGCCTTTCAATCCTTGCAAGAAGCCATTAATTTTTACAAAGATTCGTCAGAAAATTTTCCAGGAATGGATATCTATGTCATTGGTGGCGGTCAAATTTATGCCCACGCGTTAGAAAACAGTTTGTTGGACGAATTATACATCACCAATATCGATGAAAGTTTTGAGGGCGACACGTATTTTCCCGAAATTGAGGAGGAAAATTGGGATAAAAAATGTATCCTTACCCATGAAATTGACGAGAAAAATAAATGGCCGTTTAAGGTCTACCATTATATCAAACATTAAATCGCTGTAAACACATGAAACTTTGCATTGCGGAGAAACCGAGTGTTGCACGTGAAATAGCCGCCATTTTAGGCGCAAATCTTCGCCGAGAAGGCTATTTTGAAGGAAACGGATATTGGGTTTCTTGGACCTTTGGACATCTTTGTACCTTAAAAGAACCGCAAGATTATACGCCTTTGTGGAAATCATGGAACCTAGCGTTGCTCCCGATGATTCCATCTACGTTTAGTATTAAATTGATGGAGGATAAAGGGGCGCAAAAACAGTTTCACGTCATCGAAAAACTGGTAAAAGATTGTGCGGAGGTCATTAATTGCGGGGATGCGGGCCAAGAGGGGGAATTAATTCAGCAATGGGTTTTACTAAAAGCCAATAACCAAAAACCAGTCAAACGGTTGTGGATTTCTTCCTTGACAGAAGAAGCCATTAAAGAAGGGTTTGAAAAATTACGCGACGGAAAAGACTTTTTAAATTTATACGCTGCAGGCAGTTCTCGCGCCGTGGGCGATTGGTTGTTGGGCATGAATGCCACACGTTTGTACACCCTCAAATACGGACAAAACAAACAAGTGCTCTCCATCGGACGAGTGCAAACACCGACTTTGGCCATGATTGTCGAACGGCAAAAAGAAATCGACAGTTTTAAAACCGCAAAATATTGGGAACTAAAAACCAATTACCGCGACGTTATTTTTTCGGCAAGTGTTGGAAAAATCCTCTCCAAAGAAAAATCTGAAAAGGCTTTAGAATATGTTACCGGCAAAGAATTTGCCATTCAAGATTATGCGCAAAAAGAAGGCACCGAGTCCCCTCCCCGACTGTTTGACTTAACCTCTTTGCAAGTAGAAGGTAATAATAAATTTGCGTATTCGGCCGATCATACCTTAAAATTAGTTCAAAGTTTATACGAAAAAAAATTAGTCACTTATCCCCGAGTCGATACTACTTTTCTCTCGGAAGATATCCATCCGAAAGTGCCAAAAATATTGCAGGGTTTAACCTTTTATTCAAAGTTAACCGCGCCCATTTTAGCGCAACCCATTCCAATGTCAAAAAAGGTATTTAATGATAACAAGGTGACCGATCACCACGCCATTATTCCAACCGGCATTGGGCCCTCCGGCCTTTCTTTGGACGAACAAAAAATTTATGCCACAATTGCCAAACGTTTTATTGCTGCTTTTTATCCCGATTGTTTAGTGTCCAACACCACGGTAGTTGGTTTTGTAGACAGGGTCGAATTTAAAGCCACTGGAAAACAAATCATAGAACCAGGCTGGCGAGCGGTTTTTGAAAACGAAAAAAAGGAACAAAAACCAGATCCAAAAGCAGCGGAAGAGGAAAATATCATGCCTGAATTTAAGGTAGGCGAACGCGGACCTCATGTCCCAGAAATACAAGAAAAAGAAACCAGACCACCTAAATATTACACCGAAGCAACCTTGTTACGTGCCATGGAGTCTGCAGGAAAAAATGTGGAAGACGAAGAGTTGCGCGAAGTCATGAAAGAAAACGGCATCGGGCGACCATCCACAAGGGCCAACATCATCGAAACCCTGTTCCGTAGGAAATATTTAGAAAAAAAGAAAAAAAACATCCACGCCACCGCCACTGGCATGGACCTTATTGATGTCATCCAATCCGACCTCCTAAAATCTGCCGAACTCACCGGGCAATGGGAGTACAAACTGCGCTTAATTGAAAAAGGCGCATACGATGTCAAACAATTTAAGGAAGAATTAACGCAAATGGTCGTTAACCTCACCAACGAGGTCATACACGCCCAAGGCAAACAAGTGGCGTTTGTAGAGGAAAAACCCAAAGCCGCCCAAGCCCGCGAGCCAAAACCAAAAGTAGAAAATGTACACCCTACAGCCTTAAAATGTCCAAAGTGTAAGCAAGGCATGATAATCGAGGGAAAAAAGGCGTACGGCTGCGCAAATTACCAAAGCGGCTGCAATTTTGTCCTCCCTTTTATCCTGATGGGCAAAAAACTCACCCCCAAACAAATTGTCGACCTCATCGAAAAAGGAAAAACCACCGTCATCAAAGGCTTTTCACAACACGACAGCGACCTCAAAAAAAATGGCAAACTCGTCCTCACAAACGATTTTAATTTAGAATTTGAGGAGGGTTAGAAAATTGCACGTAAGATTTTTATGATTATTTGGGCGTTGCCAAACATTCCCTCCTAACGTCGGTCGGTTTGGCCAGGCTTTCCGCACTCGTTCTTTTCTCGCGGACAAGCGGCTTCGAAAAAGAACTCAGACAGTTGCTGCAATCCTTAACGCGGGGGAGGTTATACTAATATTTTGTTCATTTCTGATTTCCAACTTTTACCAAAAATCAGTATTTATACGTAGTTTTTAAAAATAATAAAACCAGGTGTTTTTCTTATTATGGTGTGGGTTTAGTTTTGGATTTTTTGATATGTGGGGAAGATATGAGAAGTGCAGGAATAGGTTTTCGAATGATGACAATCTAGGTTGTCGGCTTTACAAATGCCTTCTGAAGAACACACTCATTGCGCTGCGCTAAATGAGCGCGAGCCTTGAGCTGAAATTACAATCTTGGTGGAAATGTCGTTCTCAATAAAAAAGCGGTGGACGCCTCTTTCTGGGGTTATACTTCTATAATTACATGATATTAAATAAATTCGTCTGTAAATCCAATTATACACAGTTCATTTTAGGCTTAAACTATCACTTTGGTAGAAATTGACTAGCGGCAAAATAACAATCCAAAGCATAAAAAATCCCGCTTAACCAATGAGCTAAGCGGGATTCAAAATTAATCGTTTCGCACTAATTCGTTGCGATAAACAATTTCGTTGTAAACACTTCTGAACTGGTGCTTAATTTAATCCAATACATTCCTTTAGCCAAATCGGTCAATTCGATTGTAGTTAAAACCGCAGTTAATTGCGAAATATAAATCACTTGGCCTAATTCGTTTAAGACGTCTATTTGAATAGGTTCGTCATAAATAGAAAGATCAATTGAAATTTGACCTGAACTAGGATTTGGATAAATAGAAACGAGCGACGCAAGTTGCGATTCTTCAACACCTGAATCGTCAATAATTGGATCATCACTACAAATCCAATCCATTTCAAAACCTTCACCAATACTTGCTTCATTCGAATGAAAAACAACTGTTAGCGCTCCACCACTTGAAACGATTGAAGCAGGTGGAGGGTTATCGTTGCAATACGTTCCGATTAAAGGAGCAGCAAGATCACTTCCGTCATAAACTTTCACCCAATCTTCAGCACAATCAACACCTCCGTTAACATCAAACGAAACAATGGTTAATTCAACAGTCGTTGCACCAGTTGGAGCGATCGTAATTTGACCATCTTCATTATTTCCATAATTTCCAAGTGATCCACCACTATCAAATAGCACTCCTTCACAGGTTGTTTGGGTCAGGCCGATTCCAGAAACAGGCACAACAACTTCATCCAACACAGGATCATCACTACAAATCCAATCCATTTCAAATCCTTCGCTAATAGTTGCTTCATTCGAATGAAAAACAACTGTTAGCGCTCCACCACTTGAAACGATTGAAGCAGGTGGAGGGTTATCGTTGCAATACGTTCCGATTAAAGGAGCAGCAAGATCACTTCCGTCATAAACTTTCACCCAATCTTCAGCACAATCAACACCTCCGTTAACATCAAACGAAACAATGGTTAATTCAACAGTCGTTGCACCAGTTGGGGCAATTGTCATTTGGCCGTCTTCATTGTTTCCATAATTTCCAACTGATCCACCACTGTCAAAAAATGTACCGCTGCAACTTGTTTGCGTGGCGGCAATACCATCAGCAGGAATGACTAAATCTAACCCTTCAAAATAGATACAATCAGAGGTGTCCAAACATCCCGTTTCATTTTCTGCAATTACAGCGTAAGAACCAGAGTAAATAGGATCGTACATATACAACACCTCCCATGGAATGATTTCAAAAGGATCACATTTGATCCATTGATAGTGAATCGCCTCGGCTGATGTCGCAATGAGATGACCGTCGCCACCGTCAATAACAACGTTATCATCAATACCAACCAAGACCAATAATTCTGTTTGAACAATACTGTCGCATCCAGCGTCAGAAACAAAGATATCGGTATAGGTACCTGTTTCAGTATAAACTGAACCACCAACAGTGTAAGATTCTCCAGCACAAATTTCAATTACCGAAACATAAGGTTCATCCGTGATGACATTCAAATAAGTGGTAACAACACTATCACAACCAGCAACAGAAGTCAAATAATCGCTATAGGTTCCAGATGTTGTATAAATGCTTCCTCCAACTGCGAATGATTCTCCGTCACAAATACTTGGATATTGCGAAGAAAATTCAGTAGGACAGGCTCCATCATCTAAATCTTTGAAAAAATAAGCAGCACCCGCATTTTCCACATAATCTTCACCAATTTCGTTCATATCTTGCTGATAAGCACCCACAAAAATGACGCGATTCGAAACCGAAACAGCCATTCCCATTTGATCCTCAATAGCGCGATCAGAAAGATCAATCTTATCGTATTGTCCAAAATAGGTCCCCATTTTTTTAAAGATGTAAACGGATCCGGCATTTTCAAGATTATTATCCGTTGTTTTATCATGGTTGTCTTGGTTCGCACCACAAACAATATAATCATCGTCTATTGAAACACTCGCACCAAAGTGATCCCCAGCACTTCGATCACCCGCTACAATTTTTTGCAAATAGGTCCATTCGCCAGGACCTGTACGTGTGAAAATTGCAGCTCCACCGGCATTTTTACGATAATTTAACCCCAAAACATCCGTATCTTCAGTTGGTGCACCCAGGACACAAACTGTACCATGAATAGAAACAGGCGCAGCACGATCCAACCAAGAGATGCCTGGGAAGGTCAATAAGCTGACCTGCGACCAGGTGCCTCCCGTTCGTTCAAACATATACGCCTTAGAGGCAAATGGACCACCAACAATAAGATAATCATTCCAAATTCCAACAGATTCTCCAAAACGGTCATTCCAATCTTCATGATCAGGCGCAAATACAGTACCAGGGCTGCGATCAGAAGCCACAATTTTTTGCGTTTCTGTCCATTCACCTTCTCCCGTTCGATCGAAAACATAGGCAGATCCCGCATGATACATAAACCCTTCACCAGACGCATCTTTATCATCTATATGCGCGCCCACAACAGCTGTTGTTCCAAAAATGGCCACAGACCATCCAAATTCATCATCTACAGCGCGATCACTTGCCACCAGTTTTTGAACCTCTACCCAAATACCCTCGTCGTTGCGCTCAAAAATATAGGCCGAACCTGCCTTTGACAAGGTATTCGAGTCGTCTGCATCTTCATCTTCTCCGTATGCCCCAACAATGGCATAATCCCCATCAATAGCAACCGACCAGCCAAAACGGTCGTAATCATCTTGGTCTGAATTGGTAAGTTTTTGAACAAAAGTCCATTCGTCCTCACCTGTTTTTTCATAAATATAAGCGGATCCCATGTTGGGATTCGTCGGCCCAAAATCGTCTCCATAAGCGCCAACGATAGCAAAATCTGTACTGATATCTAATGACCATCCGTATCGATCTTCTAACTCCCGATCACTTGCGACAATTTTTTGAAATTCTAAAATAGGTTGTGCGAATGATGTTAAAATCCCCAGAAGGGCCAAAATAAAGAAACTAGTTTTTTTCATAGCTAAAATAATTTAATCCCCGTTTAAATGGTTGTGTAAGTAATAGCTTTCAAGAGCCGTTCCCATTTATTTCGTTTGCTAAATGTAAGAAAAATTATGAAAGGAATTAAGATACTGTAAATAATTGCATTAAATCTTCTGAAAATAATTGCGCTTGCTTGCAAAAAAGTAGATTTAGACGATATTAATATCTGACTTTTTAGCGTTGGTATGGGAGGGGTATAGGCCAGATCCAAAAAACAAAAAAGAGCCGAATCGTTATTCACGCTCCTTTTTTCGCAACCAACTTTAACTATATATGAAAAATAATTGTCTTTTCTAGTGGAGCAAATCAACCAATCTATTTGCTCTTTAATAAAACTAAATACGTAACCCAATTATCCGCTAAACAAAAATCACTTTTTTTTAAAAAATGAAATCGCTGATTTACACTTCTTTTTTAAAGTTCTTTTATACGAAAAGGGGGAAGGATGGTAAGGAAGCCAACGGAATTTGAATTAGTTTGGCCGGTGATTGGCTCGATCTATTGAAGTTGGAAAAAGGCGATATTAGCTCGATTAAAGACATTATATACACCGAATTTAAAAAAGTGATCGAGATGCTTCCCAACCAAAAAACATTGCGTTGAAATATCAAAACGATTATAAAACGTTGAACGCAGCGTATTCTTTAACCCAGATGGATCTTGATCGATTGAAGGATAAATACCAATTGATGCGAATTGGATTACGTTTATATGTGGGTTAGCGGAGCAGAAGACACAATTGGCACTCGTTTTAAAGGATTGAAACACATTTTGATGATAGGCCAACTTAAATTGGTGTCTGCTATCAAAGTTTGAAGCAAAAGGCTTGCCGAGATTAATTTCATCAAATTGACGGGTCGATTTTGAAAGAACATAACTAAAGAGTATGACGATTTTTGAATCTCTATAATCCGCCATTAATTCGAACAATCACAATTAATTAAACACTATTTAACTGGGTTAATTTTTAATAAGGTCGCTGTCATGACAAACCCTATCTTTGGAACAATTATTGCAGGTACTTCACAAAAACAAATCACATGAAAATTACAACCATACTTGCCATTTCTGCCTTATTTGTGGCGCAAAATAGTTCTTACGGACAACTTATCAAAGACATTCAAAAAAAAGTAGAAGATAAAGTTACGACACCTGCTGCGGGGTTAACTGAAGAGGAAGTGGCTGCGGGTTTAAAAGAAGCGCTTACCAATGGCGTTGAAAAAGGGGTTGCACAACTCTCAAAACCGGATGGTTATTTTAAGGATTTGGCAATTAAAATTCCGCTCCCAGCTGAGGCGAAAAAGGTCGAAGATAAATTGCGCCAACTTGGGCAAGGTCAAAAAGCAGATGATGCTATTGAATCTATCAACCGCGCGGCAGAGGACGCTGCGATTGGAGCAAAAGAAATTTTTGTCAACGCCATTAAAGGCATGAGTTTAACGGATGCCATGGGAATTTTAAAAGGCGAAGCTAATGCTGCCACTAGTTTTCTTGAAAAATCAACCCGTACCTCCCTTTTTGAAAAATTTAAACCGGTCATTAAAGTGTCTTTGGACAAATTAGGTGCCACCAAACATTGGACCACCTTATTTACCACCTACAACAAAATACCAACAGTTGAAAAAGTAGATCCCGATTTGGAAGTGTATGCCACTAACAAAGCTATCGATGGACTTTTTGTGCAAATTGCCAAACAAGAAAAGGAAATTCGCGAAAATCCTGCAGCCAGAATCAGTGATTTATTGAAAAAGGTGTTTGGGTAAAAAATCACCTCAACACACTTTCTTCTTTTCCAAATTGTTTGAACGAAATAAAAACAGCAAGCATAGAAAGTAAAATCAGCGATAAAAAGGTAACTACAAGCGGTCCTATTTCGGCGTTGCCAGCTATGATTGCTTTTGTTGCCATTACCACATTCACCACCGGTATAAAAGCGGTGGTGTAATTGAGTTCCAAACCTGGTAAAAATCCAACCATCGTAGGTAAAACAACCAGCATATTTAAAGGGGTTAAAATACTCTGTGCCTCTTTAAACGAACGTGAATAGACCGAAATTGGAATCATTAATCCAGAAAAGAAAATGGCAATCGGAATCAAGAAAAGATACAGCATAATCACCAGTTGTGGAGTGATAATTTTAGCAATGGCAGTGGTGAGTTCGCCCCCATCCCCTATTAAAAATAAGCTTCCAATCAAACCGACCAAGGCAATCGTTGCGCTTAACAAACCAAACGAAGCCACCACAATCATCTTTCCTAACAAAATATGTACTCTATTTACAGGAGTAGCCAAAAGTGTTTCAATGGTACCTCGCTCCTTTTCTCCTGCAAACAAATCAATGGCTGGCAACATACAACCCATAAAACAAAAAGCCATAAAAATATAAGGTAAAAATCCGCCTGCGTATTTTCCAATAATTTCTTGAACGGTGCTTAGGTCGGTTGAAACTACCGAAAATGGCTCTACATAATCACTCGGTAATTTATTCGATGCCAACCTTTTTTGAACGTAAATAGACGATTGCGCCGCTAATAATTCTTCAAATCGCGTGTGTTCTTCCCCATCAGCTCCGCGATAAAAAACACCGTAAGTCGCTTGTTGACCTGCCGCATACGTGGTGTCAAAATCAGCGCTATACCAAATTCCAAGATTAATTTTTTCACTTAAAATATCGGCTTTTAATTGGGCAGTATCGGCATATTCGGTAAAAACATATTGCGCCGAGGTGTCCATTCGTTCAACCATTTCTGGCGATTGATTATTGAGGACATAACCAACTGTTAATTCCTTCGAAGCTTCTTTTTCGTTTTGAGAAGCTTGGATTTTCGTGATAATGTAAAGAATCAAAGGAAACGCCAATAATGGAATCAAAATCATCCGCAACAAGGTGCGTTTGTCCCGAAACATGTCCAAAAACTCTTTTTTTGCAATAATTAATGTCTTTTTCATGGATTAAGATTTTATTGGATTATTTTCTCGTACAATTCGGATAAATTCTTCGGTTAACGAAGTTGTTTGCATATTGGCTCTAAAATTGGCCATACTGTCTTTATACAATAAATTTCCTTTGTTAATAATGGCTAAATCATCACACAATAAATCCACTTCGGACATAATATGCGACGAAAAAATGACCGTTTTACCTTGTGTTTTACAATCGCGGATAAGTTTGATAATATTTTCCGCTGTAATTACATCTAAACCAGAAGTAGGTTCGTCAAAAACCACCACCGCAGGATTATGAATCATGGTGCGGGTAATGGATACTTTTTGTTTCATCCCAGTAGACAATTGCCCAATTCGTTTGGACGCAAAGTCGTGCATGTCCAACAAATCGTAATAATGTTTTTTACGCGCTTCAAAATCTGCTTTAGACACATCGTTTAAATCAGCAAAATACTTCAGTACCTCATCTGCCGTTAACCGCTCGTATAAACCTGTCGATCCCGTTAAAAAACCAATACTTTTGCGCACCTCATTGGGTTGTGAAACCGCATCGAACCCAGCAATTTCAATTTTACCACTGGTTGGTTTTATTAAGGTGGACAACATCCGCAACGTGGTTGTTTTACCAGCTCCATTTGGTCCTAATAAAGAAAAAATCTTTCCTGGTTCACAGGTAAAACTGATTCCATTCACTACCGTCGTTTCAGAAGCATCGGTTTTAAACTCCTTTTGCTGCTTCTTATTTAACTTAAATGATTTATATAAATTTTCAACTTTTATCATATTCTGAACTTCTCAAATTAGCACCTGCGTTTAATTTCTAACAAATCTACCATTCCGTTTTTATTTTAATCCTTTCAATCTAAAAATTACTTGAATGGGTATAAAAACTTCTAAAATGTTACAACTTGAAACTAAAATCTTGATTAACCACTGAAAATTAACAATTTCTTATGGCGGCAAAAATATTTTAACCAGATTTCCATCCAATTCATTTTCAAAAGTTAAGATTTGTTAAACTAACATTCATTTCTTGATAAACACCTGCCGATTTTGTTGAGACGTGGGGGATTAGTTTTATTTTTGTTGTAAATTGATACAGCATCTTGAATTAAAAATCCGTGAATGAATAAAGCTCTCCATTTCGCAAGTGTAATTTTACTATTCATGTTTATTTCCTGTAATGGATCTTCGAACGATGAATCGCCTGATAAAGCCACCTTACTTGCGCCTGCTCCAGTAATTGAATATGGATTTAATTTGGATTCCTTTCAAGTTATTAGAGATACGGTTCAAAATGGATGGACGTTGAGTCATTTGCTTTCTCCGTATGGCGTTTCGCAATTAGAAATTAATCAAGCGGCAGAAATGGCTGCGGATTCATCAATTGGATTAAAATATGTGAAAGAAGGTTCTCCTTTTGTCATTTTTGCAGCAAAAGGTGATACCAGTAAAACTGCGTTGTACTGTGTTTATCCAAAGAACATTGTCGAATATGTGGTTTTTGATTTTAGAGATTCTGTCGTTGTTGAACTAAAATCAAAACCAAATAAAGTTACCGAACAAATCCTTTCTGGCGAAATTGTTCAAAATTCGAACCTTACGTTTGCCTTGGATCAACAACTCGAAGACATTAATATGACGGGCGAAATGGCCGAATATATTGCGGGTGTTTTTGCGTGGACCATCGACTTCTTCCGTTTGCATCCAGGCGATCAATTTAAGGTGATTTACCAAGAAAAATCAGTCGAAGGAACACCTTACCAAGTGGGAGGAATCACCTCGGCATGGTTTAAACATCAGGACAAAGAATTTTATGCGTTTCAATTTTCCCTTGATTCGGCACGGACAAAAGTTGGCTTTTTTAACGAAGAAGGAAAAGAGATGCGACGTCCGTTTTTAATGGCGCCTGTTAAATTTTCGAGAATTAGTTCGGGGTATAGTAATAACCGTTTTCACCCTGTTCAAAAAAGATGGAAAGCGCATTTAGGCACTGATTATGCAGCGCCAAAAGGCACCCCAATTTTAGCAACCGCCAACGGAACGGTGATCGAAGCATCCTACAATGGTGGCAACGGAAATTATGTGAAAATTAGACATGACGCAACCTACACCACGCAATATTTACACATGACAGGTTTTGCATCCGGTATTAAAAAGGGGGTGATGGTTCAACAAGGTCAAACCATTGGTTATGTTGGAAGTACAGGTTTAGCAACTGGTCCACACGTGTGTTACCGATTCTGGAAAAACGGAAAACAAATCGACCACCGTACCGAAAAATTCCCAACTTCTATTCCGATGGTGGATTCTTTATTGCCAAGCTACCTCGAATACATCAAACCAATTAAGGAAAAAATTGACTCTATGCCGATTACGCCTTATATGGTTGAGGAAGCGGCGGAATAGTGAATTTAGGTTGTAATTATTTGGTTAAAATAAATACGAGGATCCCATTTCAAAAAACCCTTAAATCCAATGAATCCAAAAGTAGATGATTATATTGACCGCGCTGATAAATGGGCGGACGAAATGCGCAAACTTAGGGCCATTTTATTGGATTGTCTGTTAACAGAAGAATTTAAATGGGGCGTGCCTTGTTATACTTACGGCTCAAAAAATGTGATTTTAATTACCGCATTCAAAGAGTATTGTGGCATTGCATTTTTCAAAGGTTCTTTGTTGAGTGATGAAAAAAAGATTTTGTATCAACAAACCGAAAATTCACAAGCATCAAGATTGATTCGTTTTACCAATTTACCTGAGATTGTTGAAATGGAAGCTTTGCTTAAAACCTATATTTTTGAAGCAATTGAGATTGAAAAATCGGGATTAAAAGTTGAAAGAAAAAAACACGAGGATTATGTCCTTCCAGATGAATTAATTCAAAAATTTGGTGAAATGCCTACCTTAAAAACCGCCTTTGAAGCATTAACGCCAGGGCGACAAAGAGGATATTTATTGCATTTTTCGGGCTCAAATAATTCACTGACACGAATGGGTCGAATTGAAAAATATAGTGGACGCATTTTAAAAGGTCAAGGGATTACTGATTGTGTCTGTGGTATGTCCAAAAAAATGCCTGGTTGTGATGGTTCGCATAAATTCATGAATCAACTGAGTTAAGACCTTCCGAATGGAAAAAATAAAGATCGTTGTTACAGGAATTGGGGGGGTGTGAGGTTATTTTAGAGCCATGAAAAATTTTTAGTATTATTCTCCAATAACTTGATTTTAGAGAGGTGTGTTTATTTAGCTTCACCACGTGCGGAACTGGGTGTGATTGAGCATACAGGAAATATCCAAACCCTTTATTTTGGCAAAGACAATTTTGAGCACGAAAAATTAACTCAATTCCTCGAATTTTTTAAAGATGCAGGAATTGAAGCACATACCTCAACGCGGATTGAGCGGATTTGATTTGAGAAAATTAGAAACCGAAAGATCTAATCGCGTTAGTGGGAGAAACGGCAGCTAACCAACGAGTTGGGGACTACAGTGGATGACACGCCCCCCAACAAGTTGGGGGGAACGCCAAAAGTTTTATGCATATTTTATTGATAATGGATCAAACAACTATTTGTCAACAACTTATGTTTTTACCATCGCCAAGTGAAATCGGAATGGTGGGGTAATTTTAAGGTTTTAAGATCGGATTTAAATGCTTGGTTGTTAAGGTCCTTTTTAGGGAGGATTAGGGCCGCGCCGCTTTCTAAAACCATAAAATAATGGGTGCTTGTTTCACAAATTTTGTCAAAATTAGACGGTTTTAAGGTACCAGTGCCGGTATGATTTGTGATTGTAATTAGTTTATTATCAATTACTAAGGTTTCTTGTAGACCAAATTTGTTTTTATAATTTCGGCGGATGTGCTTGAGGTAATGTACTTTTTGTCGCCATTTAAAATAACGCGGATACCAGATAAACAAGGCCACGGTCATGATTCCGAAATAGATAGCGTTCCAATAATTATGGCTGTAAATAAAATAGATCATGGTGATAGCCGAACAAAAGGCGACAAAAGATCGGCCATTTCGCTGACGGGGTTGAAACCGAGGGGTTTTTGAAATGGTGTACAATTCAAAAGCTAGATAATCTTGTTCGGTTAAGGTATAGGTTTGTGTCATGTGATATAAAACCATAAAAATACGACGTGTGGAGACGTTTCAATCGTTTTTTGTGAGAAATTTTTTGGTCATGGTAAGTTTATAGGTTTGTTTGGTTATTAGCCATTTAATATAAGTGACTGTTGTGTAATTAATTAACTCTATGAACACTGATGCGTTGAAAGTCTTTTGGTGAGTGACTTATTTTTACCTACCGTTTGTTCTTAATTTTGCGAGGTGCATTTAGTTTTTAAATATCTGTTGGTTCTTGCTGTGATGTTTCACGTGAATCATTTTTTGGGACAAGTGGATTCGGTATCAGCGCCCTCTAAAACCAGCCGTTTCTTCCCGAGCCAATATGGGGACGATAACTGGAAATTTTTAGGTGCTGTAGATCAACGACATTCTGCCCATAAAGGCACTGATTTATCGTTTATTGGTATACGGCTGGGCGCAAAATATAAAGGGGTACATCGTTTTGGGTTAGGATATTATGAACTTAATCATCGTAATTTTATTAAAAATAGTCCTGTGGAAGGCTTCACTTTAAATGATAGTGCTGGATTGGCATTTCGGGCAAATTATGCTTCTTTATTCTACGAACGTGTCGTTTTTCGTTCGCCACAATGGGAATTTTCATTGCCCATTGAGTTGGCTGTTGGGCAATTGGCAGGCAAAATGTTTCATGGGCAAACTTTAGTGGGTGAAATTAATCGGACTCCCTTTAATGCATTTGGTGCCACGTTTCAGGCGAAATTTTATTTGGTAAAATGGTTTGCCGTTCGGATTTCTATCGGTTATCGACAAATTTTTAATGTATCGCCTGAAATTCGACAAATTTTTAGCCATACTACCTATAGTTATGGTGCGCAAATTTCTTTGGTCGAAGCTTATGAGGCGATTTTTAAACGGAAGGACAAGGAAGGGAATCAAGATTGATTTAAGGACGATGAGTATCGTCGGGATTTGGGTTGGCGTAGGATGGATATCCTACGCAACGAATATTATATAATTCGAAATATTTGTTTTTAATTAGAATTTTGGAAGGCGATAAATATGACGGGATTTCGGATTGGCGTTGGGTGGATATCCTACCCAGCGAAGCCACAGCGAGAAATTACAGCCCAATTCTTGATATATTGCTTCAAAATTCTACTAAATTATTGTATTTCAATTGATTAACTAAAAACCAACCAATTAAAAAGTGGTCTTTCTAAATCGACGATCTCGAATAAGGGGTATAGATTTGATGCCAACTAAAAAGAAAGTTGCTTAAATCACATATAATTGCGTTTTTTTCGGAGAATATAGATCTGTGAGGAGTAAGTTCCTTGTTTTGCATTCATATTTGATCGCCAACCTCTCCAAATGCCACTTAAGGTATTTCCGCCTTTGTATTTTTCACTTAACATGGAAACATAATAGGCGTCAAATTTCATTGGCAAAATTTCATCCACCTGAAGGTCGAATTGCTTAAAGAGGTTTTCGATGTCGGAAGGAATGAAATGATATAAATGGATTGGTAAATCGTAAGCCGCCCAAAATTCACGATAATGTTGCGCATCGTGTGAATTATGATTTGGAACTGCGACTATTAATACACCATCATTTTTTAATACCTGAACTATTTTTGCTACATCCTTTTTCAAATCGTAGACATGCTCCAACACATGCCACATGGTGATGACATCCCTGGATTCGTTTGGTAAGCTATGTAAATTTTCGATGGACTGTAAATCGATCTTAAAATTGGCTATTCCGAAATTTCGCGCATCTGAATCTGGTTCTAAACCAATCGCATTTAAATTGGCCTGATTACACGCATTAACAAAATGTCCTGTTCCTGCTCCTAAATCCAAAATTTGAGTCCCCTTACCTGCTCGCTTCACCAATTTTACTTTTTGTTTAAGGGTGTGTTTTCTTACAACCTGATAAATTTTATTGATGACGCCTTTGCTGGTAGATGAATGCGAAACATAGGATTCAGATTTGTAATAATCCCCAATTTTATCCGCCGTAGGAATTGGATTTGTAAAATGGAAATTACAGGCATTACATTTTTCAATCATAAATTTCTCCTTGGAAACGGTATAATCAATCCCTTGAAGAAAGGGTGTAAATTCTGTTCCGTCACAAATTGGACAATGGTGCAATTGATTCATGCTATCTTCCTAAATAAATTAATAATATGGCAATATCTGAAGGGGAAACACCACTAATTCGACTTGCTTGTCCAATGGTGACCGGTTTAATTTTTGTTAATTTCTCGACCGCCTCTGAAGATAAACTGGCCAAAAGTGAATAGTCCGTATCCGTAGGGATCTTTAATCCTTCTAACCGATCCATTTTATTCGCCACTTCCTCTTCACGGGTAATATATCCTTCGTATTTGATTTGAACCTCTGCTTGTACCAAAGCGTCATCATATTCGCTACAAATCTCGGACAACTTCTTTTCTAAAAATATAGATCTTTGTCTGAGTTCTTCTAACGAAACATGTGGGCGTCTTAAAATAGCATCCGCTTTTACCTTTTGACTTACCCCAGACGAACCGATAGTTTCCAAATAATCATTTATTTCTTCGGGCGCCAAACTTGCCTTTCCGAGTAATTCCTTAATCGCTGCGGTTTTCTCCAATTTGGAAATCACCCGATCCATGCTTTTTTGAGTAGCCAACCCAATGTCGTACCCTAACTTCGTTAAACGAAGATCAGCATTGTCCTGACGTAAAAGAATGCGATACTCAGCACGCGAAGTAAACATACGATAGGGCTCTTTTGTTCCTTTGGTAATTAAATCATCAATTAACACCCCTATATAAGCATCCGCACGACCCAATATAAAATCAGGCTTTCCCTTTAATTTATTGTGCGCATTTATTCCTGCCATTAACCCTTGCGAAGCTGCTTCTTCATAACCTGTTGTTCCATTAATCTGACCTGCAAAATAAAGGTTATCCACCAATTTAGTTTCTAAGGTATGTTTTAATTGCGTTGGTGGAAAATAATCATATTCGATGGCGTAGCCAGGGCGGAACATTTTTACATTCTCAAATCCTGGAATTGTTTTCATTGCTTCCAATTGAACTTCTTCAGGTAATGACGTACTAAAACCATTTACATAAATTTCAATAGTATACCAACCTTCTGGCTCCACAAAAATTTGGTGACGATCACGTTCTGCAAACCGATTAATTTTATCTTCAATCGAAGGACAATAACGCGGCCCTGTACTTTTAATCGAACCATTAAACATAGGACTTCGATCAAATCCTGTCCTTAAAATTTCGTGGGTCTTTTCGTTGGTATAGGTTATATAACAACTCCGTTGTGTAGAAAGCGGTTTTGAATCCTCCGAATAAGAAAATTTTTGCGGTTTTACATCTCCCGGTTGTTCTTCCATTTTTGAATAATCCAACGAACGCCCATCCACACGTGGAGGTGTTCCTGTTTTCATCCGGCCCGACTCGAACCCTAATTCGATTAACTGTTCGGTAATTCCATAACTGGCACTTTCACCTGACCGCCCACCATTGAAGTTTTTTTCACCCAAATGAATCAACCCATTCAAAAAAGTTCCGTTGGTTAACACCACAGCATCGGCATAAATTTTTTGACCCATAGCCGTTGTTACCCCCTTCAGTTTATTGTCTTCCACTATCAACCCGTTGGTCATGTCTTGCCAAAAATGAACGTTTTCGTTGCTTTCCAGCAACAAACGCCATTCCTCCGCAAAACGCATTCGATCATTTTGTGCCCGTGGCGACCACATAGCTGGACCTTTGGAAAGATTCAACATCTTGAACTGAATTGCCGATCGATCTGTGACCAAACCAGAACCACCCCCAAGGGCGTCAATTTCGCGAACAATTTGACCTTTTGCCACACCACCCATTGCAGGGTTGCACGACATTTGGGCAATAGTCGCCAAGTTCATGGTCACCAACAAAACCTTTGAACCCATTTTTGCAGCAGCATACGCGGCCTCGCATCCAGCGTGACCACCCCCCACTACTATAATATCATATTTTGGTAACATACTTTTGTTTCACGTGAAACGGTTTCGCGATGTTTCACGTGAAACTATTTCTTTTCTCTAAATACTCATCTTCCTTCTTCCGCATCACCACTCGATCAGCGTCCGACTTATCATCGAACCCAATTAAATGTAATACACCATGCACCATGACACGGCACAATTCATCATAAACAGCAACATTTAATTCTTGCGCATTATCCGCTACACGGTCATAACTAATAAACAAATCGCCACCCAAACTAACTCCTTCGTTATAATTGAATGTAATAATATCTGTATAATAATCATGGTTTAAATGCGTACGGTTCATGTCTAGCAAATACTCATCCGTACAAAAAATAAAAGAAAGTTCACTAACTTCCTTCTTGTTTTCGCGCACGACATCGGCCAGCCATAAACTAAAAAATTCCGGGTTAAAGTCCGGAATTTCTACATCAATAAAATCGTATAGAATTTCGTTATCCATTATCGGCGACAAAGGTAATACTAACTTTAGAACCATTGTGATCAAAAATCACTTCGTCCGATAAATTTTTCATTAAAAATATTCCGCGTCCATCAGGTTTTTCCAAATTTTCTGGCGCGGTTGGATCAGGTAAATTTGTATAATCAAAGCCTACCCCCTCATCTTCTACTGTAAAAACCAACTTCTCATCTTTCATCTCCGCATGGATTTTCACCTGTTTTTCACTATTGTAATTGTTGCCATGAATAATCGCATTATTGACTGCTTCAGTCACCGCAATAAGAATATTGCCATAATGATCCTCATTCAAGCTTAAATCCTCACACACGGTGTCTATCAGAAGCTCAACGTCGGTTAAATTCCTCAGATCTGACCCAATTTCAATACTATGCATTCATTAATAATTTACGGAATTAAAATATTCATTCACCAAGCCTTTGTAGTAGACCTGCAGTCCAACTGGGAGCGAGCGTAAAAACTCAATCTCAGCGTCCTTCTTTTTATTATACTCCGTAATTTGTTTTAGGTTACTATCCTCTTCATTTTTCCCTTCTTTTGCTTCTCTTTCCTCGCTAAATCCTCGTTCACGCATAGCCTTTTCGCTTTCTAAAAGTCGGGTGTAAATATCTTCCTGACGTTTTACATAATCCGAACCTACCCGATTATTAATTAAATCGTCTTGTAATTTATCTAAATCCTCAATGATCTTATTTAAGGCATTTCCTGCACCACTACCATCACTATTTAATTGCTGCTTTAATTGCTTTAATCCTTCTCTTAATCGTCCTTGTTCAGCAGCAATTTTCGCAATTTCTTTCGCGCCTAACTGTGGAATTTGGCCAGACGTCCCACCAGGGGTTTGTCCATTTCCGTTTCCTTTTTCCCCTTTTCCTTCTTCGCCACCCGGTTTTTGTCCACCTTTCATTTTACCAATTTGTTCCGATAAAGCTTTTTTCATTTCCTCCATCGTCATTGGTTTATCCGATTGGCCGCTTCCAGTTCCACCCGGATTATCACATGAACCATTACCTGGTTTACTGTTTTTCATTTGATCTTGCATCTGCTCCAAAACCTCAGCTAACATCAATGCCAAATCATTATAACTGGTCATGGCATACTGCTGATGCTGTAATAAGACATTCGTTTTACGAAGCTCAGAAAATTCCAATGCTTTATCCAAATTGTAAGACAAATCATTTAATTCTTCGTTAATCATTGTACTTAATTCAGAAACACGACTGGCTAAAGCTACCAATGAATCATTCACAATTTCCGTTGCTTTGTTTATCGCCAATTGATCCCGATTTAATTTCAAATAATAAGGATCGTCTGTGCGAACTTGCGCGTATTTCTTCATCAACCCTTCTTGCTGGTATGACAAGGCCACCAAATTTTCTAAGAGAAATCGAAGGGCATCCATGTCTTCTTTTGCTTGCTTTTCTTTTCCAGCAGATTTCATTGCTGCCGCATCATCCGCCATTTTTTTAAGCATATTCGCTGCTTTTTGCTGGTTCTCTTCTGATTTATTTTGCTTGCCGTTCTCCAAATTCTCTTTCGAATCGTTCATTTCTTGATCAGTTTCCTGCTCCAGCTCCTCATTAAAATCAATGTCCCTTGGCTTGGCTAGTTCTTGATTTTTTTCTTCGATTTCATCCATGTCTTTTTGGATCTCATCGAACTTTTTATTTAACTTCTCTTGCTCCTCTGCTAACTTCTCTTCAGACAACTGATTCTTTTCACTCTTCTCTTTTAGATCTTCTTGCTCCTCTGCTAATTCACGCAATTGTTCTTCCAAACTCTCTAATTTCTGATCCAATTCCATGTTCTTAAACAACTCCAAGGTCCGATCCAATTCCTCTTCCATCGTTTCGGTATTCTGTTCCATCTCCTCTAATTTCTCCACCAATTCATCCTTCTGCATCTCCTCCATCAACTTGGACAATTCTTCAAATAATTCCATTAATTCCTCGTCCATTAATTCCTCCATCAACTTTTGAAGCTCTTCTTGCTTCTTTTGCAGCTCTTCAGAATTCTCCATAAAATTATCTTTCTGCTCTTTATTTTGCTCGAAATTCTTTTTCATTTCCTCCAACTTCTTGTCCAGTTCTTGCTGCATTTGCATTAGATTTTCTAAACTTTGTTTGTCTTTCCAATCCAATTTAGGTTTATTAATGAGGTCACTTTTTACCTCTTTAATTTCCTTTTTCAACTCTTTAGCGTCTTTGGCTGCTTGATCCATTTGATCCTTAATCGCATCATCTTTCAAGGCCAATTCATTTTCCAATTCATCCAATTCAGGCACTTTAAAATAATTTTTCCCTGTCGATGTCGTTTTATATCCATTTAACTCATCATTGTCGGTTACGGTAAACACATATTCCAATTTGTCCCCAGGTTTTAGATTAAATTGGGTGATATCTACCACAAAAGAGAATAATTGGCTTTGCGAATTAGAATTGACTTTTATCGATTTAACAACTTGATAGCTAGAATCTTCACTAATAATTGAACACCTAATACTTAAGGCCCTGAAACCATAATCATCCCCAATTCTACCTTGTACAAAACGCCTTAACATATTGGTCGAATCCACTTCCTCTTCGACCATAATCGATGGAAATTGATCTTTAACCACACCAATTGAATAAGAAACAGAATCTGCATTTTTAATGTCTTTAGAGCTTAATAAAAGCTGATAATTAACTGGAGCAGTAATCTTCTTTTTAAACTTATAAATATTCGAATTTGGATTTTTTAAGACAAATGACGTATCTCCAAATAGCGCCTCTAATTGAGATAAATTTGTTGTACCAATCATCCATTCAATTGTGGATCCTTCTGGCACGTCCAATTCACCGGTGTTTTTAAAAGTCTCTGGCGCCTTGCGGGTATGTCTTGGATAAACCACATGCAAACTCAGTTCATCTAAAACAGGTTTATTCAACATTGCAATTTCAAACTGTTCTGATTGAAATCCATTGGCAACACAATAAAACGACAAAGGCTCTGAAAGATTTACAAACTCATATTCGAAGGTAATTTTAGAGGTTTGTTTTAAATTATAATTTCCTTTATTGCTATATATTTTTACCTCGCTTGGAATGTCGTTTCCAGTTAATTTAATCTTCAATAAATAATTTTCCCCTTGCACCGCGTTCTTTGGACTTTCTACCACAAATTTAAACGGTGCAGGATCTACAAATTCTGTATTAAAATTAACGACGCGTCTGGTTCCATCAAACAACCAATTGGGCGCCACCACCGCAATTCCCACAAAAATCAACAACACAGGAATCAAATATTTTAAGTGTTTCTTATTTGCCGAAAGATCAATGGCAGTTGAAAAGGGAACTAAGGAAAGACTTTCAGAACGTTGGTCGATACTCGCCTCCACCAATTCCAAATTCATCCGCATAGCTTCCGTATCATTCTTTAATTGCAAGGTGTTTTTTAACTTATCACCAACATCTGGAAAAATTTTACCAATCATTTCAGACGCATCCATCACAGAGATTGGTTTGCCCAGTTTATTTAATTTAAGCAAAGGAATAATCAAGAATTTAACCAACAAGAATAAATTAATTCCAATAAAACTGACCAATAAAGCCAGTCGAACACCCGAACTAAATTTTCCTAAATATTCGAGGCCTGTGACCAATAAATAACTCAATAACAAGAGCGCCAAAAAGAAAATACCTCCTTTTAGGATCTGATTTTTATAGTACTTTTTAATAAAAAGTTCTATGTGGTTGATTACTTTTTGAAATTTATTCAATTTAATTACTTTTTAACTAACCTCCTAAGTTACTAATTTCCCTTAGATAGTACAATAATCATGCAATTTTGTTCATTCTTTCGGAAACTACCTGTCTCTTACAACGCGAATCCTTAAATCCGTTAAAGACTGTTTAAGATCCATAACGTATTTCACAGCAAAAATGTATCTTTGCCAAAAAATAATTATCCTTGAATTCGAACAACATGACTAAAATAAGAGTTCGCTTTGCCCCAAGTCCTACTGGTCCTTTACATATTGGAGGAGTAAGAACTGCATTATACAATTACCTCTTTGCCAAAAAACACGGAGGCGATTTTCTATTGCGGATTGAAGATACAGATGAAACCCGCTTTGTACCAGGAGCGCAGGAATACATTTTAGAAAGTTTAAAATGGTGTGGCATTGAACCTTCGGAAGGAGTTGGTTATGGTGGCGATAAGGGGCCTTACATTCAATCAGAACGGGTAGCGATCTACAAACCTTATTACGAAAAATTAGTTGAACTTGGTCATGCGTACTATGCATTTGACACCGCTGAAGATTTGACCAATATGCGTACGCAAGCAGAATCGATGGGGATGGCGAATTGGCAATACAACAGTGTTACCCGTTCAACGATGAAAAATTCAATTTCATTGTCTAAAGAAGAGGTTGATAAACGCTTAGCTAACGGCGATCCTTATACCATCCGAATGAAAATTCCACGTAATACAGATATCCGTCTTCACGATGAAATTAGAGGTTGGGTTACGGTGAACACTAATAATTTGGATGACAAGGTGTTGGTAAAAGAATCAGGCATGCCGACCTATCATTTTGCGAATATAGTAGATGATCATTTAATGGAAATTACGCATGTCATTCGTGGAGAAGAGTGGTTACCATCAGCTCCTTTGCATGTACTTTTATACGATTCGTTTGGATGGGAACGTCCGAAATTTGCACATTTACCTTTATTGTTGCGCCCTGATGGAAATGGGAAATTAAGTAAACGTGATGGAGATCGATTAGGTTTTCCAGTGTTTCCGTTAGATTGGATGTCAACTGAAGGTGAAAAATCAAGTGGATACCGCGAAAGAGGTTATTTTCCAGCTGCATTTATTAATATGTTGGCTTTATTGGGATGGAATCCAGGAAATACGCAAGAAATATTTAGTTTGGAAGAATTGGTGGAAGCTTTCTCCTTAGAGCGTGTGGGTAAATCTGGATCAAAATTTGACCCAGAAAAAGCAAAATGGTTTAACCAACATTATTTAAGAATTCAAAACAATGATGACTTAGCGAAATTGGTATTCCCATTATTACCAGCCGATTCCATTTCAACTGACTTAACTTATGTTGCCAATGTGTGCGGCATGATGAAAGAAAGAGCGACGTTTTTACCTGATTTGGTGAGCGAAGGAATTTATTTTTACCAAGAGATTGATTTCTATGATGCGGATACCATCAGAAAAAAATGGAAAGATGAAACACCAGAAATCATGCAGGAATTAATCCTTGAATTAGATGCCATTGCTGATTTCACCAAAGAAAACATCGAAGCCTCTTTTACCGCATTTCTTGCCACAAAAAGTCTTGGATTTGGAAATGTTGGACCAGGCTTCAGATTATTGGTAACTGGAAAAGGCATGGGACCATCTATGTTTGAAATTTGTGCAACTCTTGGAAAAGACAAAGTGATTTCAAGAATGACGACTGGTTTACCAAAAATAATTTCTCTTAAAAAAACACTTTAATGAAAAATTGTGTCGAAGTAACCGGAATTGAGGTATATGCCTACCATGGCTGTTTATCAGAAGAAGCTGTTTTAGGAGGAAAATACATTGTGGATGTAGAATTATACACCGATTTTAGTGTTTCCGCCATTACTGATGAACTTGTAGATACGATTGATTATGTACAAGTTAGATCAATTGTTGTGGAAGAAATGGGGATTCGTTCGAAACTCATCGAACATGTGGCTTATCGGATCAATAAACGATTTAAAGAAAGCTTTCCAACCTTGATTTCAGCTAAAATTAAGGTGCGAAAACTCAACCCACCTATTGAGGGTGTAGTAAAAGAAGTCGCAGTAATTATCGAAGATTAATTTTTTGATTAAGAATTAATTTTTATCTTTGCGCTACAATTAATTCAGGGTCCTGTGGCCGAGCGGTTAGGCACCAGTCTGCAAAACTGTGTACAGCGGTTCAAATCCGCTCGGGACCTCGAAAAAACCCAGCACAATATGTGTTGGGTTTTTTTATTGGAGGTAACTGAGCGGGGTGTACAAGATTCGAATCTATCCATTGCTTTATATTTTAGGTAGAATTATTTTTCCCGCAGATAACTCAGATTTACCCAGACTTTTATAAACGACCACGATGAAGTAGAAAACTGTTATTCTAATCAGACAATTAAGCCCAGTTAAACCCAAATACATTCTGCTAAATCTGCTGGAGACTATCCCCTCTAATTGTATGCTCTACAAATAAAAGATTAGGAATCCTTGCCGTCAATTGGTGTTTAAAAACTAACCCTTGGCTTGATTTTCCAGCGCTTGTTGCTTTTTTAACTTCTTCTTTTTATAAGATCGGCGTGATAAAAGTCCAACGACCAAGATAAAAAAAAACCCACCGCCACCGATAAAATAGATTTTCATCCAATGTTGTTTATCTGCTTCTAACTTAAGATAGGTTAAGAAATCCTTCCCACCCGTTCCTGGATTTGGGGCTTCTAAAGACCAATTTTCTGGCCTAAAACGGGCCGAATCTGGATGAACAATACTCACCGCCATTTTTTCTTCCCAATCTTTGTACTTATAAGAAAGTGAATCGACAATAAACCCTTCTTTGTCGTATAATTTGATATGTTCTTTTTTCTTAGACAATCCAAAATCCATGTTTCCTAGAGCGTTCAATTCGGTTGGATAACCTGTTTTAAAACTTGCTAAATCTTCAGATAAAACCACATACTGTTTGCTCTCTAACACGGTTCCTTCAGGAATTTTAAACCCATCTTTATACGACCCTTTTGTAAACACCCATCCACTTAAATCCATTTCTTCGTCAGAATTATTGTACAATTCCACCCAATCTTTCGAGGTATCTGTATCGATTTGGAACATACAAATCTCCGAAAAAATGATTTTATCGGTTAACTCACTTCGTTTTTTAGGTTGAAACATTGGTTCTAAGACTAAATCGGCAGTTGGAACAATGGTTAACGACATGGTTTTTTCCGTTCTACCCTTCCATCCAATAAACTCATAATCATGTCTTGGATTGACTGTGATGACAATAGGCACATTTTTAAAATAGATTCCTTTAAAATTCTCCTTAATTTTTAAACTATTAAATTTGATTTTGGCAGCATCCTCATTCTGCACATTAATGGTCACATTCACCGTGCCTTTTAAACCAAACTTTTCCATGATAAATTTGCGGAGATAAGTTGGGCGTTCTTTGACAAACGTCTTTAATACACCCACGTGAAACTGCCAATTATCATAAGTTGTTTGCCAACGTTTAACATGGAATTTCATTTCTTCTTTTAAAGGCTCTTGAATTTTATCAATCAAGGCTAATGCTGTTTCTTCCCTATAAACCGTATTTAAATGATCGGCAAATGTGTTGATATATTGCGTTTTTACCTTTTCATTAGACAATAAAGTACGAATAATAAAAGTCGACCAAGCAGGATCAGGCCAGAGCTCGGTATTAGCGTTTGTGAATTTTCGTAAGGTATTATTTTTATAACCTGTATAGGCATTATTTCCCAAGCCTAAATCCAAATCATACAATACCCAGCGCCATTTTGCCGAATCGGTGCGTTCTCTCCAAAAACGAATATTGCCGCCCGCATCTCTGTTATCCGAATAAACTTCAGCGATGTTATACCGAATATAATCTTCGATGTCCATCATAGCGCCAAGTTTTTGCATCGCGGCATCTTTACTTAAATCATTGGTGCGCATGAAATTCAACATTTTCTTATAATGTGCCGATGTTCCGTGACGGGCATCTCCATTATGTCTTAAAATGTCCACATTATCCTTGTCAACCCCATAATTAGAGGCCAAATAATGTTCGTTAATTCGTTCACGCATATTGTGAATTCCCCAATACTCCCCATTTAAAAAAACAATTGCCGGACGATAAGCTTGAATTGCAACACCTGTTGGCGCAGCCATTTGCGTCATAAAAGCATCCCTAAAATGCGTTCGTTTAAAATCTCCCCCTGAATTTCGTAAAACAAACGACTTGTATTTATCAAAATCTCGCTCAGGAAAAATAGGATATTTAAAATTCTTTGCGCCATACTTACTTCGGGCGACCACAAACAAAGATTTTTGTGGTAATCCGCGGCTGTATCCACCAAAAACACCAATTCCTGCGCCTTGATTAAAACATAATTCACCATCCGGCTCATACATTTCAATATTGGCTACACGTTCAGAACTTCTCCAAAAATTAGCCCCTAGATAAGGTTCGACCGGTTGAGCACAACATCCTTTAACATAAATTCCTGAACTATAATCCCATAAATTAGCAGGATTTGTTGTAATTGAAATCACCGGCAAGGTGTATTTACGATCGCAAAAGTAAGATTGTGTTAACACAGCCGACTTTAGCCCTTTTTTATAAGCGATTGCGCGGATCACACCAACTGTCTTAATTTCAATTGGTTTAGTATATTTTAAAGAGGTAGGAGTTGGAATAGATCCATCTAGGGTATAATAAATAACAGCAGAATCCACAGCGGTTAATGTAACCACTTGAGGATGATCGTATAATCCTCCTTTTGGGTTTGCATTTAATTGCAATTCGACTTGGCCGAAACTAGCAAACCCAATGGTAAAAATTAGAAAAATAAGGAGTTGTCTCACTTTGTTATAAAATATCGGCTAAAGTAATGAAAGCGAAAGAATCTTGGAAGTATGGTATCACTTTTTTATTGTATGTGCATTGTTAACAAGAATGCGACTAGATTTGACTATTATTTTAAACAAAAACACCAGCCCGATTGAGCTGGTGTTTTTAACATCAATGTTTTATTCTATTTAACCGTAATACTTCCTCGGCCTGGGTATTCCACCCCATCCACTCCACGACCGAAATATTGATAATAATAAACTCCTTTCTCCACATTCTCACCCGACTCAAACGTTCCAAACCATTTAAAATTCACATCATCTGATTGCCAAACTGGTAACCCGTTTTTATTAGTAATGATAATCGAAAAAGTTTCAATCTCATTCACGTTTTTCATTAAAAAGTAGTCGTTTTGACCATCGTTATTTTGCGTAATAACATTGGCCTCTACATCTAATTTAGATTTTGCGATAATTTCAATAGAAGTTGATTGTTTTATCGTTTCCCCATTCGTGCCTAAAATTGTTGCTTCAACAATATACTTACCTGGTTTTCTGTATTTGTGTGTCACCTCTTCTCCTTGACCTACCAAACCATCTCCATAACTCCACAAAATTGATTTGATGTTTTCCCCTGAAACATTAAAACCATACAATAAATCACCTTTTTCATTTACTGAAATTGAAGCGGTTAGCGGATTTTCTTTCGTTGATTGAACATCTTCATTGTTTACTGCTTTGTCCTGTGGATTAACAGTAGCTGAAGTTCTTGGATCTGAACCACCTGGTTGAACTTCTCCACCACCAGCTAAAAATGATCCATCTGGAGTTATATTGCCCACAGCTGATCCATAATTTCTAATGTTCATTGACGAATTAGTAGTACCATTAGTATTAACCACCGAATTATTTACATTATTCTTGGTATTCGCAGCAATTTCATCATTTGATAAGTCGGTTTGAACCATTTGATTTGGTTCAACAGGGATCGTATTAGAAATAGGCCCTTGTGTTTTTTCTTGCTTATCATCGCTAGAAAACAAGTAAAAACCTACTACACTGGCAGCAACAATACTCCCAGAAATGAGCGCTGTTTTTAATGCAGCACTTAAACCCGTTTTAACCACCGTACCCGTTGACAACCCTTGTTGAATATTAGCCCAAGCACTCGGGCTAACTTCGCCTTCGAACGAACTAAATTTATCTCTAAATAATTGTTCTATGTTTAAATTATCTTTCACTTTCCTCTACTATATTATTTTGAACTAATAATTTTCTTAACATTTTTTTTGCCCGTGAGTATTGAGATTTGGACGTACTTTCCGTCACCCCTAACTCATCGGCTATTTCTTTATGCGTATAACCTTCAATTGCAAAAAGATTAAAAACCACCCTGTACCCTTCTGGTATCGTTTGGATAATTTTTAATAAATCTGTTGCGTTAATACTTTCAATAATAAAATCTTGATCTTCTAGCTTATAAGAATAAGTATCAATTTCAATATCCTTCTGATATTTTTTGTTTTTTCTATATTGATCAAGCGCGGTATTTACCATAATTCTTCTCACCCAACCATCTAAAGAACCTTTGTTTACAAAATCTGGCAGTTTATTAAAAACTTTAATAAAACCATCTTGTAAAATATCCTGCGCTTCGTCTGCATTTGTTGTATAACGTAAGCAAACGCCCATCATTCTTTTAGCAAATAAATCATAGAACTTTTTGTAAGCATCCGCATGTCCGGAAATACACGCTTGTACCAATTGTTCTTCCGTCATAAAAATTCCTTCCATCAGCAAGACTTAATATTTAGGATAAAAGTTGCACGAAGTATTAAATATTTTAATAATTCCATATATTTAAACTTTGAAATGAAAGCAACCATTTTTTTCTACGCTACTAAATGAAAAATCTACTTTTTTTATCCTCTCTACTTTTATCTCTTATTAGTACCTCCAAAGACCTTAAGGTTAACACGGGTTATTGGCACACCAATTTCCAATTAAATCAAACGTTAAATCTGCCTGTTATATTTCAATTTGAACAAAACAACAAACTTTTTTCGTTGGCAGTTTTAAATGCAGACGAACGTATTATATTAACAGATGTTTTACGAAAAAATGATTCTTTATTTATTAAATTTCCTTTATTTGATTCAGAATTAAAATTAAAAGTAGTTAAAAAGGACTTGATTAGAGGAGCTTGGTTTAATTACAACAAAGGAAAAAACTATTTTATTCCATTGATTTCTACACATGGTTATCAAGATCGTTTTCCTAACCAACCAAAAACTATTGATGTGGAGGGAAAATGGGAAGTGACCTTTGATTATAAAAGTGATCCCGAAAAAGCTATCGGTCTATTCACCTCTTTTCAACAAAAAAAAAAAGCTGGAAACAATCAAATTTCTGGTACCTTTTTAACAGAAACTGGCGATTATCGATTTTTAGACGGTGTAGTCTCTAATGACAGCATTTACCTTTCAACTTTTGATGGATCGCATGCTTTTTTATTCCGTGCGCGCTTAGTTAATGACACTTTATGGGGAAGTTTTAATTCAGGAAAACACTACGAAACCAATTGGTACGCCACTAAAAATGAACGTTTCGAATTAACACATCCCGACTCTTTGACCTTTTTGGTGAATAAACAACCGATCCAACTTCAATTAAAAGATTTAGAAAACAAAGATTATGTTTATCCAAATACACAGACCAAAGGTAAGGTAACCCTAATTCAAATTATGGGAACTTGGTGTCCAAATTGTTTAGATGAAAGCCGTTATTTAGCTTCTTTAAAAGCGCAATATAAAGACCAATTAGAAATCATCGCTATTACCTTTGAAACACAAGAATCGGTTGAAGATCGGATTGCCAAAGTAAAGAAATACAAAGAAAGTCTTGATTTAAACTTTACCTTTTTAATGGGAGGCAAAGCGTGTAAAACTTGTGCAGCAGAACTTTTTCCAATGTTTAATGCCATCACCTCATTTCCAACCTTAATATTTATCAATAAAAAAGGAGAAATAAAAAATATCCACACCGGTTTTAGTGGTCCTGGGACAGGGGTGTACTATGAGAAGTTCGTGGAAAAAACCAATCTCTTTATTGAACAGTTAATCAACGAATAATTTTACTGGCAAGCAATCTTGTTCACCCGGTTGGCATGACGCCCGCCTTCAAATTCAGTCGATAAAAAAAGATCAACCATCTCAAATGCGATTTCATCGGAAACAAAACGAGCTGGGATAGCAATAATATTTGCATCGTTATGTTGTCTCGCTAATTTAGCGATTTCTGGCATCCAACACAAAGCTGATCTAATTTCTTGATGTTTGTTCACGGTCATATTAATTCCATTACCACTGCCACAAATAACAATCCCAAGATTTTTATTTTTTGTCACATGAGCGGCCACCTTGTGCCCGAAATCTGGATAATCAACACTGTCGAAACTATAGGTACCGTAGTCTTCTACAGCAAAACCTTGTTCAACCAAGTACTCAACAACCTTTTCTTTTAATTCAAAACCTGCGTGATCGCAACCAATCGGAATAGCCATAATATTTCTTTCTTCAAAGCTATTATTTTATTTTTGAATGAAAAAATCAAATGTTTATAATTATTAACATCTTATTTAAAATTAAAACAAACAATTAAATAACAATAAGTTAATATTTTACGTTATAAACAAATTTCTTAATAATTTGTTTATAACGGGATGATAAATTGGGTAATAAAAAAGTGAATATTAATAGGATATTAAAAAAATAATTTCAGGTATATAAGATTTTGAATTGACAGTTTTTTTTACTCATTTTTTCACCACAATCTTATTGACAAAAATTGCTTTCAAATTAAATTTAAGTTATAAACACCGTTCTATTTTTTCACAATGTTAATAAACAAGAAAAATTCCTATTTTAGAGATACTGCGATCATTTAACACTGTTAGCAATTTATTAAAAAAAAGAAGTACCTTAGAAATCTGAATTAAAAAAAAGCCCCTTATCAACAAATGAACAGCCCTAACATATTATATACCTCTCTTCAACTATTACTAAATGACAAAATAAAAAAAATATTGTTTATTATAAGTGTATGGGGGTATGCGACTTGTTTTTGTCAGAACTTGGATTCGAATGGGTATACGGTTTTTTATTATGAAAATGGGCGTATTGCTAGTGAAGGTTCGTTTAAACACGGATTGCCTGATGGCCTTTGGAAAAGTTATTATGAAGATGGGACCATCAAATCAATGGGGAATAAAAACCTAGGTAAATCGGAAGGATATTGGACGTTTTTTGACAGTGAGGGAAGAAAAAAGTTTGTTTATGATTTTACAGCGGACAAAAAAAATGGCTGTGTGAGTTTTTACGATACGCTTGGGAATGTAGTCAAAGAGATTTATTATTTGGATGATGTTGTGCAGGATGAAATTATTGAATATTATGCTTCCCGTAAAATAAAAAAACGCACCGGAATTAAAGATGGTAAAGAAGTTGGTTTGGTGTTGGAGTATAACGAACAAGGGGAGGTGATTACAGAAGAAGTGTATGACAATGGTTTTTTAAAAGACCGAAAAGAATTTAATAGATTAGATGAAAATGGTCAAAAGACTGGGGTGTGGCGAACATATTTTCCGAATGGGGCGATTGAAACAGAAATTGCCTATAAAAATGGTACGGTAAGTGGCTTGTCAAAAACGTTCGATTTAAAAGGCAAGTTGATTGATCTAAAAGAAATGGTAGTCGATAGTTTGGGAGGATCTTCGCAAGAGGTGGTGATTATTGACATGTACAAAGAATTTTATCCAACAGGTAAATTAAAACTTTTAGGGGGCATTGATAACGGATTAAAGACAGGCATGTTTCGTGAATATGACGAACTGGGTGAAATAATTGATGGATATATTTATGAACGAGATACCTTGATTGCTAAAGGATTTATTTCTGGAGAAGGCGTTTTTCAAGGTCCTTGGAATTATTATAAATCAGGAGTGATCATTGCAAAAGGGGAGTATGTCAACAGTAAAAAAGAGGGTAAATGGATTTATTATTACGAAAACGGAAAAAAAGAACAAGAGGGTTCGTATACAGCCAATAAATTAAATGGAGAATGGATTTGGTATTATATGAATGGTACCCTGCAACGAAAAGAGTTTTTTAATAGAAATGAACAATTAGAAGGTCTGGTCGTAGAATTTGATTCGTTGGGGAATGAAATAGCCAAAGGAGAATATTCCAATGGCATCCGAGAAGGGGAGTGGTTTTATCATGTTGGCGATTATAAAGAAGTAGGTTCTTTTTCTGCAGGCATGGAAAATGCGGTTTGGAATTACTATTACAAAAATGGTAAATTAGCTTTTACGGGTGAGTTTGTTGAGGGGCAACGAAAGGGAAAACATACTTATTATTATCCAAACGGATTAATTAAAGAGGTTGGTAAATATGTCGCTGGTGTAAAGCATGGCAAATGGATTACATACAATAATAAAGGAGAACAAACCCAAGAATTAGAATATAAACGAGGAGAATTGGACCGAATAGATGGATTTAAAGTGATACAATTTGTTGAAGAAAATTAATGTTATATAAACGAGAAATAAAAGATAATCGTTCGTTCTCTATAATCAAACTCTACGATAATTCGTTTGTGTTTATACTGCCCCTTTTGGTGGTGTTAATTAGTCTTTCGATAGGGTATCGTTGGGGTATTGATACAGTCCTGCACTTAGTGAACATATTAGCTGGTTTTATCTTTTTTGAAGCAACAAAAAACGTTAAAATAATTAACGAGTATCAAGTGTGTTTTCATCAGGTGTTCGTAGTAGTTAACGTTTTGATTAGTGTTTTTTCTTTCATCATTACTCAGGAACCAATTGCTTTATACATTTTACTCTTTGTAGGTGCAATCGCTCATTTTTTATTGATTGAGTTAAAAACCACCCTGTTTTATTTTATTGCTTATCACGTGTTTTTAATTGTTTTTGCACTTCAAAATAAGGGCCTTATTGCGACAGAATTAATCATTTTCTCCTTCCTGTTTTCATTTATGTCTTTATTTGTGAATAATTGGTTGACTCAATTAATTAAAAACAGCAGAGACACATATATTGGAGAGAAAAAATTCCGTTTACTTTTCGAAGAAGGAAATAATGCTTTGTTTTTATTGAAAAAAACAAAGAAAAACGAATACGAAATTATTGATTCAAATTCAAACAGTGAGTTAATTTTTCTTTATTCAAAAGAAGAATTAAAAAACCAGCGATTTAAAGATTTGATTGTATGTGAGGAGAAAACTAAAAAAGAATTTTGTGATAAAATAGGTAAAATTCAAAATCAAGAACGGTTTGAATTTGAATTCGAATTTTTAAGCAAAGATAAAAAGACATTTTTCGCAGAGCTAGCCATCTTAGGGTTAATGATTAATTATGAAATGCATGTTCAAGTTTTAATCAAAGATCTAACCGCCCAAAAAATTAAAGAAACAGAAAGGGTAAGAACGGAGCTGATTGAGAAAACCAATAAACAACTTTCTGAAGAAATTGAAAAACATAAAAAAACACAAAAATTCTTAATCGAAAACACGTCTAAATTAAACGCCCTGTTTGAGAGTTCTAGTAATTTATTTATCATAACCATGGACAGAGATCTCAGTATTTCATCGTTTAATTCGAGTTTTAAACGAATGATGAAGTACCATTTGGATGTGGAAGTAGAAATTGGTAATGATTTTTTAAAAACGTTTCCAATCGAACCAGCTGCTTATAGTGTCTTGATTAAAAAATTTAAAAAAGCCTTACGCGGTGAATCGGTCGAATTGATCAGTCATTTTACAACCACCAAAGGGGAGATTTGGATTGAGTCGTTTATAAGCCCCGTAAAAGTAGGTGAAGTGGACGTCCAAGAAATTGCCTTTATCGCACACAATATTACAGAAAAAGTTGAAAATGAGAAAAAAATCATTGAAAGCGAAGAAAACAATCGCGCAACGGTTTCGGCTATTCCGGATATGTTGTTCAAAATAGACAAAAAAGGGTACTTTATTGATTATAGATTAAATGAATTAGGGGAGAATCTATTAGACAAATTTGCGAACACTCAAGACTTAATCGGTAAACACATTTTCGACGTAATAAAACATAAAAAACAAGGAATTTCCTTTTTGTATAATGTCAAAAAAGCCTTAAGAACAGGTCAAGTGCACACCAAAAACTTTATGATCCCGTTTATTATCGGTAAAACAGAAAAGGAAATGGTATTTGAAAATCGCTATTCACGCGTAAATACCAACGAAGTAATTGTAATTACCAGGGACATCACAGATAACATCGAATTTGAGACACAGCTCATTAACTCAGTAAAAGAAAAAGAAATCCTGCTCAAAGAGGTACATCACCGGGTAAAAAACAATTTGCAAGTAATTAGCAGTATTCTTAACCTACAATCGTCATATGTGGACGATAAAAAAACCTTAGAAATCATCAACGAAAGTCAAAACCGAATTAGGTCTATGTCTTATATCCACGAAAGCTTATACCAAACCAAAGATTTTTCTTCTATTGATTTCCATGATTATATCACCAATTTGGTTCAAAACTTGGTGCATTCCTACCAAATGTTCTCAGGAAAAACCAAATTAAATTTAGACATTGCGCGGGTACAATTAGGTTTAGATCAAGCCATTCCTTGCGGTTTAATTTTAAACGAATTAGTGTCCAATTCCCTCAAACACGCCTATACCGCAGCTGGGGGAGAAATACAAATAGAAATTAAAGAAGAAAACAATAAAGTAATTATAAGGGTGGAGGATTTTGGATCGGGATTCCCGAAAGGGTTTAAAATAGAGGAGAGCGAAACCTTAGGTTTAAGTTTGGTTGAAACCTTGATCGACCAAATTGACGGCGAACTAATATTAAAAACAGAAAAAGGAATCAAATATTTGATTATATTTGAAAAACAAGTTTTGTAATAAACCTACGTTTTTATGAGTAAAACAAATGTATTAGTTGTTGAAGATGAAAGCATTGTATCGAAAGATATTCAGCAAAGCCTTAAAAAATTGGGTTATAATGTGGTGGGTGCAGCATCAACAGGCGAAAGAGCATTTGAATTAGCCATGTCTGAATCTCCAGATATTATTCTGATGGACATAATGTTAAAAGGAAGTATCAACGGAATAGAAACAGCGGAAAGAATAAAAAAAGAATTAAACATCCCAATCATTTATTTAACGGCGTATGCGGACGAAGCAACCTTGTCTAAAGCAAAAATCACTGAACCTTATGGTTATATTATAAAACCATTTAAGGTAGTTGATTTACAATCTTCTATTGAACTGGCTTTATACAAATACACCAAAGAAAGAGAAGTTTTAAAAGAACGCCATCTTTTTTATTCGTTGATTGAAGGAAAGGACATCAAAGAATCCAAAGGCTTTATATTTGTCAAATCCAAAAATCGACTGATAAAAATAAAAACAATGGATATTTATTACGTCGAGGCTTTGAAAGATTATGTGGTAATAAACACATTTGAAACACGCTACACGGTGCATTCAACAATGAAGGACATTGTCAGCAAAATTTCAGATGATCAATTTATTCGGGTACACCGCTCATTCATTGTTCGCGTGGACAAAATTGCAGCCATCGAATATCCGAACCTGCATTTAGAAAAAGACAAAAAAACAATTCCAATTGGAGGTTCGTACAAAGACGAATTAATGAACAGATTAAATTTGGTATAGGATCTTAAAGTCCTGGATACTCCTTTTTCAAATCATAAATATCCAAAATCATAGCGGATACCTTATCAGGGTCAGTGCCATCATACATTCCTCTAATTCGCCCATCCGGATCAATCAACACAAAATTTTCAGTGTGAATAAAGTCAGATTCGTCCCCATGCGAATAATTCGGATTCGCTTCGTCAGGCACCACTAAATAAGATTTGCGCGCCATCAAATACAAATCCTTTTTACTTCCTGTCAAAAACCACCATTTGGCGTGGTTTGCTCCAAAGCGTTGGGCATATTTATACATTACCTCAACCGAATCAATTTTAGGGTTCACAGTATGGCTTAAAATCAAAAACTGCGGGTCGTCCATAAATTCATCCTGCACCCGTTTTAATTGAGTGGTCATTTTCGGACAAATTCCAGCGCAGGTAGTAAAGAAAAAGTCCGCCACAAAAATATGTCCCGAAACATCCGCCTTTGTAATCGTATCGCCCAATTGGTTTAAAAAAGAAAAATCCCCAATCGTGTGGTCCTTTTTTTTGTCATGCAAACTACTGTCCACCAAATCCGGATTCACATCCGATGGGTTGTACACCTTTAAACGGTTATTTTGGTTTCTATTCGATGTCGAATCAGGGTCGTCCGAATAATGATTTAAATTTAAAATCACCGCAATGGTAATTCCCGTAATTAAAATGGCCAAAAACGCAAGAATTCTAAACCGCATACCAAAACAAATTTTAGTACAAAGTTAAGGCTTAATTCTGGTAAACAAAACGTGATTTTTGATAGTTTTAATTGAGTTAATAATCAGCTGAACCCAATCCCGCTAGTCGCTTTAGTTGTTGCTTTGCTGCATAAGTCAACTAAAGTTGTTTTTCCGGTTTCCGTTGGTCACCGTCAAACAACAAGTTTTCTACATGCACCAACCCACCAAGCTGCCGCTTTTATCGGGGGTAGGAAAACAGGATTGAGTTTGAGATTAGAGCGTGAACGGAGTGGGAGGGTTCAGAAATAAAACTTAAATGTTGGTAATGGGTTGTTTTTGAAAAGGCTTTACGTTAATTTTGGGTGAATAACACCCCGTTTTGATTATTGATTTTGGATCAAACATAAAAACAAATTTCAGTGAAAAAGGTAAATGATGATTGGTATGACGATTTAAGTAAAGAAGAGAAACGTGCAATTGACAAAGGCCTTAACGATCTAAAAAAGGCAAAACACACAGCAGTGAAGATGTCAGAAAATCAATCCGTAAAAGAATTGAAAACAAATCATAATGAGAATTATTTGGTCTGATGCTGCTAAACTTAAAACGCTTTATAAATAGTAAAAGACTTATTATCAGTAGTTTTTTCTATCACCAAAAAACGCAGGCACATTGGAATTTAAAAAGCTAATATCAATTGTATTACCGTCAAATTCTACTCCGCCGGAGCAGTGCTGGCCAAAAACAATTCTTCCAATTGTTCCAATGCCAATGGGGCAGGGGAGTCAATCATCACGTCTCTGCCACTATTGTTTTTCGGGAAGGCAATATAATCTCTGATCGAATCAGATCCACCCATGGTTGCCACTAAACGGTCAAAACCAAACGCCAATCCACCGTGTGGAGGAGCGCCATATTCAAAGGCATTTAATAAAAATCCAAACTGCGCTTTAGCTTCTTCATCCGAAAAACCAAGCAATTCAAACATTTTTGCTTGCAATTCTTTGTTGTGAATCCGTATCGATCCACCACCCAACTCAACCCCATTCATGGCTAAGTCGTAGGCATTGGCTCTTACTTTGCCAGGTTCAGTTGCCAATAAATGAAAATCTTCTTTTTTTGGCGAGGTAAAAGGGTGGTGCATGGCGTGGTAACGTCCCGAATTTTCGTCCCATTCTAACAATGGAAAATCCAATACCCACAAAGGTGCAAAAACATTAGGATCACGCAAACCAAGTTCGGTACCTAAATGCAAGCGCAATTCATTCATTTGCGAACGAACTTTATCCGTATTGCCCGACATTACAAAAATCAAATCACCTTTTTCAGCCCCACAAACATTCGCCCAAGCCCCAAGCGCTATTTGATCATAAAATTTGTCAACAGTCGATTTATACGAACCATCCTCATTGCATTTACAATAAATCAAGCCACTTGCCCCAATTTGAGGACGTTTAACAAAATCCACCAAGGCATCCAATTGTTTCCGGGTATATTCACCGCAACCTTTAGCTGTAATGGCCAACACCAATTCGGCATTATCAAAAATGGCAAAATCTTTGCCCTGCGCCAAACTCGTTAAGTTCACAAACGACATATCAAAACGAATGTCAGGTTTATCAGAACCGTAACGTTCCATTGCTTCCGCATAAGTCATTCGAGGAAATTCGTAGTTGAACTCGTAATTTCTGCACGTTTTAAACAAGTGTTTAATCAAACCTTCAAACGTATTTAAAATATCTTCTTGCTCTACAAACGCCATTTCACAATCAATCTGAGTAAATTCAGGCTGTCTATCCGCTCTTAAATCCTCATCTCTAAAACATTTTACAATTTGATAATAGCGGTCGTAGCCAGAAACCATCAACAATTGTTTAAACGTTTGTGGCGATTGCGGCAAAGCATAAAATTGCCCTGGGTTCATTCGGCTTGGTACCACAAAATCCCGCGCACCTTCTGGGGTCGATTTAATTAAATAAGGCGTTTCCACCTCCATAAAATCAACCGTATCCAAATATTTTCGAGTTTCTAACGAAACTTTATGTCTTAATTTTAACTTTTCTTGCACCGGTTTTCGGCGTAAATCCAAATAGCGGTACTTCATTTTTAATTCCTCACCACCATCTGTTTGGTCTTCAATCGTAAAAGGAGGTGTTAACGAGGCGTTCAACAAAACCACCGAGGTAGCTTTAATTTCAATATCCCCCGTCACCATTTTTGGGTTTTTGTCGTAACGTTCGATTACTTCTCCTTCAATTTGAACGACAAATTCGCGGCCCAATTGTTTTAATTCGTCCAAAACTTTGTCCGTTACAACACCTGTTTCTCCAACAATTTGAATCAATCCGTAACGATCGCGTAAGTCAATCCAAACGATATTTCCTTTATTTCGAATGGTTTGGACCCATCCGGCTACCGTTACTTTTTCGCCAATATGCTGCGCACTCAATTCTCCGCAAGTGTGTGATCTGTACATGAATTTAGTCTAAATATAGGCTGTAAAGTTAGTTAATTCATTTCTTCATTTTCACTACAAAATAAAATTTCTGTGTTTCGTGCAGAAAATGCAGAAATTTTAATACTTTTAACGTTGTTTTTATTTTAAAAAAGGAAATAAAAAAGGTTTTATTATGAAATATTTTGGGTTTTTTTTATCAATTATTCTGTTCAGTTGTGGTTCAAACCAAGACAAAGAAGGAGGCAGTGTTACCGTTGCCTGTGCGGCAAACATGCAATATGCAATGGATTCTATAGCTCTTTTATTTGAGAAAGAAAAAGGAATAAAATGTGACATTACTGCTGGATCTTCTGGAATGTTGGCAGCACAAATTGAGAGTGGCGCGCCTTATGATCTTTTTATCTCGGCTGATTTAACTTATCCACAAGGGATTTTCGAAAAAGGAAATGGGGAAAAACCATTTATTTATGCAAAAGGAAGACTTGTCTTAGTTGTAGGAAAAAACACAAATTATCAAACAATCGAAGAGGCTTTGTCAGACTCAACGATGCGTCGCGTTGGAATTTCGGATAAGCGATTGGCCCCGTATGGTCTGGCAGCGGATCAATATTTGAAAAAAGTGGGATTATACGATAAAATTGCATCGCGATTAGTGGTGGGTGAAAATATTGGTCAAATAAATCAGTATCTTACAACGGGATCTGTTGATGCAGCTTTTACGAGTTATTCTTTCCGAATTGAAAATGAAGAAAACTTTAAATTTTTTGAAGTTGACCCAGTTAATTTTGAGCCGATTGAGCAAGGCGCAATGATCTTAGAACACGGATTAAAAGAAAATGCAGAGCGTTCGGCTGAATTAAGAGATTTTCTTAAATCAGCAAAATGTAAAGCAGTATTAAATTATTTTGGATACCACACCGACTAATGGATTATACTCCCTTTTTTATTACTTTTAAATTAGCGTGTTTTACAACGGCGTTTTTGGTGATTATTGGAATTCCGCTTGCTTATTTTATTGCCTTTTCCAGATGGAGAGGAAAGATTTTTTTGGAGAGCATTTTATTGTTACCAATTGTACTACCGCCAACTGTTTTAGGGTTTTATTTTTTGGTTTTTTTGGGCCCTAAAAGCACGATTGGTGTTTTTTTGGAAGATTATTTTGACATTACTTTAGCCTTTAGTTTCACTGGCATATTAGTAGGATCTATTATTTTTTGTACACCTTTTATGCTCACACCGTTAATCAATGGTTTTAGAGGGATTCCAAAAAATCTAATTGAGTCAACAAAATTGTTAAACAAGTCACGAATGAATGCTTTGTGGTATGTTTATTTACCAATAATAAAAAGATCAATTCTGAACGGCGTATTGCTTACTTTCGCGCATACAATTGGTGAATTTGGATTGGTTTTGATGATTGGTGGTAAGATGAATGATACGAATGTGGCATCTGTTGCGATTTATGATGAAATGAACGCGGTAAATTATGATACAGTTCATGCTTATGCAATCATTTTACTAATTGTAAGTTTTATATTAATTTTCTTTCTCAATTTATTGACGCGAAGAACAAATCATTCCGGCATTGCTTAATATTGATTTACATAAGACGTTTAAGACGAAACAACGCACAACCAATGTGAAGTGCTCGGCGACTTTCGAATTAGGAACCACTTCTGCAATTTATGGGCGTTCGGGTGTTGGAAAATCAACGATTTTAAGAATGATTGCTGGATTAGATCATGCTGATAAGGGAACGATTATTTTCAATAATGAGGTTTGGTATGATCAATCGAAAAAAATTAATTTGTCCATAGCCACGCGAAAAACAGGTTTCGTATTTCAAGATTATAACCTTTTCCCGAATATGACTGTGGAGGGAAATTTGAATTATGCTTCGATAAACGGCATTTCTGCTCAAATTAAACACCTGTTGGGGGTAACAGATTTGATGAAAATTTTAAAAAGTTATCCGCGTGAATTGTCTGGTGGTGAAAGACAACGTGTTTCAATCGTTCGTGCTTTGTGTCAATCACCGCGTTTACTTTTATTGGACGAGCCTTTTTCTGCCTTAGATGACGCTTCTATCGGTGATTTAATTCGCGAATTAAGGGTTGTTCAAAAAGAAACAAGTACCACAATTTTGATGGTGAGTCACCGAAAGGATGTCATTTTCGAAATGTCGGATAGTGTTGTCCATTTAAGGGATGATGGCGGGATAGAACAGGGCCGACCAACAGATTTATTGGAACGGACGTTTTAGAAAAGAATTACAACCTTAAATTCTTCTTCTACACGTGTAAGGTGCAACCCTATCCATTTTGATGCTTCTGGATCGCGATTGGGCTTTAACGCATCAAAACCAGC